>NZ_JACHLC010000001.1:709522-1419045 GCF_014207845.1 Chryseobacterium shigense
TCTTTCTGAACGGATTTGTACTTCAATCCACTTTCTGTCCGGTCCAAGAACGGTCAAATGAAGACTTTCATAACCTGTTGAGCGCGGCTGTGTGATCCAGTCCCTCATTCTTGAAGGGTTACTGTGATAAACATCTGTTACAATAGAATAGATTTTCCAGGCCAGAAACTTTTCATTTTTAGCATCCGATTTATAAATGATCCTGATGGCATAATTGTCAAAGACTTCTTCGAAAGAAACGCCCTGTTTAAGCATCTTTCTGTAGATGGAAGAAATTGCTTTTGCACGGCCTTTGATGTTGAAATTTAAACCTTCGTCTTTTAATCTTTCTGAAACTTCGGTTTTAAACTCTTCAATATATCTTTCTCGGTTTTCTTTGGCGGATTCAAGTTTTTCCGTGATCTCGGTATAAACTTCCGGATTATTGTATTTTAATGAAAGATCTTCCAGTTCCGATTTGATATTATACAATCCAAGGCGGTGGGCCATGGGAGCATAAATATAAACGGTTTCCGAAGCAATCTTTTTCTGCTTGTCCGGAGCCATGCTTTCCAGGGTCCTCATATTGTGAAGACGGTCTGCAATTTTGATCAGAATAACCCTGAAATCTTCAGATAATGTCAGTAACAGTTTCCTGTAGTTTTCAGACTGTACGGAAATATTCTGATGATTCATGATGGAGATCTTTGTGAGCCCGTTTACAATATTGGCTATTTTTTCTCCAAAAATCTTTTTGAGATCTTCATAGGTGTAATCTGAGTCTTCTATCACGTCATGCAGCAGGGCACAGGCAATGGAAGTGGCTCCCAGGCCGATCTCTGTTGCTACAATTTTAGCAACGGCAATGGGATGGTAAATATATGGTTCGCCGGATTTTCTTCTTTGATCTTTATGGGCATCCAATGCAATATCGAATGCCTTCCGGATGAGCTTGTTATTTTCCTCGTCCAGAGTTCTGTATGTGTTCGAAATCAGATCCTTATACCGGGCAAGGATCTCTTTATTTTCCTGTTCTAAATCGTAACTCATTTGTGCTAATGCCTATATTTAAACGAAAATACGAAATTTTTTAAACTTTTCAAACATAAAAATCCGCAGAATGTTCTGCGGATTCCGGTTATTAGATTTTGTGTTTCTTGTCAGAATTTCACTTCTGAATCTATGCCACTGCTTGATGCTTTTATTTTCACATCGGGGCTGTTATGAATTTCGGCTCTGTTTCGGGCATCAATAAATCGTTTGATATTATCATAATTTGCATCTCCAATACCCATATTCTCCAATAAATAGGTTTTCAGTACTGAATTTTGGTTGAAAATATTCCGGACGCCATCAGTTTGGTTATTATCTTTTACCACAACACTTGCGAGGTATTGAGAGGTGTCAGAGCCGTTATTAAGATATACGATGTAATCTGAATTTTCAAATCCTGAATTCTCCAGATCGGCTTCTAGTTTTTTGTAATCGCTGTGATGTGCAAATAATCCAGCTAATATATTTGACATAAGCAATAGTTTTAAAATTGTACTTAAAGGTAATAAATATTTTTCAATATTGTTATTGAAAATTTAATAAATTTTGCATTTTAATCATTTGTCTATAATATAATGTTAAAATGTTTGAAAATATCTATTGAACAGGTGTTTGATTTTATTCATGGTATAATATGTGAAATCTGCAGGAAATAAAAAACGGGCTGTAAAGCCCGTTCTATAGTATATATTGAATAAAATATAATTATATTCTTTCATTCTTGATTTCTTCTACAATTTCAGGATTCAGCAATGTAGAAATATCTCCGAAATTACTGAAATCTCCTTCTGCAATTTTTCTCAGGATTCTACGCATAATTTTCCCTGAACGTGTTTTCGGAAGCCCGGAAACAAACTGTATTTTATCCAGCTTGGCAATAGGCCCTATCTGGTCTGAAATAAGCTGATTGATCTCCTTTTTAAGATTGTCTTTGTCGCGGCCTTCTCCTGTTTCTTTTAAGATCACAAAGCCGTATAAAGCATTTCCTTTGATGTCATGAGGATAGCCAACGATGGCAGATTCTGCAACGGCAGGATGCTCATTGATGCTGTCTTCAATAGGGGCGGTTCCCAGGTTATGCCCGGAAACAATAATTACATCATCCACACGGCCTGTAATTCTGTAGTATCCGACTTCGTCTCTCAATGCACCGTCACCTGTGAAGTATTTTCCCGGAAAAGCGCTGAAATACGTTTCCTTATATCTCTGATGATCTCCCCAGATGGTTCTTGCAATTCCCGGCCACGGAAACCGGATGCAAAGATTTCCGGTTACCTGGTTTCCTGTAATTTCATTCCGTTTATCATCCATTAACACAGGCTGAATTCCCGGAAGCGGAAGGGTAGCGTATGTCGGTTTGGTTGGGGTAACAAAAGGGAGAGGAGAGATCATGATTCCTCCGGTTTCCGTTTGCCACCAGGTATCAACAACCGGGCATTTTTTCTTTCCGACATGATCATTGAACCAGTGCCATGCTTCTTCATTGATGGGTTCACCTACAGAACCTATTACTTTCAGCGTGCTCAAATCATGTTTGTCTACCCATTCCGTGCTTTCTTTGGCTAATGAGCGGATGGCAGTAGGAGCCGTGTAGAACTGGGTAATTTTATGCTTTTCGATCACTTCCCAGAAACGGTCCGGCTCAGGGTAAGTAGGTACACCTTCAAAAATAACGGTTGTGGCTCCGTTAAGCAATGGCCCGTATAAAATGTAAGAGTGTCCCGTGATCCAGCCGATATCAGCCGTACACCAGTAAATATCATTTTCTTTATAATTAAATACATTTTTAAAGGTATAAGCCGTGTACACCATGTATCCGGCACAGGTATGGAGCATTCCTTTCGGTTTTCCGGTAGAACCTGAAGTGTACAGGATGAAAAGAGGGTCTTCGGCATCCATAATCACGGTGACGAAATCTGCGGAAGCTTTTTCATACAGATCAGCCATCCAATGGTCTCTGCCTTCTTTCATTTTGATCTCATTGTGTGTCCTTTTTACGACAAGGACAGATTCCACACTTGGTGTTTTTTCCAGGGCTTCGTCTACAATACTTTTCAGGTCCAGAACTTTATTTCCCCTGTAGCTTCCGTCTGAGGTAATGATCATTTTGGCACTGCAGTCGTTAACTCTTGAAGCAACGGCAGAAGCTGAAAACCCTGCAAATATTACGGAATGTACAGCTCCCAATTTTGCACAGGCCAGCATGGTAACTGCCAATTCAGGGATCATAGGGAGGTAGATGCAGACTCTGTCACCTTTTCCAATACCCATTTCACGTAAAACATTGGCTGTTTTATTGACGCGGCTGTACAATTCATTGTAGGAAATATGCTGTGCTTCTTCTTTTGGATCGTTCGGTTCCCAGATGATGGCGGTTTTTTCACCTCTTACGGAAAGATGCCTGTCGATACAGTTTTTGGTGATATTTAATTTGGCATTTTTAAACCATGCAATTTTGGCTTCATTCATATCATACTTAACCACTTTGCTCCATCTTTGGTACCACACAAAGTTTTGGTCGGCTATCTTATCCCAGAATTTTTTTGGGTTTTTAATAGAATTTTTATACTCTTCAAAATAATGTGGAAGATCTTCAATTAAGTAATTTCTCATATCCCTTCGTTTTTTGAAATTTGAATTTTATTAATATTAAATATATGTTTAATTTATAGCTTAAGCCCTATAGTTACTGATTTTTTCCTGGATTTCTTCAATGATTTTTTCATCGTCTATAGTGGATGGAACCTGGAAATCTTTTCCGTCCAGTAATGTTCTGATCAGTTTTCTTAAAATCTTTCCGGAACGGGTTTTAGGTAATCGTTTGACAACCATGACGTTTTTTAAAAAAGCTACAGCGCCAATCTTTTCGCGGACCATCCTGATGATGTCTTTTTCAATGTCATCTTCACTGATTGCTGAACCGTTTTTTAATACAACTGTGGCAAAAGGAACCTGTCCTTTAAGTTCATCATCAATACCTACAACAGCACATTCCGCAACATCCGGATGAGAAGACACAATTTCCTCCATTTCCGAGGTGGAAAGCCTGTGTCCCGCAACATTGATGACATCATCAACTCTTCCTGTAATGAAAATGTAACCGTCTTCATCCTGAATGGCCCCATCTCCTGAAAAATAATATCCATTATACTGTGAAAGATAGCTGTTCTGGAAACGCTCATGATCATTCCAGATTCCCAGAAGGGCTCCGGGAGGAAGCGGAAGCTTGATCACCAGATAACCTTCATGGTGTGGATCTAATTCAAATCCGTTTTCATCAAAGATTTTAATATCATATCCCGGAATTGGTTTTCCGGCGGAAGCTCTTTTAATTTGATAATTATTATCAAAAGTCATTAATCCCAGCATAGGCCATCCGGATTCTGTCTGCCACCAATGGTCGATAGCAGGAATTCCGATATGTTCCGCAAACCAGTCTAAGGTAGCTACATCACATCTTTCGCCGGCCAGAAACTGCTTTTTGAAATGGCTCAGATCATATTTTTTAACCAGCTCTCCGTTTGGATCTTCTTTTTTGATGGCTCTGATGGCTGTAGGAGCGGTGAACATTACGGAAACTTTATATTCAGAGATAATTCTCCAGAATGTTCCGGCGTCAGGTGTCATAATGGGTTTTCCTTCAAAAATGATGGTTGTATTCCTGTTGATAAGCGGCCCGTAAACACTGAAACTGTGGCCTACTGCCCAGCCGAAATCAGATGCAGCCCAGTAAGTTTCTCCAGGATCAACACCATAAATGCATTTCATGGAAAATTTAAGGGCTGTTGCGTAACCTCCGGTATCCCGGGTGATTCCTTTTGGTTTTCCCGTTGTTCCTGATGTGTAAAGTAAATACAGGGGATGAATAGATTCTACCGAAACGCAATCCACAGGTTCTGATTTTTGAACTAATTCTTCATAATCAATAAGTCCTTCAAACATTTCATGCTGATTGTCTACCAGTTTTCGGTTGTAAACAATAATGTGATCCACTTTATCCTGTGCCAGCTCAATGGCTTTTTCAACAAGGGGTAAATAAGGAATTCTTCTTGCTATTTCTACACCAGCTGTAGCAGTAATCAGGGCTTTTGGCTTACAGTCATCTATTCTTACAACGAGTTCATGGGGTGCAAAACCTCCGAAAACCACATTGTGGATCACTCCGATTCTGGCGCAGGCCAGCATTGCAAAGAGGGTTTGCGGAATCATTGGCATGTAAATAATGGCAGTATCACCTTTTTTTAAGCCCAATGAAGAAAGTCCTCCTGCAAATTTCGAGATTTCTTCTTTAGCCTGATTAAACGTGTAGGTTTTCTTCTGACTGGTAACGGGAGAGTCATAAATGATAGCGGTTTGATCACCGAAACCGTCTTCAATATGCTTGTCAATGCACAGGTAGCACATATTGAGCTGTCCGTCTGAATACCACTGTGAATAATCATTTCTATCTTTAGAAAGTATCTGCTGTGGAAATTCAAACCATTGAATTTCTTTGGCCTGTTCTTTCCAGAAATTTTCTCTGTCGTCTATGCTTTGTTTAAAAAGAATATCTGTGTTCATATCAATTTTTGTGTTTCATGTTTTTTAGTGCAGGTGAAGGATTCTGAATGTAAGGCTAAACTTAATTTTCTTAACAGCTTAACAAAATCTTAATAGCTCAGTATTTTTAACCATTACGATTCATTTAAGAATTAAGATTATTAAGAAATTGCTTCACTTCACCCGAAATGACGGATGCATATTTATATCTAATGTCCAATATCTACACTTCTGATGTCTGTTATCTGATATCTGATGTCTGAAATCTTGAATCTCTCATCTACCCAAACATCTCCTCAATCTGCTGTATCAGTTTTTTAATGGAATAGGGTTTTGTTACATAGGCATCAGCGCCCATTTCCAGACCTTTTTCAATATCTCTTGGGTTGTTTTTGGCACTCAGGAAAATGACTTTTGTCTCTTTCAGTTTGTCCTCTTTTTTGATGGCTTCCAGGGTACTGTATCCGTCCAGATTGGGCATCATGATATCCAGAAGGATTACATCAGGAGTCATGGTTTTCAGGAAATCCAGGACTTCCGTTCCGTCTCTTGCGATGTAAACGTCATAACCGTTTTTTTTGAAGCTGTATTCCAGCGACATTAATATTTTGTGTTCGTCATCGGCAATAATGATCTTTCTCATAGATGGTTATTGGTTTTGTTCAACTTCATTTCTTATCTCTTTTGTAATGTTATAAGGAATACTTATTGTGAAAGTTACGCCCAGGCCGCTGTTTTCTGCTTTTATTCTTCCGTTGTGAGCCTGTACAATTTTCCTGGAAATAGCCAGTCCGAGTCCGCTTCCTGTAGGTTTCAGAATATTCTGGTTTTTTGACTGGTAAAATTTATCAAAAATCATATCAAGGTCTTCCTCAGGAATGTGTCTTCCCGTATTAAAAACCGTGATGATCAGGTTTTCTTGTTTTTCAGACAGCTTGATTTGTATGGTTCCCTGGTCATCGGTAAATTTTAAAGCATTTCCGAGGATATTGTGGAAGAGCTGTATCATTCTTGCTTCATCATATTGCAATGTGGTTTGATTCAGAAGGTTAACTTCACTTAAATGGATGTTTTTCTGCTGTATCAGGTGGAGTAGCGGATTTAAAGCTTTTTTGTAGGTTTCAAGGATGTTGTTTTCTCTGATGTGTAAAACAATTTCGCCGTGTTCCAGTTTGTCAAGGTAAAGAATATCGTTGATGATTTCGCTCAGCCTGTCGGATTCCGTAATGATATTGTTTAAAAATTCCTGTTTGATATCTGAAGGAATATCATCATCATCCGCTAAAATTTCTCCTGCCGAACGTATGGCGGTGATCGGGGTTCTCAGTTCATGGGCAACGGAATCCAGGAAATCATCTTTCTGGCGGTCTTTAACGATCAGGTTTTCATTGGCTGTTCTGAGATCATCGGAAAGTTTCTGTAATTCTTCAGACTGTTCTGTCAGCTTTTTATTGAGGGTGATATTTTCTTTGGATTCCTCTAAAATATTTAAAACTTCTTTCAAAGATATTTTATCTTCTTTCGTCACTCCTTCGATGAGGATTTTAGCTGATGCAGTTCCTATTCTTCCTGCCAGAAGGTTTTCTGAGAATTTGATGAACCTTGAATCTGCTGTTTCGGTTTTGGAATCGATGTTATATTTTAAATTGAAAATTCTTAAAGCCTGTTCCGTTTTATTCTTGCCTAAGAATCTTTCCAGGATGTTCTTAATATCTGAAACATAAGCTGTTCCACGCCAGATGAATGCATTTTCATGATTTTGTATGTATTTGTCAATGTCTACATATAATTCCGCAAAGTTTCTTTCACGATAGTTTCCTTTAACGCTCACGGAAATAATGGTAAAAACTGCGGTGTTAACTAAGATAGACCAGAAGAATATCTGCGAAATCCTGCTTAAAAAAGGAATATTGAAAAATGCAAAAGCATCGTACATCTCACGAAGAACTCCTTTAAATTCCTGATTGTATGAGAAATAATACTGTGGAATAATAAGGCCGAAGTAACAGATTGCTAGTCCCACAAGAAGTCCTGCTACAGCGCCTTTGTAACTTCCTCTTCGCCAGAAAATAGCCCCGAAAAAAGAAGGAGCCAGTTGTGCAATGACAACAAATGAGATAAGACCAACGGAATCCAGGGATGTCTTCAGAATAAAATATTTATAGAAAACAAAAGCCATGATGATCAGGGCAAAGATGCTGAACTTCCTGATATTGGTAATGTTTCTGGTGTTCTGTACCTCATTATCAGACTTGAATTTTCCCAATAAGCCGTAAGGAATGATAAGGTTATTGGAAAGCATTATGGATAAGGTGATGGCGGAAATAATAATCATGGAAATGCAGGAACTTAATCCACCCAGAAATACGAAAACCGTGATTAAAGTATTGTCAAAATGCTGCGGAATCAGAATAGAATAGAATTCCGGATTTACCTTATCTCCATCAAAAATGAGTCTTCCTCCCCAGGCAATAGGAAAAATGAATATGGTAAAAATAAGTAAGTAGAGCGGAAAAAACCAGATAGCAGTTCTGATGTGTTTTTCCTGCCTGTTTTCTATAATTGCTGTGTGAAACTGCCTTGGAAGAATACAGATTGCTGTGGCGGAGATCATGCATAAAATCATCCAGTTCATAGCATCCTCAATACCGTTGAAAGTATTTTTCTGCTTAAAATCTTCAAATTTACTTGCCTTTTCATAAATATCTGAAAAACCGTCAAATACAAAATAGATGACGAATATTCCTAAAATAATGATAAAGAAAAGCTTTAAAAAGCTTTCCAGGGCAATGGCGGAAATAATTCCCAGGCGTTTTTCCGAGGCATCTACATATCTTGTTCCGTAATAGGAAGAGAATAAGGCTATTAAAATGACTACAAACGTAGCATTGTCCGTCAGTATATTCTTGGACATTGAAGTTTCTGTGACCAAATGGAAGGTTTCGGAGATTGCCTTGATCTGAAGTCCGATATAAGGAACGATGGCCAGCAGGCATACAATGGTGATTATTGCACTGAAGCTTCTGCTGTTCCCGTATCGTAAGGAAATAAAGTCTGCGAGACTGCTGATCTTATTGATTCTTGAAATCCTTACAATCCGTGTATTGATATAGATCCATGCCGGAATAATCATGATGGGGCCAATGTAAATAGGCAGATAATTCAGTCCGCTTGTAGCTGCAACGCCTATGCTTCCGTAATACGTCCAGGCTGTACAGTATACTGCCAGAGATAATGCGTAAATGTAGGGATTGTTGATCCAGCGCTTGCTTCTCTTCTTCTCTGCTAAATGGGCCACTAAGAATAAAAGAGCGAGATAGATTAAAACAACAACAAATAATGCCAGGCTACTCATCATACTTTTTTACGATTACAAAAGAAATAATGATGGAGATCATCCAGACTGCGAACATATAAACCAGGATCATCGGGTAGCCGAAAACATCTTTCTCACTGTTGAAAAGCAGTGAAACAGGGATGCTGAAAGCTATCATCAGTCCGATGCTCAGGATAATCAGTTTTTGTTCGTGTCTTTTCTTCATAAATGATGAATGATAAAAGATAATTGATGAGTAAATCTGCACCCATCAATTATCATTAATTTATTTTAGATCTTATCGTCCGAATATTCCCCTGTAAGCGAATAGTACCCGAAAATAGCCATTCCGCCAGAGATAATCGGCATCAGCACAAATAAGATAATGATCCCGAATACCAGATCTTCCTGCTTTCCTGAAGTGATCTTTGGAATTCCTAAAACAGTTATTCCGAAATATCCTACCACAAGGGCAACAGCGATCCAGAGTATGCCTAATATTTTTTTTAGTCCGTTCATTTTTAGTAGTTTTAAAATTAGTAAAAAATTAAGTGATTTGGCCTCTGTCTAATCGTGAATATTACTATTCTTATTTTTAAGATAAAACAATCCGATAATCAGGCAGACAGCGGCAACTCCAATAGGATACCATAGTCCCTGAAGATACCATGTCGGGTGCCCTGCATCTTTACCCACTGTTACCAGGTAAGTGGCGACTGCCGGAAGAAGTCCTCCAAATACCCCGTTTCCAATGTGATATGGTAAAGACATGGAGGTATAACGGATTCTTACAGGGAACATTTCCACAAGGAAAGCGGCAATAGGCCCGTAAACCATCGTTACAAACAGTACCTGAATAAATACTAAAAAGACGAGATACCATTTTGTATTATCAGCCAGCTTTACCGTTTGTGAAACTTTAGGCTCTTCTGCTTTTCCATCTTTCATAACAGGTCCGGTTGGCGACCAGTGAACAATACTATCTTTTTTAGTTAAAGTTCCGTCCGTATAAAGAGTTTCTTTATGTAAGGTCACTAAACTGTCTGTAGCAATATCTGCATGGATCTTTGAAGTTCTTTTTTCTGTAATTCCGTTAGCGGCAACTGTTTTACTTTCAAGGTTGACGCTTTTGAACATGCTGTCGTAAATAGGCCTGTACGCTAAAATAGCAACCAGCATTCCCGTCATCATCACAGCTTTTCGTCCTATTTTATCCGATAGCCATCCGAAAAATACGAAGAAAGGTGTTCCTAAGAACAGAGCGGTGGCCATAAGAGAATCAACCTGAGCGGATTCCACATTCATTACCTTTTGAAGGAAGCTCATGGCGTAGAACTGTCCTGTATACCAGATCACCCCTTGTCCCATTGCAGCTCCGAATAAAGCGAGAAGAACGAATTTAAAATTGTATTTGTTACCAAAGCTTTCTTTTAAAGGATTTTTTGAAGTTTTTCCTTCACTTTTAGCCTTTGCAAAAAGCGGGGATTCTTTCATGTTTTTTCTGATGATGTAAGAAACTCCTACCATAAGGATTGAGATCCAGAACGGAACCCTCCAGCCCCAGTTGTCAAATTCCTCTGCCGATAAAGTGGATTTGGTAACCAGAATTACAATTAATGATATGAAAAGTCCTGCCGTTGCGGTAGTTTGTATCCATGAAGTCCAGTAGCCTCTTCTGTGCGGTTGTGCATATTCCGCAACATAAGTGGCTGCACCTCCATATTCACCTCCAAGTGCCAATCCCTGTAATAATCTTAAAATTAAAACTAAAACAGGTGCTAAAAATCCAATTGTTTTGTAGCTTGGAATACATCCGATCAGGAAAGTGGAGAATCCCATAATCAAAAGGGTGACAAGGAATGTGTATTTTCTCCCGATAATATCGCCTAATCTCCCAAAGAATAATGCCCCGAACGGTCTTACTACAAATCCTGCTGCAAAAGTGGCCAGCGTAGATAAAAAAGCTGCGGTAGGATTATCTGCAGGGAAGAATTTGGTAGCTAAAACAATAGCCAGGCTCCCAAAAATATAGAAATCATACCATTCTATCAAAGTACCGAGTGATGAGGCTGTGATCACGCTCCAGATGGTGCGGTTCTTTTGCCTTTCGGTCATATTCTCGTAGTTTTCGTGGTGATTTTCACTCATGTTAATTGGTTTTGATGTTAAAGAATTAAGATATTAAATTCATCCGGGTTTTTAAAGATAAATATGGAACTGTACAATGAATTCTCCTTTTGAAGAAGGACTTTCCGTAGGACTGGTATAAACCGGCCTTGTGGAATATTGTGTGGTGATCTTTGCGTGATGCCCGTCTATGAACCAGTTGGCACCCACGTCAAACTGTGATGAAGGTTTGTCAAATGCTTCAAAGTCTTTATAGGTATATGCTGCAAAAGGCTGTATCCTGATCTTTGGTTTTTCTGTCTCGTTCGGAAGAAGGAAACCAGCCTGTGCATAAACGATATTACCTGTTCCGATCACAGGTTGTAGGTTTCCGGGGCCTGCAATGGCTTTATTTCCGGTAAAATTAGGATCAGAAGCCGCAATATTCATTGTTCCCAGATTTCTTACATAGTTAGGTCCGAAATTATAGTTATAATATCCGGCATAGGCGGAAACTGCCATTTTATGTTTTGCATTTCCCAGGGGAATATCTGCAAAAGCATCTACCGCTACAAGGGTAATATCGTGTTTTTCAATATTTGAATTCACGGAAGTTCTTGTTCCGTCCGCCTGATGATAAAAACCTGCGCCTACATTGAAAACTTTCTTGGTTCCTAAATATGAGCCCACTTTGAAAGGAAGGGTATTCGATTCTTCATCTAAGAATTGGTATTCCACATAACCTGCTTTTGAAAAGCTCGGATTTCCATTATTATCTACAGCTACAGCTCTTGCGGGATCTGTTACATTGACAGGAACCAGGTCAGTTGCAAAAGGTTTGTTTAAACTGAAACGGTATTCCAGTTTGCCGTATTTTCCTTTGGCAAACATTCCCAGCTGTCTCGCAAACTGATCGGAATTGTCAATCAAAGGCCAGGTGAAAATAGGAGAATCCAGGGTAAGGAAATTCAGTGTTGAAGCCATAGTCATACGGGAAAGTCCCATGTAATAATGAAGTCCGGCCCCTAAAGATAAACTGAATTTTCCTGCTTCCCCAGGTAAAATAACCGCGTACTCATTCCATGCATCATGAAAAAATAACTGTGGTTTCTTGCCGTTTCCATAACCTCCCGTACCTGTGGTTCCTGTGGCGCCGCCGTTAATAAATGTCTGGTTATTGATCCCGAAATGAGCTAAAATCATATATCTTTTAGAGATCTGCGCATATACTAAAGCACGCAATCTTCTGTTTCCCAGGCTCCAGGAGTTATCGGTAGGTTCATTGGCGACCATACTTCCCGGGTTCATCTGGGTGTTTCTGAGCCAGAACTGATCCCATAAAATAAATCTGATATACTTATCTCCTTCCTGGTTGAGGTTTAATTTTAATCCGCCTCCGTAATCAGGAGAACCCTGTGAATATAAAGAACTGCTTATTAAGGCTAATCCAATAAATGAAAGTAATTTCTTCATAAATTATCAATTTTTGGCGTTGTTTTTTGTGAAAGCCAAATTGTAATTAATAATTTATTTATAAAAATTTAATATATATTAATGGTAAGTATATAGTTATTTTATATATTGCTAATTTTTAGTTGATAGTTGTGGGGTTCGTGTTCCGGTTTTTTAGTTTTAGAGTCTGAGGGTTTGGGAGTGACTGAGTTGAATTCATTATTCACTTGCGAAGCAAAATCCCCATTGACCTTAATCTTAATCCTACTTTTTAAATCTCTCCCATTTAATCAGCATATACTTGTCCGCGAACTGGGTGATGATAAGTCCTGAATTTTTAATATTGTTTTCCTGAGACATATACTCAATCAATTCATTTTGTTTTAAAATCTTATAAACAGGGTGGAATTCAGAGTGGGGCGGTCTTGTAATATTGTATTTTTTGATCCAGGAACTGATTGTTACGTGCGAAACTCCGATAATACGTTCTATTTCCCGGAAGCTTAAACCTTCAAGATAGAGTTGCAGGGCTTTGGTTACATAGTAATCATCAATCTGTTTGCCCATTTTTTTTACAGTAAAATAATACCTGCAGTCTTTGCAGAGAAAACGTTGTTTTCCGTTAATAATTCCACTTTTTACAATGGTATTGCTACTGCATTTCGGGCATTTATTTTCCATAGCTATATGTTTTTAGCAAATATATAATAATTTAGCAAAATTATATTTTTCAATAAAGATAAAATTACCTGTATTTTTTATTTAAACAAAAAAAATATCTTTTTAATTTGGTTTTTAAAGTTATTATGCTTTAAATTTGCCAAAAAATTCAGATAAATAAATGGAAATAGAAATTTCCTCAGACAAACATTTATTGCATGTGAATGAAATACAGCAGGAAATGTATGATTCTGCACAGCGCAGAGGAACGGGAATCGCCAAACGTTCCATTGAATATTTAACGAAAAAGATTTCAGAAGGTAATGCTGTGGTTGCCACTGAAAATGGAGATTGGGTAGGTTTCTGCTACATAGAAACCTGGTCGCATGGTCAGTTTGTGGCAAATTCAGGGCTTATTGTCTCTCCTGATTACAGGAACAGAGGAGTAGCCACTTTGATTAAGAATAAGGTTTTCCAGTTATCCAGGGAAAAATATCCGAATGCAAAAGTGTTTGGTTTAACAACAGGGCTTGCCGTCATGAAGATCAACAGTGATCTTGGCTACAAGCCGGTAATTTACTCTGAGCTCACTCAGGATGAAGAGTTCTGGAATGGCTGCAAAAACTGTGTAAATTATGAAATTTTAATGAAAAAGGAGCGTAAAAACTGTCTGTGTACAGCCATGCTTTTCGTTCCTGAAAATAATGATAAAGTAAACGGGATTGAAATTAAACAGTCCGAAATTGATTGTTACAATGGAGAAAAAGAAAGTAATCTTAGCGTTTAGCGGAGGTTTGGATACCTCTTACTGTGCCAAATATCTTAGTGAAACACTGGGATATGAAGTGTATGCAGTTACTGTAAATACCGGAGGTTTTTCTAAAGAAGAGGAAAAAGAGCTGGAGAAAAAAGCCTTCAATCTTGGGGTAAAAGAATACAGGTGTGTTGATGCTCAGAAAGATTATTATAACTCTTGTGTAAAATATCTGATCTTCGGAAATGTGCTGAAAAATAATACCTATCCATTGTCTGTAAGTGCTGAACGTACAGTTCAGGCACAGGAAATTGCAAAATATGCCATTGAAACCGGTGCTGATGCCATTGCGCACGGAAGTACAGGAGCCGGTAATGATCAGGTCCGTTTTGATTTGATTTTTCAGGTAATGTGTCCCGAAAAGGAAATCATTACGCCAATCCGCGATATGAGCCTGTCCCGTGAAGAAGAAATTGAATTTTTGAAAAACCACGGTTACGAAATGGAATTTCATAAAGCTCAGTATTCTGTAAATAAAGGACTTTGGGGAACTTCAGTAGGAGGGAAAGAAACACTGACATCAAGAAATTACCTCCCTGAAGAAGCTTTTCCATCGCAAATCAAAGAAATCCAACCTTCAGAGCTTGAAATTGAATTTAAAAACGGTGAGATTATTGGAGTGAACGGAGAAAATTTTGAGCATCCCGTGTATGCTATCCAGAAAGTTGAGGAACTGGCTTCCGCTTATGGAATCGGCCGTGATATTCATGTTGGAGATACTATTGTCGGAATTAAAGGAAGAGTAGGTTTTGAAGCAGCTGCGGCGTCCGTGATCATCAAAGCACATCATTTACTGGAAAAGCATACCCTATCAAAATATCAGCAGATGATGAAATCCCAGCTGTCTGATTGGTACGGAAACTGGCTTCACGAAGCACTTTTCTTAGATCCGGTAATGAGGAACATTGAATCTTTTTTAACAGATTCTCAAAAAGCAGTCACCGGAAAAGTATTTGTAACACTTCATCCATACAGATTTGTTTTAAACGGAATTGAATCCGGTCACGACCTGATGTCCGATAAATTCGGAAGTTATGGTGAAGCAAACAGGGCATGGACAGGAGAAGATGTAAAAGGATACACAAAAATTTTAAGCAATTCTTTGAATATATATCACCAGATCAATTCAAAATAAAGAGTTCCGAAAGAACAATTTAACCTGAGGTGGGGCAAAATCTCATTAGTCAAAAAATTAGAAATGAAAAAAGTAGGAATTGTAGGCGCGAACGGCTACACAGGAAGTGAACTGGTCCGTGTGCTGGCTTTTCATCCCAATATAACATTGAGTTTTTTATATAGCCGTTCCAATTCGGGGACAAAAATTTCAGATTTGTACCCGGATTTAACGGCGGTTTGCGAACAGGTTTTAACGGATAAAGTTGAAAATGTGGATATTCTTTTCCTGTGTCTTCCTCACAAAGAAAGTCAAAACTGGCTTACTCAAAATCCTGTTAAGGATGATACTTTAGTAATCGATCTTGGAAATGATTTCCGTTTGGATGGAAACTTTGAAAACAGAAATTTTATCTATGGACTGCCTGAAATCAATAAAAAAAATCTGGCGGAGGCAAAAAGTATTGCCAATCCAGGATGTTTTGCAACGGCGATTCAGCTGGCTTTACTTCCATTGGCGGAAAAAGGTTTGCTAAACGAAGTGTATACAACAGGAATTACAGGGTCAACGGGTGCAGGACAGTCTTTACAGCCAACAACCCATTTTACCTGGAGGAACGATAATATTTCAGCATATAAAACTTTGACGCATCAGCATGTGGATGAAATTTTACAGCAGTTGTCTTCATTCAACCATAAAGATGTCAGTTTGAATTTTGTTCCATGGAGAGGAGATTTCGCAAGAGGAATTTTTACAAGTTCAACCATAAAAACAGATTTAATTTTTTCAAATATCTGTCAATTGTATCAGGATTTTTATGAAAATGAGCCTTTTGTAAAGGTAAGCGAAAATACAATTGATTTAAAACAAGTTGTTAATACCAATCGCTGTGTGATTCATATAGAAAAGAGCGGAAATGCAGCAGTTATTCACTCAGCGATTGACAATTTGTTGAAAGGAGCTTCCGGACAGGCAGTGCAGAACATGAATATAGCGATGGGCTGGGAAGAAAAACTGGGGTTGAATTTAAAGCCGGTAGCATTTTAAAGTGAATGCTCAATAAGTCAATTGTGAATTTTTAAAACTCAATCCAAAACCGACCTAGGAAAATGGAGCGTTAAAAAAATTAATTCTGTGAACGTTAAGAAAATTCTACTGTTTGAAGCGCGAGACAACAATTGAATCGAAAAAGTAATATCGAATTCGCGCAAGTTTTAGAATTTTTAGAGAACAGAAATAATTTTTAGCGGAAGTTTCCAGTCTTGAACTTTTGTTTCTTTTGTTTCAAGACAAAAGAAAAATAAAAAAAATAAAAAAATGAATTTATTCAACGTATATCCATTATTCAGCATAAATCCTGTAAAGGCTCAGGGATCTTTTCTTTGGGATGATAAAGGAGAAAAATATCTCGATTTTTATGGCGGTCATGCAGTGATTTCCATAGGGCATAATCATCCGTATTATCAAAATAAATTAAAAGATCAGTTAGAGAAAATTTCTTTCTATTCCAATTCTGTGCAGAATGAATTGCAGACTGAACTCGCTGAAAAATTAGGAAAAATATCAGGATACGAGGATTATAACCTTTTCCTGTGCAATTCCGGAGCTGAGGCCAATGAAAATGCATTGAAGCTGGCATCTTTCCACAACGGAAAAAGTAAAGTGCTGTATTTCTCAGGATCATTTCACGGGAGAACTTCCGCAGCCGTTTCTGTGACAGACAATCCCAAAATTGTTGCTCCGGTAAACTTCTCTGAAAGATTCATTAAATCTGAATGGAATGATATCAAACAGCTTGAAGAAATTTTTGAAGCACAAGGAAATGAAATTTCATCCGTAATCATCGAAGGAATTCAGGGTGTAGGCGGAATTATGATTCCAAAAGCAGAATTTCTGTCGAAAATTAAGGAGTTGTGTGAAAAGTATAATTCTGTTTTGATTCTGGATGAAGTGCAATCAGGATATGGCAGAAGCGGATATTTCTTTTCCCATCAGGAATTTGGGATTGAACCAGACATTATCACTACGGCCAAAGGTATGGGAAATGGCTTCCCGATTGGCGGTGTTCTGATTCACCCGAAATTTCAGGCAACTAATGGTTTATTGGGGACAACTTTCGGAGGGAATCATTTAGCCTGTGCTGCAGCAATTGCTGTTCTGGATGTTATAAAAGATGAAAATCTTATCAAAAATGTTCAGGAGATGGGAGGTTATATTGAAGATGAAATTAAAGACTTTCCGCATGTTAAATCCATCAGGCGGAAAGGACTGATGATTGGAATAGAGCTTGATCAGGATTGTTCAGAAGTGAGAAAAAACCTGTTGTACAATCATCATATTTTTACCGGAAACTCTAATGATAAAAGTGTTTTAAGGATTCTTCCGGCTCTTAATATCAGAAAAGAAGAAACAGATCTTTTCATCAGTGCTCTGAAAACGGTATTGGAAAATATGTAACCACAAAAGTTACAAAAGGTTTAAACGCTTTAGTGACTTCAAAATAATAAACTTTTAAAACATAAGTGTTTAACAATAAAAACTTTTGTGTCTTTTATGGTTAAGATTATCACAATTAATTAGAAAAAAATCATCAAATGAAAAAATTCACCTCTGTAAGCGATGTAGAAAACTTACAGGAAATCATAAAAAAAGCTTTACAAATTAAAGAAAATCCTCATTCCGAAACTGAAAAAGGAAAGGGAAAAACCATAGGTCTTGTATTTTTAAATTCAAGTTTAAGAACACGTTTAAGCAGCCAGATTGCAGCACAGAATTTAGGGCTGAATGTCCTTACTTTAAATGCAGCGCAGGAAGCCTGGAATCTGGAATTTGCAGACGGAGCTGTAATGAATGGCGATACAGTGGAGCATATCAAAGATGCCATCGAAGTGCTGAATCAATATTGTGATATCATTGCAGTACGTTGCTTTGCCGGAATGAAATCCAAAGATGATGATGTGAACGAAAATATCCTGAGCCAGTTTGAACAGCACGCAAAAGTGCCGGTGATTTCCCTGGAATCAGCTACGCGACATCCTTTGCAAAGTCTGGCAGACTGTATTACCATTACAGAAAACTGGAAAAAAGAAAGTAAACCTAAAGTAGTTCTGACATGGGCGCCGCATATTAAACCCATTGCACAGGCTGTAGGAAATTCTTTTGCAGAATGGATGCAGGAAATGGATGTAGAATTTGTCATTGCTAATCCTGAAGGATATGATCTGGATAAAAATTTCACAAAAGACGTAAAAGTAATTCATAATCAGGAAGAAGCGTTGAAAGATGCAGATTTTATTTATGTAAAGAACTGGTCCTCTTTCGATGATTATGCAGCAATGCCTGAAGTGAAGGAAAACTGGATGCTGACAGCCCAAAAACTGGAAAATACCAATGCTGCAAAAGTAATGCACTGCCTTCCTGTACGCCGTAATGTAGAATTGAGCGATGAAGTAATGGACGGAAAAAACTCCATCATCTATCAGCAGGCAAAAAACAGAATTTTCTCTGCCCAGACTGTATTTAGTGAAATTCTGGACGAAATTGATTCAAAATAACGGTTATGAAAGAAAAGCTTTTCGTGATAAAAATAGGCGGTGCTCTGATTGACGATGAGGCACTATTAAACCAATTTTTGGAACAGTTTTCCGGGATTAAAGAAAAGAAAATTCTTGTTCATGGAGGAGGAAAAGTGGCTACGACATTGGCTGATAAGCTGGGAATCGAGCAGAAATTAATCAACGGAAGAAGGATTACAGATAAAGATACCCTGGATATTGTATCCATGGTGTATGCAGGAAGCATCAATAAAAATATCGTAGCTAAACTGCAGGCGAAAAACTGCAACGCTATTGGATTTTCCGGTGCTGATGGAAATATGATCCAGGCAAAAAAAAGAAACCATCCTGAAATAGATTTTGGATATGTAGGCGATATTGACAAGCAAAGCATTAATGAAAAACTGCTTTTACAACTGATTAATCTTGAACTTGTACCCATTTTTTCAGCAATCACGCATGACAAAAAAGGAAATCTTTTAAATACCAATGCGGACACTATTGCTTCTGTAATTGCGCAATCTCTGTCAGATATTTATGTTGTGGAACTGCTTTTCTGTTTTGATAAAGAAGGAGTTCTGGAGAATGTTGAAGATCCCGGATCAGTGATAAAAAGTGTATCCGAAGAAGAGTTTTCTGTTTTAAAACAGGCAGGAAAGCTGCATAAAGGAATTCTTCCCAAGCTTGAAAATGCTCTCGGAGCTGTAAAGAATAATGTAAACAAGGTATTCCTAATTAAAGAAACCCAACTGAAAAACCATATAGAAAATCATCATGCAGGAACTGAAATCCGTTTATAATAAAGAAGAGCTGCTGAATAACGCAGTTGAATTGCTTAAAAAACTGATTGCAATTCCTTCATTCAGCAAAGATGAATACAATACGTCTGTGGAAATTGAGAATTTTTTCAAAAAGCATCATATTCCTGCAAAACGTTTTAAAAATAATATCTGGGCAGTTAATAAAAACTTTGATGTATTTAAGCCGTCAATCTTATTAAATACCCATCATGATACCGTAAAACCCAATAAAGCATACACATTGGACCCGTTTCTTCCAGTTGAAAAAGACGGAAAATTATACGGATTGGGAAGTAATGATGCAGGAGCTTCCCTGGTTTCTATGGCTCAGGTCTTTTTACATTTTTATGAAAAAGAAAATTTACAATACAATTTGATTATTGCCCTGACAGCTGAAGAAGAAATTTCAGGTATTGACGGCATTGAAGCTCTTTTTCCGCAGCTTCCCAATATAGAACTCGCTATTGTAGGAGAACCCACACAGATGAATCTGGCGATCGCAGAAAAAGGACTTTTGGTAATTGACGGGGAAACGAAAGGAACCCCTTCACATGCCGCCCATCCCAATAATGATAATTCCATAGTAAAATGTATGGAAGACCTGCAGGACATTCTGGCTTTTAAGTTTCCCAAAGTTTCCGATTATCTGGGTGAAGTAAAGATAACATTATCCGGAATTCATGCCGGAGTTCAGCATAATGTGGTTCCGGAAGCCTGTACTTTCACTTTAGATGTAAGAATTACTGATGAATATTCCAATAAAGAAGTATTTGAAATCATTCAGGAACAGATGAAATCTACATTAACGGCAAGATCTTTAAGGCTGAATTCATCAAAAATAGAAATGGATCATCCTTTTGTACAGGCCGGGCTGGAAATCGGAAGGACAACGTACGGTTCACCAACGTCATCCGATCAGGCCATTATTCCATGTACATCAGTAAAAATAGGTCCCGGAGACAGCAGGCGCTCCCACACCGCAGATGAATACATTTATATAAAAGAGATTGAAGAAGGAATAGGGATCTATATCGGGATCTTGGAAAAAGTTTTATAAAGACATCAGATGCCGGATTCCAGACACCAGATTTTCAAAAGTCTGAAATCTAATATCTAAAAATAATGTTTTGACCAGGCTCAACAGGCAGTAAAGTTCAGTTTTTAATAAAGATTTATGCAAAAAGAAGATTAAAGACGAAGACTTTAAATGTAGAGATGTTTTTTTATAGTTTAATAATAAGGATGCCCTGTTGGGCAGGTTGAAACAAATCAATATTGTAAAGAAAATCATTATGAAAAAAATATGGCAGAAGGATGACCTTGCCACCAATATATTAGTCAACAAGTTTACAGTCGGAAAAGACCTTGACTTTGATGAGCGTTTGGCAAAATATGATGTTATAGGCTCAATGGCACATTGCAAAATGCTGGCAGAAACCGGAATTGTTTCCGGTGAAGAATCCAAACAGATGCTCTCTGTTTTGGAAGATATTTTAAAGGATATTGAGAACGGAAGTTTTGAAATTGACAAAGAAGCGGAAGATATCCATTCCCAGGTTGAAGCTATCTTAATTGAAAAATTAGGAGATACCGGAAAGAAGATCCATACCGCAAGATCCCGTAACGATCAGGTTTTGTTGGATATAAAGCTTTATCTGCTGGATGAGATCCGTGAAATTACCTCTTTAACCGATGAATTTTTCCAGATCCTGATCAGTCTGGCCGAACAGCATAAAAATATATTGCTTCCGGGTTATACCCATTTTCAGATCGCGATGCCGTCTTCATTTGGATTATGGTTTGGAGCTTATGCTGAAGCATTGCTGGATGATATTGAACTGTTATTTTCGGTGAAGAATATCATCAATAAAAATCCGCTTGGTTCTGTAGCAGGATATGGTTCCTCTTTCCCGATTGATCGTGAAAGCACAACTTATAACCTGGGTTTTCAGTCGATGAACTATAATTCCGTGTACGCCCAGATGACCCGTGGAAAATCTGAGAAAATGTTATCCATGGCTATAGCTACTTTAGCAGGAACCCTTGGAAAATTTGCATACGATGTCTGTCTGTATTTAAGCCAGAACTTCAATTTTATAAGTTTTCCAAAAGAATTTACCACCGGAAGCAGCATTATGCCCCATAAAAAGAATCCCGATATTTTTGAATTAGTTCGTGCACGATGCAACAGAATCCAGTCTCTGCCCAATGAGCTGATCCTGTTGACAAACAATCTGCCATCAGGTTATCACAGAGATGTACAGCTGACGAAAGAAATCCTTTTCCCTGCCATTGATTCTTTGAAAGAATGCTTGGAGATTTTAAATTACACTCTTCCGAACATCCAGGTGAAAGACGGAATTCTGGAAGATGAAAAGTATAAATACCTGTTCAGCGTGGAGAAGATCAATGAGGAAGTGAAAAAAGGAAGCTCATTTCGCGATGCTTATGTAAAAGTAGGGCAGGAGATTGAAAATAATGAATTTGAGTTTGAAGTAGGAAACCTGGATCATACCCATCAGGGAAGTATAGGGAATCTCTGTCTGGATAAAATAGAATATCAGTTTAATAAGCTGAAAAACAAATTATTGGGTTGATGGTTTTTAATCAATTTATTCTTAAGCTGATTAGAAATTTTATCAGATGCTTCGGCTCCGCTCAGCATGACAACACTACAAAATGACGTTTGATATTAGAAATGTCATGCTGAGCGAAGTCGAAGCATCTTCAACGTGATTTTAGTAGGATTATTCCAGATCAATTTTAAACTTAGTGGATTTTTTAACCTCGTGAAGCACAATTGAACTGTGATACTGACCGATATTAGGAATATTTGAGATTACATTCACCGCGAAATCATTATAAGAATTAATGTCTTTTGCAATGATCTTCAGCATATAGTCATATTCGCCGGAAAGACTGATGATTTCCTGCACTTCATCATGCTTCATAATGTTTTTCTCAAAGGTTTCCAGCACTTTCTGGGATTGTTCCTTAAGGCGGACATTACAGTAAACCACAATATTTAAACCCAGTTTTTCACGGTTCAGAAGGCCAACATACTTCTCAATAATGCCCTGTTTTTCCAGCTGTTTAATACGCTCATAAGTAGGAGTAAACGTAAGACCAATCTTTTCTGAAATTTCTTTCACCGATAAAGTAGAGTCTTCCTGAATAATACTGAGAATCATTTTGTCCTTTAAATCCATAGAATAGGTTTGAGTTTTTAACAAAAATATTAATTATAAATGAAAATAAGGAAGGTTTAGAAAGTTTTAATTTATTTGAAACTTGGGTTTTGTAGGTTCGTGAAATTTTTGTATCTTTGCACCTAATGAATAAAAGAGTATTTATATCATTAGATTTACCGGGCGAAAGCGCCCTTTACGATATTTATTATTATTAAGCGAAGATGTTGTCTTCGCTTTTTTTATGCTCAAAAATTAAGAATTATGTTTACGATCGCAGAACTAAGCACAGAGAGAATCAACAGTATACTGACCGAAGCACTGGCTTTTGCCAACGGTAAAACTGCAAAAATTGAAGGAGAAGTTTTTTGCTCAAATCTTTTCTTTGAAGACAGCACCAGAACAAAAACAAGTTTTGATATTGCAGAAAGAAAACTGGGTTTGCAGGTAGTACCTTTCGATGCTTCCCACAGTTCTGTTAACAAAGGAGAAAGTCTTTATGATACCGTGAAAACCATTGAAAGCCTGGGAGTAAACCTGGTAGTGATCAGAGATAAGAAAGACCGGTATTTTGAAGAACTGAATAATATCAGTATTCCAGTAATTAACGGAGGAGACGGAACAGGAAACCATCCGTCCCAATGTATGCTGGACCTGATGACAATTTTCCAGGAATTCGGAAAATTTGAAGGACTGAAAATAGGAATTGTAGGAGACGTAAAACACAGCCGTGTAGCCAATTCAAATGCAGAAGCATTGAGAAGATTAGGAGCTAAAGTATATTTTTCCGGCCCGGAAGACTGGTTCGATGAAGGAGCTTTAATCAACGGAACCTACTTACCGGTTGATCAGTTAATCGCTGAGGCAGACGTATTGATGCTCTTAAGAATTCAGCATGAAAGACATGATGCAAAAATGAGCTATTCAGCCTCCGAATACCACAGAAAATACGGTCTTACAAAAGAAAGAGAAAAAGCAATGAAAAAGGGAGCAATCATCATGCATCCGGCTCCTATCAACAGAGGTGTTGAAATTGATACAGACCTTGTGGAATGCGAACGTTCAAGAATTTTTAAACAAATGCAGAACGGCGTTTTCGCAAGAATGGCAATCCTTAAAGAAACATTGGAAAAAGAAGGATATACCTTTAAATAAATAAGATTCGGGATTCCGGTTTCGGGTTCCATATCTTGAACAGGCAAAAAATTCCCCTCCCTTGGAGGGGTGGCAAAAATTCAGAGAGTTTTTGACGGGGTGGTTTAAAAAGAATAAAAAGTAAAAGAAAATCTAAATAAAGAAAATGAAGAAAAAATTAATACTGGAGTCCGGTGAAGTATTTCATGGAGAAGGTTTTGGAGCAGAATTGGAAACTGCCGGAGAAGTAGTTTTCAATACCGGAATGACAGGATATCAGGAGCTGATCTCCGACCCGTCATACTGCGGTCAGATTGTTTGCATGACCTATCCGCTTATCGGGAATTATGGTATTAACCGTGATGATTATGAAAGTATCGAGCCGGCTATTAAAGGACTTATCGTAAAAGAACTTTGCGATCTTCCTTCTAATTTCCGTACTCAGATCACTTTAGATGAATTATTTAAAAAGAAAAACCTGTCGGGAATTTCAGGAATCGATACCAGAAGACTGACCAGAATCCTACGTAACTCAGGGGTTGTGAAAGGAAAAATTGTAAACGCTGATACTGATGAAAACACAGTAGTTTCAGAATTAAAATCAACAACTTTCCCTACCAATCAGGTGGAAATGGTTTCTACAAAAACACCTTACGCCAATCCGGGGAGAGGCTTGAAAGTAGTACTGGTAGATTTCGGTTCCAAGTTGGGGATTATCAGAGAGTTATCCCAAAGAAATTGTGATATCACAGTAGTTTCCCAGGATGTAACGGCAGAAGAAATTTTACTGATGAATCCTGATGGAGTTATGCTGTCAAACGGTCCCGGTGATCCTGAAGACAACCAGAATGCTCTTGAAATGATCCGCGGCATTTTAGGAAAAGTTCCGATTTTCGGAATCTGCTTAGGACATCAATTGATCGGTCTGGCTTGTGGAGCAAAAACCTTCAAATTAAAATTCGGTCACAGGGGAGGAAATCATCCTGTCTTGGATCTGGATAAAAACAAAGTGGCGATCACTTCTCAAAATCATGGTTATGCAGTAGATCAGGAAAGTTTGAAAAATACAGATTTAATTGAAACGCACATCGCTTTGAACGACAGAACAAACGAAGGCCTGAAACACAAGATTCACCCTTGTTTCTCAGTTCAGTATCACCCGGAAGCAAGCCCGGGCCCGGAAGATGCGAACTATTTGTTTGATGAGTTCATTGAATTAATGGAAAACTTTAAAAAATAGAACCAAGAATCAAGATACAAGAACCAAGACGCGAAGATTAAAATTAATAGACTATAAATGCACAATTTTGAAAAATTGCTTTTCTGGCAAAAATCTATTGTACTGGCAAAGAATGTTTACATTATCTGTCAGGAGATCAGTAGCGATGAAAAGTATGGTTTAATTTCTCAAATTAAAAGATCTGCAGTTTCTATTCCTTCGAATATTGCGGAAGGTTCTGGTAGAAATGGAAGTAAAGAATTTAATCATTTTTTGGCAGTTGCTCTGGGATCAGCCTTTGAATTGCAGACACAGCTGATTCTGATTAGAGAATTAAATCTTTTACCGGAAGAAAAAATAAACACTTTACTAAGTGAAGTTTCTGAAATTCAGAGAATGATTTATTCGTTTAAAAATAATTTAAAATAAAAGTCTGGAATCTTGGCTCTTGGCTCTAGAATCTTGACTCTACAATAAAAAGAAAAATGGCAAAACGTACAGATATAAAAACAATTTTAGTAATCGGTTCAGGACCCATCATCATCGGTCAGGCAGCTGAATTTGATTATGCAGGAACACAGGCTTGCCTGTCTTTGAGAGAAGAAGGCTACAAGGTGATTTTGATCAACTCAAATCCGGCAACCATTATGACGGATGTGGAAATCGCAGATAAAGTTTACATCGAGCCTATTTCCCTTCAGTTTGTAAGCCACATCATCAGAAAAGAACGTCCGGATGCGCTTTTACCGACATTGGGAGGCCAAACTGGTCTGAATATGGCAGTAGAGCTGGAAAAATCCGGAATCCTTGAAGAATGTAAAGTAGAAGTATTGGGAACTAAGCTTTCTGCAATCAACAGAGCAGAAGACAGGGACCTTTTCCGTGAGCTGATGAGAGAGCTGAATGAGCCGGTTCCGGAATCGGATATCGTGAATACGGTAGAAGGAGCCATTCGCTTCGCTGATGAGATCGGATATCCGGTAATTGTTCGTCCTGCCTTTACAATGGGAGGAACAGGCGGTGGTATCGCCTCTACAGAAGCCGAACTGAAAGAAATTGCTGAATTGGGATTGAAATACAGCCCTGTTACCCAGTGTCTTATCGAAAAATCAATTGCAGGCTTCAAAGAAATTGAGTATGAAGTAATGCGTGATGCAAACGACAATGCCATTGTGGTTTGTAACATGGAAAATATAGACCCGGTAGGAGTACATACGGGAGACTCTATTGTAGTAGCGCCTTCCCAGACACTTTCAGATAGAGAATATCAGTTGTTGAGAAATGCTTCTCTGAAAATCATCAGAGCTTTGGGAATTGAAGGAGGTTGTAACGTACAGCTGGCTTTAGACCCACATTCTTTCGACTACTACATTATCGAAGTAAACCCGAGAGTTTCCCGTTCATCAGCATTGGCAAGTAAAGCAACAGGGTACCCGATCGCAAAAATTGCAGCGAAGATTGCAGTAGGTTTAACGCTTGACGAGATTATGAACCCGGTAACAGGAAAAACATACGCATGTTTTGAACCCGCTCTTGACTATGTTGTAACAAAATTCCCGAGATTCCCGTTCGATAAATTCGAAACAGCGGACAGAAGATTGTCTACCCAGATGAAAGCAACGGGAGAAGTAATGGCTATCGGAAGAAACTTCGAAGAATCCTTACAGAAAGCCATCCGTTCCCTTGAAACAGGAATCAGACATTTAGGATTAAAAACAAAACAGGCTGAAGCGCTTACTGCTGAAGAAATTGAAAGAAGAATCCGAGTATGTGATGATGAGAGATTATTCATCATCGGAGATGCGCTAAGAAAAGGTTACGATTGGGAACAGATCGTAGAATGGAGTAAAATTGATAAATTCTTCATCTGGAAACTGAAAAAATTAGTTGATTTCGAAAAAGTAATCGCCGCCAATAAATTTGATAAAGAAACCTTAATTCAGGCTAAGAAATTAGGTTTTGCAGATATGAATATCGCTCACCTTTGGGAAGTGAAGCAGCGTGAAGTTTTCGATTTCAGAAAACAAAACGGAATAATGCCGGTATATAAAATGGTAGATACCTGCGCTGCTGAATTTGAAAGTGAAACACCATATTTCTACGGAACTTACGAAGAAGAGAACGAAAGCGTTGTTTCCAGCAAAGAAAAGATCATCGTTTTAGGTTCAGGGCCTATCAGGATCGGTCAGGGAGTGGAATTTGACTATGCAACGGTTCACTCGGTTTGGGCGATCAAAGAAATGGGCTACGAAGCCATCATCATCAATAATAACCCTGAAACGGTTTCTACAGACTTCTCAATCTCAGATAAATTATACTTTGAGCCATTAACGGAAGAAGATGTAATGAACATCATCGAGCTTGAAAAACCAAAAGGAGTGGTAGTACAGTTCGGAGGACAGACAGCCATTAACCTTGCAGATAAACTGGCTTCTCACGGGGTACAGATTCTTGGAACTTCACTGGAAGACCTCGACAGAGCCGAGAACAGGGATAAATTCGAAAAAGCACTTCAGGAACTGGGAATTCCCCAGCCATTAGGGAAAACTTCCACTTCAAAAGAAGAAGCGATAAAAATTGCCAACGAAATTGGTTATCCCGTTCTGGTACGCCCAAGTTACGTATTGGGAGGACGCGCAATGGAAATCGTATACGGTGAGGCAGAACTGGC
Source organism: Chryseobacterium shigense (assembly GCF_014207845.1). NCBI lineage: Bacteria > Pseudomonadati > Bacteroidota > Flavobacteriia > Flavobacteriales > Weeksellaceae > Chryseobacterium > Chryseobacterium shigense. The sequence goes on from NZ_JACHLC010000001.1 coordinate 737,122, forward strand.
TTACTACATGGAAAACGCGGTAGAGGCAAGCCCTAAACACCCTGTTTTGGTCGACAAGTACATGGTAGGAAAAGAAATTGAGATCGATGCGATCTGCGATGGTGAAACCGTAATAATTCCTGGAATTATGGAACATATCGAAAGAGCCGGGGTACACTCAGGAGACTCTATCGCAGTATATCCTACACAGAATGTTTCACAGAGAGAAATCGATACGTTGGTAGATTATACACAGAGACTTGCCAAAGGCTTGAATGTAATTGGTTTAATGAATATCCAGTACGTTCTTTTCGAAGGAAATGTCTATGTAATTGAAGTAAATCCACGTTCTTCAAGAACAGTTCCTTTCCTGTCCAAAATAACAGAAGTTCCGATGGCTAATCTGGCTACAAAAGCAATATTAGGCCAGAAACTGACGGACTTAGGCTATAAAAACGGTCTGGTTCCAAGCAAAGAAGGTGTATATGTAAAAGTTCCTGTATTCTCTTTCTCAAAACTGACAAAAGTAGATATCTCTTTAGGCCCAGAAATGAAGTCTACGGGAGAGGTTATGGGTAAAGATACCACCCTTGAAAAAGCACTTTACAAAGGATTGGTTGCGGCTGGAAGAAAAGTTCCGATGCACGGATCGATCTTATTCACGGTAGCTGATAAACACAAGCAGGAAGCGGCTGATCTGGCGGCGAGATTCCATGAGGTTGGTTTCAGAATCTGGGCAACGGAAGGAACAGCCAAATTCTTCGAAGAAAAAGGGATTCCGTGCAAGATAGGATACAAAATCGGGGAGGAGAGTGTCAACCTTATCGATCTGATTCAGAAAGGAAAAGTACAATACGTTGTAAATACCATGACGAAAGGAAAGCAGTCTGAAAGAGACGGTTTCCAGATCAGAAGAATGAGTGTTGAAAACGGTGTTCCTTGTTTAACTTCAATGGATACTGTTGAAGCTATACTGAAAGTAATCGAAAGCATGACTTTCAAAATGGAAACAATGTAATTTTCGAATAAGAATAAATACTGTAAACCTCATAGATTGCTGAAATCTATGAGGTTTTTTATTATATTGAATGAAATTTAACCTTAGAAAATTGTAAAAATTAATTATAAAAGAAATGTTTTAAATAATTCATATAAAACATTTTATGGAGACTCTAATTTCAATTATGTAAACGAGATACTGTCTCCTAAAGCTTTCAACAGAATTAAAAATCTAAAATGAGAATAAATACGGTTGATGTGGATAGGAAAGTATACAGCATTAAGGAATTGGAGGAAAAAGCAGACAAAATCAAAACAAATTATGTTTTCAAAGTTCAATAAATAGTTCCGGCATACTTAAGAAGCTTCAATTTTATCATCGATTTAATCTCTATTTTTTGATCAGAAAGAGTGCATCGCCATGAAAATTAATTTTAAGGAAACCCAGAATTAAATAACTATTTGTTGATTTATATAATTTGTATAAATTCGCTGAAAATTAATAGAATAATTTTTCATGCAGCAAATAACTCTTATTTGTGAAAATTAGCATGAGAATTATTCTATAATTAAATAAAAAACACTATAAACTATGAAAAAAATATTTTTTCTTTTGATAAGCACAATGTGCTTGTCACAAAACATCAATTTTACCTGGATACAAGGAGGAAATCAAATTGAACAAAACGCTGAATTTGGAATATATGGGCTTGAGAGTAATGAAAACTGGCCGAATATTTTAAAAGAAATGTCCTATGTGGTAGATAACGACGGAACTTTCTGGATGTTCGGAGGTTATAGTACAGGATGGGTGAGTAATGCAACCAGCCTGTTATGGAGCTACAACTATCAAAATAACAATTTTACCTTCAGAAAAGGCTGGCTTTACCACGATTTTAACGGGTATAATAAAGGAATAAACGCAGATAGCTACAGAAACGTTCCCGGAGCTGTAAGAATGTCTTCTATGTGGGCTTCAACAAATAAAAATTTATATGTTTTTGGAGGAGCGGATGCTTCCGGTAAACAAAAAAATGACCTGTGGAAATTCAACAGCCTTACCAATAACTGGATTAAAATTTCAAACGGAACACCAACCGGTGAAGCTAATTTCGGTACAAAAGGAGTTGAAAATATCACCAATGCTCCTCCTGCACTGATCAATACCACAACGTGGACCGATTCGTCAGGAAATCTCTATTTCTTCGGAGGTAAAACATCAAATGGGGATGAATATAATACCGTATGGAAGTACAATATTTCCACCAATATGTGGTCTTGGACCGGAGGAGCAGATCAGCCCAATACAAATGGTGTATACAACAGCATAGGACAGGAAAACACTCTGAATACTCCAAGTGCAAGGTTTGGAAGCTGTAGTTTTAAAGATTTGCAGGGGAATATCTTTATTTATGGAGGATATCATAGTTCCGTACCTCAAAGCTATAATTACAATGATATATGGAAGTTTAATCCTGTAAACGGATTATGGACCTGGATGAAAGGAAGCCAGACAAGTACCGAAAACATTGCCGGCGGAATAGGAGTGGAAAATGCTAATAATATGCCGGGAACCATTAACTATAATTATAACAATCCCAAGCCTAATAACTGGACAGACAAAAACGGAAACTTCTGGATTCAGATAAATTATTATATGTGGAAATACACACCATCCACTAATTCCTGGACATTAATGAAGAAAAACGGAAATCCTCCTGTCAGCCAGCCCCCTGTTTATGGAGCAATGAATGTTGAAGATGTACAAAACTTTCCGGGATTCAGAAATTCATCAGCCTGTTGGACCGGAAATGATGGAAATCTGTATTTATATAATGGCAATACAAATGATTCAAGTACATATGCAGTTGATTTGTGGAAATACAACACAGTGACCAATAATTGGGTTCAGGTTAAAGGACCGGGAATTACAAGCGGAGGCAATTCTTACGATTTTACTTCCTATGAAAAACTGGCAGGGCTTGTTGAAAGCGAAAATACTCCCGGAGGAACGGCCAAGTATGGCGCCCAATGGAAAGATACTGACGGCAATTTATGGATCTATGGAATTTGCGGGAAGTATGGTAATGAAATAAATAGCACAGGCTATTCTTCTGTTGATTTATGGAAGTTTAATTCTTCTCAAAAAAAATGGCAGTGGATCAACGGTAACGAAAATAGTTTCTTTAAATCGTACACAGGAGATTTGCTTAACTATGGAACAATTAATGTTGAAAACAAAAGAAATGCTCCGGGACGCCGTATTGATGCTATGTCATGGATAGACACTAACGGAAATCTATGGATGTTTGGTGGTCAGGTACCACAGGTGAACTCTTATTATCAGGATTTATGGATGTTCAACGTTACATCTAATAACTGGGTCTGGAAAGGAGGAATAAAAAATCCTGATAATGGTTATAACAGGCATGCAAATTATGGAAGCCAGGGAATATACTCTTCAGCTAATATTCCCGGAGCCAGAGTAAGAGGGAAAACATGGACAGATGTCCAGGGGAATTTCTATTTGTATGGTGGTTATGGCTTTGATGAAACTTCTGCAAATGAAGGATATTTAAATGACGTATGGAAATATGATATAGCCCAGAATCAGTGGGTATGGTTAAATGGAGATAAAACTGTTAACAACTTCAGCAGCACCAATTATCCTGTCGCTGACTATGGAACAGGAATCAGCTGGGCGGACGAAAATAAAGACTTCTGGTATTTTACAAATGCTAAAATGTGGAAATATCAGACGGGTACCAACAGCTGGTCTGTAATAGGAACCCCTCCTCCTTACGGAAATGCAAACTATGGAACTATGGGAACGGAAAGCTCTTCCAATTTCCCGGGAGATAGAAACAAGGCGCTGACATGGACCGGTAAAAATGGAAATCTGTGGTTATTTGGCGGAAACAGTACATCTCAACAAAATCTATGGAAGTACAATATCTATACAGGTAACTGGACATGGATGTATGGCCCTCAGTCTTCATCCTCATATAATTATGGACAGCTAGATGTTTCTTCCAATGTGAATTTACCGCCTTACAGACGCTATTCCGCTACCTGGACCGATACGCTTGGAAATTTATATTTCTTTGGAGGTACTCAGACAGAAACTTATGATCATCTGAACTACAATGATGTTTGGAGAATAGATGTAGCCAGCTATAGCCTGAATACCAACGAATCCATAAAATCAAATGGAAAATTCAAAGTATATCCTGCATTCTTTTCAAACGAGGTAACTGTGGAATCCGGAGAGAATTTTGAAAAAATAACAGTTTCCGATTTTTCCGGTAAAACAGTGAAAACAGTAAATTTCAGTTCAGATAAAAAGAAAGTTATTAATTTATCAGATTTGAATACTGGAGCTTATATACTTGCTGTTCATGGATTGAAAAACAATATCTTATTTTCAACAAAAATTATAAAAAAATAAAAAATTAAATGAATCTTTAGAAAGAGAATGATTTTAAGAATAAAAATAGTTAATCACTGTTTAATTAGGGTTTCCGAATTCGGAAACCCTTTATTTATGGTTTTTTTTTGTAATAAAGTTTCTCGTTTTACAAAATTTAAATTATAGCAAAAACTCCTAAAAATATGAAAAAACATCTGTTTTGACATATTTGATTGTTTTACATTGAAAAAAGACAAGGAGCTTTTTGTATATTAATTCATCTTGTAATAAGCCTCAGAAAAATACGTACTCGGTTTAAAATATGCCGTTTTTCTTTCCACATCAAAAATCCAGTTAAATCTTCTCAGTAAATCAGCTCCGAAATAATTTGATTTCTGAGTTTTCAGATCTCCGGCAAAAAATCCGGCTGTAACACCTTTCAATACAGTATTTCCTAACTTTAAAAAAGGCAAAATTCCCTGTTGGGTTACAATGCTTTTTCCTGCAGAATTTTTTAATGTTCTTTCACCGGTTAAATTTAACTTTTTGCCTAATTCCTTTTCATCTGCAAATTGGTTGCTGTAAAGAATTCCGCCAGAATATCCTGACTGTAAAAGAAAATAAACCTCCTCCTGTTTACCATCGATAACGTTATCCGCAACAATATAAAACTGCCCGTTTTCTGAAAATAAAGGTGTTGATTCATAGTCCTTCAGGTCCGGCATTTTATCGTAAATAAGAAATTGACTATTATCATAATCAATTTTAAATGCTTTTCCCTTAAAAATTCCCGTCCCGATTTTTCCGTCAGCTTCATGTCCGGTAATTTCATTGTCAAAAAAACGCACATTATTTACGGTTAATTTTCCGATCTGCACTGTATTTTTCTCGCTTACTTCCTCATTATTGAAAACAATATGATCCGCCTTACGCTGTCTTTCCGGGGAAATTGAGGCATCCTCCATAGCGATCTGGAACATCAGATCCAGGGAATCCTTTTTATTCACAAGTGTTTTTACAATAATATTATTATGTTTGGTAATTCTAAAGGGAACAGCCTGTTGTGCATTTACCGAAAGACCGATAGAAAATAGAAAAATAAAACTTACTTTTTTGAACATCATAATGTGATTAACGGTTAAAGTTTTGAAATCTAAAATTACCTATTATCTTTGGAACAGCAAACATTCATATTAAATGATTCAGAAACTGCTAAATAGTGGACTTTACTGGCAAAAGAAAGAATTCAGAAGAAATGAATTTCTGAAAATTTCAGGAAGTACGAATACTGATATTTATTTTGTCGAAAATGGCAGCATCCGGATTTTTATGATGGATGATGATGAAGAAAGAATTATTCGTTTCGGATATACTGGAAATATTATTGTTTCCCTAGACTCTTTTCTGTCGGGTAAACCTTCAGATCTTTATATGCAGGCAATTAAGAAAACAAGTGTGAGAATAGCGTCAAAAAAAGATTTTTATGCATTCATTGTATCAGGTGAAGAGAATCTTAAATTCTGGAACAGTCTTCTGGAAGATTTGGTGCTTCAGCAGATGGAGAGAGAAAAAGATTTGCTCATTAATTCCCCTAAAGAACGTTTCGAAAGAGTATTGAAAAGAAGTCCTAAGTTATTTCAGGAAGTCCCGAATAAATATATTGCCAATTACCTCAGAATGTCTCCGGAAACATTGTCAAGACTCAAAAAATCTTGATTTCAGTCAACATTTAAGAAAAAGTTGATCCCGAAATTTGTATAAAAATGATCAATGGAAATTTCTACATCACAATTACTTAATGAACTGAAAATATTAACCCAGGAACACATGCAGTATGCAGAAAGCCTTCTGAAACAACCGGATGAAAAACTCAATTTCAGACTTTCTCAGGACAGCTGGAGTATTCTTGAATGTCTCGAACATCTTAACCGTTACGGGAATTTTTACATTCCGGAGATCAGTCAAAGAATTTCTGCCGCAAAAACATCTCCTGTAGCAGTATTCAAACCTGGAATTATAGGGAATTATTTTACTGAAAGCATGCGCCCAAAGGAAAAACTAAACAAAATGAAAGCTTTTAAAAGCATGAATCCCGTAAACAGCCGGCTAAATAAAAATATAGTTCACGAATTTATAAGACAGCAGGAACAAATGACAGAATTGCTCGGAAAAGCAGAAAATGTTAATGTCAATACTGTAAAAACCAACATTAGCATTACAAAGTTGGTCAAGCTGAAATTAGGAGATACTTTCCGTTTTGTGATTTATCATAATGCAAGACATATCCGTCAGGCAGAAAATATTATAGTTAATATCTGAGTTTTTTGAGTGAAGATTCCAGATATTTACTAATTTTAAGTCTATGGAACTTATTTACCGAAAAACAATACAGACTCCACTGGGAGAAATGGTAGCCTGTGCCGTTGAGGAAGGAATCTGCCTCCTTGAATTTACAGATCGTAAAAACTTTGAAAAGCAGTTTACTTCTTTATCAAAAGCTTTAAATTCTGGATTTGAAGAAAGAGATCACAAACATTTCACCCAGCTGGAAACAGAATTAAAAGAATATTTTGAAGGAAAAAGACAGGTCTTCAATGTCCCTTTGTATACCACCGGAACAGAGTTTCAGGAAAAAGTATGGCAGCTTTTGTGCGAAATTCCTATGGGAGAAACAAGAACCTATAAAAAACAGTCGGAACTTTTAGGAAATCCCAAGGCAATACGCGCAGTGGGAACAGCAAACGGAATCAATAAAATTGCCATTCTGATACCCTGCCACCGTGTCATTGGTTCAAACGGAGAACTGGTAGGCTATGCGGGAGGAATCTGGAGAAAGCAAAAATTATTGGAATTAGAAAAGGCTATTTTGTTTTGATTTTTGTAAATTTAGGCAAAAATTTACACGTGAAAAAGTTACTATTAGCACTTTGCATATCAGCTTCGGCTCTAAGTTTTGCCCAGGATTATTCAGTACCGGCAGTAAGTCCGCGTCAGAAGGTGGAACAGCAGTTTTCAATGTCTAAAATTACCATCGATTACGGAAGACCAGGAGTGAAAGGACGTAAAATATTCGGAGAATTGGTTCCTTACGGACAGGTTTGGAGAGCAGGAGCGAACTCATCTACCAAAATTACATTCGGACAGGCTGTTAATTTCGGAGGAAAAATGGTTCCGGCAGGAACTTACGGACTGTTCATCGTTCCTACAGAAACAGAATGGAAAGTAATCTTAAACAAAGACTTCCAGCAGTGGGGCGCTTATACCTATGATCCGAAACAGGATGTGGTAGATGTAACCGTACCGGTGAACAAACTGGCAGACAAGCAGGAGTGGTTTGAAATTACCTTAAACCCGATGGATGAAAATTCAGGAAACCTGGTGATAAAATGGGATATGGCTCAGGCAGAAGTTACTTTAAAACCTGCAAAACTGGACGCCGTTATGAAGATTTCAGATAAATTGAAAGAAATTAAGAAAATAGAGTCTGACGCTGCAAAAGCAAAAAGCTAAACAATGAAATTTTCAATTCAGCCTGTTTTAGAAAATCAGGAATATAAATTAATCCCCTTACAGCAAGGGGATTTTGAATCTTTATATGAAGTGGCTTCCGATCCCAGAGTTTGGGAACAGCATCCCAATCCCGACCGCTATAAAAGAGAAGTTTTTGAATCCTTCTTTAAGGGAGCAATGGAAAGTGAAGGAGCCTTTAAAATTATTGAAAAATCGTCCGGTGATGTTTTGGGAAGTACCCGTTTCTATAATTTCGATGAAAATGAGAACCGTATTTTTATCGGTTATACGTTCTACGGAACAAAATCATGGGGAAAAGGCATCAATCCGCAGGTCAAAAAAATAATGCTTGATTATATCTTCCAGTTCGTAGATAAGGTACATTTCCACATAGGAAAAGAAAACCTCCGTTCACAGATTGCTATGGAAAGAATTGGCGGACAAAAGATCGCGGAAGAAGAAGTGGCTTATTATGCTGAGCCTACAAGAACCAATTTTGTTTACGAAATAAAAAAAGAAAACCATTCATGAAAAAATATAAAATTCAAAAATCACCGTTTGTAGTTCCTACTACAGATGGAAAATTAATTGAAGAACACTGGGGAAACTCTACGGGAAACTCAAATGTCTCCATTGCCCACATGGTAGCACCGCCGGATTGGAGCGAGCCTCACCAGACTCCGGATTTTGATGAATTTACCATTATCATTTCAGGGAAAAAGCAATTTGAAATAGACGGGGAAACCATTATTCTCGAAAAACGACAGAGTATTTTAATAGAAAAAGGAGCAAGAGTACGTTACAGCAACCCGTTTTCAGAATCCTGCGAATATATTGCCATCTGTCTTCCTGCATTTTCAATGGAACTTGTAAACAGGGAAGAAGCTTAATAAATGTAACAATCTAACAGTGTAGCAATGTACCAATATACCAATTCTTAAAACATTGTTACACTGTTAGATTGATACATTACTACATTAAAAAATTATTTCAAAATTTCTTTCAGGAACATCAGCGTATGATTCCAGGCTCTTTTGGCCATTATTTCATTATAGTCAGGCGATTTCGGATCGGTGAAAGTATGTTTTGAATGAGCATAGGTAATAATCTGCCAGTCAGCATTTCCTTCATTCATTTCTTTAATCAGGTTATTGTAATCTTCAGGAGTTACTCCTTTGTCATCAGCAGGATTCTCAACTAAGATCTTCGTAGAAATAGGACCGTTTTTTCTGGTCTGGTCCTTTCCGATGCTTCCGTGAATGGAAACCGCTCCCACAACCGGCAGGCTTCCCCTTGCAGATTCCAGAGCACCTGTACCACCAAAACAATACCCGATTACTGCAATTTTATCAGCAACAGCGCCATTCTTTTTCAACTGGTCTAAAGCAAGAGAAATCCGCTTCTGATAAGCATCATAATTCTGCTTGTAATATCCGGCAGATTTACCGGCAGCAGCATTATCGGCAGGAATATTTCCTTCACCGTAAATATCAGCAATAAAAGCAATGTATCCCTGCTTTTCAAGCTCGGCAGCGGCAGTTTTAGCTTCATCATCTATACCTTTCCATGCAGGAAGAATCAGAACACCCGGAAGCTTTTTCCCGGCATTGGATGTTACCAGACCATTCAGTTTCTGTGAACCGTCCTGGTAGGAAACTGTTTTCAGCTTTTGTCCGAAAAGTGTTCCTGCACTTATAACGCATGCTGTTAATAGAACGTTACGTATCATATTTTGTAATTTAGTAGATTGTTAAACAGGTTTGGATTATGGAGAATCAAATAAAAATCCTCATCTAAATTACAGAAAATAACTCAGATGAGGATGAATAATGTATAAACCAAAGTTTTATTCAAGTTGAATTCCCAGACCTGCCAGCTCTTTTTCCAGATCAGTATCCGGATCAACTTTAATAGTATTGAAGCCTAATGAATTGGCCATTTCAATATTCTTAGGATTGTCATCAATAAAAACAGATTCATTCGCCTGCAGGTTGTATCTTTCCAACAGGACATGCCATATTTTCGGATCCGGTTTGATCATTTTTTCTGTTCCTGAAACCACAATTTTCCCATTAAAAAGCTGGAAGAAATCATAATTTTCCAGAGCATAGGGGAAAGTTTCCTCAGACCAGTTGGTTAACCCGAATAATTGATAATCGGTTTTTCCTAAACGCTTTAAGACTTCTACATTGTGCGGGATATCACTTTTCAGCATCACAGTCCAGTTATCGTAATAGGCTCTGAGTTCCTTTTCCCATTCAGGGAATTTTTTCACCTGAATTTCCGTACCTTCCGCAAGGCTTCTTCCGCGGTCCTGTTCCTCGTTCCATTCGGTCTGTGCAATGTGTTGAAGAAAGTATTCCATTTTTTCATCATCATTGAAATAATCTTTAAAAAAATATCTCGGATTCCAGTCCATTAATACACCGCCAAAATCGAAGATGATATTCTTAATTTCCATAGGTATTTTAAACGTATTTAAATTATTATTTTTCTCAGGCAATTTAATGCTAAAAATTAATGTTTGAAAAGGATACTTTTCTATTTTATGAAATATTAATATAGATAAAGAAGATAAGGGCAGTTAAGATAAAATCTAAAAATTTTTCAGCAAAATTCACTTAGTCTTCTTAAATACCTGATCAATCTTAATGGTTCAGTGTTTACTCGCAGATTAAGCAGATTGGGCAGATTTTTTAATAGCTTTAAAATTTCATCAATAAAAATCTTTGATTTTTATAAAAACTTAAGTGTACTTCTTATCCACAGGCATTTAACTTAGGTATCAAAAAAGCTTTTGTAACTTTTGTGGTTAAAATATTTACTCCGGTTTATAAAACTGATACTGTTCGTTTTCGTAATACGCATTGATATGCTGCAAGCCATTAGTCAGGATGATCTCTTTCGCGCCAATAATAGAATTGTACCTTGCCGTCTGCTCAAAAGTTTTCTCTGTAAGTTTAACCTGTGGCGCTTTACATTCAATCAGGATAATGGGTTCTGTTTTTTCGGTAATCAGCAGATCTATTCTTTTGGTAAGGCCATTTAGAAGGATCTTTTTTTCAGTGATAAGTGCTGATGGGGAATAGGCTTTTACGGTAAGATAATAATGTATCCAATGCTGTCTTACCCATTCTTCGGGGGTAAGGAGAAGGTAAGTTTTGCGGACCAAGTCATAAATAAAAAACTTATCTTTGTCTTTCTTGAATTTAAAATCAAAAGTTTCCTGAAAATTCAGTTTTGGAAGTTCCATTAATAAGATGAAAGAATTAGATTTAATCCTCAAAAATATTAAAAATAAAGAAGTTTTACCTATTTATTTTTTCCACGGAGAAGAACCTTACTTTATTGATGCTGCTGTAAAAGCACTTGAACACGACTTTCTGGAAGAAGATGAAAAAGCCTTTAACCAGACCGTGGTATATGGAAAAGATACTTCTTATCAGGAAATCCTTTCCCTGGCAAGGCAGTTCCCGATGATGGGTGATAAGCAGGTAATTATTGTAAAGGAAGCCCAGGATTTGAAATTCAATGAAGAAGAAAACAGGGTTTTGGAAACCTATGTTGAAAATCCCGTTCCTTCTACTGTATTGGTTTTTGCCCATAAGCACAAAAAGCTGGACAGCCGGAAAAAAGCTACAAAAGCTCTGGATAAAGCAAAGGCACTTTTTTTAAGCGAGTCCGTACGGGATACCAATCTTCCCAAATGGATTGCCGATGAATGCGCCCTGCTGAAAATAAAAACAGCCCCGAATATTTCCCATCTGCTTGCTGAATATCTCGGAAACGACCTCTCCAGAATTGCCAATGAGCTGAATAAATTGAAGATCATCCTTAAAGAAGGCGAAATACTGGACGGAACTATTGTGGAAAACCACATCGGGATCAGTAAAGAATATAATGTGTTTGAGCTGCAGAAAGCTTTGGGAACTAAAAATGCGGATACAGCCTTCAGAATTGCCCATTTTATGGGTAAAAATCCAAAGAATAATCCTTTTGTAATGATGCTGGCCAATCTTTACAGCTATTTCTCCAATGTCATTATTTACCAGACTATGGCGGGACAGCCTCAGCAGGCTATTGCTTCACAGATGGGGGTCAATCCGTATTTCCTGAAAGACTATGCGGAAAGTGCAAGGCTTTATCCTCTGAAACATGCCACAAGAGTTATCTCTATTTTAAGGGAATTTGACATGAAAGGAAAAGGACTAGGAGCTGTAAATATGAGCGAAGCGGAACTGATTAAGGAACTGGTATACAAGATCATCAATGTGGATAAGATTAAGATGAAAGTGTAATGAGTTTGAGAGTGGGAGAGTAAGAGGGTTTGAGAACGAAAGAGTGGGAGAGTGAAATGAAAGGTTATTAATATGGGATTAGCCGGTTTCCGTTTCCATTATCTATCTCGAAACAAGCATCACGCATCCCGTACCTCGTAACGCATCCCCACAATTGACAATTCACATATCTGATATTGACAAGTATCATCAAAAATACTTTAATAAAACATTAAAAATTGCGAAATTAGCGCACTGAATAAAAATCTTTTTGAACAAGCAAATTTATGGAGCAAAATATTTTAGATTGTGTCATCGTTGGATCCGGACCTTCTGGTTTCACAGCAGCAATATATGCAGCAAGAGCAGACCTGAAACCTGAACTGTATACTGGTTTGGAGCCGGGCGGGCAATTAACAACAACTACTGAGGTGGATAACTTCCCGGGGTATCCGGCTGGGATTACAGGGCCTGAAATGATGATGGATCTGCAGAAGCAGGCAGAAAGATTCGAAACCAAAGTTCATTACGAAATGATCACCAAAGCGGAATTCTCTAAAGAAATTGGCGGTGTTCACAAACTATATGCAGGAAATAAGGAGATCTTCGCTAAAACAGTCATTATCTCTACAGGTGCTACGGCAAAATATCTTGGCCTTGATGATGAAAAGAAATATGCAGGAGGCGGTGTTTCCGCATGTGCTACGTGCGACGGGTTCTTCTACAGAGGAAAAGATGTAGTGGTAGTAGGAGCGGGGGATACAGCAGCGGAAGAAGCTACTTACCTTGCAAAGCTTACCAGAAAAGTAACTATGCTGGTAAGAAAAGACGTATTCAGAGCTTCTAAAGCTATGATCCACAGGGTAGAAAATACTCCGAATATTGAAGTGAAATTCAATCATGAGCTGATTGGTATTGAAGGTGAAAACAGTCTTGTAGAAAGAGCCGTGATCATCAATAACCAAACGCAGGAAAAATCTACGGTTGATGTGGAAGGGATCTTCATCGCCATCGGGCACAAACCGAATACTGATATCTTTACAGGCCAGATTGACCTTGACGAAAACGGATATATCCTTACGGAAAAAGGATCTACAAGAACCAATCTTCCGGGTGTATTTGCTGCCGGAGACGTTCAGGACCATATCTACAGACAGGCTATTACTGCTGCAGGAAGCGGATGTATGGCGGCTATGGATGCAGAAAAATACCTTGCTGAACTACATTAATATTCAGCTTATCATCATACAAAGCGCGCCCGTTGGGCGCGCTTTTTTATTTACAGGGCTCGGGCTCAAACGAAGTTTGAGCCCGAGCCTTTTCCACCAGCTTCATTCAATCAACAAAGTTGATTGCCCCTTAGCCCCCTTAAAATATAAGGCATCAAAATAAAAACTTTGCGTTAAAAAACAAAAACTACTTCTTCTGAAAAGCAGCCAGTTTCAGCGCATTTTTAATCAGCCTGCCGGGACGGAAGATGGCTTTTACGCTCTTGATGCTTGCCGAGGTTACTTCCTCTGCCGTTTCTTTTCCTTCACTGGAACCACCGGCCTGCAGGGTAAAATATTCTCCTACGTATACTATTTTGCCATCTGCCACATCATCTGCAATTTTGGTGAAGATGGTTTCCAGCACTACAAGCACATCGCCTTTGGATACGGTGGATACTGAGGCGGCATATTTGGCAAGATCGTCCATAGTGGTTTTACCGTTTCCTACGATGTCTGCGTAATATTTTTGCGGGTCTTGCGGTTTCTGGATATTCTTTCTTGGAATAATGTTGAATGTAATTGGCATTTTTCTAAATATTTGTGTTAAATAATGATAGAATAAAGCAATACAAAAATTCTGCGAAAAGCAACTCAAAAACAACAATTCTCACGAAATGGCCAATACCGGAACTTATCTGTTGAATAAACAGTAAATAATAAATATATCTTCTGGAAATCTATTATTTATTTTCACAAAATGATAGGCATGAGTGGTTTAATTCATGCTGGTGATTTGATGAATTTATGCGCATGAATTGAAGAAATGATGCACATGAATTTTAAGAGCATAGTAACCAACAAAAAAACTGCTTCTTTGGAAGCAGTTTTCGTTATAATGATTTATCTTGTTACAATCCTTTTCTGGACTTACCCTTTTTATTTTCCTCTTTTAAGGCTTCTATCTGCTCTTTCAGTAGCTTGATGTAATCCTGTTGGCTTTCCAGTATATATTCTGGAATATTACAATATTGGTTATAATTTCCAGATTGATTATTTGTACTACTGTCATTAAAAGTTAAGTTCTGTACGACATTTGCCGTTTTCTCTTCTTTAATATCTTCTACATTAATATCTAATGCCTCCGCCAGCTTTTCCCATTCATCATCATAAATCTTCACCTCGCCGTTTTCTTTACGGCTGTAGTTGGATACATCGGTTGCAATGATATCAGCAAGATATTGCTGAGTAAAGCCTTTCTGCTTTCTTTGATTTTTTAACTTTTCCATAGTCATAGGCGTATCTGTGTTTTGTACAAATATAGAAAAAAAATGGAGTTTGCTAAACTGTAAATTATAATTACATTTGAGAAAAACTAAAAAAACATGAATAGACTTGTAATTATTGGCAATGGCTTCGACCTTGCTCATGGATTACCAACTTCATATTCCTCTTTTCTGAATTATATATGGAAAAATTTTAGTGAGACTAAAAGCAATCCTTTGTTTCAGGATTTATTTGAGATAGATCATATTCATTTTCGGGGCAATGAATCGTATAATAATTATAATGAATTCTGTGAAGATATAAGATTTAGTTTCAGAAAAGATCCATATTATTTTGTAAATTCTGCTAACTATAGTGATAAAAGTTTTACTTTATACCATAAGCGTAGTTCTTCAAAATGTGTATTTTCTTTTAAAAATAAATTTTTTGAATTAATTACTGTTAAAAGTGTAGAAAATTGGGTAGATATAGAAAATATTTATTACCAGGTATTAACTTCAATGGTGAAAGGGGATAGTGTATTTTCGCAATTAGGAGATATTAACCAATTGAATGCTGAATTTTCTCAAATTAAAAAGCTTTTAGATTATTATCTTAATAAAGAGATTGAACAGAAGTACTTTTTTAAAAATTCATATGAAGATTCAGACTCAATTGCTGATCTATTTACTTATGAGTATAAGAATTTAGGTAAAGACTCTAAGAATAGTTTTTTTTTGGAATTCGCTCCTGATTATAGAAAAGAACTAATTGATTTTGATAATTTATTTTTAGGCGTTAGTATATATCATCAAAAATGTTTTGAAAATCTATTTGTTGATTTTAATTATACATCAAATGTGAATAATTATGTATCTATTATAAATAGTAAAAAAGTTAGAGGATATGGGCTGTCATCCCAAATACAAATACATGGCCATGTTTCTGATGATACCAATCCGATAAATTTTGGCTTTGGAGATGAAATGGATGATCATTACAAAATATTAGAAAATACGGGAGATAATAAATATTTGGAAAATATAAAGTCCTTCATGTATTTTAATAACTCAAATTATCGTAAACTACTGAACTGGATAGAGACAAAAGATTATCAGGTTTTTATAATGGGACATTCATGTGGCTTATCAGATAGAACATTATTAAATACATTATTTGAACATCCTAATTGTAAATCCATAAAGATTTTCTACCATCAAAAAGCAGATGGAACAGATAATTTTACTGAATTATCACAGAACATTTCAAGACACTTTAATAAGAAGTCAATGATGAGGCAAAAGGTGGTAGATAAAAGCTTATCCAAGCCTCTGCCTCAGAATGTGAGATATCAAAGTAAAGGAGTATAAGTATTAAACCAAATTAAAAGTTTTTATAAAATAAATATGGAAAGAAAAGTCATAAAAATCAAACATATCACAGGAACCTACACCATCGAGGTTGCCGATGGAAAGCTGAATGAAATGAAAAGTCAGCTGGACAAATGCCTGAACGATGAACAGGGCGCAATAGTTGTGAAGGGAGAAAACGGAGACCAGTTTGTATATCCGTCAGATCTTTTGAAAAACAGTTTCATTGCTGTAGTAGATAGGGAAGAGGTTAAAGAGGCGTAGAAAAATAATTCCCCTGATTTTAAGCTCATTATTAAGCTTTGTTAAAATTTGTGGAATAAATATTTTGCAGAGCTGTAAAATCCTTCTATATTTGCACCACTGAAAACAACGGTACATCCGTTATTCAGGAGAGTTGGCAGAGTGGTCGATTGCGGCAGTCTTGAAAACTGTTGACTGTAACAGGTCCGGGGGTTCGAATCCCTCACTCTCCGCTTAAGGAGACGTCCATTTTTTGGACGTCTCCTTTTTTAATGCACGTTATAGTCTGCATTACGGGAGGTTATATTAAAATAATGCTCTATAAACAAGTGTTCGGGTTTTGTAATCTTATTGATATTTTTTCATACTATAAATTCCAGTTTATTTCTAATTAATGGATTTACTTTTCATCCTGTCATTGTATTTATTTTTGAGAAATGTTACGAGCTTCCCTGATGCTTTAAAAATCAAAAGTCCCAAAAGCCAGCCCGAAAGTGCTCCGCAGATAATTCCTGCGACAATTGAGATGTCGGCTGTCCACCAATGCTGTATTAAATTGATGAAATAGAAAAAAATAACAGAAACAATAGTAGTCCCTAATATGGAGACAGACAAAAAAAGAGTTTTAAACCCTTTGCTTACAGATTTTTGCTGAATCCCCACCAAAACTGATGCAGAAATAATACCTCCGCTGATCAGGAAAAACAGGATAAGGAAGAACATCAGAATCAAAACAACTCCAATAATGAGTGCCAAAAGAAAAAATAGTGCACCCATCAGAATCAAAGCGATCAGAAAATCTTCATCATTTTTGAATGAATCCATCATATAAAGATGATGAGGAATGTTAAGTATTCCGTGTAAAAGATTTTTCATAATTAAGTTTTTTTAAGTCAGCTATATAAGTTGTCTGTCCGCTCTTTTTAGAATTTTTCGATCTTTGGTTTCTTATTGTTTTGTAGTATGACACCTTTCTTCAGACTTGTTGAGACAATACAATAATTACTGGAAAAGTTCAGTATCTTAAAGGAATCTCAGATTCATGCTCTGATAAAAAAATATTCTTCAATATCATTTTGTAGTACATTGCACTGGGGTCTTAAAAAATTAATTTTCATTCATGTGTTTTTTGTTAATAGTCTATTCATAAATATATTGCAAAAAATCATGTGACTGGGAAAAATGATATTATGTTAAAATACAGCAGATTGAAAATGGATAATAATCATAATGATTATGTTATTTTTGAATGATGTACGGATGTGTCCAGTGCGAGAGCAATTACATTGAAAGCATATTTAAATTACCAAATTTGAATTCTTCTTTTCGAGAATGGATAACTTATTAATTTTGATTAGATGATAATATGTTGTAAGTCAATTTTTTAATATTATTTAAAAAACTCAGAAAGGGTATTAAGAATTTGACAGAGCTCCCTTTCAGCCCGCAGAGTAAATACTCAAAATGTAGTTTATTGCAGGCTTTTTTGTTTATGAACTGGCCTTTTAAAGTTTTCAAAAAAATTACCGTTAATTTTTAAAATAACATAAAAATCTATCCGTTTCCAGCCAAAACTTATCTATTTTTGAACAACTAAATTTCAAAAATAAAAATGAAAGCCAAAGCTCCTTTTTATATTGCATTGATTGTTGGAATTACTTATCTCCCCTTATCTGCACAAGCCCAGTCACAAATAAACAATGATATTTCTAAAGTAGAAGCAGGATTGATGCCTGCAGTCCGTTTTCAGGGAGAGCCTCTCTGGACAATGGAATCCAGAATGAAACACTATAATATTCCGGGCGTGAGCATTGCAGTCATTAAAAATTCCAAAGTCATTTGGAGCAAAACTTATGGCTTCGCAGATGTGGAATCTAAAATTCCGGTGAATACCCAAACACTGTTTCAGGCTGCATCTATGAGCAAACCGGTAAGCATGTATGCTGCACTGGCGGAGGTTGAGGCCGGAAAAATAAACCCGGATGCTGATGTGAATACCTATCTGAAATCCTGGAAAATTCCCGAAAATAAATTTACAAAAGAAAAAAAGGTAAGTCTTAAACATATAGCGAGCCATACAGCAGGAATTACCATGAGCGGATTTCCCGGATATGAAACTGATAAGCCTCTTCCTTCCCTGGTTCAGGTGTTGAATGGAGAGAATCCAGCCAATACTCCCGTAATTACAGTTGACAAACTTCCCGGAACCCCTTTCAGGTATGCAGGCGGTGGATATTGCGTTATGCAGCAGATGTTAATGGATATAGAAGGAAAAGACTTCACCACTGTTATGAATGAAAAAGTACTGATGCCACTGAACATGAAAAACAGTACCTTTTCCCAACCCTTACCTGAAGCACAGGTCCGGTTTGCCGCCACAGCATACAATCAGGAAGGTATAAAGGTTCCCGGGAAATATCATATCTACCCCGAGCAGGCACCTGCCGGTTTATGGACTACCGCTGAAGACCTGGCTAAATTTATAATTGATGTTCAAAATACCCTCAGCGGGAAAAGCAGCACAATTATTTCGCAAAAAACGGCTGAAGAATTTACAACTCCTTTCATTGATCCGTTTATGGGATTGGGTATTTTTCTGGAAAACAGGGAAGGACAGATTTATTTCAATCACGGTGGCTGGAATGAAGGCTTTTCGAGCAGATTCATAGCCAGTAAAACAAGTGGTGACGGAATTGTAGTGTTAACAAATACCAATAAACCCGATTTTGTAGAAGAGGTGGTACGTTCGGTTGCAGAAGTTTATCACTGGCCTGCATTTAATCCTCCTGCTTATAAAGTCTTACCACTGAATAATGAAGATTTTAGCAATACAGGAAGCTACACCAATAATATTTACGGCTTTTTTAAGATTTATCGTGAAAAAGGAAAGCTGATGGCTGCCAATAATACAGAAGGTCCTATGGAACTTATGAAAATAGGAGAAGACACTTATGCATTCCGGGAATGGGATTTCAACCTTAAGCTGGTAAAAAATACCCGGACAGGAAAAACAGAATTAGCTCAGATTCTCCGCAATGGTAAAATCAGGCAGGGGCCGAAGCAAAGCGACAGAGAAAAAGTTCCTTTGGAAATAATTCTTGACGGAAATTTTGATGAAGGACTGGAAGCTTACAGAAAAGCAAAAATCAAAGATGAGAATCATTATCTTCTTTCCGAAAACTATCTGAATGATGCAGGCTATTCGTTACTCAACAGAAAAGATTTTACAGGAGCCATTAATGTTTTACGCTTAAATACATTGCTGTATCCCCAGAGCGAAAATACATATGACAGTCTGGGAGATGCTTACATGAAGGCCGGACAAAAGGAAAAAGCAAAAGAAACCTATCAAAAATTACTGAAGATAAATCCTGCAAATGAAAACGCTGCAAACGTTTTAAAAACATTGTAGAATGAACTTTTTAGTTTTGTATTTTAAGAGAAGAAAATGTAAAACATGAGTATAAAAGATAAATACGGAATGGAATTTCTAAAAGTAAGTGCTGATGGAAATATAGGGCATACCTGTATCCGTAAAGATGGAATTGTTGATAAAAATAACCTGCTGCAGTTTTTAAATTATTTGAATATATCCCGTACCCGGCATCTTTTAAAGGAAATAAACCATTATCTGGAGAATACGG
This sequence comes from Chryseobacterium shigense, assembly GCF_014207845.1. Taxonomy (NCBI): domain Bacteria; kingdom Pseudomonadati; phylum Bacteroidota; class Flavobacteriia; order Flavobacteriales; family Weeksellaceae; genus Chryseobacterium; species Chryseobacterium shigense. Next base: position 757,027 of record NZ_JACHLC010000001.1, read on the forward strand.
AAACTCCGGATAATACCCCTTATGACTCTATGGTCCTGGAACATATTGATCTGAAGATCCATTACCCGGAATTTATAATAGACGAACAACCCGGCACGTTTCCGTTAGCAGATATCAGAGACTTATTGATGGAGTGGCTGGTGTTTTTACAATCTTAGATCATTTTTATATACAAGTCATATACAATTCAGTATCATTTAACTAACGGATTGAACAATTTTTTGAGTATAATAAGTTTTTGGTAATATTTTTTTTAAAAATTGATTTATAACTATATATGTGTGGTATGTAGGCGTAAAATGATTAAAAAAATAAATGTTTTTCGAAATTTTGTGAGTATTTTTGGCGGTACTTAAATATAAACAAACCCAAGTACTCATTCATCTTATGATCTTAATTGTTGATGATAACCAAAGCAATCTTTACTCACTGAAAAAACTGCTGGAATCTAAAGACTTTCAGGTAGATACAGCCGGTTCCGGAGAAGAAGCATTAGGAAAAGCCATAAAAAATAATTATGCACTGATTATTTTGGATGTACAGATGCCGGGTATGGATGGATTCGAAGTAGCGGAAACATTAGCAGACTACAGCAAAACAAAAGAAGTTCCCATTATATTTTTATCCGCAGTAAATACCGAAAAGAAATTTATAACCCGTGGATATGCCTCAGGAGGAAAAGACTATGTTACCAAACCCGTAGACCCTGAAATTTTACTGCTTAAAGTTAAAACATTCTATAATCTTCATGAGCAGAATCTGGCGATGAAAAAGACCCAGCAGAGTTTAGAACTTGAAGTCAAAGGCAGACGTGAATCCCAGGTGACCATGAAATCCCGGATCGATCATCTGCAGTTAATGCTCGAATCATTGCCGCAGATTGCATTTACACTCAATGAAGATGGAAACATAGAGTTTGTTAATTACAAATGGTATCAGTATTCAGATACGGATGTGGATTTTCCAGAAGTACATCCTGATGACCATAATATCAGGGAAGAATTCGAGCGTTGCAGAAAAAGAAACAGAGCCCTTGAGCTTGAGGTCAGAATAAAAAAAGTGGATTCAGGAGAATACAGGTATCATCTTCTGCGCGTAACACCGGTGAATGATGGGAATATAATAAAAAACTGGATTGGAACATTTACCGATATTGATGACCAGAAAAAAATTGAAAAAGAAAAAGACGAATTCCTGAGTATTGCCAGCCACGAACTGAAAACACCTTTAACAAGCATAAAAGCCTATGTTCAGTTGCTGGACCGCAAACTAAAACTGGATAAGCAAAGTGCCGAAGCCGGTTTTATGATTAAAGTTCAGGACCAGATAGAAAAACTCAATACCCTGATTACCGATCTGCTAGATGTTTCCAAAATAGAAAACGGGAAGCTTAAAATCAACAGGAAGCCGACCAGTCTTGAAAATGTTATCAGCAATGCCGTTGAAACCATTATTCAGACCCATGATGAAAATAAAGTTAAAATAAAACGTCATGGTATAAAACCGGATATTCTTATTCCTTTGGATGAAATACGCATAGAACAGGTTCTGATCAATTTCCTGACCAATGCCATTAAATATTCTCCCCAGAATAATCAGGTTATCGTTACCACTTTTGTAGACGAAGAAAAACAGGAAGTAAAAGTGAATGTCACTGACTTCGGAATAGGAATCCCAGACTTCAAGCAGGACGCTGTTTTCCGTAAATTTTACCGTGTGGAAGAATCCTCCCTGCAATTTCAGGGGATGGGAATCGGGCTGTTTATCTGCTCGGAAATTATCAAGCAGCACCACGGAACCATTGGAGTATCCAGTAAAATAGACGAAGGCTCTACATTCTATTTCACCTTACCTTTAAACTAACGTTCATGCCGAAAAAAATAATCAGAAACCTTCAGTTTGGAGTCGGTTTATCTTTACTGATCCTTATTGCTAGTTCAGTGGCTTCCTATGTGAGCATACAAAAGCAAATGGACCACCGTGAAAGCCTCTCCAAAAGCCGGCGGTCAATAACAGCAGTAAAAGATGTTCTTGTTGCCTTACTGGATGCAGAAACAGGAAACAGAGGTTATCAGCTTACAGGAAGAGAAACCTTTCTGGAACCCTATAACCGGAGCTTAAACGAATATGGGCAGGCTATAGAACGGGCAAAAGCTTTGGATATATCAGATAAAAAACAGCTTGAGCGTTTACATGCCCTGGAAGAAAATGTTAAAAATAACGTTGATAATTTAAAGCAGTTTGTTCAGAACAGGAAGAAAGGTATTGTTATGACGCAGGAGCAGATCCTGATGAGCAAAACTTATATGGACAAATGCCGCAGGATCGTCCGGGATTTTGTACAGTACGAAGAAAGCCAGCTGGAAATCAAAAACAGAGACCTTAACCGTTCGTCAGGTACAACCGTCATATTCATTATCGTTTCGGCAATTGCTGCGGTAGTGGTTACCGTCTTTTTTTATATCAAACTGAGGGCAGATCTTATCCGAAGGGAAAACTTGGAAAAACAACTAAGAGCAAAAGACCTGGAGATAAGCAAACGTGTAAGCGCTATCAGGGAGATTGCAAACAGGGTTGCCAATGGTGATTACAGCCAGAAAGCGGTAGATAATTCACAGGATGATCTCGGTGATCTGGCAGATTCACTCAATCATATGACCGATTCACTGAAAAAATCCTTCGATAAGATCAATAAAAGTGACTGGCGCCAGAAAGGACTTGCTTTGCTCAATGAATCCCTGGTAGGAAACAAGTCAGTAAAAGAGGCTTCAGATGAATCTTTAAACCAGCTTGTAAGCTATGGTAAATGTATCAATGGCGCTTTATATCTTTTTGATGAAGGAATACTTAAGCTAAGTACAGCTTTCGGTCTGGAAAACACCATGAAAAAGACTTTCGAACCGGGCGAAGGAATGGTTGGTCAGGCTTTTACCAGCGAGAAAATACAGGCCTACAATAACCTCAATGAAGATGATTTCACCGTAAGCTTTGCAAGCAGTAAAATAAAAATTAACGGAATACTTCTGGTTCCGGTTCATGCAGACGGTCACTGTATCGGGATATTCGAATTAGGATCTGTCTCAGACTTTGATGAAGACAGAATTAGTTATTTTGCCGAATGCAGCCGCAACATAGGAATTGCTTTAAATGCAGCAAAAGGCCGTGAAAAAGAACAGCAGTTACTTGAAGAAACCCAGGCCCAGTCAGAAGAGCTGCAGGTACAGCATTCCGAGCTGGAAAACCTGAATACAGAACTGGAAGCTCAAACCCAAAAACTGCAGGCCTCCGAAGAAGAACTGAAAGTACAGCAGGAAGAGCTGATGCAGGCCAATGCCGAACTGGAAGAACGTTCAAGAATGCTCGAAGAGAAAAATCACCTCATTGCAGAAAGAAACAGTGAGATCCAGAAAAAAGTGGAAGAACTCGCTCTCAGTACAAAATATAAATCCGAGTTCCTTGCCAACATGTCTCATGAGCTGAGAACACCATTAAATTCAATCCTTCTCCTTTCAAGATTAATGGCTGAAAATCCCGATGAAAATCTGAATGAAGACCAGATAGAATCTGCAAAAGTTATTCAAAGTTCAGGAAGCAGCCTGCTTACCCTTATTGATGAAATCCTGGATCTGGCCAAAATAGAATCAGGGAAAATGTCCCTTGAATATCAGGACGTTATTATAAATGATGTAGTAACAGACCTGAAAAACCTCTTCAATCCGGTAATTCAGGAAAAGAAAATTAAATTTGATGTACATATAGACGGGAATGTTGAAAAAACAATTGAAACCGACAGACTTCGAGTAGACCAGGTACTCCGCAACCTTTTATCCAACGCTTTAAAATTTACCACAGAAGGAAGCATTAATCTGAACATAACGAAAGATCCTAAAAATAACAGTTTCATTATCTTCACAGTAAAAGATACAGGAATAGGAATTCCGGAAGAAAAACAGGCTATTATTTTTGAAGCATTCCAGCAGGCTGACGGATCTACACGCCGTAGATTTGGCGGAACCGGTTTAGGACTGTCCATAAGCCGTGAAATTGCAAGACTGCTTGGAGGAGAATTAACCCTGAAAAGTAAAGTGAACGAAGGCAGTGAATTCAGTTTGGTTATTCCCGTAACTGCCGTATCCGAAATAGTTCAGCCTGAAAATGATCAGCATCTGGTAGACGTTATCCGTGGCGATGTTGAAGAAATTCAGAATATATTGGAAGATACAGAATCACCAGATGTTCCTGTTGAAATATTACCGATTCCTGAAGCCATAGAAGATGACCGCGATGAAATTACCGCACAGGATAAAGTAATTCTAATTGTTGAAGACGATATTCACTTTGCAAAAGCTTTGCTTAAGTACGCCCGAATGAACCGGTACAAAGGAGTAGTGGTTGTAAGAGGAGACTATGCATTATCCGCAGCAGTTCAGTATCATCCGCAGGCTATTCTGCTTGATGTTCAGTTACCTGTGAAAGATGGCTGGCAGGTGATGGATGAATTAAAATCAAACGCTGTAACCCGGCATATTCCGGTGCATATGATGTCCGTACTGCAGCTGGAAAAAGAAAGCTTAATGAAAGGTGCCATTGATTTTATTAATAAACCGATGGCTCTCGATAAAATGACCGATGTTTTCAGGAAGATCGAAGAAGCCCTTCAAAAGTCTCCGCAAAAAGTTTTAATTGTAGAGAACAATGCAAAACATGCCAGCGCTTTGGCCTATTATCTGAGTAACTTCAATATTTCTTTATCAGTGGAAAATAATGTGGAAGACAGTGTAAAAGCTTTGACTTCCCATGTAGACTGTGTCATCCTGGAAGCCTCAAAAGCTAATGAATACCAGGTGATTGAATCCATTAAAAGTTATGAAGGATTGGAAAACCTGCCCATTATTATTTTTACAGAGCACAGTTTATCCAAATCAGAAGAGCTTAAAATCAAGCAATACGCTGATTCCATTGTGGTAAAAACTGCCCATTCTTATGAAAGGATTTTAGATGAGGTAGGATTATTCTTACATTTGGTGGAAGAAAAAAATAATTCTGTTGAAACAGCACGCAATAAAGTTTTAGGATCTCTCACCGAAGTCCTGAGCGGTAAAAAAATACTGATTACCGATGATGACGTCCGCAATATTTTCTCTTTGACCAAAGCCCTGGAAAAATACAAAGTGGAAGTAGTAGTTGCTATGGACGGAAAACATGCCCTGGAACAGATAAAAGAACATAAAGATATAGACGTTATCCTAATGGATATGATGATGCCTGAGATGGATGGCTACGAAACCATAAGAGAAATCCGGAAAATGCCCGCTTTTACCAGGCTTCCGATTATTGCCATCACTGCAAAATCCATGATCGGGGACCGCGAAAAATGCATCGTGGCAGGAGCTTCAGATTATATTTCGAAACCTGTGGATATCGATCAGTTATTATCCCTGCTTCGTGTCTGGTTATATGAAAGTTAAATGATGAATAAGAAAATTTTAATTGTGGACGATGATCCACGGAATATATTTGCACTTAAGCTTACACTGAAATCCCGCGGATATCAGATTGAAAGTTGCATAAACGCTCAGGTAGCCTTTCAGATATTAAAAGAAAACCAGATAGACATTGTCCTGATGGATATGATGATGCCTGAAATGGATGGGTATGAAGCTGTAAAGATGATCAGAAATACCCCGTCTATCAGTCAGATTCCCGTAATTGCCGTTACAGCACAGGCCATGCCGGAAGATCGCCAGAAATGCCTTGATGCCGGAGCACAGGATTATGTATCGAAACCAATTGATGTAGACCAGTTAATTGCTGCCATAGAAAAGCTTTCATAAATGTTAGAGCCGAGCATTATAAAAGATGAAGAAGTAGAATACCTCATAAAAGATGTTTATGAGATGTACGGCTATGATTTTTCTGAGTACAGCAGGGCGTCCTTTAAACGCCGGGTAAACCGCATCTGCCTGATTGACAGGTTTACCAGCTTTGCAGAACTTAGATATACCATTATCAATGATCCGGAATATCTGAAACGCTTTGTAGAAGAAATAACAGTAAATGTCACAGAAATGTTCCGCGATCCGCATTTTTTCAAAACCCTCAGGGAAAAGATTCTGCCACAGCTGGGAACCTATCCGCTGATCAGGATCTGGGTGGCAGGCTGTTCTACCGGCGAGGAAGCCTATTCAATAGCTATATTGCTTAAAGAAGCCAATCTGTACCATAAATCACTGATATACGGCACAGATCTGAATCCATCCGTGCTGGAAACCGCCCGTTCAGGAGTTTTTCCGTTGCAGCAGATGAAAACCTATTCTGAGAATTATATCTTATCCGGAGGCAAAAAAGATTTCTCAGATTATTATACAGCCAATTATGACAGTGTAAGATTTGATAAGAGCTTGCAGGAAAAACTGATTTTATCTACCCATAACCTGGTTTCTGACAGTTCTTTCAACAGTTTCCAGCTGATTATCTGCAGAAATGTAATGATTTATTTTGATCGAGCGTTGCAGGAACGCGTCTTTCAACTTTTTGATAACAGCCTTGAAAACCTGGGCTATCTGGCACTGGGAGCAAAAGAAACCCTCAGATTTTCCAAACTGGACAGGAATTATCATCAGGTAGAAGATCAGCGAATCTGGAAGAAGGCGGAGCATATGTAATTTTGACCATGGAAGCAAAGGATACAAAAACAGAATTAGTAGTGATAGGAGGATCTGCGGGAAGCCTGCAGGTCATTCTTGAAATGCTGAAAAAATTAAAAACAGAGCTGGATTTTCCTGTTGTTCTGGTGCTGCACCGTAAGGCATATTCAACCAATATTCTGCAAACGCTATTGCAGCAGTTCATCTCCATTGAGGTGGTGGAGGTTGATGATAAAACTGAAGTTCAGAACAATAAAGTATATGTAGCCCCGGCAGATTATCACCTGCTGTTCGAAAACAAAACCATGATGTCGCTGGATTTTTCGGAAAAAATGAATTATTCGAGGCCGTCTATTGATGTTACTTTCAAATCTGCTTCCGAAGTATATGGAGAAAACCTAGTGGGAGTTCTGCTGTCAGGAGCCAATGCCGATGGAGTGGAGGGGCTTGGATTTATTAAAGCCAATAAAGGAAAAGTATGGATACAGGAACCGGATACGGCAGAAGTAGATTATATGCCTAAACATGCCCTGCAGGAAGTAGCCCATGATCTGATCATTCAACCGGATAATCTGGCAGATTATATCAATCAATTATAATATCATAACAACCCTAAGATTTAAATAGAAAAAAATATGAGTACAAAGAAGATTTTGATTTTTGATGATGACACAACTATTCTGGAGGTAATTACCATCATTTTTGAGGAGAATGGGTATCAGGTTGAAATTTCGGAAACATCTCATGATATTTTGGACAAAGTATCCAAATTTAACCCGGATGTTATTCTTATGGATAACTGGATTCCAAAGATTGGAGGGGTACAGGCAACCCAGCTTTTAAAAAGCCATGAAGAATTCCGGTCAATTCCGGTTATTTATGTAACGGCCAATAATGACATCGTTAGGCTGGCGGAAGAAGCACAGGCTGATGATTATGTGGCAAAACCATTTAACCTTGATGATCTGGAAGAAAAAGTAGCTAAATATTTACAGAAATAATAGAAACCAGAACTGAAAGTGCCGTCTTTATTATATAAATCCTTACATTGTTTGTAGGGATTTTTTTATTCAAATAATCTTTCTTTCAGGATGGGGTTCTGTTCCCTCAAAATGCCTGATTCTTTCTCGGATAAAATCAATGCTACATTTCCCGTTATTGATTTCAGTGATTAAAGCAGATAAAAACAGTTTCAACTCAGGATAAGAAAGTATTGTACTGGTAAATGTAGCGGCAATGATGTTTTTTTTGGATACAATATTCTGTGTAAAGGTATATTCACCTTCCAGATCAATATTCAGATGAAACTGATTTTTTATACTGAAAGATAAATACCGGTGTATCAGATCTATATTTTGTAACATATTTTCCATCACAGTGTATTTATATGATATACAATAATATTTATGCCATAATTGTTTTTTTTAATATTTTTTTTAATTGATAATCAGAGAGAATAGGTCTGGTTAACAGATATGTTAAAATAAATACTATCTTGCTGATACAGAAATTTCATTTATATCCAGTCATGTTAAAAGACATTATTGCCAAAAATCTAACGGTTATCTTTTGTGGAATTAATCCCGGTTTAAAATCTGCTGAAGACGGGCACCATTTCTCAGGAAAGAGCAACCGGTTTTGGAAAGTTCTTCATCAGGCAGGTTTTACGCCTTTCCAAATTGAGGCTGTAAACGATATAAATATTTTAAATTTTGGATATGGGCTCACCACTGCCGTAGCAAGGGCAACCTCCCGTGCTGATGAACTTTCAAAAAATGAATTTGATGATTCCCTTGAAGTTTTCACAGCAAAAATGAAAGAATTTCAACCGAAATATATTGTGTTTCTTGGTAAAGCAGCTTATAAAGCGTTTTTCAAAAAAAAGGAAATTTCATGGGGCAGGCAGGCCGAAGATTTTTGTGGTTCCGGGGTTTGGGTTTTACCTAATACAAGTGGCCTTAACCGGGGTTTTACCCTTGATGACCTGGTAGATTTTTATAGCCAGCTTTATGGGGAAACTCAACAATCCTGAGAAAAGAATTTCCAGGTTTAATACCTTTAGAACGTTATCTTCTTTTCAATTTTGAAATGTATCTGCCAGATTTCTTATTTTTGCCAAAACCCTGCTATCCATGAAGAATGTCCTGAGCTGGATATTAATTACATTTCTTATCATTTCTCTTTTGAATAACTGTTTCAGTAACAGTACTCAAAGAGAGATCAGAGAAAAATCCTCATTCCTTGCTGAACTGAGGAAATTATATTCTTCCGGAGACCCTTCAAAATGGCCCAAACCGATTCTGGATCCCGAAGCCCGGCCTTATTTTTCCGAAATAGGGCATTTGCCGGAAACCCGGTTTCCTCCGGACAATCCTTATTCGGAAGACAAAGTATTGCTGGGAAAAACACTTTTTTACGATCCGAGGCTTTCAAAATCCGATCAGATCGCATGTGCCTCCTGCCATGATCCCGAGCTTGGATGGTGTGATAACCGGACTTTTTCTTTCGGGCACGACAGGCAGCTGGGTACAAGAAATGCAATGAGCATCCTGAATGTATCCAATGCGCATTCCTTATTCTGGGATGGCAGGGCTGCCTCTCTTGAAGACCAGTCGGAAATGCCTATCAGGGATGAAAGAGAAATGAACGGGCACATTGATCTCGCTGCCGGGAAAATTGCTAAGATTAAAGGATATGAGGCATTATTTGAAAAAGCATTTGGAGATAGAACAGTTTCAAAAGACCGGATTTCCAAAGCGATAGCCACTTTTGAAAGAACAATTAAAAGCGGAACATCCAGATTTGATCAGTTTATAGACGGAAAAGCAGACATTTATTCTGATGATGAGCTGATGGGACTTCATCTTTTCCGTACCAAAGCCCAGTGCATGAACTGCCATAATTCCGGTTATTTTTCCAACAACCGGTTTGAAAATGTGGGAACTTCTTTATTAGGTTCAAAAGAAGAAGATCTTGGAAGATATCTGGTTACCAAAAAAACAGAAGATGCCGGAAAATTTCGTGTACCCGGGCTGCGTGAAGTATCAAGAACAGGTCCGTGGATGCATAACGGTTCTATGACGACACTTACGGAAGTCATCCAGTTTTACAGCAGAGGAAATCCTGAACATTCTCAAAAACGGTCAACGGTTCATCAGGGAATAACGCTTACTTCCGAAAAATCAGGTTTTGTAAGGTTGTTGGATCTCACTGATGAAGAAATTACCCAGCTGGAAGCATTTCTTCGTACTTTGTCTACAAAACCGGAAAGGGTGTTGCCGCCTGCATTGCCACAGTAAATTAGTACTCATACAGACGGTAATTAATGATTTATTGACTCAGAGTGTAAAGCTTTTTTGCTACATTTATAAAGCGGTAATCAGCCATAATAATCCATTTATGAATATTGAACTTTTTTCAAAAAATGCTTTAGTAGGAGCAGCTACCCAGGGCATAGGAGCAGGAATAGCCTTAGAACTTGCAAAATGCGGTGCGAACGTAACAGTAATGGCGCGCAATGAAACAAAACTTAAAGAGATCGTGTCTTTGCTGCCTGTCATCAATTCCGGTCAGAAGCATGAGTATCTGGTCGCAGATTTTTCCGATTTCGAAGAATACAGGAAAATTATTACTGAATATTTCAGCCATCATTCCATAGATATCCTGGTTAACAATACCAATGGCCCGGAACCCGGCTTAGCACTTGATAAAAATGTGGATGATTATCAAAAGGCATTCGATCTGCTTTTTAAAACGGTTTGTGAAACAACATTATTGGCCCTGCCTCATATGATCAAACAGAAAAACGGGCGTATTATTAATGTTTCTTCACTGTCTGTAAAAGAACCGATCAATAATTTATCCCTTTCAAATTCTATCCGTTCGGCAGTGATTGCATGGGCCAAAACTTTATCCAATGAAGTGGCACAACATCAGGTGACGGTTAATAATATTCTTACGGGGTATTTTGATACGGAACGTATTCAGAATCTCATCCGCCACGAATCACAGCAGACCGGTAAATCTCAGGAGGAAATAAAAAAAGCAAGGGAAAATAAAATTCCGATGAAGAGATTGGGTAAAACTGAAGAGTACGGTCATCTGGCAGCGTTTTTAGCATCAGAATATTCGGCCTATCTTACCGGAACAAGTATTCCTTTAGATGGCGGATTGAATAATACTTATTAACAAATATATTGATAATGATATTGTTATGTTTTTTTTAACGCAAGGTTTTATATAGAGTAATGTTGAATTTTAAGTAAAGCAAAGGATCTGACTGCGTTGAAATGAAGCTGAATGGATATGCGCTTGCTTAGTCGAATCAACTTGTTGACTCCGCCCTTTGTATCCCTTAAAGCTAAAGCATAAATAATAAACCTTTGCGTTAAAAAACATAAACCTTTATATTTAACTATCAATTAATAACAGGAAAACGCCACAATTAAAATTGAATAACCCAAATGAAAAACACGGTTAAAGTTTTAAGAGAAGAAAAGAATATGACCCAGACTGAGCTTGCTGAAAGATCTGGTATTTCTTTACGCACCATTCAGCGTATTGAGGCAGGAAATATTCCCAGAGGATTTACCCTGAAGGCTATTGCCCAAACTTTAGAGACAGAACCGGAAAATCTGATTTCCACAAGCGAAGAAATCTTCACAGTTGATAGGGCTAAATTAATTAATCTTTCTGCTTTGTCAGGACTTGTTATACCATTTGGAGGCGTTATATTTCCACTGATTTTAACTTACAGAACCAAAGATCCGTTCAATAAGGAACTTGGAAAAAACATTGTAGGTGTTCAGATTATTCTGGCCGTTATAGTTTCTGTTTTAATGATCGTAAGTCCGTTTATTCAAAAAGCATTGTCTGTAAAAACTCCTCTTTTTCTGATGTTTTTAATTGCATTTCTTTGTATCAAATTACTGGTTATTATCAAAAACGGAATATGTTTGAATAGAAAAAATGATTTATGTATTAAATTGAAAACCAGTTTTTTATAAATTCTGTCGTATAAATGACGTAAAGATGTCATATGTTTTTCGCATAAAAATTAAATACTAATGCTGAATCTTGCAAAAAATTTAAGCATGAAAATATTTAAGAAAATTGCGCTATCATTAGTTGTCCTTATTGCATTATCATTACTGGGCGGTTACTTATATTTCAATAAAAAATTTACACCTCCTGAAAATAATCTGAAGGTTTCAGGTATTGCTCAGGATATTAAAATACAATGGGATTCTGCTGATGGAAATTCTCTTGCGGCAGCTCTTCTTCCGATCAGGCTTAAAGGTATTGACAGGACTTTTTATATGCAATTGGATTCCGGTTCGCCAACTACTTTCTTTTACAAAAAACCACTGGAATCTATTCATAAAAAATTCCATGATAAGATTGAATTCAATAATCAGGAAAAGCAAATCCCGCTACAATTCAGCACGGGAAGCATGAATGTAGCTTCTGATAATTTTGAATTGCTGGATTACGGAAGCGCTTTAAACCTTAATAACGACAAAGAAGATCATATTATTGGAACCATCGGAACAGATCTTCTGGAAAAAAGAATTACTGTTTTGGATTTTAAGAATGAAATATGCTCGTTCCTGGAGAATTCTGATGAAAAAGATTGGGAAGCCCTTGAATTCAAAAAACGTAAAATTCTGTTTCCGGCAGCAGTTGGAAATCAAAAGCTGAAATTACTATATGATTCAGGAAGCAGTGGTTATGAGCTCATTACCAATAAAGAAGAATGGAAGAAATACAGGATTCCGGGAGAAAATATTAAAAAGGAAAAAGGCAATTCCTGGGGAAATATGCTGACCGTTATTTCTGCCCCTGCCCAGCAAACCATTAAAATCGGAAGCAGTACTCTTGAACTTTCGGAAATCACCTACATAGAAGGAACCTCAAAAATGCAGAACCTTTTAATGAAAACCTCGGGAATGCAGGGAATGATCGGGAATAAGCTTTTCCTGAATCATCAGCTTATTTTAGACTGTAAAAATGAAAAATTCAAAATAAAATAATCCTTTTTAAGTATAAGCCGTTCATTTTTATCCTGGCTGAACTTATATTTTTTAATTATCATGTAATAATTCCCCAGTATGGGTTGTCTTACTATGTATTGAAATTACATAGTATATGAAGAACTGGTCTTTTAAAAAATGGAACACCATTTTAGGATGGGTAATGTTCACCATTGCATTGATTACGTATGGATCCACCATGGAACACTATCTCAGTTTCTGGGATTGCGGCGAATACATTTCCTCAGCCGTAAAACTTGAAGTAACGCATGCTCCCGGAGCTGCCTTATTCCAGATTGTGGGTGCTGTGGCAGCTATTTTTGCACTGGGAAATGAACAAAACTACGCCATTGTAATCAATGCCATGTCCTCACTTTGCAGTGCATTCACCATTTTATTTTTATTCTGGACAATTACCCACTTTGTAAGACGGCTTTTAAACAAGGATTTTGATGAAATTACAAAGCACCAGGAAATTTCCATTCTTTTTGCTGGAGCTGTAGGCGCTTTATGCTTTACATTCTCAGATACTTTCTGGTTTTCAGCGGTAGAGGGAGAAGTATATTCCATGGCTTCCATGTTTATTGCTTTGCTTGTCTGGCTGATTACCAAATGGGAAAACGAATACCTTGCGAAAGACAACGAAAGATGGATCATCCTTATTTTCTTTGTATTAGGACTTTCTGTAGGAGTACATATGATGTGTATGCTTGCCGTTCCGGCAGTATGTTTAGTATACTATGCAAGAAACTACAAATTTACCTGGAAGAATTTTATCTGGGCTAATGCCATCACACTGGGAATTTTGATTATTGTTTTCAAAATTATCTTCCCGCTTATCATGACGATGTTTGGAAGGCTTGAAATATTCTTCGTGAACGGACTTGGACTTCCTTTCCATTCAGGAACCATTGCTGCATTTATTCTTATGGCTGCACTATCTTATTTCATGATTAAATATGCACGGAAAGCAAAGCGGAATATTTTTCAGGCAATAGCCTTGTCTACTGTATACATGATGATTGGTTTCTCTTGCTGGATGGTAATTCCTGTGAGAGCGAATGCCAATCCTCCGATGAACCTTAACGATCCGGATACCGCTATTGGTATGCTGGATTACTATAACAGGGAACAGTATGGTGACTGGCCAACCATTTATGGACAAAACTACACCGCTTTCCTTGATGCCAACGGAATTGAGAAGAACGAAGACGGAAGCTTCAAGACCAGGAAAACCGGAGAAATCTATGAAAAAGATGAAAAAACCGGAACTTACAGAAAAACCGGTGACAGGTTCGATTATACATTCAGTAAATCTCAGATAAGTTTAATGCCAAGAATGTTCAATCAGGATAAGGATGTTATGGCAAACTACATTTCAATGTACGGAGCTCCTGATTTTACCTTCAATTATGCCAATGAAGATGTGGCAGATAATCCCCAGGCCAAACAGATTTTTGATGAATTGAGAGCCAAGTACGAAGATAAATCCATTACAGCAGAAGACTACCTGAAAGTTAAACCCTACAATTTAATCAATGTTCAGAAGCCATCTTTGGCCCAGAATATGGATTATTTCATTACATTCCAGAACGGATATTACTTTGTAAGATACCTGATGTGGAACTTCGTGGGAAGGCAGAATGATCTTGAAGGAAAAATGGAAAATACGAGAGGAAACTGGATTTCCGGGATTCCTTTCATTGATAATGCTTTGCTTGGCAACCAGGATAAAATGCCTGCGAAATTCAAGAATGAAAGTACCGTAAAATTCTTCTTTTTACCTTTGATTTTAGGACTGATCGGTTTCTTTTTCCAATTGAACAGGGATTTTGGAAGATTTTATGCCCTGCTTTCATTATTCGTTTTAACCAGTGTCGGAATCGTTTTCTATACGGGTGTAAAACCCTTTGAAGTAAGGGAAAGAGATTATGCGATGGTAGGCTCGTTCTATGCCTTTGCCATCTGGATTGGACTTGGGGCAGCAGCTATTTTATGGTTCATCCAGTCTAAGGTAAAATCCAATGGAGCAAATATTGCTTTGGGAGTAGTTTTACTGGGCGTCCCTTTTATGATGGGCTTCCAGAACTATACACCACATAATAGAAGTGAAAAATCAGCGGCCCGGGATTACGCTTATTCATTTCTAAAATCACTGTCTAAAGATGATATTATTTTTATTTATGGTGACAATGATACCTTTCCTGTATGGGCAATTCAGGAAACTGAGCGGTTCCGTGATGATGTAAAAACCGTGAATTTTACCCTTTTAGGCACTCCCTGGTATATTGATCAGGTGAAAAGAAAAACATATGATGCAGCGCCTATTCCCACCCAATTGAACCATGAAGATTACCGGGATGGAGTAAACGACCAGATTTACATGATGAAGAAAGAAGACTGGGAAGGTGTTTTTTCCATGTTAAAAGAACAGGGAGCCCCTGATACGGAATTTCAGGCATTCAGAAAATATCTTACACAGGATTCCCTGACACTCAAAGAGGCAATCAGCTTCCTGAAGTTCAAATCTCCTGAAAAAGACGAACTTCTGAAAATGTATTTTGGAGAAGAAAAATACGAGCAGTACAATATTCTTCCTGTAAATAAATTCATTCTTCCTGTTAACAAAGAAAATGCTCTAAAAGCAGGAATCATCACTCAGGCAGACCTTCCGAATGTAGTGAACCAGATCATGATCACTTATAAAGCAAATACCCTTTATAAAAATAACCTGATGATGATGGATATGCTTGCCAATTTTGATTGGAAACGTCCCGTCAACTTCTCATCAGGAGGGATCTACGACAGCGAAAATATTTTTTACCTTGATGAATATCTTCAGTTTGAAGGTTTCAGTTATAAGCTTGTGCCTGTTCATACAAAGACCAGTCAGGATGGAGATATAGGAAGGGTAGACGTTAATTCACTGTACAATGTTGTGAAAAACTTCAGATGGGGGAATTTCAAAGATCTGAGTATTCATTATGATGAAGCGGCAACCTCAAATATTATGGTCTACAGAATGACTGCTGGCAGAGCAGCTTCAGCACTGGCTTTAAGCGGACAGAAAGGTAAAGCAGTAGAATTATTGGATCTAGCTTCCAAAGAAATTCCTGCTGAAAAATATAATGATCCACGTTCACTAAGTTCTCTTGTAACCGGGTATATCATTGCAGGACAGGAGAAGAAAGGGCTTCAGCTGGCAGAAATCCTCAAAAAAGAGATCTTTGACGAATATGATTATTACCAGAGTCTTTCCCCGGCATTCCAAAAACAGTCGGCAAGGCAGATGAGATTAAAACCAATGGAGTATTCGCTTGTGGTAGCCGCCGTTACAGACGCATATAAAAAGCTGGGACAGAATGAGAAAGCATATGCTTACCTTGTGAAATCCATAGAGCCGATTGATAAGAAGTTTAACACATTCATCAAAGATCTTCAGCAGATGGGCAAGGAAAAGGCAAGAAAAGAGTCTGAAAACGTACAGAAAATTGCTCCTTTCTATCAGTATTTATTCGATGTGATGAAACCTTTTGATTCCACTTATTCAGCGGAAAAAGAAGATCAGATTACCAGGGCAATGATTAAAGTAACCCAATAGAAATTGTTGATAAAAATAAATTTTGCCAAAGAAAAAGTCCGGTATTGTTCCGGACTTTTATTTTCTATATGTTATTAAAATAAAAACTAATCAATAGGTTCCCACAATTGAATTTTGTTTCCCTCAAGATCTAAAATATGCAGGAATTTTCCGTAATCGTAAGTTTCAATAGTATCCAGAATCGTAACGTTTTCTTTTTTTAGTTCCTCAGCCAGAGCTTCCAGATTTTCCACCCTGTAGTTGATCATAAAATCTTTCGCAGAAGGCTCAAAATATTTTGTGGTTTCCGAAAAAGGAGCCCATTGCGTAAGGCCTTTTTTGGAAGGATCTTCACTTTCACGCCATTCAAAGCTTGTTCCGTAAGGGCTTGTTTCAAGGCCAAGATGGGTTTTATACCAATCATTCATAGCGTTCGGATCTTTTGATTTGAAAAGGATACCTCCGATTCCTGTTACTTTTTTCATGTCTATTTTTTTACTGTTAAAATAATGTCTGTCCGGGAAATTATTCATGCTTTTCCCTGATTTCAAATATATGTAAAACTTTTCACCGGGAATATTTATCATTTTCAAATTACTGAATGCTTTGTATGGAATAATAGGTGGCCGTATTTGGTAAAATATATTGACGGAATTTCCTGAATTGCTTACATTTGGCATAAACTGATCATTTATGAAAAAAAATACATCATATTTTTTCAAATTTGCATGGCTTCCTTTATCGCTTATTCTGGTCTGCGGATGTTCAAAAGAAGAAAAAAAGAAAGAAACGATGCCGCAAAATGTTTCCACAGCTTCTGTTGCAGGTAAAGAATCCGTAAATCCCGCACCTATAGTGGAAATAAATAAGACTCCTGAAGACTTTGTCCCGGAAGGCTATAAAATTTTTGAAAAAAAATCCGGAGACCTTAATAAAGATGGGGTAGAAGACTGTATCCTTATCATCAAAAAAATAGATCCCACTAATATTATTACAGATGAATACCGCGGAAAGCTGGACCGCAACCGGCGTGGCATCATCATTCTTTTCAAAAAAGGTAAAGGATATGAACTGGCTTCCAAAAATGAAAGTTGTTTTTCATCAGAAAATGAAGACGGAGGTGTTTACTATGCACCGGAACTGGATATTTATGCTGAAAAAGGAAAACTGTATATTCATTATGCCCACGGAAGATATGGCTACTGGGCCTATACTTTCAGGTACGGGCAATCGGATTTTGAGCTGATAGGCTATGATGACAGTTCAAACACAGGACCAAGGGTAAACAGTACCACCAGCATTAATTTTTTAACAGGGAAACAGCTTGATAAAACAAATGTCAATGAAGAAGCAGAGGGCGGGAATGAAGTATTTGAAGATACCTGGAAAAAGCTGAAATCATCAAAACTTCTGACACTTTCAGAGATCAAAGACTTTGATGAACTTGATTTTTCTTCATATTAGATCAGGATAAAATTCAAAATTGAAATATAATATCATCTTTTAAATCAAAAACCTTCAGACGATTAATCTGAAGGTTTTTATTTGCTGTTACTCAGGTTTGACGCTCATACCCTGAACTTCTTCCGCAGAAAAACCATAGATCTGGGGTGTTTTCACATCCAGCAGGTTCAGGTAAATGTACAGTTCGCCTCTGTGGTGGATTTCATGTTCTATCATTGCTCTGAGCCATTTCCATATGGTTATTTCATTTCCGGGAGGAGTCAGGCACTTTCGGTTCAGGTCCCCATCAGAAAGGCCGAGTATAATCTCTATGGTTTCTCTGTGCATCTCATTGAAAAACCTTAATATATTGTCATAGCCATCTGCCAGTTCCTTTCCGCAACCCTGATAAGCACTTTTTCTTCCCGAAATGGTTTCGCCGTACATATATCTTTCGATAGCAGCAATATGCCTGATCTGATCACCGATTGTAAATTTTCCCGGCTTGTAGGAAAAATCAAGATGTTGAGGCGGAACTATTTCTATCAGCCGGAGTGTTCTGGCCCGTACTTTCTCATAGTAATCAATGAAAGAATTTACAGAGGTTATTTCCATGTTTTAACTTTTGATGATGTAAATTAGAGAAAATATAGATGCAAGCGAAAAAATTCCGGTTGAATTTCTTTTAAATTTTAATGACTGCTGAAAAATCCCAGCATATCATTTAATGCTGTTTCGGAATGCATTTTATCACCGTTTTCCAGGGATTCTTTTGTGGCTTCGGCAGCTCTTTTGCGCATATGGTTTTCATAATGGGCAATAGCTTCCTGCAGAGAGGTAAATGATTCAGATGTAAGGCATTTACTCAGTTCCAGGGCATCCAGCATCGCCATATTAGCTCCTTCTCCGGCAAACGGGGGCATTACATGGGCGGCATCTCCAAGCAAAGTAAGATTGGGCTTTGTTTCCCAGGTCTGATCCAAAGGCATAGCATAAATAGGACGGGGAATGAAAGGCAAAGCTGCATTTTCAAAGAGTTCATGCCATACAGCATTCCATTCCGGATATTCCTGTTTAAACCATTCTGTCATCTGTTTCTGGTCTGAAAAATCAAGATTACTTTCTGCGGCCCAGTTTTCATTGGCCCTGAAGCTTGCATAAAACCCAAGATCGCCACTTCCTTTTTGACCCATCAGGAGGTTTTTATTGTTTCCGAAAGCCATTATTTTACCGTTTTTTATCAGGTCTTTGATTTTGGGAGCAGCTTTTTCTGCATGATATACATTACCTTCAAGCATTAAGATTCCTGAATAAGTGGGTTTCAGGTCTGTAAGGTAAGGACGTATCTTTGAGTTGGCACCATCAGCGGCAATCACAATATCTGCATGGGCGGAGAACCCGTTCTTAAAATGCAGCACCCAGCCTTCACCCTGAGCATCCATTGAAATAAAATGGCTGTCCCAAACTACGGTTTCAGGCTGTAAAGAATCCAGCAGCATATTTCTTAGCGGTCCGCGGTCTATTTCCGGACGGAAATGTTCATTCCCGAAATCTTCATCAGGTTTTGTTTCGTGATCGGTAAACATGATTTCCGCCTGTTCATTTACGATCAGCATTTTGTCTGCACCGGGACGGTAATTCTTTTTAAATTCATCCATAAGCTGGGCATCCCGTATGGCATCCAGCCCTGACCCCTCATGCATATCAAGCGGAGAGCCCTGTACCCGTGCATTCTTATTAAGATCTCTTTCGTATACCTTTACATTGGTATTTTTAAGCTGTAAAAGTCTTGCCAGTGTCAGTCCTCCGGGACCGCCGCCTACTATGGCTATTGATTTATTTTCTATTAACATTGTATTGTAATTTTAAATTTTACTGATGCAAAATTATTTTTGTTTCAATACAGATAATAGTATAAATCGGTCATTTTTGTTTTTGGATAATTCTTTCGGCACTACGCCTGAAAATTTTTTAATTTCCTTAATGAAATGGGTTTGGTCTGTAAAATTAAGTTCCGGAAATAGTTTACCTTCTGCAATATGGCCTAAAGAAGCCCTGAAGCGCAGAATACTGCAGTACGCTTTTAAAGACAGCCCGAACTGCTGGTTGAAATAGCGGTTGATCTGCCTGCTGCTCCATCCTGTTTTTTCTGAAAGCTCTTTTACACTCATTTCGCCATTTGAAGAATAGATAAGGTTAAAAAGCCTGTGCTTTCTTTCATCTATGGTTTCAGGCAGCAGTTCTGTTATTTTTTCCGTTACTTTTTGAGTAAATGTTTCGAGGTTTTTAAGATCATGATCATTCAGATTCCAGAAATCATCAGCAAGGTTTTTACCCCTGTTGAGAATATCTGCAATAGAGGTCCGGAGAATATATTCAACGGCAATTGGCCGGAAGCTTACCGCAAAAGCAATAGTGTCAAGGGGAATGATTCTCTGTTCCGGTTCCGTCTCTAGCCCGATAAGAAAAACACTGAAAGAACCTGAACCGGATTTCATGAAAAATAAATCGACTCTTCCGTCCGGCAATACAACAACTTCTTTTGCTTCCTTTGCCGGATTATGAAACATGCCTATATTTTCTACAAAGGTGTCCAGTGATTTCTCCGGCTTAATAAATTGACAATAGAATTTGCTGTTCATAGAAATGCACGTCTGTTTTGGTTCTTTTTTCAAGAATTAAATTACAAAAATAGAATGAAAGGAAAATATGAGGTCTCATTTTTAACTAAAAAAGAATGGCCTGTTTTATATTTAATCTTCCGGGATAAGGTATGAAGTTTAAAGTTTTTAAAGACATTATTTGTAGGGATATTTTGGATTTGAGAATTTATTGTGGTAAAATCTGGCTAATTTATAAGTATTTGTAAATCATTTATTTATATTGTAAGGGTATCTGTTGGGCCCTGCTTTTTTAGAATTTTTGAATTGTTTTGTTTTGTTTTGCAACCCAATTTAAATCAGCAGATTGGTAGTTGAATTTAGTAATAAAAAAAACTTTTCATATTACCTCTGCTATTTAGCAAAACTACAAAACGATGAATCTTAAATGTATTTTTTACTTATGGATAATGATCCTGAGTTTATTACCCGTAGGGACACAAGGGGCTAAAAACAGCCCAAAAAAAATATTCTCAACTTGTACTGAACCCTACTTATACGATTACCAAACTGTCAATAACGGAGCATGGAGTTCTGCTTCTACATGGTTGGGAGGAAACGTTCCGTCAGCCAATATCGGAAGTTCGAAAAGTGTACTCATTACTCACAAAGTGACCAATACCGGAAATGATTTTACACCAAGTGCGAACTCAATTTTAACAATTAAAAACGGGGGGGAGCTTACCCTTAAACAGGTTCAGATGAACAGCAGTAATGCAAGTATCATTCTGATCAATGGGAAAATAATCGTAAATAATGGTGATTTCCAGGTAAATACATCAACTTCAGGAGTGTGCGCCACCAATAGCTGTATCTATCTGGCCAACGGAAATTTTCAGTTTGAATCTTCCGGTTCTGTGATGAGCTTTATCAATAGCGGAATTGATGTAAGAAACGGAAGTGTACAGTCCAAAGCCAATGTAACCGGAAGTTCAATAAGGATACGTGTTAACGGTAATCTGGAAAGAAATGGAGGAACATGGGCCGGGAGCAGTATTGCAAGTTGGTATGCCTCAGGCAGCATAACCGGTTTTTCCGGACAGCCTTCTGAATCAAGCAGTTCACTTGTTGCATGTCTTTCTTGTAATGCGGGATTTTCCGGGCCACCGGTCGTTACCAGTTTAACGAATACCTGTCCTGCCAATACTGTAAATCTTAACTCAGCGCATACGGGAACAGTTCCCGCAGGTACACAGCTTGTCTGGTATACAAATAACACACATAGCGGAACAGCACTTACCACAACGCAGGTTGCCTCTGCAGGGGCCGGAACATATTATGCATTTTATTTTGACGGTACCAATAACTGTTATAGCCCTTCTTCTGAAAGTGTTACCGTAAATATTACCGTCTGCAACCCATGTGCGGCCTTTCCGGTACCTAATATCAATAATGCAGCTAATTACAGTATGGTTAACAGTGCCTATTCAATTCCCTGCGGTTCTGTAACTGCTAATTTAAGTGGATTGACGGCTTCCAACAAACCTTCACCTTCTTCAGTAATTCTTACATGGCACAGTGCATCTCCTGCTACAGGGGCGAACCGGATAAATCCTGTAACTGCGGTAACAGGGGCCACAAGGAAAATATATGCTGCTTTCTTTGATTCTGTAAACGGATGTTATTCTGAAGTAAAAGAAATTACAATATATGCACCGATATGTGCTGTAAATGATGATTATACATCAACTCCTATTATGAAAGGAAATGCTGCAGTTCTTCCATCTTTATTCAGCAATGACCTCTATAACGGAAGCAATTTTACAATGCCTAATCCAAATGTGGAATTTATCTATGAGTTGTGGAATACCTCATATGCAACCATTAATACGGATGGAACCATCAATGTGAAGCCGGCAACACCTCCGGGAACTCATAATTTCCTGTATAAAATATGTGATAAAGATCCTGATGCTGTTTCCGGAAGCAATTGCAGTACAGCAACAGTTACGGTAAAGATCCTGGACTATTGCACACAGAATGCACTTGGAGGTACTCCGGACGGATATTCTACCATTGGTATTACTATTCAGAAAAAGCAGAGCGGCTGGCCGGAAAAGGTTCCAAACGGACACATTGCTCTGGAATCCAAAACAAAAGGTTTTGTTATAACCAGGGTGAGCAGTGTGAGTACAATTCTGCAGCCTAAAGAAGGAATGATAGTGTATGATATTGCAGATCAGTGCATAAAGCTTTTCAACGGTACCATCTGGAAATGTATCCAAAGAACATGTAACAATTAAGCTTCTAAAACCATAGATATGAAAAAAATATTATTTACAGCAATTTCACTGGGAATTGCAGTTCAGGCCCATGCTCAGATAGGAGTAAACAAAAGCAGTGTAAACGGAACCAGCACTATTCTGGATTTTGAAGATTCCCCTTCCAATACAAAGGGACTGATTCTTCCCGCACCGGATAATCTTTCAGCGGCTTTGTCCGGCACTCCTTCAAATAATAACGGCACTTTTCTTTTTGATAAAAGCGATAAAAAAGTTAAAGTGTATGAGAATAATGCATGGAAAGCTTTAAGTGATGAAGGTAATTCTTCAGGTATCATGAATAATACAACAGCCGAGCATACCAGTACACAGGGTATTATCATGGGAGCGCCATCCAGCAGTGCTTATGGAGTATTGGTTTTAGAGTCGGCCAATAAGGCTATGATTCTTCCGAAGATACAAACTCCCCACCAGACTGTTAAAAGCCCTTATCCGGGAATGATCTGCTACGATACGGTAAGCAAAACCATTGCAATATTTGACGGTGCGGTTTGGAATTATTGGAAGTAATAGTGTATTAGTTTAATGATAATATAATTGTTTATTTTTTTATAAAAAAATGAAAATAATTTATGATTTTCGTTAATTATTATTAATTTAATTAAATGAATTATATCTTTATTTCGATTTTTCTCACAATTTCGGGAATTCTTTCCGCTCAATATTCGGAAAAGAAGATTGATTCTATGCAGACGATACAGATATCCGGCCTCAGGAAAGGCGGAAACCTGGAAGAAGCACTCACCCTCAATAAAGAAATTTTAAAAAAAGCTGAAGAAATACAGTATAAAAAAGGAATTATTGAGGCAAATATTACCATCGGGAATCTGCTGTCATTGCTTGGAAAGAATAAAGAAAGCCTGGTCTATCTTGATAAAGCAACTAAAGAATTGGAAGGCACAGATGATGATGAACTTGAATCAAAACTGTATGTGGAATATGCCAGAAACTATAGTCTTTTGGGTCTGAGGCAAAAAGCTATAGAATACTATGACCATGCAACCAAATTGGCAGAAAATATGCAGGATTCAAAGAAGAAAAAAATTCTTCTGAATTATTATTATGCCAGTAAAGCAGCTGTTTATGAAGAAATGGGAGATACCGCTTCATTCTATAAAAGCCTGCATCTTGCCTACAAACTGTATCCCAATCCCATAACCGCTTCCAGGCTTGGAAAGTACTTTACAGTATATGCCAAAAATCTTGATTCTGCAGAATACTATCTGAAAAAAGCAGAATCCGACATCAAAACAGGAAATTATAATGTACATGAAGAATCTATTGTTTTGAGGAATTTCGGACGGCTGTATTTTGCCAAAAAAAATTATAAAGAAGCCATTTCTTATTACCAGAGATCTCTTGAAATTTCTAAAATAAACAATAAGAAGGTTGATTTAAGAGATACCTATAAACTTCTTTATGAAGCCTATAAAGCTGAAAACGACAGCAAAAATACGGTGGAGTACCTGGAAAAATACACAAAACTGAATGACAGCATCCAGACAAATAACAGGCATACAATAGATATTCCTGTAACCAGACTTTTACAGGAAAAGGAAATACAGAAGAAAAGTACTCAGAATAAGCTGTACCTGATTATAGCTGTCATACTGTTGATTGCATTGTTTTTATTGCTGTTATTCAGAAAAACCAAAAAAGGACAGCAGCAGTTGCTGCAGGAAAATGAAGAGATTATTTTAAAGCATGATGAACAGACCAGGGAACTTAAGCTGAAAGTCAATGAATCCTTTGACGAAGTAACGGAACTCGCAAAAGCCAACAGTCCTGAATTTTGGGGAAGATTTCAGGAAGTTTATCCTGAACTCGGGCAAAAGCTGCTGGCGCTTAATCCTGAGCTGAAACTTAGTGAACTTAAACTGGGAGCCTATATATATCTTGGTTTCAATACCAAAGATATCGCTGAATTTACATTTAAGGCAGTAAAAACCATTAAAAACAATAAATACAACCTGCGGAAAAGATTGCAGGTGCCTACCGAAGCTGAGTTTACCCTGTGGATGAGAGATCTTATTGAAAATAAATAAAGTTCAGGGTACCTCTTGGGCCGCCATTTTCTGTGAATATAGGTTCAGATCTGTTTCTTTTGTACTTATAAAATTCCAGAAAACAAGTGAGTAGTAAAATAGACATTGATTTTAAGAATATACACATTGGAGATATTATCAGGCAAGTGGTAGAAGACAGAGCCATTAACCCAAACCGTATAACTTCATTTTTTAAAACGTCTGATGATGAAATTTTTGAGATGTACAAATCAGACAGCCTGCCCAGCCATATTATACTGAGGTGGTGCAAACTTCTTGAGTATGATTTATTCCGTCTCTATACCCAGCATCTTATCTTATATTCGCCTCAGTCTTTACGAAAGACAAAAGAGAATGAGCCGCTTCCGGAATTCAGGAAAAATATTTACACCGCCGAGATTATTAATTTTATTATCGAGCTTATCCGGACAGGTGAAAAAACCAGGCAGCAGGTAATAGAAGATTACGATATTCCCAAAACTACATTATACAACTGGCTTAGTAAATACAACAGAAAGACTGAACAACGTTAAAATATGCGAAAACCTAATTATAAAAGGATTTATGAGGATATTATCAATAAAAAATATCCCCATAAAATAGAAGAATGCCAGATTTTATTGTCCAAAGAAGAACTGAATTTCTTTGATATCATTAAATTGAACCAAAAGATTTTTGCAAGTGATGAATCAACAGCTGAAAGTCAGAAACACCGTTCATACGACGATCAGGTCATTATTAAAATACTGCAGTATCAAAAGGATAACATGATTAATAATACCCAGCTTGCCCTTCACTTCAAATTAAGCAGGAATACAGTAGCCAAATGGAAAAAAATATTCAGAGATCATCCTGTCGCATCAGAGAATTGATACCATCATACTAAATACCTGCTTTCTTTCCCGTAACTGAATTATTTTTTAGTTTTACAGTAAAATAAACAGTGCGTATGAAATTGAAGTTAGGTATTCTGGATCAGTCTCCCACTACTAGAGGAGGCAGCTCATTACAGGCCTTAAAAAACAGTATTGATTTGGCACTGTTTGCTGATGAAGCAGGTTTTCACAGCGTGATCTATTCTGAGCATCACGGCGTAGAAGCCTATGGAAGCTCAAGCCCGGAAATTCTGTCGGCTGTTATATTAGGTAAGACCAGGCATATCAAAGTAGGAACGGGAGGAATCATGATGAAAAATTATTCAGCCTATAAAATTGCTGAGTGGACCAAGATGCTTGGCAGTCTTTATCCCGGACGTTTTATTCTAGGTTTGGGTAAAGCTCCCGGTGGCTTAAAAGATGCCGTATCAGCCCTGAATAACCACAGGCCTGTTATTTTGTCCAGCCAGGAAACTAAACTTGAAGAAATCATACAGTACATTAAAGAAGAAAAAGGAATTTATGGCGGACTTATTGCCCAGCCTGAAAACCTTGCTCATCTGCCGGAAATCCTCTGGCTGGGCTCCGGAACCCAGTCAGCCAGGGAAGCTGCAAAGCATGGAGTGGGCTACTCCTATGCAGATTTTATGGGAGAAGGACCGGGAGCAGAAAGTACAGAAACTTACTTAAATGAATTTGAAAGAAATCAATACAGTTCCACACCTTCGTTACAGGTAGCTGTTGCCGTATCTGTTGCCGATGATGTAAAAACAGCCCGTTACAATGCCTACGGAATGGCCTATCAGTTTTTGCAGTCAAGACACATTCAGGCTCCTGAGGCACTACTCCCGGCTGAAATAATTGAACAGAGAATTTTGGGAAGTGAAGATGAGGAGGAATTTTTTAAGATTCTGAGCCATATTATTACCGATATACCCCGGAATATTTCAGGAAGGCTACAGGAAAAAGCTCAAAAGTATGATACCGATGAGCTGTTGATCCTTTGTAATATGTATAAAGAAACAGACCGGATAGATAGCTATAAAAGTATTATATTGGCCAATTAATAATCAACAGATCTCATGAGCTACAATATCCAGTTATTCAGTATTGAAACAAAAGAAAAAGAGCAGGCATCGGATGACGACAGCTTTTTTGATTACGAAGAAAATATAGTCCCGCTGACTGAGGACCAGATTGCCGGATTAAAAGAACGCCTTTTAGCATATAAGTATGAACTGCTAAGAGAAGATAACACCGGACTTCATTTCAACCATCCGGATGAGGATTTTGGAAATGCATTACTTACTAAAAGAGGGCTGTATTTCAATGCAGGTCTTAGCGAAAGCTCTATTTTCGAAGTAGGAATGACTGCCTCAGAATTTACAGATACCGGAGAATTTGCAAAATACGACCCACAAAATGAAGGCTGGGAAGAATTTTAGCCAGCAGCAAACTGAAATTGGATAATTCTTTGGACTGAAATTCATACATTTATAAGCTGAATTGAAAGGCAACGAATCTATGAATCCCGATTGGTTTGAT
Organism: Chryseobacterium shigense; assembly: GCF_014207845.1. Taxonomy (NCBI): domain Bacteria; kingdom Pseudomonadati; phylum Bacteroidota; class Flavobacteriia; order Flavobacteriales; family Weeksellaceae; genus Chryseobacterium; species Chryseobacterium shigense. The sequence goes on from NZ_JACHLC010000001.1 coordinate 784,136, forward strand.
TTTTCCGGTTATTTAAAATTATTCTGGCAATTTACATGGGCACAGTGGATTTTATTCAGCCTTGTATCCAATATTTTCCTGTATATATTTTCAATAGGTCTCTACCAGTTCATTGAAAAAACATGCCGCAAGGATTTGTTACAGGACCGGAACCATCCTGTCACCCGGTCTGATTTTTACCTAAGCATTCTTACCGTTATCTGCAATAGCCTTGTAATGCTGCTTGGAGCATTTTTATGGAAAAACAATTGGATTACCATTGATCTTCAGCCTTCTGTAATTTCAGTTTTTCTGGAAACCATTGCTTTAATCCTTCTGATGGATCTTTTAATGTATTTTTTCCATTATGCCGCCCATTTGCCGTTTGTGTATAAAGTATTGCACGGTAAGCATCATGAACATGTCAGTACCAATTTCCTGAGCCTTTTTGTATTGCATCCATTTGAAACCATAGGTTTTGGACTTATGATTTTGGTTTTGCTGATGAGTTATGATTTCTCAATTATTTCTATTGCTATCTATCTTACAATTAATCTGATCTGGGGAACCATAGGACATTTAAACAGGGAGTTTTTTCCGGCATCCTTTGACCGTTTTTTTGTAGGCACTACCAGATTTCACAACCAGCACCATTTAAATGAAAGTAAAAACTTTGGTTTTTATACTTCTATCTGGGACAGGTTGTTTGGTACATACCAATAATTCCAGATTTCATCTTTTTATATTGATGTGAAATTTGATAAGTTTTCCAACTTTTCATGACATAACTGCATCTGTCAATTTATATACGTCAAGTTCTGTCGCTTTGCCTGAATACCTTTGTTTTTTATTAGGGAAAATAACATTTTAAGGGCGGGAAAATGAAATTACTTGTGTTAAATCTCAATAACGAGATTTGTATGTATGTTAAAAAACGTTAAATTTGCCGGAAAATTATAAAAACCAATATTAACTAAATACACAAACGGATGAAGAAAATATATTCTGGTGCATGTATTCTATGCGCTGTTTTCGGGCTGTCTGCCCAGGAAGTATTGTGGCAGAAAGATATCAAATCCTCAACGCAGGATTTTCTAAGCCAGGTTACTACAACCATTGACGGGCAATACTTAATAACGGGAAGCAGTATTCAATCAGGGAGTAATTCAGCTGCAACCTCCAACCTGAAATCTGCAACCTTGAAACAAAACAACGGCTACGATTTCCATTTAATCAAACTCAACCAACAGGGCGATCAGGTTTGGGGAAAATATCTTTCAGGCCAAAACCATGATTACCTTTCAGGATCTGTAGCTACCCAGGATGGCGGTTTTTTAATTTCCGGAACCAGCTATTCCGGTAAAGGCTTGGATAAAAAAGAAGATTCCAAAGGCGGATCAGATATCTGGCTGGTAAGGCTAAACGAATTCGGGGATGAACTCTGGCAAAAGACTTTAGGAAGTTCTTCCGATGAAGAGGCCAGATCCGTTATTCAGGCCACGGATTTAGGATTTTTTATTGCCGGGAATGTTCAGAACTCTTCTAAAGGCTATGGTTCCAAAGATGCTTTGATTGTAAAACTGGATAAAGACGGAAAAGAACTATCTCAATTGATTTTAGGAGGAAAAGGATTGGATGAGGTTGAAAAAATGATTCCAACTAAAGATGGAGGTGCTTTGTTAGGGATCTATTCGAGGAGTTACGAGGTTCGGGTTTCAGGTTCCGGGAATCAAAAGTCTTCATCTATTTCAAACTCAATATCACGTAATGGGAAATCGACCGAAAACTTCGGAGAAGGTGACTACTGGATCATTAAGCTTAACAAAACCGGGAAAGTAGAATGGGAGAAGAACTATGGAGGTAAAGGAGATGACCATTTGAGAACACTGGCTTTGACTTCAAACGGCTATTTAATAGGAGGAGAATCCAGATCCGAAAGGTCAGGAAACAAAACTGTAGGAATAGAAGAAGGAACAGATTTATGGTTAATTTCTTTAAATGAAAGAGGCGAAGAGCTTTGGCAGAAATCCTACAATTTTGGAAACAGGGATATCCTGATGGGAACGAGTATTTTACATTCAGCAGATGATAAATCTTCTAAAGGAATCCTGTTAGGCGGTTATACTCAGGCAGAAGGAAAAATACAGACCGATGATGAAACCTTCTGGATGCTGTACTTAAACCAAAATGGAGAGGAGCAGTGGAGAAAACACGTAAAAGGAGAATCCAGGAAAAGAGAAGAAAGACTTTCAGATATTAAACTGAACAGGGACGGCTCCATCATATTGGCTGGAACTAGTGCTGAAGAACTCGGAAAAGAGAACTGGAAGATTATAAAATTGGGAGATAAGCAGCTTGATCAGTTGATTGAAAAACAAGACATCAAAATCTATCCTAATCCGGTATCAGATTATGCTTATGTGGAAATTGGGTATGATTTCAAGGAAGCGGACATCCTGTTGTATGATATGGGAGGAAGACAGCTTCAGAGCCTGAAAACAAAAAATAAGATTACTAAGATTAATACCCAGAATTTAATTCAGGGAGCTTATCTGGTGACGATAAAAACAGATACAAATAAGACAGCAAGTGCAAAATTAATTAAGAAGTAAACACACAATGAGAAAATTATTATTATCAGTTACCCTGATCTCAGGCTTAGTACAGGCCCAGAGAAACTTCGGGGGTACGCCGGAGCCGATGCCATCGGTTTCCTCTTTTTCGTCCTATGTAAACACTCCTGTTTCTTTATCTACAGGAGTTCCCAATATATCGATCCCTTTATTTTCCCTTCCCACCGGCAGTGGAAATTTAACCCTGCCCGTTGCCTTAAGTTACCATACTTATAATGCTGCAGCGGATAAGCCGGGAAGTGAGGTGGGTCTTGGTTGGTCACTGATGAAGGCCGGGGTCATTTCAAGGATCCTTTCCGGTGTGGATGAAAGATTTTCAGATTCATCCAAACCCGATTACCAGAAAAACCAGTTTTATGATATTTATTACTATGACATTCCCGGCAATTCCGGAAAGTTCAAATTTGTAAGGGATATAAACAATAATACCTTTACCGTCAATAATATTTCCGGGAATAATGTTAAAATAGAATATACCAGAACTTCCAATACAGCCACCCTGATTGTCGATTCATTCACCATCACCGATGGTTCCGGCCTCAAATATATTTTTGAGGATTACAGCCTTTCCCGTACGTCAGAAGATACCCGCGCCAAAGAATTTAATTACAAGTCTGCCTTTTTTCTAACAAGGATAACAGACCAGAACAACGTTACGGTAGCCAATTTCAGCTACCAGAAAAACAATAAGTATATAGGATCTGGTACCAGCTACCTGCTGTACCAGAACTGCAAGCTGGAAACCATCTCCACGAAATACGGCAAAATTGTTTTCGAAAACGGCTATGCCTCTTCTCTGGACGATACGAATAATGATGCTTACAGCATTAAAAGTGTTTCCCTGCTGGACAGCTCTTCCCGTCTTGTTTCAAAATACAGGATGGAATATGCTGATTTTCATATTCCCGGTCCTCAGCCCAAAACCAATGAAGGCAAAAGGACCCTATGGACCCTGGATAAGCTGGACAAGAACCAGCAGGTTATAGAAAGCAGGAAGTTCCGGTATGATACTTCCGGTTCAGAAACCAGCTACAGCCCCTTACCAGACCCCGAATCTTATGGTAATTTTTTATGCCCGTCCACAGGCTACGTATCTCCAACGTATAATACACTGGGGCTGCTAAAACAGATGGACCTTCCAGAAGGAGGTTCTGTAGTCTATAATTTTGAAGCAGGTACGGTTTATTTGGACAAGAGCAATGTTCAGCTCGATAATACGGTAATATCAGATCCTGATCTGCAGTATCTTGACATGGTGAATACTATTGGTTTCGATACGAATACCAGCCGGAATTATACTTTTCAGGTTTCTGAAGCCGGGCAATTTTTTGTAAGCTTTATTCCGGATGAAACATATGTGATTCCCAATCCACATGGGGATATTATCCTTACGCCGACGTATAAACTGGCCAATTCAGCAGGAACCAATATTTCAGGGAACAGAGGAAGCTGCCGTGAAGACGTATTAGTATATAACCTGGTACCCGGTACCTATACCTTTAAAATTACAGGAAACGGAAACGGATCATTGTTCAACTACCGTATTAAATCCCTGCCTCAGCCTTATAAAAACAGGTATTTTTCCGGGACCCGTATTGCCAATATAAAATATTATGAATCTTCCGGCAACCTGAAAAAAACAATAAGCTATGATTATGATTCCTTTTCCAATCCCAATAATGCAAGTGGAGAATCTTATATGAATGAAGTTTGCAGTGGTGCAGAATATGAGGGCAGTTTTGTTCTTTACAGGAACATAAAAGAAATTTACGGTACCCCTTCCCAGAATACGGGCTATACAAAGTATTATTATAAAACACCTAATGATTATTCAATGTGGCCAGCTATTTACCGACCTTATTATAATATTGTTTCTTCAGGGCTGCTGGTAAAAAAAGAAGTTTTCAATGCGCAGAACCAGCTGATGGGTGATGAAAATACGGACTATGTTTTAGAGGAAATCCCAACAGCTGACGAATATGCGCTGTGCAGTAGCAATACCTCAAAAGCAGCATGGTTAAAATCGGTCAAAACGTTTTCCAAAAACTATTATACTAACGGCAGCAGCCTGCAGAACAGTACCGAAACCATTTTTAATGCTTCGAATTTCCAGCCTTCTGTTATGAAAGAAACTTCACCGGAAGGAAAAGTGACGGAGAAAAAGATAAAATATGCAGGTGATCTTAATAATACCCGCCTGTCCACTGCCGGTATGACCGAGGTGCCGCTTCTGACTGAAGTAAGAGTAAACGGAGCCCTTGTAGATAAGTCTGAAACGAAATATGATAATGTCTCGAATTTTTATCCGTCATCTGTCATGGGATACAATGTGCAAAACCAGAACGAGTTTACAGCAGCTACACTTGATGTGTATGATGACAAGGGAAATCTTGTACAGGTTTCGGATAAATCTAATGTTCCCGTAACCACCATCTGGGGATACGACAAAACCCAGCCCATTGCTAAAATTGAAGGCCTTGCGTACAGCCAGGTAATGAACCTCCCGGTTGTAATAGCGGCCATTAATGCATCCAATGCCGATGCGGCTAACCCTGCCAATGAAGCATCTTTACTGCAGGCTTTGGAAAACCTCAGAAAAGATCCGGCACTGAAGAACTATTCTGTGACCGCCTATACCTATGACCCGCTGATTGGCATCACCAACAGTATTTCTCCCAACGGGATAAAAACCATCTACCTGTACGATCATTCAGGCAGGCTGGTAAAAGTTACCGATGCCAGCGGGAAAACCCTGAAGGAATACCAGTATAACTATAAACACTAATCACGATGAAAAAAATAATATCACTATTTACAGTTCTGTTGGCATCGGCATATTCCCATGCCCAGACAACGGGGGCAAGCACCTCCGAGAACTATATTTATACCAGGACCTGTCTTGACGAAAGCTGTACCAAAAAAGCTGAAGCCGTTCAGTATTTTGATGCCCTGGGAAGGCCTAAACAGGTTATAAATATTAAAGCAACCCCATCCGGGAAAGATATCGTCAGCCATATCCAGTATGATGAGTTCGGGAGAGTTACCAAAGACTATCTCCCGGTTCCGCAGAGTGGGAGCCAGAACGGAGCCATCTATGCAGATCCTTTAAACAATGCCGTCAATATTTTCGGAAACGAGAAAATTTATTCAGAAAAAGAGCTGGAAGATTCCCCGTTGGGAAGAGTAAAAAAAGTAACCCCGCTGGGAAATGATTTTGCAGCCCATCCTTCCAATATCACGTATGCTGCAAACATGGCAGGAGAAGTGAAAAAATATACGGTGGCCACATCATGGCAGGATAATGCCACTTTTTCCACCCTTACCGAAAACGGGACGTATGCCGCCAATCAGCTGGTGAAAAACAGCGTAACAGATGCAGACGGGAACATCACCACAGAATTTAAAAATTCTGACGGAAATACCATTTTGATGAGAAAAAATGACGGGACCCAGAATATTGACACTTATTATGTGTACAATGATTTCGGTCAGCAGGTTATTGTTATTCCGCCAATGGCTGCCGTAGCTGCTGTAAACCAGACAGCTTTGGATAATTTATGCTACCAGTACCGTTACGATGGGTTAGGAAGACTTGTAGAAAAGAAGCTTCCCGGAAAAGGCTGGGAATATATGGTGTATGATAAGGCGGACAGGCTGATCCTTTCACGCGATGCTGTAATGAAAGCCCAAGGCAAATGGCTGCTGACAAAATACGACAAGCTGGGAAGAGTAGTTTACACCAGCCAGATAGCAGCAGGTGAAAGGATCACCCTGCAAAATCTGATTGGCGATTTACTTATTACCGAATCCAGAAACACGACAGGGTTTGTGAAAAACGGAACTACCGTATATTATTCCAATGATTATTTTGCACCAGATCTGCAGTCTGTACTGAGCGTAAGTTACTATGACACTTATCCCCAGAATACTCCTGCCATACCAGCCCAGGTGTTGGGACAGAATATCCTTACGGATAATATGGAAGCATCCCTGAATACCAAAAACCTTCCTACAGCTTCCCTTATCAAAAATATTGAGGACGATAACTGGACGAAAAGCTACATCTGGTATGATGAAAAATCCCGTCCTGTGGGTACTTATTCCATCAATCACCTGGGAGGATATACCAAAACGGAATCTTTGCTGGATTTTGCAGGAGTAACCCAATTATCAAAGGTCTATCATAAAAGACTGGCTGCCGATACCGAAAAAGTACTGACCCAAACGTTTGAGTATGATGCCCAGAACCGCCTGAAAAAACAGTATCACCAGGTAGACAGCCAGCCACAGGAATTATTAGCTGAAAATACCTATAACGAACTCTCCCAGCTTTCCAATAAAAAAGTAGGAAACAGCCTGCAGAGTATTGATTATACCTATAACATCAGGGGAGCCCTTACCAGGCTCAATGATCCGGCCAGCCTTAATGGTAAGCTGTTTGGTTACGAGCTGAAATATAACAATCCGGTAAATACCGTGGCAAAGTTCAACGGGACCATTTCCGAAGTAGACTGGAGAACGGCTAATGATCAGGTGCTCAAAAGATACACCTACCAGTATGACGGGCTGAACAGACTGAAAAAGGGAGCTTATTCTGAGCCCGGTTCATCCGTACCGCAGAACGATTTCTATAATGAAACGGTAGCGTATGATATGAACTCTAATATCAGCTCGCTTCAGAGAACCGGTAAAAATTCTTTAGGGTTAAAAGCAGATATTGATCTCCTTACTTACAGCTATACCGGCAACAGGCTCAATTCCGTTACCGATGGCTCCACGAACTACAGCGGATATCCCGATACCTCAGGAAATATCATTTCCTATGATGATAACGGGAATATGAAAGATCATAAGGATAAAGGCATTTTACAGATAGATTACAACTTTTTGGACCTTCCAAATAAAATAACTTTTGACAAAACTTATCTCGCCCGGAATTTAGTAACAGGAAAAACAGTAACCCGTAATGTTACCACAAACTATATTTACAGGGCAGATGGTACAAAACAGCGTAAAGTATATAAATACAGCGGTGAAACGTTTGCCACTGAGGCCGTCCTTTCTACAGATTATCTGGACGGGTTTCAGTATGAATCTCAGGCTGCATCCGGTCCTTTCACTTTAAAATTTGTACCTACTGCTGAAGGGTATTACAATTTTGAAAATAATAAGTATATTTACAGCTATACGGACCATTTGGGGAATGTGCGTTTAAGCTACACCAAAAATGGTTCAGGAGCAGAGATCATTGAAGAGAATAATTTCTATCCTTTTGGGATGAAGCATGAAGGCTATAATGCTTTAGCAGGAAATCCTGCTTACAATTATGGCTATAACGGAAAAGAATTGCAGAAAGAAACAGGCTGGAATGACTATGGCGCAAGGATGTATATGAGTGACATCGGAAGATGGGGTGTAATTGATCCATTGGCGGAGACAAGTAGAAGGCTCACTCCTTACAATTATGCTTTGAATAATCCTATCAGTTTCATAGATCCCGATGGAAGAAAAGCGATGGTTAGCGACCTGCAATTTGAGAGTGGTTATGCTGCTGGAGGTGCTTTCGATTATTATGGAAACGGCGGGTATGGTCCTGCTATAGCAGATTTTCTTTATCGTGATGATCCTTTCGCATACTTAAAGAATATGAAAGGAAGCACAGACGGTGGAGGAAGTAACGCAACGAGTAACCCTACCCCTAAAAGCAAAACAGGACCAGGAATTATAAAATCTATTAGTAATTTCTTTAGCAGGCTTTTTGGAGGAAATAAAAAAAGATCCAATAGATTAACTGTAGGTACCCCTGAAAGATTACCAGATGGTCATACTAGACTATTTGGGTTAATTAAAAATGCTAATGTAAATGCTTATGGACAAAGTCCCTTAGAAGCCCATAGGGAAAGCCAAAGTAATAGTCTTTATAATCCGGGAGAAACAAGCTTAGACAGATCTTTCAGATTAATTAGCAGTTCTCACATTGAAATAATGCAGGATTTTGGTGGCGGTGGCTATAATATGTTTGGAGGATATGGTAGAGCTTCAAAAGCTTTAGGTGCTGTAGAAGAAACAAGTAGCGTTTTTAATACTTTGACTGATGAAATGTATGCAGGAGGTCAGTATTATATGTATTCAACTAATTCTCTTTCCAATGGAACTTATACAAAATCGATTTCAACTTTAATATCATCAGATAAAACCAGTAGTTTATCAACACTACTTAGTACTATGAATAGTGAGGCAAAAGGTTTTGGGGCGCACACATTAATTATTGAGGGTACATCAATTGTAAATCCAAAAATGTTTAATCCAGCAATGGCACAAAGACTTGGATTTACTTATCAGAGAACAAGTGAATCCTCTATCCGTTTAATTCAATCTATTAAATAAAAAAATATGAACCCATCTATTATTGAAGCAAAATTTAGAAGAAGTAAACTTGATCTGGATAAGACAAAATTATGGAGAACAGTTAATATAGATCAACAGGAATCCATATTAAATAAAATAAGCTTAACACAAGATGAGAAAGAGCTGATATGTTATTATAATGGTGATAATTGGTGGTTATTAACAACTAATAATCTTATTGTATGTAATAAAGAGAATATAAAACAAATTAAACTATTTGAAATTTTCAAAATAGAACTATCGAATAATATTAAGAACATAAACTCTTCAGAACTTTTTATAGATATTTCATGTAATGATAATATAATTAAATTAGAATTAGAAAAATCTTCTTGGCCTATAATTGTCGAAATTTTGAAGCTTATAACAACTGCAGAGGTAAATGTGAATTAGAAATATATAAGCTACCAACAAAATAAAAGGGTAATGTACCAGATGTGTTGGTAGCAAAATATAGCGTTGATTTTCAGCGCTATATTTTTTTAACTAAATGAAATTTGAAATTTTGAAATGATATTTAGGTAGCCAAAGTAAAAAATAACAGGAATTAGGCTATCTAAAATATTGAGAGTCATATAAGGTGTTCCAGATGTGTTGGTGGGAAAAGTGAATGATCCGGCCAGCCTTAACGGTAAGCTGTTTGGCTATGAGCTGAAATATAACAATCCGGTGAATACCGCGGCAAAGTTCAACGGGACCATTTCCGAAGTAGACTGGAGAACGGCTAATGATCAGGTGCTCAGAAGATACACCTACCAGTATGACGGGCTGAACAGGCTGAAAAAGGGAGCTTATTCTGAGCCCGGTTCATCTGTACCGCAGAACGATTTCTATAATGAAACCGTAACATACGATATGAACTCCAATATCATGTCCCTTCAGAGAAATACTAAAGGAGTTTCGGGAACGGCTTCGCAAATAGACAATCTTACCTATGCTTATACAGGCAACAGGCTCAATTCCGTTACCGACAGCTCCACGAACTACAGCGGATATCCCGATACCTCAGGAACTCCCATTTCCTATGATGATAACGGGAATATGAAAGATCATAAGGATAAAGGCGTTTTACAGATAGATTACAACTTCCTGGACCTTCCAAATAAAATAACTTTTGACAAAACTTATCTCGCCCGGAATTTAGTAACAGGAAAAACAGTAACCCGTAATGTTACCACAAACTATATTTACAGGGCAGATGGTACAAAACAGCGTAAAGTATATAAATACAGCGGTGAAACGTTTGCCACTGAGGCCGTCCTTTCTACAGATTATCTGGATGGGTTTCAGTATGAATCTCAGGCTGCATCCGGTCCTTTCACTTTAAAATTTGTCCCTACCGCTGAAGGGTATTACAATTTTGAAAATAATAAGTATATTTACAGCTATACTGACCATTTGGGGAATGTGCGTTTAAGCTATTCTAAAAACTCATCCGGCAGCGCAGAAGTTCTTGAAGAAAACAATTTTTATCCTTTTGGATTAAAACATGAAGGCTATAATGCTTTAGCAGGAAATCCTGCTTACAATTATGGCTACAATGGAAAAGAATTACAGAAAGAAACAGGCTGGAGCGATTATGGAGCGAGAATGTATATGAGTGACATTGGAAGATGGGGTGTTATAGATCCATTGGCAGAGACAAGCAGAAGATTTTCGCCTTACAATTATGCATTAAATAACCCAATCAGCTTTATTGATCCCGATGGGAGAAAAGCAACAGTTAACGATATGCAATTTGAGAGTGGTTATGCTGCTGGAGGTGCTTTCGATTTTTATGGGAATGGTGGATATGGCCCTGCTACGGCAGATTTTCTTTATCGTGATGATCCTTTCGCATATTTAAAAAAAGGAAGCGGAGGAGCAACAACGGTCATGTGCCAGATGTGTTGGTAGCAAAATATAGGGTTGATTTTCAACGCTATATTTTTTTTAACTAAATGAAATTTGAAATTTTGAAATGATATTTGGGTAGCCAAAGTAAAAAATAATAGGAATTAGGCTATCTAAAATATTGAGGGTCATACAAGGTGTTTCAGATGTGTTGGTAAGACATTCGTGATAAATAATTTTCGCAAATAATAAGTATATTTACAGCTATACTGACCATTTGGGAAATGTTAGGCTAAGCTATACCAAAAATGATTCAGGAGCAGAGGTCATTGAAGAGAATAATTTTTATCCTTTTGGGTTAAAACATGAAGGATATAATATTTTAAGCGGAAATCCTGCTTACAATTACGGCTACAATGGAAAAGAAATGCAGAAAGAAACAGGCTGGAGTGATTATGGCGCAAGGATGTACATGAATGACATTGGAAGATGGGGTGTAATTGATCCATTGGCAGAGACAAGCAGAAGGTTTACTCCTTACAATTATGCTTTGAATAACCCAATCAGCTTTATAGATCCCGATGGAAGAAAAGCAACAGTTAACGATATGCAATTTGAGAGTGGTTATGCTGCTGGAGGTGCTTTCGATTATTATGGAAACGGAGGGCATGGTCCTGCTACAGCAGATTTTCTTTATCGTGATGATCCGTTCGCATATTTAAAGAAAGGAAGCGGTGGAGCTAAAACTTTTGGGCAGACACAGGCTTATAGAGATATCATGGCTTCATTGCAGCAACCAAGTGCTCCTAAACCAGGTTTCTGGAGTTTTTTAAAAGGACTTTTTGGAGGTAACAAAGGAGCAGGGATTACAACTATTGCAGCTGGAGCTAGTATAATTAAAAGTGGGACTTTAGAGATTGGGGAGGTTTTAGAAACATCACCCTTTGTTAGTAATTATGTGGATGGATTTTCAGATGGAGCTAAATCAACTTTGGATTATGTTGGTGGACAATTTTTCGGTGCTAGTTATTGGGACGGGCTGGCTAACACTTTTAGTTTAGGTACTTATGGTACTGTAAAGACAATAGATGGTATTATTAGATTTGCTGATGCAGCTCCTGATTATACTACTAATGATTATGCATATGGAGCAGGTTTTATAAGCGAAAAAGCTGTAGAGGCTGTAGTGTTTAAAAAAGTTTCCCAAGTAAATGCATTTGGAATAAATGGGGGATATGGGTTTAAAATTGGAAGAACAGAATTTTTATATGCAAATCCGAGTGTGGGTGGGGGAACAATATTTTTCTATGCATCATCTACCGGCGGTAAGTTTCGCTTAGATTATCATGGGTTGCCTTCACTAAATAGAGGCAATACGTTACATTTTCATTCAAATTATTGGGGCTTTAGTAATTCTCCTCATAGAAGCATAAATCCTTTTTATTTTGGAAAACCTATAAAATAGAATAAATGAATTTTAATAATAGAATTTTAAATCAAAAAGTTAGTATTCTTTTTATCGATGATTTTAATATAAGCGATTGGGATGATTTAAGTCAAGTAAAAAATATTTACAAATCCTTATTCTTAAAGGGAGATACTTTGTTTTTTTCATTTAGACGTGAAGAAAATTTAACAGATGGAGAAGAACTAAAAAAACTTAGAGCTAAAATATTAGATACTTTTAATAATGAGGGTGAATATATTATTTTAAGGCAATTAGATGATACACGTTTTGATAGTATTGCTAGAATAGTTATTAATGACAATACTTATAATTTTCTTTTTGACATATGGAAATATTTTTATAGTTGCACTTTTTTTGTTCCCAGCAAAGATTTAACTCTTTCCGATTATGGTAATTTTCAGAAAAAAAATAGATTTGAGGATAAAGCAAATGAAAAACTATTAGATCATCATTTTGCAGATGTTACATGTATAAAAGGGTTAGGTGGGGATAATATGATTATAAGTTATAATAGTGATTATGAATTACCTAAATTTTAATTATAAAGCTTCATTTGGTACGAATACTTCAGGATACTTATAACAACATGGTTCTTATTGGAGTGCTTCTGTGAGAAATCCTGCAAATTCCCTTGGAAGATGGTGGGCTGGAAAAGGAGCACAGTATGATATTAATTTTAGAGGAATAAATACAATTAGACCACCAAGAGAACATGATTTTTCCAAAGATCTTAAATAATATAATGATTAACTATGAAAAATATACTAAGGCTATTTGTTTTAACGGTTGTGTGCTCTTGTAATATGGATAATTACGCAAAATTACCTTTTGGTGGATATGGAGTTGATTTTGAAGGAGGAAAAAATAATAGGATGATGAAGAATAATATGATGATTATCGATAGTGGACTTGTAGATTGCAAATATAACGATGTGTATATGTTGGTTTCTGTTGACACAACCTATTCGATGAATCCCCATAAAGTGAATAAGAAAAATCTTAAATATTTTATACAGGATTTAAAAAAAGATACTATTATCAAAAAAATATCTTATTCAGATTTACAAAAGATTATAAAACAAAAATCTTTAGAAGAAATAGATATTACTAAATAGATTCATTCTCTTACTAGAGATTTAAAGGATTATAAAGCAATTAATATATCTGGTACAGGGACTGATAGGGGAGCTAGACATGTTATTTTTAAAGATACACCTAGTCAGGTAGAAATCATAGGAATAGTTAAGGGACATGATTATACTAAAATTTTTAAATAATGGAAAATTGGGAAAAATGGGATTTGAAATATTCTATAGCAGAGTTTATTGTGCCAAGACTTGAGGCATATAAAAATGAAGTGGAAAATGACAATATTATGTCTATACCATTATGGATAGAGGATCATAGTTTACCATTTATTTTAGACCAGAACAGAGGATATTCAAAAGAAGAAGTAAGTTTAATAAATAAAGAATGGACTATAATATTACAAAAAATGATATTCTCATTTAAAAGTTTATTAATATCCCAAAACGAAATAAATTTTGAAGAATTACGAAGGAGGCAAAATGAAGGAATGCAGTTGTTTGCAAAATATTATCTTAATTTATGGGACTGAGTATTGTTTATATATTCTAAGATATTAATAGGGTGATGTATCAAAGTTAATGATTCGATTATTCCAATAAATAATTTATTGAAAATCAACTAAATTTAAATGTTAGAATTTAAACGGTAAGAGTCGGTTATCCTGCTCTTACTGTTTTTTGTAGAAATAATTTCAGTATTTTTTGTAGTTTGGCAGAAATAATAAATAAGGCACACATGAAAAAAAATATGTTGCATTTTCTGTTGTTAATCCTGTTTTTCTCATGCAGTGAAAGTAAAAAGGAGATGTCCGGAAATGACGGATTTAACAAAACTGATGATCATGTATTCTCTATTGAAGAAATGCCTAATCAGGGAACAACATATGACACTATTTATACACAGAATGTTCCGGATAATATCAGGCTTATTACAGCCCTGGAAACCGATCTGGAAAAAGCAGGATTCAGTTTTAAATCCAGAAAATCTGCTGAAATATCTTATAATAATTGTGAAGAAAACAGCATAAAAATAGTCAGTGGTAATGGAATAAGAGAGTATTTTGCAAAAAGCAGCAAACCGGAGAAAGGAACTGAAGATTTCTATCCTGATTTTGTGGTTAGGGTATACGAATTTCCGTCAAAGGAAGATGCAGGGAAAGGTTTTAAAGATTTGGAAAAAGCACTCTATTCACGGGGAAACCATTGTAATGGAAAAGCACCTGAAAAGCTTGTAATGAATGGCACTGAAGTCTATCATTTATCTACCCGTGCAGAAATGTTCAGAAGCTATACGGAAAAGTATGGTGAAATGATAAAAAATTACCATTAGATATCTTTGCGTTAAATTTGATATCAAGCCGTTAAGATTATTAAACTGGAAAAGGTATGAATGAAGCACTTTCAAATGAGCTGATCGAGCTGGCTGAAAAAGATCTGTCAGTCAGGGAAAAACTGGCTTCGGAAGTTCAATTGGCAGGTAGATATCATCCGGAAATGGAAAAGATCCACAGGCAAAATGCAGAAAGACTTAGGGAGATTATTAAAGAGATAGGATTGCCAACAGTCTCAAAAGTGGGAGAGAAGGCCAGTGATGCCGCCTGGCTGGTTGTTCAGCATTCTATTGGCGAACCCGAATTTATGAAAGAATGTTATAAAATGATGGTGGGAAACAAAGAAGATATAAGCCCTTTGAATATTGCTTATCTGCATGACAGAATCCAGGTTTTTCAGGGCAAACCGCAGCGATATGGCACCCAGTTGACTACAGAAGGAATTCCTTATCCTGTAGAAGACAAGAATATTCTTAACGAAGAACGCCTGAAAGTTCTTTTACAACCCTTTTCACAGGAAGAAATTAATCATATTCCCGGTATAGAAAAGATTCCTGAAATAGATGGAAAAGATGCTGATTATACAGCATGGAGAATAAAAACGGGATGGATAGTGACTTCTTAATCAGATTTTTTTACAAAGAGCTAAAAAATATTTTGTCAGTTTCAAAAAACTTTATATATTTGCACCACTGAAAACGACGGTACATCCGTTATTCAGGAGAGTTGGCAGAGTGGTCGATTGCGGCAGTCTTGAAAACTGTTGACTGTAACAGGTCCGGGGGTTCGAATCCCTCACTCTCCGCAGAGTAAATACTCAAAAGCTTTTAAAAAGCCTGCAATTTTAAATTGCAGGCTTTTTTTTGTTTCTGGAATACCGCTTGAATTTCGTTTGCAGATGTAAGGTTTTTATAAAAATATTGCAACTGTTCATTTCTGTTTCGAAACAGATGTACTATTATAAAATGCTGGAATTAATCATAGCGAACTGACTATCTATTTTGTATCTATCTTTTTAAATAATGCTTTGTCAAAGAGGTTTTGCGTGCTGCGAATTCAGACTCATTATTCGTCTGTCTGCAATTTAAAGTCCTGGAAAAACCATTTTCATTTTTGAAATTTCACTTTATATACTTGTTTTTAATATACTAAAATCATTGGATAGATACTTTTTAGACCTCTTGTTTTTTTGATTCTTAGATTTAAATTTCCTCTTTTGCTTAAAATAATGAATGCCTAATGAATTGTAAGGATATCTGGTATTTCTGAGTTTTTTAAATATCCCGAAAGACAAGTCAATGCCGTGTATGTTGCAAAAACCTTGATTCTGAAATTGATTTGAAATAGAGCAAATGTTGGATATGATTTTTTAGAATTCATACCTCCTTATCATCCTGTATTTATCTGCTACAGCCACATTCTGAATAAATGAATCTACATAAAAGATAACAGTCGGAATTATATTTTTTATGAAAAGTGAACCCTCAATATAAAATTTTCAGTCTAATAAAAATGATAACATTAATTATGGAAACTTATCAGAAACCAGACTATGGAAAGATATTTCAGGATATTCTGAAAAAAAAATTCCCAAATAAACTAAATGACTTTAAATTTTTGCTTAAAAAGAAAGACTTTTCTGCTTTGGATGTTATACAGCTTAACAACAAAATTTTTGGAGTTATAAATAAAGAAAATGATTCTTTTAATCAAAAAAGCCGCTCTTACAGCCAGTCAGATATTCTTTATATCCTGAATTATCAGAAGGAATACAGTTTTAGTAATACCCAGGTGGCCAATCATTTCAAACTAAGCCGTAATACCGTTTCAAAATGGAAAAAAATATTTAATATATAATGGATGAGTTATATAACTATTTCCTTATAAATATACTGAATTACAAAGCTTTACATTGTTGAATGTGTATACTCCGGTTTACATAAACCCTTATTTGAATTCAATAATTCCGGCCAGGTTCATATTCAGGGACAGAAGATTATACTGAAACATATTTAAGATTGTAAATATAGCCGTGAATCTTCAGCATTCTATAAATACCCAAACAGGGTTTTGTTAAATATTCTCTGTTAATCAGTTCATTATGAAAACAAAATACATTTCTGAATTAAAATCAGACTTCAGGTTTTTTGGAGCTCTGTTTTTATTTTGTTTTCATAGCATTCAGGCACAACTTTATATTTCCCGGGGCACCATTATTTATAGAGCGGAAAATATTTTCTCAGATTCCATAAAAATAGAGAATGAAAATCCTGAAGCTAAAATCTACGTAAGCTCAAATACGATAATAGTAAACCCTCATAATATATCCAATCATCGAATTGTAGAGGTAAAAAGCAAAAAAAATATTGTAAAATCTTCTGGAAAACTTATTGAGAAGAGCCACACTAAAACCTTTGAAAAGAGTAAACATGTTGCCGTAAAAACTGAAAATAAGAATATTGAAAAACTTTCATTTTCTTCATCTCCTGTACCTCAGCATTTTTTCTCTTCATCACAGAAAAATACTGTTGCAGTAATTCCAGTAACAAATACGCATCCTTCGGGTTTTATACCAGCTTTAAAAGATTTTTTTAAACACCGTAGTTCTCAGGAAAAAAAATCCCGGATTGTCTTTTACTATGATTTTCTTTTATCTCAAATAAACTTTTCCGCATTTTCTGTGAGGCCACCACCCGTTTTCATTATTGGTTTTTATTTAGTATAACCTATCAGTCTGTTTTTGAGTAGGTTATTAGTTTATCAATTAATAAATAAAATAATGAAAATATTTTTATCTCTAAAATATCTCAAAAGAATATGTTTTTTACTTATCCTTTTGACGTTTTTTGAAGGATATGCACAATGTCCTCAAAATATTGTTTTTCCGGCATCAGCCAGTGGGGCAGCTGCAACAACCACAATCAACGGAAACGGCTACAGAATAGGAAACTCCACATTATCCTTATCAAACTCCAGTATCGTATCATATACCAATACCATTGAAAACGGACACCAGACCGCTTATGGTATCGAGATTGCGCATTCCGGATCTGCTGATACATTTGCCAACAGAGTAGAAACAACGCTGACTTTCTCTCAGCCGATTTATAGTCTGAATTTTAATATCAATGATCTTGATGCTGGTGATAATATCAGAATATTGGCATATGATCAGAATAATACTCTGATCAATTTTGGAACAGGTAATTTTACATTATTCAATACACCCACTACCACCCAAATTACATATACTGCCTCCCCGAATAAAGAATTTACTTCCAGCGGTACTAATATTCCATCTTCAGATAGTAATTTGAGAGCGAGAATTGCAGTAAATTTTAATGGGCAATATGTATCCAGACTTATATTACAGTATTACGATGTAAATTCAAGCGGATCATATACTATTGATGCGCTTTCAGGAAGTGCTCTTTGTGCCAATCCGGATAGTTTTACAGTAACAAAAGGGAGTTCTTCTACAGCAACAACCCTTTCCAATGATTTTCATTTGACTGCAGCAGCAACCACCTCCAATGTCACAGCGTCAGCAGTTGGATCGTGGCCGGGCGGTATTACGATGAATCCAAATGGAACTATAAGCGTAACCGGTGCTGCGACAGCCGGAACATACACATTAAGTTACAGGATATGCTCTGCCTCTGTTCCTTCCAATTGTTCTACATCAACAGCAACACTCATTATTTTAGAAGATACTGACGGTGATGGTATAGCCAATATTTATGATCTTGATGATGATAATGACGGTATTTTGGACACAGATGAATGTCCCGGTAATGCTGTCACAAACGGAATATTTGCCGGAGATCTGTCCGGATGGACCGCCGGAACAGGCTGGACGTACAGCTCTGCAAACGGAGGAACGGCGATCAATTCAGATAATGGTTTGACTGCGGGAAGTTTAATATCTCAGTCTGTAAGTAATCTAAATCTTGTTCCGAATAATGGTTTTGTTTCAGTAAACTTAAAACTGGGAGCACAAGATGCAAATAATACTGCAGGCTCAACTGCAACATTAGAGGTGCTTTTGAACGGTACAGTGTATGCAACTTTTACCAACAGTACTTTGAGAGATAATTCAAATGTGTCACTTGCTTTATCAAACGGAGCTGTAAGTAATTTCACAACTTTTGGTACTACAGGTGCAGCTGCATCTACATACACCCAGTCAGCCCCTTTTAGCATACATATTCCTCATACAGGACCCAATACAGCAACACTTTCATTTAGAATGACTTCAGGAAGTGATGATTGGAGCCTGGATGATATTTCAATCAATGCTTCTATTTGTGATTATGATAATGACGGTATTCCCAATCATTTAGATCTGGATTCTGATGGAGACGGTTGTTTTGATGCTATTGAAGGGGATGAAAATGTAACTGCTGCTCAACTGACAGCCGGAAGAATTTCTGGCAGTGTCAATACCAATGGTGTTCCTAATTTAGTAAACTCAGGCGGTACTGCCGATGTAGGCGGAGACGTAGGACAAAATTTCGGATATTCTCAAAGCATCAATCTCAGTGCATGTAAAGATACAGACGGAGACGGCATGATGGACAATCTTGATCTCGACAGTGATAATGACGGGATTTTAGATACCGATGAAGGTACTTTTTGTGCCAAAATAGGAAGAAATATCAGAGTTGGATATTTAGCCGTAGGCGCAGCCGATGATGGTTTAGCAACCAATTTATTATTAAATTTAAATAACTATGGTACTTACGGAGTCTATAAAAATGTAACAGGAGTTACTTTGGTCCCTTTTGCAGCAGTAACTGATGTGACGGAAGCTAATTTGATCAGTAATAATATCGATGTGTTTTTCGTTGGTTCAACGGCTACAGATAATAATAATGCAACCGGTGCAAGTACAACTAATAAAGCACCTACAAGCGTTAATAATATTCTGACCACGTGGGCAAAAAATACCGGAAAAGTGATTTTTGCTATTCAGAATAATGCAGTGGATTTTGGTTATTTAACCTCATCTAATAACGCAAATCCAAATACACCTTCCGGTACAATTGGTAATCAGGTATATACTAACGGATACTGGCCTGCAACATCACTTACACAATCAGGAGCTGTTCAGATGACCATAAGCTCATCAACAAGATTATTTAATACGTTAATGGTAGATGCTAACGGAAGACCGGTAGTGGTTTCTGACCAAGAGTATAATCTGGTGATCTTTCCGGATGCAACCATTTATATTGCAGAAGCAACGCAGGCTATACCTGGAACTGATAGCGATAGAAGAGCTATTGCAGATACATGGGCTTACGTTTTTGACAGATTTGTGTCCAAACAATGTACTTCTACAGATACAGACGGAGATACAATTCCGAATCACTTAGACTTAGATTCTGATAATGATGGCTGTAGTGATGCATTTGAAGCAGGAGCTACCACTTCTCTGACTCCTAATTTCGTATTTACATCAGTTGCCGGAACATCTACAGATACCAATAGTGACGGTTTGGCAGATATTGTTGACGGAACCCCGCTGGATGGGATTCCAAATTACATTCTTACTTACGAAATAGCAATAGACGGAACCAACAAAAAATGTCTGGATTCCGATAGTGACGGAGTTTTAGATTCTGTAGATCTTGATGATGATAATGATGGTATTTTAGATACCAGTGAAGGATTTGCGTGCAGCTCATTAAACAGAAATCTCAGAATTGGCTATTTGAATACAACATTAGGAAATAACGGACTAATGATCAATATGCTGAGTAATCCTGCCAACTTCAGCTATTCAGGAACTTTTAAAAAATTCCCGGGAATTACTTTTGTTCCATATGCTTCAGAAGCAGCAATTACAGAAGCTCAGTTACTGGCAGACAATATAGATTTATTCTATGCAGGTTCTTCGGCAAATAATGCCCAGACAGCATCAGATAAACTTTCCACAGCATTAAATACAAGAATATTAACCTGGATCAGCAACAATAATAAAGGCGCGATCATATTACAAAATAACGCTTCGGATTATGGGTATCAGGTTACTAATAACAATACCAATAATAATGCTCCTTATGGAATGGTTGGTCAAAGAGTTTTCACCAACGGATATTGGCCGGAAACTACTTTCTCTCAGTCAGGGTCTGTTCAGATGACGATTGCTTCCTTAACCAACACATATGAAACAGCAATGGTTGATGCTCAGGGAAAAGCAACTTTCATCAAGGATAAAAACAGAAAAATCGTATTTATTCCGGATGCTACTATTTTTGAAGCCAATGTAGGTGCTTCAAACGTTAATAATGCTACATTACGTGTTGCAGCTGACGTTTGGGCTTATGCTTTTGATGTTTTCCTTCAGGGAGTATGTTCTTCTACAGATACCGATGGTGATGGTACACCAAATTATTTAGATCTGGATGCTGATGGTGATGGTTGTTTTGATGCTATTGAAGGCGATGAAAATGTTTTAGCATCACAACTCAATTCAAATGGGAGCATTAACATTAGTCTTGCTGCTCCTAATAATGGGGTAGGTTCAACAGCAGGAACCAATTTAGGAGTTCCGAATCTTGTGAATACAGGTGGTTCCGCAGATACAGGAAGTGTAACAGCAGGAAGTGTCGGTCAGCCAATCGGTTCTTCTCAGAATGCATTGGTAAACACTTGTATCTGTTATGAAGATCCAACTTTAGCAGCCGGGCAAACTTATCCTGTAAAACACGGTATTACCTTGTTGGGAAGAGCCGGAGGCAGCAACACAAGCTGGCCGATGCTCAGAAACTCAGCTTATACTGCTCTGGAAAGTAAAACCAAAGGATTCGTAATTACCAGAAACAGTAATCCCGAAGGAACCATTGCCATTCCTGTTGTAGGAATGATGGTTTTCGATACTGATGAAAATTCAGGCTCAGGATGTCTGAAAATTTATCTGGGAAGCGGGGCCGGGGAAGGCTGGAAGTGCTTCAGTGCTCAGGGATGTCCGTAATTGAATTTCACGTGAAATCAACTTAAGACAGAGTGAACTTTTTAAAATAATTTATTGAATAAAATCTCATCGAAGCCCTTACCTCAATAGTGAAGATGGCCAGATCTTCAGATAAACACAAAGATATGCAAAGGTAGAGGCAAGGGCAAGATGGGATATTAAATATGTAAAACAATGAAAAATACAGCAGCCATATTATTTTTTTCCTTCTCCGTAATTGCTTATTCGCAGGTAAGAGTAGGAGCTACTAATTCGGTAGAAAGTGTTACCAGTGCTTCCGTTTTACTGGAATTCGGAACAGATAATGACAAAGGGATTATACTTCCTTACGTAGAAACTGTGCCATCCGGTGTAAATAATGCTAAAGGAGGAACGTTAATTTTTGATGTTTCTGCCAATGCGGAATACAAAGTAAAGGTAAAGAATGAAAATGCGGGATGGACAGACCTTAGTGTGCAATCCGGATATAATACAGCGATTGCAGGCAGTGTGAAAACTCCACAGGCTTCTCCATTAGCTGACCAGACCAGTGCAAAAGCTATAATTGGAAATTCAGCCACGACAACAGATGGTGTTTTGGTTTTGGATTCACCAAACAAAGCAATGGTTTTACCAATTGTTTCCAATTATACCAACATCAAAAATCCATCTCCCGGAATGATGGCTTTTCTTAAACATCCCAGTGATTCTGCAAAGCATCGTTTGATTGTTTTCAACGGACAGAAATGGACGTTCTGGAAACCGTAAAATTTATCTTCAACACTCATATTTATAGTAACAGACCAATTATTTTGGTCTGTTTTTTTTATAACAGAATACTGAGTGAGTAAATGAATTGCCCGTTTTGATGTACACAATACTTCCGGGCAGAACTAATCAACCTCTGATTGTATCAAAATAATACTGAAATTTTCACCGAAATAGTATTTAATGTATTGATTATCAAATGTTTTTATGATGATAGTACTTCGATAGACCCCTGGTTTTTTCTGAATTTTAAATTATTGTTTTTCCTTTGACCTGTAACTAACATAATCTTTAAAACTTTGGACTTTAAAAACATTCATATCGGCTCACTTATCAGGCAGGAAATTAATGAAAAGGATATAGCAACTTCAAGGGTTTGTAACTTCATGAATTGTACGGAAAATGAAATTGAAGAAATGTTGGGCTTGAAGAGCCTTGACTCGGAAACCCTTTTAAAATGGTGCAAACTTTTAGAATATGATTTTTTTAGAATGTACAGCCACCATCTGATATTATATTCACCTGATTCAAGTTCATGCGGAGTGAAAAAAAATGCCGCCACTAAATCTTCTCTCCCGAATTTCCGTAAAAATATATATACAAAAGAAATCATCGATTTCATTCTTGAAATGATAGAATCCGGGGAAAAAACAAAGAGGCAGGTGATAGAACAGTACAGAATCCCTAAAACCACCTTACACAAATGGATAAACAAGTACAACAACTTAAAAAGCTGATTAATGAAAACCTTCACAGGTCTAAATCTCAAATTCTGAGTGTTTTTGGAAAGCCATCCAAAAAATCGGATTGTGAAATTTGGTTTTACAGAAAATTCTACATTAGTTTTTTTAATGATGAAATAGCTTTTTTATTTGAAGAAGATACAGTTGTGGATATTTGCATAACCCGGTATTTTCTTTGGAAAGAAGTGAAAAGCATTTATTATTTTGAAGGTAAAAATCCGGAGTATAAAGTGGTTTCATTATTAATTCCCGGCAGATACAAAAGAACTTAGATCTTCCTTTGGTAAATCGTATTATTCTGTTTATAAGTTATATGGTTTTTTTAATAACTGTATATCAGTAAGATATACTAAAATAGATACTGTATAGATATGCCTTTTTTGTTACTGATTATGCTATTTAGCTTTCTTTGCCATCTTAAAATACGATTAAGAAATTAAAAAACACCCGATAATATTAATATGAAAAAATGGAATCTGTTATTTTCTCATCTGTCTCTTGAACATTGATTCACAAGTTGGTATTAATACAGGCAGATTATCTTTTTTGTAAAGAAATCATCACGGGAGTTTTGAAAAAATAAACCGCCATTTATATGATAAAACGTAAAATAGGTAAACTGATAGCTCAAAGATAATCCAAAAGATAAATAGTAACATGAACATAAAAATATTGTATGATTTTAAAATAAGTTATAAAAGGATCTGCTTTCCGGCAGAATAGAAATATTGAGTGTGTGTTGCACTTCAATAAAATTAAAATATTTCTAAATAATTAAGAAATATATTTTATTAATTAGGTTTTTTTAATAATATGATTAATTAATTTAGTTTTTAATAGCTTTATTGTTGATTGTAAGCCATGTGTGAAATTTATGTATTCAAGGAAATTATTAGTCATAGTTACAGTATTATTCTTAGGGTTTTGTTTTGGGCAGAACACGAAAAAAGAGCTTGATTCCCTATTTGTAAATAATGTCTCCCGTCTTTTCAATGACGGCAAACTGAAAGAATCACTTGCTTTGTGCGAAAAACTGATTGAAGGGTATGAAAAGATAGATGAAAAAAAAGAAGTGGTAAAAGTATATGTTTTTGCAGCTAATATTAATACCAATCTTTTTGAAATAAAGGAAAGCTTAAAATATCTGGATATAGCTCTCATAAAAAACAGCGATTTGAATAACCCGGCCATTGAAGCAAGAATATATGCAGAATTGGGACGCAATTATAAAATACTAGGCTTCCGGGATAAAGCCATTGAAAATTATAATCAGGGCTTAAGTATCGCGAAAACACTTCCTGTTCAGAATGTAAAAAGCATTCTCAAATATATTTACAGTGCCAGAGGAGTTATTTATGAAGAGGAAAATAACATCAAAGCTTTTGAAGGAGATCTGTACAGAGCCCATAAATTGGCACCTGATGTTTACACTTCCGCAAGACTTGCGAAGTTTTTTATTTCTTACAAAAAGAATTTGGATTCTGCGAAATATTATTTGGATTTCGGTAAGAAACTGTATCGTAAAAATATTACTCCATTATTTCAATACTCTGTTCTTCAGAGAAATTATGGGCGTTATTTCTTTGAATTACAAGACTATACTAAAGCAATTGCTTTATATGAAGAGTCCCTTTCCATATCCAGAAAGCTCAATAAACCCCAGGATATTAAAGATACCCATAAATTGTTGTTTGATGCCTATAAAGCAATGCAGAATGAAAAAAAAGCAGTTGAAAATATTGAGATTTATACAAGAATAAATGATAGCCTGGTAAATGAAACCCGAAGAGTCCAGGGAATTCCGGTAGAAAGGTTTATCAAAGAAAAAGAAGTTCATACCGAAAAATCCAAAAACAGATTCTACGTAATAATAGGTGCAATCATAGCATTGTTTTTAGCGGTATATATTTTCACCAGGAAAAAATACAATTCCAGAAGAAAAGAAAGTGACAACCTGATCAATATAAAAGAAGAAGAAAACCAGCAGCTTCAACAGAAGGTAAACGAATCATTTGATGATATTATTCAGCTTGCAAAAAATAACAGCCCCGAATTTTTCACCCGCTTTCAGGAAGTATATCCCGAGGTAATCAGTGAACTGCTAAAAATCAATTCTAAGCTGAGAGTATCGGAGCTT
Organism: Chryseobacterium shigense; assembly: GCF_014207845.1. Taxonomy (NCBI): domain Bacteria; kingdom Pseudomonadati; phylum Bacteroidota; class Flavobacteriia; order Flavobacteriales; family Weeksellaceae; genus Chryseobacterium; species Chryseobacterium shigense. Next base: position 809,482 of record NZ_JACHLC010000001.1, read on the forward strand.
ACGCTTTGCGCTTTTATTTATCTTGGGTTTAACACAAAAGATATTGCAGCATTTACGTTCAGGACAATAAGCACGGTGCGCAACCGTAAACATAACCTCAGAACCAAACTCAATATTCCCATCGAAGAAAGTACAGAACTATGGTTTAAAAATATCAGCAATAAACTATACTAAGGATAATAGCAGCGGTGCTTCTGCTGTAATAGTTATTCTTACAATTATTATCGTTTTTTTCAGTTTTTAGCAGGGAAGGAGTGATATGATACCTTGTAATTGATAAAGTGCAGTAATACATAGCATTATGAGGGAAGGCTCAAATTTCTCACTTTCCGCAAAAATCCCTTAGAATCTTTGATTCTAAGGGATTCCATTTCTGAATAATAATGTATTTAATTTCTAACTTAATATATCACACGGTGCCACGCAGATTATCCAGGGGCATCTTTTTATTCCCGGAGGAGGGCAGCATGCTTCAGAACAGCTCAGTGCTCCGCCATTAATACTCTTCAACTGATCTCTTGAAATTTTTTTAGAATTTTTCATAATAAAGTAATTTGGTTAGGTTTGAAGTTTAGGGTTGGTTTCCACCGCCACACCCGTCGTATGCTCTGCATTGCCATTTCCCATTGATCAGGCAAAGCTGCCCGCCTGTACAGTTAATACCGCCTTTAATGGCTTTCATTTCCTGTCTGTTGATTTTCTTTAAATTTTTCATAATAATTGAGTTTAGTTCTATTCGAAATTAATCAATTTTTACCAATTGAAGTGAAATTATTCTAAAAAACGTTTATTTTAAATGAATTTATTAAGGTTTAAATGGTTCTTTTCTCAGCATCAATGCACTTCTTTTTTCTTCCCTGAATACTTTCAATAACAGTTTCTTATCCTATTTCTTTAATATAATTCACAAGATCCTTTTCGGCATCCAGATCAAATTTTTGCTTGAGGCGGTATTTTGTCATTCGTACACTTTTGGGTTCAACATTCAGTAAGCCTGCAATTGTTTTGGTATCCATTCCAAGATAGAGATAGGCGCAATACTTAAGATCCAAAGTGGTTAGCTTTTGTTTTGCATGTTTGTTCAGATTGCCGAAAAAATCGGGATGCATTTCCTGGATATGGAATTTTGCTTTCTCAAAATCATTGTCATTCAGGGTTTCTTCCCGGATGATCTGCTGTATGTTGACAGGTTCCTGATTGGATAATTTCTCTTTAAGCTGCTGCAATACATCATTTTTGTGTTGCAGATGAAGCTGATTGGCCATTACTTCATTCTGCAGTTTTTGTTGCTGAAGGGCCAGCAATTCCTGTTCTGCTTTTAAGCGTGCCTGCTCTTCCTTTTCATATTTTATCTGTATAGCGGCTTCATTTTTCTCGGCAGTAAGCTGCTTCTCTCTGGCCAGAGAATACCTGAGATTGAAATGGTAGGAACGGAACATAAAAACGGCACCAAGCCCGCCAATAGTTATCAAGGCTATTAAAAGATATTTCTGTTTTTTCTGGCCGGAAGCTTTTTCCTGTAAAGATTCTATTTCCCGTTCTTTTTTACTCAGTTCAAACTGGGCTTCCAGTCTTTTGGTGACCGCTGCCGATTGTTCGTCAAAAAGCAGGCTGTTATATTCCGTTATTTTCTGCTGGTAAGTGAGTGCTTTTTCATAATCTCCCTTCTTTGTACTGAGCTTCACTAAAGATGTAAGTACATTGATAAGTGTATGATAATAAGGTTTTTTTCTTTGTGCTATCTGGTCATAAGCTATGGTAAGATATTTTTCAGCGGCCGGGAGATTGTTTTCTCTCATGCTTAGTTCACTCAGCATGCCATAGCTGTTGGAAATCACTACATCATTTCCCGAAGGGGTGGCCCGCAGTGCTTCTTTTATATTGTCGCGCATTTTCTGCTTAATAACAGGATCATCGGCATTATAATATTTAAGGTAATAACTCGCTTTGTTATTCAGGCAATGGGAATAGGTATTATTCATAACCTGTCCCGGATACCGGTGAAACAGCTCAATAGCTTTGTCCAATGGCTGCATGATGCTGTCCAGGTATTTTTTCTGTTTTGTTTTTTCATAACGGAAAGTATACACAACAGATATAGCCGAATAGACATTGGCAAGCATATTTTTATTGGAAGATTTTTGTGCATATGTTAATGCTTTATGGATATATTCCATTGATTTGTGCTCATCATTCCATTCAGTATAAATGCCATATAGAAAATAATAGATGCGGGCTGTAAGCAGGGGTTCTTTTTCCGGATCAGGAATGTTTGTAAGGGCAAGATTAAGATACTTTAAGGTAGCTTCATTGTCAAAAAGAGTACTTCTTAGCATAGCTGCAGCGTAGTTTGCATAAGCAAGCGCTAAAGGATTGTCCTGTTTCTTCGCCGAAATACTGGCCTTATCAATATATTCTTTGGCTTGATCAAATTTTTCAGTATTCGTATAAATGTTTGACAGTATCCAATACGCTTTTACAGTCCCCAGATTGTCTGCTGAAATCTTTTTACTGTTCCTGAGGCTGAGTTCGGCCATTTGTATAGCTTCAGGATAACGTTCGGCGGCGCGGTACCAGTCTGCCAATTGCTGCTGGACAGTGATTGCCTGTTCAGTTGCAGGATGGGTATTCAAAATATGCTGCAAACTGTCGGCAAAATTCTGCTGTGCCTGAATACTAACTGAAAAAAGAATGAAAAAGAGGAGTTGAGGGAATTTTTTCATATTCAAATGTACAGAAATCTGTAGTCATTAAAAACAAGAGGTAAAAATTTCTGCTATAATGATTTATTTGTATTGATTTGATTTATAATGGATTGTATTTTATTGTAGACATTCTGTAGTATCCAGGTTTTGTCATTGTAAGAATTTTGTAGTTGTAAAAGAATAGGATTATGGATTATAGCAGAGCATTTTTGTCCTGTAAAACTTTCACACAATTCTAATCCTAAAACTTTTATTATGAACAACAAAACTCTTTCAATTGTATCCTACATCACCCTTATCGGATGGCTGGTTGCTTATATCAGTGGAAAAGACAATGTAGACAGTCTTCTAAAATATCATTTGAAACAGTCACTCGGGTTGCTTGTTACAAGTATCGTTTTCAATATTGTACTGGGTATTCTGATAAGCATTATGCCTTCTTTATCCCTATTAAGCCTTATTGGGTTTGTTTTTCTTGCCTTGCTGGTTATTGGTATCATCAATGCTGCTAATGAAGTGCAGAAACCATTACCGATAATCGGGAAAATGTTTGAAGACAAATTTTCTTTTATCAGATAGCAGGAGTATAAATTTAAAACCGGAAAAATGAAAAAAGTAATTGGAATAATTCTTATTGTCATCGGAGCCTGTCTGGCTTTTATTATGAAAATGGGCCCTGCCGAAGAAACCGTGTGGATGTTTACTTATGGTATATGGCCGGTGATCATTGCTGCTCTTATTTTACTGATAACAGGCCTGTCATTATATAACAGAAACAGATAAATTATAATACATTAATGATGAATGAATATAAATACTACCAGGAAGTAAGCTCCGGGGTTTACAAAAGAGCAGACCGGAAATTACAGTATCTCTTATCTGCATTTATTCTGTTTGCCGTAGGAGGATTCTTTTTTATTAAATGGCCCGGTATTGAAGGATATATAGTAACCGTTATTACCACTGCATTCGGGCTTGGGTTGCTTAACAGAATGTTCAATAGCCTGCATATTGATGTCAACAGTAAGATCTTGATCCAAAAATCCGGTTTACTGGCCGGAACACGAACTATTTCTTTTGCAGATGTCCAAAACCTGAATATTAACAACAGCATTTATGTTTTGATATTGATATCGTCTGCGCTGGCTTTAACGGAAAAAAATGGTAAACGTGAACAAATCCTTTTAGGACAAAGCTTTATGAACAGCAAACATATGGAACAGCTTCTGCTGGAAACAGAAAAAATTACAGAAATACAATGAAAGATCAGATGATGCACTGGATGGGCAGCGATTTGGTACTGACTCCCAACCGTATTTATCGCAAAATAGGCAACCGTATTCTTATCGTTGCATTGCTGTTTCTGATCCTGGGATTATTCCTGTTTATCCGGTTGCACGATTTCTGGCAGATGCCCTTAGCCATCGCATTTTGCCTGGGACTACCCACGTTCATACATAAGATTGCTGTTGTACAGCAAAAGGTTATTATTCCTCCAGGGAAAGATGGTCAGATTGTCTTTTGTATAGGAAACCTTTATCAGTGTAATGTTGTACGGAAAAATGAAGCTGTTATTGTCCGCAATACACTCAATGGCAGGGCTTTTTATGCTGTTGCAGATCAACAGAACCGCTATGGGAAATCTTACCAGATCAGTCCTTTCCTGAACAGGCGGAAAAGAGCTGTTCAGTTTGAAGAAGAGGTATTTCCGGTGATTCGTAAACAATTAGAAATCTGGCATTCATGAAAACATTTCAATATCTTATTCCGGAAGGTGAAACCTATAAAATAAAACAGTTCTTTTCCTTTCATCATCTTATACTTTGTATGTGGTTTCTTATAGGAATTGCCGTTCTTACATACAGCGACTATATCAAAACAGGAATAGCCATCATAGTTATTTCCTCTCTAATCATTGTTCTACTGCTTTTGAAACCTTCAAAAATAAGAGTTTACCCTTACGGTAAGATCCTTAAAGTAGATGTACCAGGGAGAGGGCGGTATCAGGACACGTTTGATTTCAATCAGATATTGGGATTTGAGCTGGAAGCATTAAGTTTTGCCAGGATTCCACTGGGTGCCTATTTATATGTAAAAGCTACGGATAATACAGGGAAGGAAACGAAGCATTTCCTAGGAAGCTCTTTTGGGAAAAAGAAAATGCAGGAACTTTCCAATGAACTCGATCAGATTTTTAAGCAATAAAAATGCAGGAATTAAAAAATTTTAAACGGACAGGTAATCAGTATAAACTTACCTCTTCCAATAGTTTTAATATTGCATTGTGCAGTATTATGATGATGCTTTCAGTTCTGGGATTTGTAAAAATACCTGAATCCGGTTTCAAATGGTGGATGCTGGTACTTACCGTTTTACTGATTCTGTCTGTTGCAGCAAGCTATTGTATTATTGATATGGATGCAAAAGAAATCCGGATCAGGGTTGGATTTATTAGAGGCCCAGGAATTATTCCCATATCAGATTTGCAGGGATTTACTATCTGCAAAATAAGGCAATTGGGAATTCTTACCATTAATGTAAGCCTGATAGCAAATTATACTAAAAATGGTAAAGAATATGAAGCAAATATTGCCCAAAGAATTTTTACAAGACCTATCCAGAGTATATTAAATGATATTGAAGAAATCCTGGGTAATGAGTATAAAAGATAAGCTAAAGGTTGAAATCAGAGACGGCAGCATTTCACTGGAACCTAACAGGGGAATCTTTTCGAGCCTTATCAGGTTCGCCGTTACTATGGTAGGATCAGCCGTTATCCGGGCTGTTTTTCACGAGCAGCTGGGAGAGGGGGGAAGATTGCTCTGCCTTGGGATTATTGTTTATTTTTTTGTACATGGAGTCATAGACTTTGTTTTCCGTCTCAATATACGGTATGAGTTTAACCGTTATGACAATGCAGTTTACAGGGATAATCCTTTATTTGGCAGGAAGCATATTATGAATTTGGATGAAGTGGTGATCTTTGTAAATAACAGTTCCGGAGACTGGTATTACGCCATAGGAATTAAAAAGAAACAGTTTCTGAAGAGTTATAAAATAAGCCCCGGCTTCGGTGGAGGAAAGATTTCGCAAAGGAATGCTTTTGAGTATGAAAAAGAAATATTGGAGCCTATTGAAGAACTTATTTCAAAGGTACAACTGAGATAGTCTGCAATATTCTCATAATGTGATCAGATTACAACCGGAGATAAAAATTTTTAGTTAAATCGCTCAGATAATATGCATTGGTTTTTAATTCAAAAAATTAATTTACATAAGTATATTCTTCATCTGTTACGGGTTTCATCCAGACAGTTTCTCCTTTCTCCCTCCCTGTAATGGCTACCTGAACAAAAGCCATATCAGTACTTGCTCCGTGCCAGTGAGGAATATTGGGAGGGCATTTTATTGCATCCCCTTTGCGGAGTGTTTTTTTAGGTAGTCCTTTTTCCTGATAATAACCCACTCCATCTATAACAAGCAATATTTGTCCTGCCGGGTGTGTATGCCACTTACTTCTTGCTCCCGGCTCAAAGGTTACGTTTCCAACGGATATAGAATTAAGGCTATCGGCATCCATAAGCACTTGCAGGTAGGCCGTTCCGGTAAAATTTTCGTTCGTTATTTTCTTCCCTTTCGGAAATATGAGCGAATCGTTCGTTTCTTTCTCTTTATTACAGGCTACAAAAAGAATCATTAGGATAATAAGAATATATTTTAAACTATATTTCATTTTTCTGTTTTAAAGGTTGCTTTGATAAAAATCCACAAGCTTATGTACAGCCTGCGATACATATTCCGGCTTCCAGTAGGTTTGTATGTGAGTGGCTCCTTCTATCAGAAAAAGTTCCTTGTTTTTTACATTTTTTGCTTTGCTAAAGGCTTCATCCGTCATATATTTTGTATCTGCCTTACTTCCGGCCATCATTAAAAGAGGCTGATTAATCAGGTCCATGTCTGCAGTGGCATCCCAGGTCATTAAATCAAGCAGGCTGCTCATGGTATACAGAAAGGTTGAATTAGGATGGGCATGAGTTCTAAAATAATACTCATAACCTTCACGATATAAATCGGTCGGTATTTTAGCAATTTCCTCTTTTGTTAAATTGGGATTTGCTTCACCTGCATACATTATTTTGCCTCCTGCAGCTTCCTGGGCACGGGCCTCCGAAGCTTGCTTTAAACGTTCCTGAATAGTATTCAGCTGCGAATTTTGAAAACCATTCCGTCTTACTTCTCCCGAGTTGAACATACTCAATGTCGCCACCGCTTTAAACCGCTTATCCGATTGTGCTGCTTTTAAAGTATAACCGCCGCCGCCGCAGATGCCTAAAACACCTAATCGCGCTGTATCAACCCCCTTGTATTGGGAAATAAAATCCGCCATACCATGGATATCTTCAGTCCGGTTTGCCGGTTTATCCGTATGGCGTGGTTCACCGCCACTTGCCCCTTGATAGGCTGCATCGGCAGTAATGGTTATATATCCCGATTCTGCCAGACGCTGGGCATACAAACCTGCTGTTTGCTCTTTTATACCTCCGTTAGGATGGGCTACCACTATGGCCGGATATTTCTTTGAAGCATCATAATTTGCCGGTGTATAAACATTGGCAACAATTGTAATTCCATTCAGTTTATAGGTTACGGGATGGATATTTACTTTCCCCTTTTCATTCCTGGTTATTGCGTCATCATATACCAGTGTAAAAGGGTTCTGTTCATATTTTTTTTGAATAGATTGTGCGTCTGCAGTTTCTGTTGCCGCTACAGACATTGATAATGCAATTATTGAGGTTAGCTTTTTCATTTTTCTAATAGTTTAAAATTTATTTACTCTTTAACACTTCGTGCAAGACGGTCTGTGCTGCACTTGCTTCTTTACTGCCAATGGTTTGTTTGATAACATCTACAAACTGCAGGAGCTGTTCCGGCGTTAAACCAACATTCAGACAAATATTTAGATGGGAGCGGAGCATTGGTTCTACACCGCCAATACTGCTGAGTACAGATATGGTTACCAGCTCTCTTTCTGCGTATGACAAAACATCACGTTCAAAAATGTCCGCAAAAAGATGTTCTTTGAGGAATATCTCAATTTCCGGTGCGAATGCTGCATATCCGGTTTTAAGCTGAGTTTCCGGAATCCCGGTTAATTTTTCCAATATTGCTTTACCTCTTTCATACTTGCTGGCAGCGCTGTCAATTGGTGATGATTCTATTCCCGGCTCATCGGTAATACCACTGGTTTTCCTTTTATCCAGCACGACCATAAAAGTCTGCAATCCCCGGAGGCTTCTGGGAAATCCGGCATAAGCATAAACGTGAATAATGACTTCTTTAATCTGGTTTACCGTTAGTCCGGTTTCAAGTCCTGCGTTTAGCTCTGTTTTCAGCTCTGGTAATTTACCTTTGCCGGTGAGTGCAGAAATACGGATAATTGCTTGCTGTTTATCGTCCAGACTCTGTTTGACATTGGTTTGTGCATTTATAGTTGTTGATGCAATTACTGCTGTGCCAAATGCTATTAATTTTAAAAGCCTTTTCATTTTTTATTACTAATTATCCAATCCTTTTTCTTTTAACCATTTTGCGATCAGATTGGCTATTTGCCTATTGTTTAAATCCGACATTATGAAATGAGTATTGCCCTTAATTCCCATTTCAGGTAAATGAACAATCGTTGCATTACCACCGTGAGCATTGACAATTTTAGCCCATTGTTTTGCCGTGGCCAACACATTACGCCAGAAGTTGAGGGAAGCAGCGTTGGTTTCTTCTGCGGGAATGTAGTCCCCATAATAGACCACGATAGGGATCTCAGTAAGTTTCAGAAATTCGTTGAGCGGAACACCTTTTCCTCCACGGTTGCCTTGTGGAACTTCACCTTCAGGAAAGGTAAACCCGCCTGGTTCAATAGCTACAATAGCTTTCACACGATCATTCTTAATCGCAGTTTTCCAGCCCGGAGCCCCTCCTGCAGAATGGGTGAAGAGAATTCCATCACCTGATTTGTCAAATACGGCCGACAGAGCATTTACTATAGTTTCTTCGTCTGCATTACCTGTATTAGGTGTCATCATGCGGAAAAAACTGTCAAGATATTTTTCGCCTTTGGGAAACTGAACGCCTTCGTTGAATTTTGGATAAAGGCCGATACGGAACTGGGTATACCAGGTCTGATCATCGGGTGATGCTGAGATCTGAACAGGTTTTGTGGTTTGCCCCGCATCGCCACGGCCTGGCTGATCAACCAGATATACACCATAACCTGATTTTAAAAATATATCGGAAAAACCTTCTCTGCCATCGGCTGTAGTTTGCCAACTGCGGCGGGACTGCCCATAGCCATGCAGGAATACCATGGAATTATGTTTCTTGTTGACAGGGATTTGGTAGAAGACATCGGCGTGGTCACCATGACGTGTTTGTCCTCCTTGCTGCTCGTTCCATGGTTTTAATGGGTCAAAAGTGCCTTCGCTTTTGATGATGGTACCACCTGCTGAAAATGCGCCCTGTTCTTTAAGAATTATATTTCCACTTTGATTTGTCTTTGATGTAGCACATGATGAAATTATGACAATGGAACAGGATAACAGGGTATTCAAAAGGATCTTTTTACCAAATTTCAAATCGCTGTGCTTAATTTTTTCAACTGTTCTCTGCATGATTTTTTAAGTTTAGGTTTTTCGATTATTTTAGATATTAGTTTCTATATATCCAGCTTTCTTTCACTCAGCCATTTTACCATTGCTGGATCTCTATGATCAAAGAACAGGCTTGTACCTGTTTCCAGTAGAGTTATTGTTTGTAAATCTTCTGAAGAAAGCTCAAAATCGAAAATGTTGAAATTTTCAGCTATTCTTTCTTTACGGACAGATTTTGGAATGGCAACGATATTTCTTTGAATTAGCCATTTAAGAATTACCTGTGCCACAGATTTATTATATTTTTCACCAATAGCGGACAGTATTTCGTTATGGAATATATTGTTTTTCCCTTCTGCAAAAGGTCCCCACGATTGTATCTGTACTTCATTTTCCTGAAGAAACTTTTGAGATTCTGTCTGCTGATGGAAAGGATGGGTTTCAACCTGATTGACAGCAGGAGTAAAACCACTGTTCATGATTAAATCCATAATCCTGTCAGAATGAAAGTTAGCTACGCCAATAGCTTTTATTTTTCCTTCGTGATATAATTCCTGCATAGCCTTCCAGGAACCGAAAACATCTCCATAAGGCTGATGAATCAGATATAGATCCAGATAGTCCAATTGTAGTCTTTCCAAAGATTTTTGAAAGGCAGCTTTTGTTTTTTCATAACCTGTGTCCTGTACCCAAAGTTTGGTGGTTATAAACAAATCGTCTCTGGCAATGCCGCTATTTTTAATACCGTTACCAACTGCAGTTTCATTCAAATAGGATGCTGCTGTATCAATGAGTCTGTATCCTGTTTCAATAGCATCTATAACTGCTTTTTCACATTCGGCAGGATCATGTATTTGAAAAACACCGAATCCTAAAATCGGCATTTTAATTCCGTTGTTTAGTGTAACTGTTTGCATTTTTATTTTTTTATCTTTCCGGAAGAAGAATTTTAATACTACAAAGTTCCGGTTTGAGATTAAGTCGTTTAGTATACATATTACAGTTTTTACTACCAATATCACTGATTGGCAGATGGCCTCTGTCCAGGTTATAGCAGAATGGTTAATTTTGTATTGTTAAATAATGGGAAAAGCTATGGAAAAGACATATAATTTTGACACAGTAAGCCAGTACAATGCATTTAATAATCATGAAACTCAGCACCCTCTCGTTAGTATCCTAGATTTTTCAAAAGCGAAGGAAAGAACCGGTTCGAGGATGACTTTCGGGCTTTACTGCATTTTCCTTAAAGAAGTACACTGTGGAGATTTAAAATACGGATGTAATCATTATGATTATGAGAAAGGAACATTGGTATTCATTTCTCCCGGCCAGGTAATTGATGTGGAGAACAAGGTTGATTATTATCAGCCAATGGGGCATGGCCTGGTTTTTCATCCCGACCTGGTGAAAGGTACATCTCTCGGTAAAAATCTTGGCGAGTATAGTTTTTTCAATTATAATACCAACGAGGCACTCCATTTATCTGATAAAGAAAGGAAAATTGTTTTTGACTGTTTTTCCCAAATTGAAAATGAAATAAGGCAAATGGTAGACAAACACAGTAAAAAACTGATTGCCTCCAATATTGAATTATTCCTGAATTACTGTGAAAGATTTTATGACCGTCAGTTTATAACCCGGGAAAACGTTAATAAAGGCATACTGGAAAGATTTGAAGAATTACTGAACAGTTATTTCATATCTGAAAAACCATACCATATAGGTTTACCTTCAGTTGCTTACTTTGCCGATGAACTTCATTTATCAGCAAATTACTTTGGAGATCTTATTAAAAAAGAGACCGGGAAATCTGCTCAGGAATACATTCAGAATAAAATTATTGATATTGCAAAAAATAAAATTTTTGACAACAATAAGACAATCAATGAAATAGCATTTGAATTGGGTTTTAAATATCCGCAGCATTTTAGCAGGTTATTTAAAAACCGCGTTGGCTTTACCCCCAATAAATACAGAAATTTAAATTAATTTAGAGCTTAATTCTGAATTATTGAGCAAAAAATCCGGTTAAACAATTGTATTCTTTAATCTAAGTTTACATACAGCAGTAGATTTGAATGCATCAGCAATTACTTTTCCAGGAAAAATCGTTTCCGGTTGCCCTATTCTTAGAATTCAATATTTTTTTCCTAAAATTGACCTGAATGAGGTTTTTTCAGGTAAATTATTTAAAAAAGCCAGAGAATTCTGATTACTTATAATAAAATTCCATATTCATACCCCTAAAATCCGGTGTAAGATTTATGTATACAGATTTTGTATTTAAATACCTATAAAAAATCAATTTAAAATGGGTTCTTAGCAAAAATGTATCATTTTAAAACATCTGCCGGAGGGATTTATGACATCTGGCGGGAGCATAATGAAGTGATGGTTTTTTTCCGAATTTATAACACCTATTATAGCAAGTCACCCGTCTGGTGGCTTGTTTTCGTTTTGGGAATCTCTAATTTTATAATGTGATTTATGTGATAATATTTTCATTTAAAACCATAATGCGATGAAAAAAATATACATTATTCTTCTCAGCCTATTGGAAATAGGAGTGTATGCGCAGGTAAACATCTCTAAAAACCCTGCCGATCATCAGCCTCATTCTGACGCGATACTTGAAGTGAAATCAACATCTCCCGCAACAGCGGTTTTATTGCCCACAGTACCGCAAATAAGCAGTGCAGCTGACCCGGACGGAGATGAGGTCTTTAAAGGAGCCATAGTTTACAGTAAAAACAATGCTTCCATTTATGAGCACGACGGAACCAACTGGCGAAGCGTATACGATTATGTAGTGGAAACAAAGCCACAATATCTCGCCCACTTTTCAAGGCCTTCCAACCTGATTTTGAGCTGTACCGGAGGTTTTTTTCCTCCATATGGATGTACAAGTGATGGCATTATGTCCCTTACCAATTCCGGCCCGTCGGATTTTATGGGAAGCCAGATCCATTTATCTGTTGCCTCTAATGTAATTACCGTTAATGAAACAGGTTTGTATAGAATAACTTACAGATCTTATGCTTCTTTTGACGGATTAAACACAGATGAGATTCAGCTCAGGCTTCAGAAAGCAAATGCAGCCACACCGGGAACATTTGCTACCATTGATTATAAACCCTTTATAGATGCCAACGATGATCTTGGATACAGCCCTGTATTCAACGGTTCAATAGTTACACAGGTAAATGCCGGAGACAAGTTTCGGTTACAGGGCTATATGAGATCCGGCCTTTCTCCTGTAATTACTTCATCAACAACCTTTCAGAACAGCAATGTGCATGGAACAGGTGAAGTAATTTTTGAAAAAATAGTGCTTTAATCTAAAAAATATTGAAAAATGAAAACGAAGGTATATTTATTCATGGTTCTTCTTTTCAATCTGTATCAAATCCCTGTTTCAGCACAGATACGGATATCTAAAACAGCGGGAAGCCCTCATATTAATGCATTGTTAGATATAAAAGATCCAGGGAAGGGGGCCATCTTTACCAAGGCTGATAACATAGCCGCTTTTCCGTTGTTCAATGCTGCCGAAGAAGACTATTTCAATGATATTCCGGCTTTGGAAGGAGCTATTTTGTATAATAAAGAAGACAAACAATATTACAAATACGACGGAACAGTATGGATACCTGCCTTACAATTAGGCGGATTTCAGAACCCTTTCGAAACACGAAGAAAAGCAGGAAGCTCACAAAGCTGGGCGTGTATATGGCTTGGTGTCCCGCCTTTCGGCATCAATTCCTGTGACCTGACCCAGTTATTCGGAAATAACAATACAAAGGTCATTCCTGTTTCCAATACAAATAACCGTTCACAGTTACTGGTAAATAATCTCAGCCTCACAACCGGAACTGATTATGTTACCATACCTTCAGCAGGTTTGTATCACATATCCGGGGTTGTAGGATTCAGTGGAACCAGTCTTTTAGGACTTGGACAGGATGTATCTTACTGGGTAAATCTTGATGTAAGCTATGATAACGGGACTACATGGGCTACTTTAGCCTTTAGCGAAACCCTTCAGTACGGAGGAATCTTTATCGATATAGGACAAGCAGGCAATAAAAGCGCAAGTGTTTCATCAACCGTTACATTACCGGCCAATACAAGGATAAGACTGGCTGCATCCGTTTCCACAAGTGCTGCAATTTCAGTGTATTCCAGCTCTACAGATCATAGAGATACATTCATTAATGTACAGAAATTAAAATAACCATTTAGCTTTAAAACGATGAAAAAATATATATCATTAATTGGTTTAAGTATATTAGGATGCTCCTTGATGAGCGCACAGGTGATTATGGGAGGCAGTGCTCCTGCAAGTCCCTACACCCAACTGGAATTGCAGAACAATACCGGGCAGAAAGTGCTGATCCTTCCGGGAGCAGCCAACAATACTGCTTTACCTAAATATAATGCATTACAGGCAGACGGATATGATGATGATCCTGCTATGGAAGCTATGCTGATGTATGATAAAAATGCAGTAATGGCAAAAGTGTATGAGGGAACTACCTGGGAACAGGCATTTATATCTCAGGGAAAATCTGCTACATGGACCAGGGCAAGAATTGATGCAGCTTCAGCAGGATGTATTTCCATTTTATGCAGCTCAAATAATTTACCGTTATCCATTCCTGCCAATAACACACAGTTTGCAGATTATTTGTCCGTAAGGCACTCCGGAGATACTTTCCGTATACGCCAGAAAGGACTTTACAGGATCAACTTCAATGTACTGTTCAGTGGGATTAATGTAGGATTTACAGGGACAAGGGTAAACGTTGCCATTGTGGTGAATGGAGAAGAAAAGGCCTATATGTCTGCCAATGCAGCCTTCTTTAGTATAAACAGCTATCTGGCTTCTGCAGACACCGTTCTGTTTCTGGATGTAAATAATGATGTGAATTTCAGGATAACAATAGATAATGAAGGCTTTTCCCTGTCAGGTTATACATTCGGGGGAACACCGGAAAGTAATGTGAGCCTGGAAAGAATACTTTAAAAACTACAAAGAACATATCAAAAAGGCATATAGCCGAAAAATAGACAAAAGAAATTCGGAATTAAACACAACTTCCGAAAATTTCACCACGATTTGAAATCACTTAGTTCCCATATTTGTAATACGTAAAACAATTAAAAAAACATTATTATGTCAAGAAATGATTTAAACGGAAAAGTAGTACTTATAGCGGGAGGTGGAAAAAACCTTGGAGGATTATTAAGCAAAGACTTCGCTGCAAAAGGAGCAAAGCTTGCCATTCATTATAACAGTGACAGCTCAAAGGAAGAAAGCGAAAAAACCTTAGCTGAGGTAAAAGCTCTGGGAGCTGATGCTTTCTTATTTCAGGGAGATCTTACCAAAGTGGAAAATATTACAAAGTTCTTTGATGAAGCTGTAAAAACTTTCGGAGGAGTGGATATTGCCATCAATACCGTTGGTATGGTACTGAAAAAACCGTTTGTGGAAACTACCGAAGCTGAATATGATACCATGTTCGGGGTCAATTCCAAATCAGCATATTTCTTCTTACAGGAAGCGGGCAAAAAAGTAAATGACAACGGTAAGATCTGTACTATTGTGACATCTTTACTGGCTGCGTATACAGGACTATATTCAACATATGCAGGAGCTAAAGCACCGGTAGAGCATTTTACAAGAGCTGCTTCAAAAGAATTCGGAGACAGAGGGATTTCTGTAACAGCAGTAGCTCCGGGCCCTATGGATACCCCTTTCTTTTACGGTCAGGAAAGCTCTGATGCAGTAGCATATCATAAATCTGCAGCCGCATTGGGAGGATTGACTGATATTAAAGACATTGCGCCTTTGGTAGAATTTTTAGTAACTGACGGCTGGTGGATCACCGGGCAGACTATTTTTGCCAACGGAGGATATACTACAAGATAAAATTGGATTAATTCAGAAGTACTTGATTAGATAATGGATAATTGTGATTTTGAAGAGAATCCGTTATCCATTTTTACTTTAAAAACCTAAAATCATGATCATCAGAATAATTAATTCAATACTGATTCTCATAGCAGTGTTTATGGGAATTAAACAGGGATATGCCATGCTTGCCGGAAAATCTGAAATGATGGAAATGTTCGGTAAGTGGGGATTTAATAAAACCGCATTAGCAATAAATGGAGGTATTACAATGATTGCAGCTTTAATGATCTTATTCCCTAAAACCTTTGTCTGGGGAAACTTTCTGATGGCTGCCGGAATTTTACTCATCATTTGCCTGCACCTTCTGGGTAAGGATCTGAAAGGAGTTCTCATTGAGCTTCCGTTTTTACTCCTGAACCTGGCCATTATTTATCTGCAATACCCTTTAAAAAATGCATAACAATGAAAAGTATATTAGTTACTATGGTCATATGCATATTCAGCCTTACAGCATGTGGGCAGCAGAATTCATCCTCAAACAATAAAACTCATAAAACACAACAGAAATATAATAATATGGATACCGGTAAATTAACAAACAATACAGTAAAAGAAGCTTTCGATGCATGGCAAAAAGGAGACAGCCAGACTTTTTTATCTTTCTTTACGGCAGATGCAAAATTATACGATGACGGAAGCCCGAGAGACTTTCAGAAATTTGTAAAGGATGCTTGCGGGCATGAACGTTTCACCACCATTGACAAAGTGGAAAACGAAGGAAAAGATATCTATGGTAACTTCCATACAGAAAGCTGGGGCGATTTTAGAACCTATTTCAAATTTCATTTCGATGCAGATGGAAAAATCTCACGTCTTGATATAGGTCAAGCCAATTAATCCCCAAAATATAAGACTATGAATAATTATCAGTCGATTTTTGATGCACAAAAAGAATTCTTCTTTACAGATGCTACCAAAACCTATGAGTGGCGGATAGACCAGCTGAACAGACTGGAAAAAATGCTTGTTGAAAACCAGGACGTATTTTGCCAGGCGTTGAAGACAGATTTTAACAAACCTCCTTTTGAACAGCTTTTTGAAATTACCGTTCCACTGGGCAATGTAAAATATTACAAAGAAAACCTTCAACAACTAATGGCTCCAGAACCTGTTGCCATCCCTGAAGGGCTTGAGAAAACAGGTAATAAAGGCATCATTTATAAAGAACCTTTTGGTGTAACATTGGTCATAGGGCCATTTAATGCTCCCATATTACTGCTTTTGGATCCTGCAATTGCGGCTCTGGCTGCCGGAAACCCCGTTATTCTTAAACCGGCCAATACCACACCAGCCGTGGCAAAACTTTTTGCGGAACTTATCCCCAAATATTTCGAACCGGAAGCTGTGAATGTCGTGACCGGAGGACGTGAGGAAATTACAGAACTTTTAAAATTACCCTTTGATTTCATTTTTTTCACAGGAAGTTCAGCTGTAGGAAAGGTAATAATGAGAGCTGCCGCAGAAAATCTTACCCCTGTTATTCTCGAATTGGGTGGACAGAATCCTACCGTTGTGGATGAAACGGCCAACCTGGATATTGCGGTAGACAGAATTGCATGGGGGCACAATGCCATTTCAGGTCAATGGTGCATTGCGCCGGGCTATGTGTATGTACATGAAAGTATTGCGGATGTTTTCATTAATAAATTAAAAGAATCAACAATAAAAATGTACGGTGAAGATCCACAGCAGAGCCCTGATTTTGCAAGAATGATCAGTGAGCATGATGCAGAAAGGGTAGCTTCCTATATCATTCCTGAAAAGGTGGTTTTAGGAGGAAGGTATGATATCAGGGACAGGTATGTGGAACCGACCATCCTGTATCCAAGTACCTGGGAAGATCCCGCTTTGCAACAGGAGATTTTCGGTCCGGTTCTGCCTGTAATGGTTTATTCTGATTTTAAGGAAATTGTGAATATTATCAAAAGAAAACCTAAGTCACTTGCAGCTTACATCTTCAGTAAAAATCAGGAGAATATTGACTATTTCCTGAATTCGGTTTCATTTGGAGGCGGATGCATCAATCAGACGAATCTGCATTGCTGGATAGACAGTCTTCCATTCGGAGGAGTAGGCTACTCTGGCATGGGAAAATATTATGGAAAAGCAGGATTTGATGCATTAAGCAACACCAAAGCCATGTTAATCGGGAATCCTGATCTTGAACTGGATGTTTTTCCACCATATGCCAATAAGGATATTGCTAAAAACCTGAGTGTTTTTGGATAATTGCAGGAGGTTCTTTAATTTTATAAAACACAAATGATTAAAAAGCTACAGGAAAGAAAATACGAAATCCTTTTATTAGCCCTGATGCAGCACTTATTTGTAGGAATATTCCTCACAGATATGGATTTTTATACCCGTGTTGTATGGCCCGTTAATATGCTCGTTCTGGGGTTGGGATCTGTCTTTTTGTTTACAGGAAAGCACAGCTGGAGGCACTGGTTCAGGAACCTGCATTTTATTGTTATTTTGCTGTTACCCATCGGAATTCCGTTTTTTAAGGATTTTTCATGGTATTTCACATTTCTGAATATTAATTATGTAGTGTTTTTCTGCTTTCTTTTCACGGAAGTAGTAAGATTTCTGCTAAAACCGGGATATATCAACACCGATATTATTTCAGCATCCATATGCGGATATATGCTGCTGATAGAAATTTCGGTTTTTTCACTGCAATTTTTCCAGTACCGCGATCCTGCATCTTTCAAAGGAGTTGATCTGTCTTCACCTGCGCTTACATTTATGGATCTGGTCTATTTCTGTTCCATCACTTTTACAAGCATTGGCTTTGGAGATATTACCCCCAATACCCATGTTACGAAACTGATTACCGCTTTTGTGGGAATCGCGGGGCAGTTTTATACCGTTGTACTGGTAGGTATCCTGATCAGTAAATTTTCATCAAAAAATTAAATTATTATGAATACAGGCTCACATTATAAACTTTACCATTTTATTCCGTGGACGCGGAGAAAGATTTATAAAATGCTTATTTTAAGTATTGTTCCCACAGCACTGTTTTATTTTCTGGGATGGAAGTGGCTGGCTATTCCCTGGGTTCCGGTAGCCTTGCTTGGCACTGCCACTGCATTTATTTCAGGGTTTAAAAATACCCAGACCTATAACCGGAGCTGGGAAGCCCGCCAGATTTATGGGGCCATCATCAATAACAGCCGCAGTTTCGGCATTTTGGTTAAAGATTTCATAAGAGCAGATGATGAAGTACAGGAGAAAGCTTTGCATCAGCAGGTTATTTACCGTCATTTTGCATGGCTTACGGCGTTAAGATTCCAGCTCAGGGAAACAAAAAGCTGGGAACATGTAAAAACGAAAAGCTACAATAAAGAATACCTGCAATATTATAAAGTACCTGAATGGGAAAGTAAGCTTGAAGATGAGCTCAAAGTATTTTTAAGTGATGATGAACTTCAGTATGTGCTTTCTACCAAGAACAGGGCCACACAAATCATTGCTTTACAGTCTGCCCAGCTGAGAAAATTAAATGAGGAAGGCAAAATTTCAGAGTATAATTATACTGCACTTGAAAACCAGTTCAAGGAATTGTATGACCAGCAGGGAAAATGCGAACGGATCAAGAATTTTCCTTATCCAAGACAGTTTTCAAGCATCAATCTCTATTTCACGAATGCATTGTGTTTTTTGCTCCCTCTAGGATTTTTAGGGGAATTTTCTAAAATGATTGAAAAATTTGGAGATCATATAGTCTGGCTTACCATTCCGTTCAGTGTACTTTTAGGCTGGGTTTTCCTGGTTTTGGAACAGATAGGAGAGAGTACGGAAAATCCGTTTGAAGGCAATGCCAACGATATTCCCATTACCCAGATCAGCAGGAATATAGAAATTGACCTTCGTGAAATGCTGGGTGAAAAAGAACTTCCACCTGCGATACAGCCTGTTAATAATATTGTTATGTAAAAACAAAAAATAAAATTATGAGTATAGAATCAGTAAGAAAATGGTATCCGAAGGCTTTAACGTCTATTGATACAGTCAACCGTTTATTAGACACAATTGAAAAACATCTGGAATTAAAACCTAACCAGTTAATGCACGCAGACAGTATGTGCTGTGATGATGTGAATGCCATACAATATCCGCCAAGAGCCTATGAAATGCTGGGTCCGTTTCATTTGGGGGGACTTGATGGTTTCCCTTTTGCCGGACTTACGGGAATGGGAGCTTTTGCACACCATGTTCCGGAAGATGGGGCAGTAATTATTTTTTATGCTCCTCACATCGGGATTACCAAAGAAGGACAGATAGGAGAGATAAGCAGAATAGGGCAGAGCAGTAATTCAGCATGTTGTGGTGCTGCAAAAGGAGCGCTTGGAAAACTGGCGGCAGGACAGATTATTGAAGGAAATATCACATCGCTGGATTTCCAGATGAATACCATCGAACAAATCTTCCTTCACAGTAAAGAAAGAATCCTGAATGCGGAAAATCAGATTTTTGAGGCAACGGAAGTAATGTATGAAGCCATAGATGAGCGTATAGAAGTACTGGTAAAGGAAACCAGCTATCCTTGCAAGTATGTAATTCTTGTAGGAGGTATTTTCATCAACGGAGATAAAGATATGGGTTCATTCTGCCAGTATAAAAAGTTTGAGTATATCAACCTTGAAACAAAAGAACGAAAGAGCCTGATGGAACAGTATTATGAACAGTTAGTATAGAATATATTTTCATAAAAACAGTTTACAGATCTTATAATGTCTGTAAACTGTTTATGAAAAAACAAAAAAACGATATTTATTTTTTTAAGACTTTAAAAGATTTAATGCTTCCGTCTTCAAAAGTGGCCACTGCAATATAGTTGCCGGTTTTCAATCCTGATAAATCTATTTTAGCTTCTGTATTATTGACAGGAATGTTGGCAATAACCAATCTGCCGTCTGCTGAATATACGGATACGGATTTTATCCTTTTTCCGCTGGAAATATTGAGAAGGTCTTTTACAGGATTGGGATAAATGCTTATATTATGGGATGTTGTTTTTACTTCATTCGCTGCAAGTACAGATTCACCCAATCTGGCGACCCATCCTTCGGCAAAAATAGGAGGGATGGTATTGTCGAAGCCACAAATATATTTCCCATCTGAAGATATGCCCATTCCGGTACCGAGTTTTCCGTCAAATGTATTGAGTGTTATACCCTGAGACGTTAAAAGATCAGTCAGTAAAACAGGAGCAGGACCCAATGAAGGGTGATAGATAATTACTTCTCTGTCCCCTATCATTCCGCAATATCCCACAGCAGTACCATTTTCGGATACGGAAACAAATACGGCATCCGTATATCCTGCAGGAGCATCAAAAGACTGATAGGTATTGGTATTGATGTTATAAATGAATGCTTTACTGCCTTTGTTTCCTACAACCAGTCCCGCATTGTTTACATCGTTGGCTTCACCGTATTCAGGTGTACCGAAATCTATATAATGAAGTGCACCGCCTGCATCAAAATAGGCAGGAACCCTGAAAGTCCCCATTCCGAAGATATCTTCCCGGTCAATCCATCCGGCTGCCACTCCGTTATTGTTTACAGCAGCTCCCCGAGCGTTTGTATACAAGAGATCTCCGGTAAGTTTCGTGAGCGTGCCGGATTCTGTATTATAGATAAAAGGATAGCTGCTTCCGACATTGGATGAAGTCATTTGCCCCGTTACATATACACTGTTCTCTGAGATTCCTTTTGCGTCTCCGAACCAGCTGTTTCCGGGAGTGTCACCTGGAAAATATCCGATAGCCGTCCAGTTTCCGTTCTTCCGGTAAGCTGCCTGGGTTAGGTTGGAACCGTCGGATGCTGTAAAAGGCATATTTCCTGCAATATTCCCTGAATCATTTAGCCGGTTGGTTGCACTTGCTACAGATTCTATCGGGGTACTTGCACCGGCACTGTAACTGTAATATCCGCCAGAGTGTACGGCGTTGCCGTTGCTGTTAATGTCATATAATCTTGTGCCCATACCGGAAACTATTATGAATTCGGTTTGTGCGTTTAAAGCCAGGCTGCTTAGCAGTAAGCATACTGAAATAAGTCGATTTTTTCTCATATAACAAAGAGTTTATTCAGTGAAGTTCTTTTCTTTTATCAGGTAATACAAACTTTTATAGTGAGAATATCTGAATTACTTACGGTGATTTTGCTTTTAAATAAAATCCAGACTGTTGATACAGGGTAGATTTCCGCAGGTTTTATGTATTATTCTTCTGTAATCTTGTGTTTTTTTTTGAATTAACTAATTTTTTTATAAAGTTAAGATTGAATATGTAATAAAAATAATAATAAAAGGTTTTTTTTTCATATTTGTTAAAATGATAATCGTATATTAGTTACATGATATTCCGGTTAGAAAATGATCAGGATTTGGTTGGTCGTCCCAAAAAATGGATGTCAGGATATAGATTGTTTAATTACTGTGATATGCATAGTTTTATGCGTGATTAGAGGAAGGATTTGAGATTGAGAAGTGATAAATTCTGTTAAATTTTGGCTTCTGAATAGAACACAATAGGTATTTTGAAACTGAAAGAAAATTACGGACTTAGAAAAAACTGGCAATTATTATTTTGAATATTTATGTTAAGGTTTAAAAATATACTTATACTGAGTGGAATCCCGAAGTTTTATTATGTCTTCGTAATTTCATGGAAAATAACTCCACGGTATTTATCAGGTATTTACTATTCTGAAAAAACAAAAATTACTTTAACTTTGCAATAGAATGATATGTAATTATTATTAAATATTTTATAAGTCAATTATATAATTAAAAACTAACACCAAGAGAACTTTAAATAATCAGAAAATTAATTTAGCTGATAGACAGATATGAAATATAAATTCTTAGATTTTAAATTAAGGAAAGTTGTTCATTACTCATTGATCGTGTGTATATTACTGATACAGGTCATTATAGCCATATTCTTTTATAACGAATTTGTCAATGAAAAGAAACTGAAATTTATTAAAAATCGGCTGGATCAAAGCAGAGTATTAGGCGGATTAACAGATAACTCGAGAAAAGATTTCATGGATGCTCAGAATTACTTTCAGAAGTATATGCTCAGCCAGGATGACAAAGATCTGAAGCTATATTTTCAATCCCTTGAAAAGCTTAATAATAATTTCGAAAAAATAAATGATTATGGAGATAAAAATCCAGGATTGAAAAACAGACTCGCCCAGCAAAAAAAGGATACCCTGAAAATTATAAAACTGCAGACCGTTATAGATTCTGTATATCAATATTCTTTAAACCCGCCTGTACAAAAGGTCGAAGAGCCAAGTTTTGAGCTGGAAAGGTATAAAAATACCGATGATTTTGAAGACCTGAACATACAGACCCAGACCTATTCTGATACAGTTAAAAAGAAAGGTCTGATGGGGCGTTTAAGAGATGCAATATCTGGTAAAGTGAATGTGCAAAAGGAAAGCACGGTGATCACCATGACCAATAAAAAACCTGCAAACCTTTCCAAAATAAAACAAAGGATGGATAGTCTGGTAAACTCCATAGATAAACATTATACCACTGAAGTTAAAAAGATCCAGCGGTCAACCGTTCAGAACCAGCTTTCCACCGCCAAAAACAAACAGGAAAATATAACGTTTTATGGTAATTTCAGTAAATTACTGGTTTACAGCAACAGGCTGATCAATGTCTATGAAAAAGCTATTAAAGATTTTAAATCTGAGCTGGAAAAAGAATACAATGAGCAGAGTTCCAATAATAACAGAATCAGAACCTATCTGGTACTTGGGCTGATGACCCTGATGTTCATTGTATCCATTCTGATCATGTATTTCACAAGAATGGCATTCATATACGAGCAAAAGCTTAACGCTGCAAATGAAGAGAACAGAAAGAGCCTTAATTTTAAAAACAGGATCCTTGGAATGCTGAGTCATGAACTGATGTCTCCGCTGAAGATTATCAATATTTTTATTGATAAGATCAACAAGACTACAAAAGATGAGACCACAAAGGATTATCTTAAATCGATAAAATTCACCAACAGTACCCTGCTTATACAGTCTACCCAAATTCTGGAATATACAAAGAACCAGGAAACAGAGAAAAAACTGGTAAAAACGGTATTTAACCTTAAAGATGAAATTAATTCTATTGTAACCGCCATTACGCCTTATATAGAAACAAGGAATAATAAATTTCTGGTAACGGACAGGATTCCTGAGAATCTTATCGTAAATTCGGATAATATAAAAATTAACCAGATATTTATGAATATCCTGGGAAATGCAAATAAGTTCACAGAAAACGGACAGATTGATCTTACCATGTTCACCGAAAAGATAGATGAAAACAATATTTCCCTCATCACAACAATAGGGGATACCGGTGTAGGAATTTCTGAATCTGATCTTGGGAAAATTTTTGAACCTTATTATCAGGGAATGGTTTCTGACGAAATTGATAATTTTGGCGCAGGATTGGGATTGAACTTATGTAAGGAAATTATAGAGCTCTTCAACGGAGATATATCCGTTTCAAGTAAGCTTCATAAAGGAACAAAAGTAACATTCAGAATTAATTTAAATATCAGTAAATAGACTATGGAAGAGCCAATTGAAAATAAGGAGGTTGTAATTCTTTTAGCGGATGATCACAGTATTGTACGCCAAGGGATTGCCATACTGGTTGATGAAGTTGTTCCAAATTCAATAGTTTATCAAACCTCATCTTCACAGCAGATTGTGGAGCTGGTGAAAACAAAAGGTGTAGAAATAGCCATTATTGATGCTCATTTTCCGGATGGAAATAGCCTTCATATTATACCGCAAATGAAAAGTGTTAATCCTGATATTAGGGTTTTGGTTTTCTCCGGTCTGGAAGAAGACCTGCATGTGCTTAAGTTCATTAAAGCCGGAGCCAGCGGATATGTAAGTAAACTAAGTGAAGAGGTAGAGATAAGACAGGCAATTTCAGATATTGTACATAAAGGAGAATATTTTTCTCCGCTTTCCCGCAACTTAATGTTACAGCTGGTTCAGAATCCGGATCTCATCAACCCGCTTAGCCGTTTAACCGGCAGAGAACTGCAGATTGCAGAAATGTATGCAGAAGGACATGGGAATCTTGAGATTGCCAATGAACTGAATATAAAGCAAAATACCGTAAGTACGATCAAGAAAAATATTTTTGATAAATTAAAAATTGAAAACCTTGTCGAGCTTATTGACCTTATCAATACTCATCATAAAATATAAGATTCCTCTATTTTTTATAAACAAAATATATATCGATAAACATCTATAGTTTTATCGATATATATCGATGTTTATTATGCGGAATATTTTCCCATAATGTCGTTACTTTGCCTTAATAAAATTAACCAAATAAGAAGATTCATATTCATTGAAAATGTTTTCTGATTTATTACAACGGAGAATTTTATAATACACATAAATGATGAGATAAATATAAGTGTATGTGTAACCTTAAAGGGACTTCTTGAAAGCAAGTATTAAAAAACACAAATTAATATAAAGAAGTTAACTTGGTCTTTACAGGTTATTTTATACAGAAAAAAAGGGGAGGCAACAGCCTCCTTTTTTTATATTGATATCTTGACAACATTATCTCTGTTCTCAAAAGTGAATATATCGATAAATATCTATAATGTTATCGATATTTATCGATGCTAATTGTAGAAGATTTTCTTTCATAATGTTGTTACTTTGCCTTAATAAAATTAACCAAATAAGAAGATACATATTCATTGAAAATGTTTTCTGATTTATTACAACGGAGAATTTTATAACACACATAAATGATGAGATAAATATAGTGTATGCATGGCCTTAAAAGGAACTTCTTGAAAGCAAATTATTAGAAAACACAAATTAATATAAAGAAGTTAACTTGGTCTTTGTAGGTCATTTTTATACAAAAACAAAGGGAGGCAATAGCCTCCTTTTTTCTTGAATAATATTTGCTGAAAACAGGTAGAAATAACTAAAATATTTTACCAGTAAACATCTAATCCCCTATCGATATATATCGATGCAAATTGTGAGGAACTTTACCCTGTAAGGTTGTTACTTTGTCCCAATAAAATTAACCAAATAAGAGACGCATATTTATTGCAAAAGGGAAATTTTATAACACACATACAATGATGAAATAAATATAAGTGTATGCATGATCTTAAAGGGACTTCTTGAAAGCAAGTATTAAAAAAACACAAATTAATATAAAGGAGTTAACTTGGTCTTTACAGGTCATTTTATACAAAGAAAAAAGGAGGCAGCAGCTTCCTTTTTTTGTTAAAACAAGTTGAAATACTTAATTTTTTTTGTTAGTAAACATCTATCTATCAGTCGACATATATCGATACAAATCGTAAGGAATTTTATCCCATAATGTTGTTACTTTGCTTCAGTAAGATTAACCAAATGAAAGGTATATAAATTTAAATATCTTGACAGATGGAAAAATATTACTAAACACAAATGATGAAAATAAATAAGTGTATTATGGTCTTACAAACTCCTTGGAAAAAAATTATCAAAAACACAAATTAATAAAGGAGTTACTTGGTTTTGACAGATCATTTTACACACAAAAAAGGAGGCAACAGCCTCCTTTTTTCGTAATTGATGTTATTTAAAATGGCTAATATATCGTTATACTGATTTCTCTAAAAGATAAAATAAAAACTTTGTCTGGTTACAGGTTTTCGAAATAAATATATAATTTCGCATGATGAGAATACTTCTTCCTACACTATTGTGTTTCCCTTTTTTATTTTTCTCACAAACTACAGCCAAAGTAGTCGGAATTTCAGACGGAGATACCATCACGGTTTTATTAAAAGGCAATGTACAGAAAAAGCTCCGGCTTGCGGAGGTAGATTGTCCGGAAAACAGGCAGCCATTTGGAAAGAATGCTAAAAAGTTTACCTCTGATCAGGTTTTTGCCAGGCAGATCATGTTTACGGAAACCGATAAAGACCGTTATGGACGTTCAGTAGCTAAAGTATATTATGACAATGGGAAATATCTCTCGGCAGAAATCATAAAAGCAGGGTATGGCTGGTGGTATTATGCCTACTCTAAAGATTCCGGTTTGGGAAAAATGCAGGAAACGGCAAAAAACAACAAGCTGGGTCTATGGCAGGATAAAAAAGCAGTTTCTCCGTGGGATTTCCGTAAACAGCAACGTGAAAATGCTAAAAAGAACCGTCTTCAAAAACAGCTGGAACCTGTGAAAATGAAACAGGAATATGCCTTTGGAAAAGAAAAAACTGCCTGATTGAAGTAATAATATATTTAATCTCAGACAAATCAATTCCTTAATCTTAATACAAGGACCTGAATAGTCTCTCATAGCTTTAGATATAAATTATGCTAAAACTGTATTCGAATGGCAGAGGATATAAAAATTTACCTGGAACATATAAAAAGTGTTTGCCCCGAACTAACAGATGCAGAACTTGAACATTTTGACCGACAATTAACCACTACACAACTCTCTAAAGGAGCATATTATATTTACAGCCGGACAAATTCAGAAACAGGGTGGGTTTTTGGCTAAAGGACTTGTCAGGGCATTTTATAAAGATGATTCCGGGGATGAAAAAATATTTATTTCATTCCCGAAAATGAATATTCATTTCATTATGCTTCGTTTATGGACAAAAAGCCCTGTCCACTTACATTTCAGTGTCTGGAACCTTCTGTAATTATTAATTTTCCGATGGAACATCTTCATACCATCTACAGCCGGATCCCTACATTTGAAAAGTATGGACGACTTATAGTAGAAGGCAAGCTAAAGATCCAACAGGAAAGATTAGAAAGTTTTCTGCTCCAAAACGCAGAACAGCGATACCGGGATTTTATGAAGCAATATCCTCAACTGCATAACAGGATAACCGTTTCACAGCTTTGCAGCTATCTTGGTGTAGAAAGGCAGACGTTAACAAGGATCCGAAAGAAAATTTCGAAATTAAACTGATTTTGACACAAATGTGTCACAAGAAATTGTTTTCTGTTCATCAACTTTGCCCTGTAAAATTATAAAAATGATAACAACAGATTTAGAACAGTTTGTAAAAGCTTACATCGCGGCATGGAGTGCTACTGACCGGGAAGAAAGAAAATATCTTGTAGAAAAGGTATATAATATCTCTGCTGAATTTTTTGCAGATGAACCGGGAGATCATGCAGTAAAGCATTCCGGTATAGGCGTAATTCTCGAAAACATTACTCAGGTTAATAAGCGGCTTACGGTTGATAATGCACTAACCACTGAATGCACAGGGTTTTCTGAAAATCACAACATTATTAGAGTTGCATGGCAGATGAAAGACAAAGATGACAGAATAGCAATGAAAGGAATGAATTTTTTACAGAAAGACAATTCAGGCAGGATTGAAAAAGATTATATCTTTATTAATTAGAAAAAAACCTGGAGTAAGAAACTTTATTCAAATTAAGACTTCTAACAATTTAAAATTAAATAAAAAACCGCTGCAAAAAAGCAGCGGTTTCTCTATAAATAATAAACAAGAATGATAAACTAAGACTCTGTCTTTATTAGTCCGAAACTGGCAGTTGCAGGTTCCTTTCCAAAAAGACATGAGAAAATGTTCTGAAACTCATGGATATAGCGGCATTTAATAGAATTACCATATATTTTTAAGCCTTCAAGGATCTTTTTTGAACTTAGGTCAATATCATATTTGATAAATGTTTCTGGTCTTTCATAACGGATTCTCTGTGCCGAGCTGTACGTGCGTAAAAAGCCAAATTTTTCAAGCCATTCTTCCGTTATCTGGATAGGTTTGATAGAAACCGCCGGAACTGAAATACTTTGGATATCATTTTCAATTTTTACAAAATAATCATGACTTTTACCCTGAAATATTTCAGTAATGTTGTAAACCTGATTTTTATATTCAACTAAGTTTTTGATTTTAAGATCTGCTGCATTCATAATATTGTGAGTTAGAAAGGTGTGTTAGTACATATCTGACTGCAAATATTATGCCCTGCATTATAGTAAATATTCGTTGTTTTTATATTTGATGTTAATTTTTTATCATAAATAATTAATTTTGTGTTAAAATATACGTTTGTGATGCAAAATCAAGAGATAACCGGAAATCCGGTGTGGTATATATGTGGTATATTTCTTTGATGAGGAGTTTTAATTCGGCTTCAATCTTTATTTCCTGCGGCAAGTATAAAGGAAATTCCTACGGAAATGAGAAGTAAAATGATAAAAACATTCCAGGAAAAAGCATGAAGAATATATCCTGTACCACTTCCTAGAATACTGGACCCAAAATAGTAAAAGAGCCAATAAATAGAAGTTGCTGAAGATTTTCCCTGTTTGGCATGAAGCGCTGTCATCTGGCTGGCCATCGTGTGGGCTGCAAAAAAAGAAAGTGTAAATAATCCCAGCCCGGCAATAATAATATAAATATTCTCTGATAACAGCAATGCAGTCCCGGAAAACATGGAAAGAACTGAAGCCTTCAAAATAAAATTACTGCTGAATCTTCTTAACAGCCTGCCCGTAATCATTGTGCCAAATACCCCGAAAATATACATTAAAAAGATAAAAGCGATCACAAAATGGCTTAATGAAAAAGGAGCAGCTTCCAGCCTGAAAGAAAGGTAATTGTATACACTTACAAATGATCCCATCAGCAATGCTGCAATGAAGTACAACCGCAGCATATAAGAATCGGTAAGAAACTTTCCCATTTGTTTTACCTTCAGGGAATAATCTGTTTTTTGCGGATTAAAAAACTGAGATT
The DNA here is from genome assembly GCF_014207845.1 of Chryseobacterium shigense. NCBI lineage: Bacteria > Pseudomonadati > Bacteroidota > Flavobacteriia > Flavobacteriales > Weeksellaceae > Chryseobacterium > Chryseobacterium shigense. The sequence goes on from NZ_JACHLC010000001.1 coordinate 838,639, forward strand.
CCGGAAACAGCTTCCAGAAAATGAGACCCAATACCAGGCTTTCTATTCCTATTATAAGAACAGCATTCCGCCAGCCGAATTCTCCCGCCAAAATAGTAGCTGCAATTCTTCCGCTCATTCCGCCAATGGTATTGCCGCTCAGATACATACTGATAGCAAGTCCCACCACAGAGACGTGTACTTCTTCACTGAGATAGGCAAGTGCTATTGCAGAAACGCCCGATACCACGAAACCCTTTAAAATACCGGTTGCAATAAGCATGCTGAGACTGGGCATCCATGCTGAAATAATAGTAAGTACGGCCGATGAAACCAGGGAAAAAGTCATGAGGCTCTTTCTGGAGTAGCTGTCCGCCTTAAAAGCAAAAAACAGCAGGCCTATCGCCATTCCTATAGTAGAGGAAGATACCAGAAGAGAACTGTCGCCGGCAGTCGTTTTAAAATATTCGGAAACCGTGGGAAGTATCGGCTGAAAAAGATAAAGCTGGGCAAAGACAGAAAGTCCCGAGAAGAAAATACAAAGTTTTATATACCGGAAACGCCTGCTCCCTTTTTCTGCTTTTTCAGTTAAATTCATGTTTTTTAAGGCTTAAAACACAATGTTTTTTATGGAAATTAAATTCCTGTAAATTACATTATATTTTTTTAATTCTGAAAATGCCATAATCAGTAAAACAAACCACTGTTATTAATGAACGGTTTCGTAGACTTTAATCAGTTCCGCAATATTGGAAATATTAAGCTTTTTAAAAATCCTTTTTTTATATGTACTTACCGTAGACATCTGGATATCCAGCTTATTCCCGATTTCGAGGTTTCCTGTTCCTTCAGCCAGCAGCTTAAAGATTTCATATTCTCTGGATGAAAGTTTTTCTGCAGGATTGCTTTTTTTGTTCTGGATAATAAGCCCGATCAGCTCGGTGGGATAGTAGTGACCTCTCTGAATGACAGATTTTACTGCTTCCCCGATCTCTTCTTTGCTGCTCTGCTTGCTAAGGTAACCTTCAGCACCTTCCCGGATATACTGTATGGCTATATCTTTGCCATGCTCTGAAAAGACAAGGATTTTCAGGTTTTTCTGAATATTTTTAAGTTCAGGGATCATTTTCTTATATCGTGTTCCGGGCATATCAATATCAAGAAGAAGGAGATCATAATCATCATTCGATATATGTTCCTTTACCTGATCATAATTCTCGGCAAAATCTACAGTAAGGCTGGGATATTCAGACTCTAATACCAAAGCGGTTCCTATTCTTACCACATAATGGTCATCAGCAATCAGGATTCTTTCATTCATATAAAACAGGCTTTAATAAGAATTGTTTCAACGGGTATTCCCGTTTCAGTATCGGTGGTTATTATAGTTGGTTTTTGTTTGTTTTTAATGGTATAAAACAGGATAGTTCCGGCCATGATCCATATAAAGCCATAGCAATCCTTAACAATGGCTTTCACCGTTTTCGGCAGAAATCCATTATTAACAGGGTAAGTCGTAAAAAAATGACGCTGTTTGTAAATGTTCGGAAACAGAATTACAAAAAACAATGTCCGGGCTTTCATAAATACATAAATGATCTATGCTTCCGCTTGATTAGTGCAGAAAATGATTAATAATAGTCATTGTACAAGCCGAAGTTTTTTAAGTATGGGAATAATTGAATAAATTTTATTAAATGTTTCTATGTTTTGTGTGTTGTGATTGAATTAATTTATTTTAAAATGTAAAATTAATTATTTTATACGCATCAATCATCATAATTAGGAATATTTTGATATGAGATTTATCCGGTAAACAGGATACTTAAGTGATTAATTTCTTTCTTTCGGTTAAGTCCGAAAAGTTCACCGTATTCTTTTTTATTCTTATCTTTAATTTTATAGATTAAAATCTTACTATAAATTAATGATGTCAGTGAAATGAAAAGAAGTGAAGAGATCACCATACGATATTTTAATTTTCTTGAAAAGCATATTCAGGAGGTAATTATGGGTATTGCTCCCGAATTTATGGAGCTTAATGAAATTGCAGGAGAGCTGGCGGTTTCCCATAAACACCTTACAGATACTATAAAAAAAGAGAAAGGGCAGCATCCATGCTTCTTTTATGATGAGAAAATCATAGATGAGGCGAAAAAAATGATTGCTGATTCAGACCGTTCTATTGCAGAAATTGCAAGAGTATTTACCTATGATCCCTCTAATTTTTCGAAATTCTTTAAAAAGTTAACAGGAGTTACACCGGGAGAGTTCAGGAAACAGCAGGCTTAAAATTGCAGAAAATTAAAATATAAGTTTCGTGCATTCTAGAAAAATATTAATAATAAGATGTTATTTTGGTTTTAATTTTTTATATCAGGAATAAAGAGAAAAAAATAATATTTTAAAAATGAGGCAATTGTAAAAACATTTGTCTTTTTTTTGTGACTTATTTATAAAAAGTAATTTATTGTTATTACTTTTTTGTTAAATTTAGATTCCGATAATGACTGATAATCTGATGATACTTATAACAGCTGTATTAATAAGTAAAATCATTTAATAGCCATATTATAAAGCGAAATATAGAATAATTATATTTCACATTATATACATCGGACTGATTTACAAGCTTCAAATAATATGTATTATTTATAACATCAAACAACTAATATTAAACAACTAACAACATTAAGGATGACCATTGATTTTACAACAGCAACATTTAAGGATTTTGAGAATATTCCGGATTATGATATTGCTCAAAGAGCAGAGTACTTTTATGAATTCCTGGATCACATGAAGTCCAGAGGACACATGAACTACAGACTGAAAAATACTTCAGGTACCAATGCAACATTAAATATAGATATTGAAAACAAAAACGATAAGTATATAAGTTTTGTTTCCAGCGATTATTTAGGATTTACACAGCACCCCAAAGTAAAACAGGCGGCCATAGAAGGAATTGAAAAATATGGAACAGGTACAGGAGCATCACCACTCATCGGCGGATATTTTGATTATCATAGTGCCATAGAAAAAAAGATTGCCGGTTTTTTTGGAAGAAATGAAGATGAAGTATTACTGTTCACCACCGGTTATGCCGCTAACAGTGCCACTTTACAGATTTTAATGCAGAAAGAAGATATTGCCATTCTGGATATGGGAGTACACGCCAGCGTGCATGAAGGATGTGCCTTTACCAATAAAAAAACATTTCCGCACAATAATTTGGAAGCTTTGGAACACATTTTGAAGGTATGTGAAAACACGTACCGTACAAAGCTTGTTATTGTAGACGGAGTATACTCTCAGGAAGGGGATACTTCACGCGCTAAAGAAATATATGCTCTTGTAAAAAAATATAATGCCTATCTCATGGTAGATGACGCTCATGGTGTCGGAGTTATGGGAAAAACCGGTAGAGGAGCCCTTGAGGACGACGGTCTATTGGATAAGGTGGATTTTATAACAGGAACATCCAGCAAGACCTTTGGTAATCTTGGGGGATATGTAATTGCTAATAAAAAAATAGCATCATTCCTTAAGTTCCAGTCAAGACAGCATATTTTCTCAGTAACACCCCCGCCTTCTTCCTTCGGAATTTTGAAAGCTATCGATCTGGTTGATGAAGAACCATTTTGGAAAGATAAATTGTGGGATAATATCAACTATTTCAAAAAAGGGCTTAATGATTTAGGTTTAGATACCGGAATCACCAATTCAGCTATTATTCCTGTGAAGATAGGGGATCAGAATAAGATGTGGGACATTGGAAGAATACTGCTTGAAGAAGGAGTTTATACAAACCCTATTATGTACCCTGCGGTAGCAAGAAAAGATGCCCGGATCAGGATGACTGTAACGGCAAGACACGAAAAAGAACATCTTGACAAAACACTCAATGTCTTTGATGATATTAATAAAAAATTGCATATTGCAAAAAAATAATAAATTATGCCCAGAAAAGTAGTGCAAGGCCCCATTAGGGACAAAGAAAAAACAAAGCAGAAGCTGCTGGCAGCAGTTGGCAAAATTTTGCGAGTAAAAGGTTATTCCGGTCTGAAAGTAAGTAAGATTGCGGCAGTAGCCGGGTTTGACAAAAAGCTTATCTATGAATACTTTGGAAGTACAGACAAGCTAATAGATGAATATATAAAATCCCAGGATTATTGGAGCAAATTCAGCCCGGATATTGAAGAAGAAATCCAGGTAGGTAAAGGTAAAGAAGCCTTAACCCAGGGAATTCTTATGCAGTTTGAAAGCCTGAAGAAAAACAAAGAACTACAGAAAATTATTCTTTGGGAACTTTCCGAAAGCAAGCCGATACTTAAAAACATATTGAAGCAAAGAGAAGACGTGGCAGCTAATCTGTTTGAAAATGTAACAGATCCTTACTTCGGGGAAAATGCTACAAACGTTAGAGCTATGCTGGCATTAATAGCAGCGGGAGTTTACTACCTGAACCTGTTTCCTGCATACAACGGAACAGAATTCTGTGGTATTGATATGAGAACTGATGAAGGAAGAGGCGAAGTTGAAAAAGTGATCGTTGAAATTATAGACCATTACTACAAAACGAAAAAAGCAAAAGGATAATCATTAAAAGTTTTCCAATTTGACCGAAAAAGATTTTTTGTTGATAATTTGAAAACTTTTAATTTTCAGATTAAAACTATATTTCTTATTTTTGACCAATGGAAAATTTTATCGTATCTGCAAGAAAATACCGCCCCCAGCAGTTTGACACTGTAGTAGGGCAATCTCATATCACAGATACCTTAGAACATGCCATTGGCGAAAATCAACTGGCTCAGGCCTTACTTTTCTGCGGTCCGAGAGGTGTAGGTAAGACTACATGTGCCAGAATTCTGGCCAGGAAAATTAATGAAAAGGACGGTTCAGTTTCAGAAGACGGCTTTGCTTATAACATCTATGAATTAGATGCGGCATCCAACAACTCCGTAGATGATATCAGGGAACTGATAGATCAGGTTCGCTTTGCACCTCAGGTAGGTAAATATAAAGTTTATATTATCGATGAGGTGCACATGCTGTCTTCCGCAGCCTTCAATGCTTTTCTTAAAACACTTGAAGAGCCGCCTGCCCATGCTATTTTTATTTTGGCTACCACAGAGAAGCACAAAATAATCCCTACCATTTTATCCAGATGCCAGATCTATGACTTCAAGAGAATCACTATTGAAGATATTCAGGGGCATTTAAGGAACATTGCCGAAAAAGAAAATATCCGGTATGAAGATGATGCTCTCTACCTTATTGCTCAGAAAGCTGACGGGGCCTTAAGAGATGCGCTTTCTATTTTTGACAGGCTTTCCACATTCTCCCAGAAAAATATCACACTGGCGAAAGCTGCTGAAGTACTCAATATTCTTGATTACGATCAGTATCTTAATATTGTAGACCTGGCCAAAGAAAACAAAATTCCCGAAGTACTTTTTGCCTTTAATGAAATTGTAAAAAAAGGCTTCGATCCCCATATATTTATTGCCGGATTGGGAAATCATTTCAGGGACCTTATGATGGCCCAGAATGCAAGAACAATAGAGCTTATTGAAGTCGGGGAGAAGACCAAAGTAAAATTCGTAGAGCAGAGTCAGAAATGGAGCGCCCAGGAACTGATTGATGCCGTTGAGATCTGCAACCATGCGGATATCAATTACAAAAACTCCAAGAATCCCAGACTTACAGTAGAAATTGCACTGATGCAGTTGTCTTCCCTGACGGCTCACTCAGGCGATACTAAAAAAAAAAGTTCTTAATACTGGCTCCGTTCCTCAGTGAGAAACAGGAAGTAAACATCCCCGAAAAAATTCAGGAGAAAAAAGAACCTATAACAGAAAAGCCTGCCCCACAGCCCGTGGCCATTCAGGAAACAGCTGTGAAAACTACAAAACCCTTATCAAGACAGGGAATTTCTTCCGGTTTCAGCATCAATTCTTTTCTGAATAAAGAAGAGAAAGAAGAAAAAGAAGAAACCGTTGTTGTAAGAACAGAAAACCTTCCCCAGAATCATTTTACGGAAACCGATCTGCAGATGGAATGGAACCTCATGCTCAAGCAGCTCCAGACTAGAAACAGTTTTATCTTTAATGCGGTAAAAACGTTCAAGCTGATAAAAACCGGAGAAAATGCTGTCAAAGTTCTGTACCCTTCAGATTCTGCCAAAGCTGAATTTGATAAGATTGCCGGCGAATTTTTCAATCACTTTAAGACAAAAGTTCACAATCACACCATTGAAATAGATTATCAGCGGGATTTTGACAGCCTTAAAATTGAAGTGGTTACCAAAAAGAAAATTTTTGAAAAATTCATTGAAAAAAATCCTCTTTTAAAAGATCTGGATGATTTAATGAAATTCGACCTGACATAACTTTTTGTATTTATCACAATTTTTTTTTGTCAGATTGAGTTTTTTTATATCTTTGTCAAAGATTTTTGTTAAAATTAAGTTTTTGACAAAAGCAAGTAAGATATAAAACTAAACAAACAGAAGTTTCAGAATCCAGTGGAAAAATTATTAATCCCATCTCTGTCTCATTTTGCACCCGCTAATTTCTTTAGCGGTTATTTTAGTTTTTCTGCTTTCTATTATAGAAATTTCAGAACGTATTATCGATTTTATTGGTATTACTAACTGAATTTCTTTCCAAAAAATACAGGAAAAGTAAAGTCCTTTTATTTTCCTGATTCCTTTAAAAATTTTGAACGGCATTTTTTGAAAAGAATTATAAAAATAAATTTTATAATGAAAGGACTATTGCTGTTAACTTAAAAATAAAAAAACAATAAATTTAAAAGTATGAATTTAAAAGATGTAAAAAACGAGTGGATCAATGAGCTTTCACAGCCACTGATGATCGCAGGGCCATGCAGCGCGGAAAGTGAAGCACAAATGCTTGAGACCGCTAAAAGGATAAAAGAAACCAATGCTCCTGTACCTGTTTTCCGTGCCGGAATCTGGAAACCCCGCACAAAACCTAACGGCTTTGAAGGAGTAGGAGTAATTGGTTTGAACTGGCTGAAAAAAGTAAAGGAAGAATACGGTTTTAAAACAGCTACAGAAGTGGCGAATGCTCATCACGTATTTGCTGCTTTGGAAGCCGATGTAGATATCCTTTGGATCGGAGCCCGTTCTACCGTAAACCCTTTTACAGTTCAGGAAATTGCAATGGCTTTAAGAGGAACTGACAAGCCCGTGTTCGTTAAAAATCCTGTAAACCCGGATCTTGCTTTGTGGATCGGTGCTTTAGAAAGGCTTTTAGGGCAGGATATTAACAATCTGGGTGTGATTCACAGAGGATTTTCAACTTACCAGAAAACAAAATACAGAAATAATCCCAACTGGCAGATCGCCCTTGATTTTAAAAGCCAGTTTCCCAATATTCCAATGCTGATAGACCCGTCCCACATTTGCGGAAACAGAACAGGTCTTGCAGATGTTACACAGGAAGCATTTAACGTAGGATACCAGGGTGCAATCATTGAAACCCACTGCAATCCGGACGAAGCGTGGAGCGATGCCTCACAGCAGATCACACCGGAAGTTCTTGCGGAACTGATCGGAAATCTGAAAGTAAGGAACTCAGGTCTTGCAGGTTTCGATAATGAAATGGGAAGACACAGAACTTTGATCTCCGATCTTGATTTCCAGCTGATCGAGCTTCTTTCCCAGAGAATGAAGATCTCAGAAAAAATAGGTAAACTTAAAAAGGAGAATGATATTGCTATCTTCCAGCCGGAAAGATGGAAAGTAATTACAGAATACGCTACTCAGAAAGCTAAGGAAACCGGGATGTCTCAGGAATTTATTGAAAAGGTCTTCAAAGCGATTCATGAAGAATCTATCGAAGTACAGAACAATATTATGATTGAAAGATAATAGGGATTAGAATTAAAAGTTAGGGCTTTGGGGCATTTGGATTAAAGGGAAAATTACATTTTGTTTTCAACTATATCCTGAACCCTAAGCCCTAATTCCTTATATTTGCACCACATTATTTATGAAAGGAAAAATCATTAAATCTACAGGCAGCTGGTACCAGGTCATGGAATTCGAAACAGATAAAATTTTCGAGGCCAGGATCCGGGGAAAATTCAAACTGATCAAGACCAGGCTTACCAATCCGCTTGCTGTGGGAGATTTTGTTGAATTCCAGTTGGAATCGGATGGTATTGCATGGATTACCAAAATAGAACCGCGTACCAACTATCTGATCAGAAAATCAGTCAACCTTTCAAAAGAAGCCCATATTATTGCCTCCAATATAGATTTAGCATGCTTTATTTTTACCCTGAAACATCCTGAAACATCCTTAGGTTTTCTTGACCGGTTTCTGGCATGCTGTGAAGCTTACAATATCACACCCCTGATTCTGTTTAATAAAATAGATGTTCTGAACGAAGAGGAAATAGAACTTGTAAAAGATATAGAATTCCTTTACCAGGAAATTGGTTATGGTACTCTTGAAATTTCATCTTATTCCAAATTGAATTTTGGGGAGCTTCAGGAGCTTCTTAAAAATAAAACCTCAGTGTTCTTCGGGCATTCAGGATGTGGGAAGTCTACATTGGTGAATGCATTACAGCCCGGTTTAAACTTAAAAACTTCTGAAATTTCAGATTCCCACCTAAAAGGAAAGCATACGACAACCTTTGCACAGATGCACTTCTGGGATTTTGGCGGCAACGTTATTGATACACCCGGCGTACGTGAATTTGCAATGATCGACATTGAAAAAGAGGAGGTACAGCATTATTTCCCCGAAATTTTCAAAAAAAGAGAAGAGTGTAAATTTCACAACTGTCTTCATATTAATGAGCCGAAATGTGCCGTTCTGGCCTCTCTTGAAACCGGAGAAATCCAATATTCCCGCTACGCTAATTATGTAAAACTGATGGAAGAAGCTGAAGAAGCCCAGAATATCAGATAAAAAACAGGATTCGAAAGCCTGTATTAAGACGTCCTGAAAGAAATTTCAAAACAAATTTTCCTTCTTATAAAGTAAACTTAGTGAAAATCAATTTTTAATTGATTCATCTTTGCTGTCTCAACTTTTGCTGTCCAAAATAAAACTTTGCTTTAAATCACATTTTTTTCAGGTAGCAATTTTATAAGTTTTACAACCGGAAAAGATTTCTTAATGTTCCGGCACGAGCAGAAGACGTTTGTATTCTATAATAATTCCATTTTTTGTCCTGATAATTTGTACCAAATGTGACTGTTTCGGATGAATTTACATTCTATTTAAAATAAGAAATAAAAAAATATCAAAAAATTAATATTATTTCATTGATTGAAATAGAAGCAATAATATATTAATATGCTTTTAATAGGTTTTTAAAATTATCAAATCTGCAATATAATGTATTGTTTTTTGCAAATAAAAAACCCAGCCGAAGCTGGGTAAAAACTAATAACCATGAAAACTCAAATTAAACATGAGAATCGTAATAGAATTAACAATTACTGTGCCAAAGTTTTTTTGTCATTTCTTAATAAAAGTTATTTTTATGTTAAAAAAAATTAAAAAATAAAATCAAAGATATTTTTTGTAATTTTGCGCCATTAAAAAAATATACATTTATGTCTAACATTACATTCACTATGATTAAGCCTGATGCAGTAGCAGACGGACATATCGGTGCTATATTGGGGAAGATTGCAGAAGGAGGTTTTAAGATTAAAGCATTAAAATTAACTCAGCTTACTGTTGCTGATGCTAAAAAATTCTACGAAGTACATGCTGAAAGACCATTTTATGGAGAGTTGGTAGAATTCATGAGCTCAGGTCCTATCGTAGCTGCTGTTTTGGAGAAAGATAATGCAGTAGAAGACTTCAGAACATTGATCGGTTCTACAAACCCAGCAGAGGCTGCAGAAGGAACTATCAGAAAAATGTTTGCAAGAAGTATTGGTGAAAACGCGGTTCACGGTTCAGACTCTAACGAGAATGCTCTTATTGAGGCTCAGTTTCATTTTTCAGGAAGAGAAATTTTCTAAGAAAATCACCTCAAAAAATATAAAAACCAGAGATTTTTCTCTGGTTTTTTTTGTGCCAAAATGACTGAAAATTAATTGGTTATCAATTGATTTTAATTGCCATTACCTGTATAGATTTATAAATTTGCCCAGTGATTTCACAATAACGATTATATTTTTATCAAGCCTTTCTTTTGAAATATCCATAATTCCCATATATCACTTTTTTCAAAAACTGAAACACTTCTTTCTAACAAGAAATTTTCATTAATTTTTGAAGATTTTTACCACATTAGGTTTTTGATTTCTGATTTTTTGTAAAAGTTTACAGCTTTACTATCAAAACCGGCCTTTAATATGGAAATACTCCTTAATAAATTGTTGTATTTTTAGCATCATCATAAATGGAATACTTATTGTAAGTTTCATTAAAAAATGTATTATGAAAGTTCCAGCATTAGTAATGGCCAGCTTACTGGCTGTAAGTGTATCAGGGCAGACGACAAAGCCTGTTAAAAAAGTGAAAAAGCCGGTAAGTAAAGTTAAAAAGGCAGAATCTCCAAAACCTTTAAAAACTGCCGGTACCAAGATTGTTCCGAAGAAAGATACCGTTTTTTTGAGAGGAGGCGGCTGTCCGGCCTGTGGAATGGGATAGGATATGAAGAAGCCGTTGTTAGGATTAGCTATGATGCCGGAAGCAGAATTTGTTTCCGCAATACTTCCTTTACTGCAGAATAACGATGTAGATGTGTTGGAATGGTCTTTCGATACATTATATGATGTAAAAGAACCGGAATGGCTTTCCGGACTTCTGGACTTTTATGCAGAAAATAACAGGCTTCTTGGCCATGGTGTTTACTATTCCCTTTTTGATGCCAGATGGACTGAACGGCAGGAAAGCTGGCTTAAAAAATTAAAGAAGGAATTCAAACACAGAAAATACAATCATATTACCGAGCATTTCGGATTTATGAATACCGAAAATTTTCATCAGGGTGTTCCACTGCCCGTTCCGCTTCATTCCAAAACGCTTCAGATAGGGAAGGACAGGCTCTGCAGACTTCAGGATGCTGTGGAAATCCCTGTTGGGATCGAAAATCTTGCCTTTTCTTTCTCTGTAGATGATGTGAAGGAACAGGGAGAATTCCTTGCTGAACTTATAGAAGATATTGACGGTTTCCTTATTCTTGACCTTCACAATATTTATTGTCAGTCCTGTAATTTTGAAATAGATATGCAGGACATCATCCGTATGTATCCCCTTGAAAAGGTCAAAGAAATTCACCTTTCGGGAGGAAGCTGGCAGGAGAGTGCTTATGGTAAAAAACCGGTAAGGAGAGATACCCATGATGATAACATTCCGGAAGTAATACTTAACGTACTTCCTGAAGTGCTGGCCCAATGTAATAACCTCGAATATATAATTATTGAAAGGCTGGGGCATACATTGGATACGGAAGCAAAAAAGCATGTTTTTTTCGATGATTTCTACCGTGTAAAAGCAATTATTGATATTTCTGATTTCTCTGCTGGAAGTAATAAAGTCTGGAATAAAAAGAACAAAGGGTATTCAGGGCCTGTAGAGGACCTGCTGCTGTATGATGAACAGACGAAACTGACAAAAATGCTGTTTGAAGGAAATAGTGTTCAAGCTGTTAAAAATGAAAAATTTCATTATTTCAAACCTGAAAACTGGGATGAAGAAATGATTGCAACAGCTCAGCAAATCATTAAGAAGTGGAATCCGTACTAGGATTTGTACTGCTATAAATCACAAATCAAAATATCTGTGCATACATCCGGAACAGAAATTTACCGGAATAAATTTACTGACTGCGTATAAATACTTAATAGCAAATTCAGTATTTATACGGATGCGTCATATGTGATTTTATTTGGAAATTTACATCAGTAACAGCACAATGGAATCTTAAGCATTTAAAGTCTTACGACAAAAAACTAATAACCACATAAGCTCAAATTCCGCAAGAAGAAGGCAGTCTCCCAAGGGCTGCCTTTTATTTTTTTTTAATTAATTCCATTAAAAAAGGTACAATAACTTATACTAAAGGGTGTTTTTCCTGATGCTTTGCTTTCCGGTTATTTTAATCTTTGTCTCATCAAATTATTAAAATTAAAACCCATGAAACATTTAGAATTTTTTTACATTTTGAGAAGCTTATCTCTTAAAAGTCTTTGTACAATATTAGTCCTGAATTCAGCATTCCTGATTACAAGCTGCAGTAAAGATGATGACGAGCAAGCTCCCCAGCCCATTGTGTATGCGGAAGAGAACCCGTTGAATAAATATCATGAAAATGCAGGATTTACAACCACAACCAATTTTATCAATTCCGGCAGCTATGAATTTGGTCTGACATTTTCCCCTAATGTTAAAGGTAAGATGAATGCAATTACTATAAAACTGCCCGATGTCAATCCAAGTTTAAAGGTAACAGTCTGGGATTACACAACTAAAACAGTACTGAGAACAGAAGTGATCAATGTGTCAGCCTCAAATACTTTAATTACAAAAGCTATTGAAGAACTGGCATTGGAGAAAGATAAAAAATATGTGATTACAATGAATTCCAATGACTGGTACAAAAGATCAAAACCGGATAACAGCGATGCTGTATACCCAATTACTGCCGGGAATATTAAATTTCTGGAATACAGATGGGTAAGCGGGGCAACCCAGGTTTTTCCTACTAATGTTTCACTGAACTATAACGGAGGTGATCTGAGCTTTAATTTTCAGCAGGTAGACTAATAACCAATATATTTCTTTAAGAAGAAAGGCAGCCTGTCAGGCTGCCTTTCTGTATATGAATGATTTCAAATTTTTCAGATTTTCAGTAATTCAATTGTTCTTTCCGGATTTTCTGCTGAGAAAACTGCATTTCCTGCGACAAGAACATCTGCACCTGCTTCGAAAAGCTTGGAAGCGTTATCAAGATTTACTCCGCCATCAATTTCAATTAAAGCTGTGGAATTATTGCTTAGAATAAGATCTTTCGTCTCTGCAATCTTTTTATAGGTGTTTTCAATGAATTTCTGTCCCCCGAATCCCGGATTTACACTCATCAGAAGAACAAGATCTACATCAGCAATAACGTCCTCAAGCATCAGTACCGGAGTGGAAGGGTTTAAAACAACACCTGCCTTCGCTCCTCTGCTCTGAATATGATGAATGGTTCTGTGAAGATGCGTGCATGCCTCATAATGTATGGAAATAAGATCTGCACCGTGATTGATGAATTCATCTACATACTTTTCAGGCTCTACGATCATTAAATGAACATCTACAAATTTTTTGGCATGCTGCTGTACGGTTTTCATCACAGGGAAACCGAATGAAATGTTGGGTACAAATCTCCCGTCCATCACATCAATGTGGAACCAGTCGGCCTGGGAGTTGTTCAGCATTTCAATGTCTCTTTGCAGATTCCCGAAGTCTGCGGATAAAAGGGATGGAGCAATAAGCTTCGTTTTCATTTTTACTTTTTAATACTTTTTACTTTATTTCTAGGATGTCAGATTTCAGATTTTTACATCAAGTAATAAACGCAATTATTTAAGTCCGATATCTCATATCTAAAATCTGAGATCTTGCATCTGAGATATCAATTAATGATACTTCAGCTTCATTTCCGGCTTGATCTTTAAAAGGGTTTCATAAATCAGCTGGATTACGTTGCTTACATCTTCTTTGGAAACCATTTCTACCGTTGTGTGCATGTAGCGCAAAGGTAAGGAAATTAAAGCACTTGGCACCCCGCCATTGGAGTGGGCAAAGGCATCTGTATCTGTTCCTGTTGCTCTGCTGGCCGCAGCTCTCTGGAAAGGAATTTTTTTGGATTTTGCCGTATCGATGATCAGCTCGCGGATGGTGTGGTGAATACTTGGTGCAAAGAAAACTACAGGTCCGTCACCACATTTCTGGTCACCCTCTTTCTTCTTTTCGATCATAGGAGTAGTGGTATCGTGGGTAACATCTGTTACGATGGCGATATTGGGCTTGATGGTGTCAGCAATCATATCTGCACCGTAAAGTCCTACTTCCTCCTGTACGGAATTGGTAATATACAACCCGAAAGGAATTGTTTTCTTGTTCTCTTTTAAAAGTCTTGCTACTTCCGCAATCATAAAGCCACCGATCCTGTTGTCTAAGGCCCTGCAGACAAAATATCTGTCATTCATTTCAAAGAATTCATCAGGGTAAGTAATCATACAGCCTACGTAGATTCCCATTTCTTCAACTTCTTTCTTGGAAATAGCTCCGCAATCGATGAAGATATTTTCTATTTTCGGGGTGGGTTCATTCTGGTTGGTTCTTGTGTGAATGGCAGGCCAGCCGAATACACCTTTTACAATTCCTTTTTCACCATGGATATGGACAACTTTTGAAGGAGCAATCGTCTGATCCGAGCCCCCGTTTCTGATTACATAGATCAATCCGTCATCTGTAATGTAATTAACATACCATGAGATTTCATCTGCATGGGCTTCAATAACTACTTTAAATTCAGCATCGGGATTAATTATGCCATAGCAGGTTCCGTAATGATCAACTTCTATTTTATCCACATAAGGTCTGATGTAGTCCATCCAGATTTCCTGGCCTTTATGTTCGTAACCTGTTGGAGAAGATGTGTTTAGGTATTTTTCTAAAAATTTCAAAGATTTCTTTTCAAATTTCATAAAAAGGAATGATTTTTGCGTGTAATTTTTGTTATTATAAGTGTAAAAATAATGAATTTTAATAAGATTGTCTGTCTTTTTATCTTCTTTTTTGGAGTCGGTGTTTTTGGTCAGAAGGATTCTATCATTGCAAAACCTCTTAACCAATATCCTGCTGAATCTTTAAAAACAGATGAGTTCGGTAATAAGTATTATTATGACGAGCGTCAGAAGATGAAGGTTTATGAAATTAACGGTGAACCCGTAGTAGTACTGGATGAGCTGGTACTGGTTAATAAACCGCGATTCAACAATCAGCTGGATAAAAATTATTATTATTTCCTTAATAAAAAGCTGAACAGGGTTTACCCGTTATTTGTAACAGCGCTTCAGCAATACAGAGATATTCAGGCAGACATGACAGATATGGACAGCAAAGCCAAAAGAAAGTTTGTAAAAGAAAGACAGAATATGCTTGCTGATCAGTATGAAAAACAGCTGAGAGATCTTACAACAACTGAAGGCCAGGTTTTTGCCAAACTAATGAACAGGGCAACCGGAAAGAATGTTTATGAAATCATTAAAGAAATGAGAGGCGGATGGAGCGCCTTCTGGTGGAATGTAAAAGGTAAAATGGCCGATATTGATCTGAAAGACCAGTATAACCCACATAAGAACAGAACAGATGAATTTATAGAATCTCTGCTTCAGTCCAACTGGAATTCCGGCTACTTGCAGCCTTATCCCGGAGCCTCCGATTTTAAAGTCAGAAAATAAATATAAAATTCCTGTAAACAGCTTACAGGAATTTTTCTTTTAACTTATCAAATACTATTTTGTCTACCGGAAGCGGAAAAGGATTATCCGGCCTGTCAATATCAATCCACTCTGTTTTTTCAATACATGGATCAAGGATCAGAAAATCTTCCTCGGTCGTAATGTTAACTATATAATATATGGTAAGCAGCTGTTCATTTGCTCTGAAACGGGAAACAAGGAAATCTTCCTGTGTATAAAAGTGTTCCACAACTTCTATTTTCACATTCAGTTCTTCATCAAACTCGCGGTGAAGACACTCTATCAGCCCTTCACCAAATTCCAGCCCTCCTCCCGGAAATTTCATTAAAGGTTCACCGGCATATTCTTCAAACAGCGTCAGTACTTTTTTATCCTTTACTGCACACGCATACACTCTAATGTTGATCTTATCAATCATATGTAATATTTTGTATAGCTAAAATAAGGAAATAAGTGGAAGGGGCAAAAGGACAGAATCTTAAATTTGCTTACTTATATAATCTTATTTCCCGGTTCAGATTATAGCTTCACCGCGTTAATCATCTCTCTTTTTCCCGGAGGGCCATGCTTTTTCTCTACCTTAAAATTCAGTTCCTGAAGAATCCTTCTTACACTGCCTTTGGAAGAATAGGTTGTTAATAATCCGTTAACGGACATTTTGTTGGAAACCATTTCAAATAAAGGTTTCTCCCACAAATCCGGCTGTACTCTTGCACCAAAACAGTCATAATAAACAAGATTGATTTCAGGTAAGTCTATGTCTTTCAGGTCGAAAAAATCGCATTCTATCTTTTTAAGGTTAAAACCTGTAATAATTTCTGATGATTTTCCCCAGTCTGCCTGATGAATTTTCTGATAAATATTTTTGAATTCCGGGTTATCAAAAAGCTCAAAATAGGCCAGATCATTAATCTCGGATTCATTTATCGGGTATTTTTCAAGGGAAAAGTAATTAATGACATGATTTTTGTCAGTTTTTAAATATTCATTAATTGTCACCAAAACATTCAAACCTGTTCCAAAACCGAGTTCTAAAATATTAATTTCGTAATCATTTGTCTGATTTAGTCCATTTTTGATAAACACATGTTCTGCTTCCTGAAGCGCACCGTGATGAGAATGATAGTTTTCGTTTAAATCATTGATAAACAGCGTTTTACTTCCGTCATTTGTGGTCTTAATTTCTCTTTTCAAGCTATTTTTTTGTCAAATTTACTCTAAAATTTTTATATTTAGAAAATTATGTTAAATTTGTAGAACATCGTAAAAATTTTAAAAAATGATAATTCAAAAAACCGAGAACTCCAGACTTCCGGATTTCGATCCGAATAATTTTTCATTTGGAAATACTTTTATAGACCATATGGTGATATGTGAGTATGAGAATGGAAAGTGGGGGGATGTAAAATTGGTTCCTTACGGGCCAATACCATTTACGCCAGCTATGATGGGTGTAAACTATGGACAAGCTTGTTTTGAAGGCATGAAAGCTTATAAAGACAAAGACGGGCAGGTTTTCCTTTTCAGGCCGGAAAAGAATTTTGAACGTATCAATAAATCCGCAAAACGTCTGGCAATGCCTGAAGTAACTGAGGAAATGTTTTTAGACGGATTAAAGGCGTTAGTGGATCTAGACAGAAACTGGATACCGCAGGGAGAAGGAATGTCATTATATATAAGACCATTGATTTTTGCTACGGAGGAAGCTCTGAAAGCAAGAGTCGCTAATAAATATATGTTCGCAATTGTTGCAACACCAGCAAAAAGCTATTATGCAGAACCGGTTTCTGTGAAAATTTCAGACCATTATTCAAGAGCTGCCAACGGAGGAGTAGGTTCTGCAAAAGCAGCCGGTAACTATGCTGCTTCTTTCTATCCTACACAGCTTGCCATTGAAGAAGGTTACGAGCAGATCATCTGGACTGATGATGCCACTCATGAATATTTTGAAGAAAGTGGAACGATGAATGTATTTGTAAGAATTAACGATACCATCTACACTCCGCCTACATCTGAAAAAATCCTTGATGGGGTAACAAGAGACAGCTTTATCCAGCTTGCCAAGAAAAGAGGAATTGAAGTGAAAATAGAGCCTGTAGCAGTAAAAACTGTTATTGACGCTCAGAAGAACGGAACACTGAAAGAAGTTTGGGGAGTTGGGACAGCCGTTGTAACTACTGTATTCCAGGCTTTAGGATATCAGGGCGTGAAGCTCGAACTTCCAAAATTATCTAATGAGGAAAGTTTTGCGGCAATTCTTAAAAAAGATCTTACAGACCTTCAGAACAATCTTAGCGAAGATCCTTTCGGTTGGAGAGTTATGGTGGAAAAAGATGTTTTGGAAACTGTTTAGTTTTACCATTATTTGACTCGATAATAGGACCGGCAGAAATTTTATTCTGCCGGTTTTTTTTTATTTTCTCGCTAAATAATGGTAATTTTTCCGAAAAATTTAGAATACTATGCGATTTGTAACGTTCAAATTCCCTCTAAATCTGCTCTCTATGATCAGTGTTTTGGCTTTTTCCTCATGCAGTAAAGATGATGACGGAGAGATGCTGGTAAACGAAACGGCCACTATAACCGTAGAAAATGTAATTGAAGGTAAAGCACTGACTCAGTTCGGAACTTTTCAGAACACGGGATCATCGCCTGTTATTAATCCTGGAGAATCAACTTCATTTACATTCTATGCCGGAAAAGGACAAACCATAAGTTTTGCTGCCATGTATGGGAACAGCAATGATTTATTTTTTGCCCCTGCTAACCCGGGAATAAAGCTGTATCAGGACAATGGTGATCCGGTAGAAGGAAATGTTTCCTCACAGATCAGGCTTTGGGATAACGGAACACGTGTGAATGAACCTACAGGTCCTGCTGTTACCCATCCCGGTGTAGCAGAAACCACTCCACAGAACATAACAGAAATTGGATTAGCCGTCCCTGCTTCACAATTACTGAAAGCTGAACTCACCCATGAAGAAGGAACTAAATTCACTTTAAAACTGACCAATACTTCAGGAGGTACAGCCAATGAAACACCTATCAGTGCCGGTATCTGGGCTGTTTCTCATATTTCGGGGACAGCACTATTGAAAGAAGATCCTATTTTCTCACCGGGAAAACCTTCAGCCAACGGCTTAACAGATCTTGCCGAAACAGGAAAAACAACAACACTTGCACAATATCTTACAGGTATCACAGGACCTAATTCTGCATTTTCACCCGTATTGGTTGTGGTATACAGCGGTAATGATAATCCTATCTTTAAAACAGGAGAAAACGACCGCGGACAAGGTTTAAAGGAGCTTTCACAACAGGGAAATGCAGATATCCTGGCAGCTTTTCTTAAAACAAAACCGGGAATTAAAGAAGTCTTCGTCCTTAAAGATCCGGCTGGAACTATTCTGAAGCCCAGAATAAATGGTAACGACGGAGGAAAAGCTTCACAGGTAATATCTGCCCGTAAAGGAGACCGTATTGCCTTGGCAGCAATGTACGCCCAATCCAATGACTGGTTTATTGCAGCAACCAACAATGGAGTAGATGGCTCAACGAGAGGCGATATTTCTTCAATCATGGGGCTTTTTGACAGCGGAACCCTGGTAAGCTCTTTTCCGGGTGCACATACAGGATCGGCACCGGCGCAGGCTGAAAGCAAGCCGGTACAGCAGTTAGCCAACCCGAACCAGTTCAATACACTTCCATCACTTCCGCAAATGATTAAAGTGACTATTCAATAAAATTGCTTAATATAAAACATATAATATCACCTCGTTATGAGGTGATATTTTTATTCTGGCCCAGATTTTTCAGATTTTCACAAATGATCGGGTGTCATGAAATTAAATATTTTAAGGCAGGTAGGTGTAGCTAGCTTAATGATCTTAAATACTTTCAACTCTTAACGGTTAAAAAAATTAAGTTTAAAATGATGATGAGCCGTTCTTTTAAAATGCCTGAGATTCATCACCCGCAGGATTGCTTATTTTTAAACTTTTTAATCTTTCAATTTTTCAATCTTTTTTCAAACCTATGGAACAATATTTCTCCGAAATGCGTATTTTCGCAAAAGTTTATGAAAAAATTACTCTTCATATCAGCAGTAAGCCTGTTAAGCTGCAACCGGAATGCACCCACGGCACATCCTCCTGTAGGTGGAGTGTTGAGCCAGAAGGATCTGGATGTTTCTAAGGAAAGGATGAGGAATCTGAATACTATAGAACGGGGTCAGATCCAGGAATGGATCAGTGGTCAGGCTGTGAAGTATTACCCTACACAGCTTAACTATTGGGTAACTGTTGAAGGTTTTGATAAGAGAGAAAGAAGAGCAGATAATACACCTATTTCTTACTCTTATGACCTGTATGATTTTGATGAAACCAAGATCTACGACAAACCTTTTGAAAGAAGAGATGCCAGATTCGGGCATTTTGATGAACTGAAAGCGGTAGAGAATGCTTTGCGTTTTATGCATGATGGAGAGGAAGTAACGCTTTTGGTCCCTTCTTCACTGGCCTACGGAACCTTTGGAGATGAAAAGAACATAGACAACGATATACCATTGATCATAAAATTAAAAGCGCTATAAATAATGAAATTGTTTAACAAGAATATAATTCTGGCAGCGGCAAGTGCTTCGCTGATGAGTTGTACCCCAATCTATAAAAAAATGAACGTAGACAAAGAAACTTACGAAAGTCTTAATAACGGACTTTATGCAAATCTTCAGACTTCCAAAGGAAACCTGATCGTGCAGTTCGAAGACAAAAAAGCACCGGTAACTGTAGCCAATTTTATTGGTCTTGCAGAAGGAAAAATAGATAACAAAGCTAAGGCAAAAGGAGTTCCTTTTTATGACGGAACTATTTTCCACAGGGTGATTAAAGATTTCATGATCCAGGGAGGAGATCCTCAGGGAACAGGAATGGGAGATCCGGGATATAAATTCGAGGACGAGAAAAACGACCTTAAGCATACAGGAAAAGGAATCCTTTCTATGGCAAATTCAGGACCTAATACAAACGGTTCCCAGTTCTTCATTACTGAAGTAGCTACTCCGTGGTTGGACGGAAGACATACGATCTTCGGAAAAGTAGTAAAAGGTAATGATGTGATCGATGCAATTGCCAATGTAGAAAAAGGAGCCCAGGACAAACCTAAAACAGACATTGTTCTGGAAAAAGTTTCTGTTTTCAGCAAAGGTGACGAATATAATAACTACGATCCTGCAAAAACTTTCAGCGAAGGAAAAGCTAAGATCGCAGAAAACAACAAAGCTTATATCGCCAAAGAAGAAGCTGACAAAAAGAAAAAAGAAGAAGAATTCAAAGCTAATCAGGAAAAACTGGTTGAAAATCTTAAAGCCGGAATGCAGAAAACAGAATCCGGATTATACTACAAGATCACAAAAACAACTACAGGAAAAGCTCCTAAAGCTGGTGACAACGTATCTGTACATTATGCAGGTAAATTGATCGACGGTACGGAATTCGATTCTTCATTCAAAAGAAACGAGCCTATTGAAATTCCAATCGGAATGGGAAGGGTAATCAAAGGATGGGATGAAGGTATCCTGTTGCTTAAAGAAGGTGAAACAGCTACATTACTGATTCCGCCGGCAATGGCATACGGAGAAAGAGGTGCAGGAGGTGTTATCCCGCCAAACGCATGGTTGATCTTCGATGTTGAGCTTGTAAAAGTACAGTAATCGAAAATTCAAGATATTTGAAAGCCGTCCGGAAGGATGGCTTTTTTGTTATTGTCAATTAAAAATCAAGTGAAAAAGCGTTCGCATAGGAGAACAAAAACAGACATTTTTAGTTTAGCTTAAATTCCCTATTTTCGTGTAAAATATCCACATGAAAAAAATCTTCTGCTCAATTCTGCTGATCTCTGCAATTTCCCTTTCCGCCCAAGGGAAAAAATTCTTTAAAAGTGGAGAAGTACAGCTGCAGAATCCGGTGGAAAAGATCAATCTGAGATATGCCAATGATCTGCCTTTCGTACAAGTGAACATTAATGGGAAGACTTATAACTTTCTGTTTGATACAGGTGCTCCAACGGTGATTTCCACTGCGGTGTATACAGAACTGGGACTTGAAAAAAAACATAAAAGCAAAGTAAAGGACTCACAGAAAAATAAACACGAACAGATCTTTACGATTTTGCCGGAAATGACTGTTGATAAAGTAGTTTTCAAAGATGTAGGTGCAGTAGTAATGGATTTTAGCGTTTCTGAATTAAGCTGTTTCAGGATCGATGGTATTCTTGGAGCCAATCAGATGGCAAAGCTTTTCTGGAAAATCAATTATTCAGAAAACTCACTTGAAGCTTCAAAAGATCTTACCCGGTTCAATCCTGCAGATTATGATATTGTAATTCCTTTTGATCCGAAACCACAAAAAACACCCGTTGTAGAAACAGATCTTCAGGGTAAAAAAATAGACCTCACCTTTGATACCGGATTTTCCGGAAGGGTTAAGATTGCAGACGATGCCTATGATGCTCAAAAAACATTAAAAAGTATAGAAGTCTACGGAACAAACTCTATCGGTGCTTACGGGGCTGCAAAACCAGCACAGGGACATATTTTCAGGGCTGCTGCTCTGTTGTTGGGCAATAAGAGTTTTTCAAATGAAATAATCGCTACCGGGAATACCAGCCTCATTGGAAATGATTTCTTTAAAAATTTTATTTTTATCCTCGACTGGTCCGGCAATAAAATCTATATGAAACGGATCAGAAATGAACCTGCCAGACTGGAATCTTTTGGCTTCGGATACCGTTTTATAGATACAAAACCAACGGTTGCTTTTGTATTTCAGGAAGAAAATTTTCCATTGAAGGTAGGAGATGGTATTATCAGTATCGACAACGTCAATCTGGATGGTCTTGACAAAGACAGTGCCTGTCACTATTTTCTCAACAGAGTGGAGAGTGGTAAGAATACAATTGATCTTAAGATCAGAAGAGATGGGAAGGAAATGCAGGTAAAGCTGGAGAAGAAAGAGTTTTTGAGTATCAAGGGTTTAAGTGTTTAAGAGTAGGGAATTTATGGTTAAAAGCCGACTGTGCACTTATTGC
Organism: Chryseobacterium shigense; assembly: GCF_014207845.1. Classification (NCBI taxonomy): domain Bacteria; kingdom Pseudomonadati; phylum Bacteroidota; class Flavobacteriia; order Flavobacteriales; family Weeksellaceae; genus Chryseobacterium; species Chryseobacterium shigense. Next base: position 861,191 of record NZ_JACHLC010000001.1, read on the forward strand.
AAAATAAAAAAAGCCGTTCAAGCATATTGAACGGCTTTCTAGTAAAGTAGAAATTAAAGTTATATGTTTCTTGATTTCTTTCTCATATCGAAAGAATTCATTTTCCCGGTAAGGGAACTGATAAATACAATCCCAAAGCCAATATAAGCTGCAAATGCAGTCAGATATACTATTAAGCTGTTAAAATCAGGTTTTGAGGCATATACAAAATATACCAGTACAGAAAAAACAGCAAAGCTTAGCAGAAGCATCAGGCTCCAGATATTCATTTTTGCAGCATCTTCATTTCTCTTAAAAATCATTTCAAAAAAGTCTCGCATCATTAGTCACTTTTTAAGGGTTATACGTCTGTTTTCCACTCTTCAATAGAGCAGTCCGGAATGTTTCCGTTATATTAAACAGCACACAGATCATAGTTAAATCTGGTTAAGGTCATGGTCCTAAGGCTGTTTAGTTGTTTTACGTCAGGGCATACTTTAAGCAGCCCGGGAAATTTTAATTAAAAAAGCAGTATTGAATCACATGGATCATGAGCTTTACGACACCGTACACAATCATCATCGTAAATGGAATTGATAAAAGAATTATCTTTTCCGTTGCATACGGTATCTAAAGAAAAAGGAATCATATAAAATATGAAACAGCTTTTATCCGGCTCAGCGGAAACTGAAAATTCCGCGGTAACCTTTTCTCATCGTCTGTGCTTTAAATAATTTTTTTTCAGTAATTTACCTTACGAATTTCATGCCAAAGTGAATTCTTTAATGTATTTTTATAGATAAGTAATTTTAAGTTCGCCTAAAATTAATCGTAAATAGGTCGTGAAAATTTGAAAGCAGATAATGAGTTGGAATACAATAAAACGATAGAATTAAATTTTCAGAAATCATTTAAACAAATTAAAATCTGCTCAATCTGCAAAATAAGCGTGAGAGTTAAAAAGAAAAAATCAACAAGCTGATCCAGGAAAGCGTTAATATTAGCTTAACCAAATCAACTTGTTGAAGTTTATAATAAAAGTATTAAAAAATACTTCATCCCTTGAAAATCCTACCAGTTCTTATCAATCATGTAAATAAGCTGGCTCATAGCTGTGGCACCTAAAAGGAGTTCTCTTCTGTTCACTTTATCAAAAGTATCTTCTTCCGTATGATGGATATCAAAATATCTTTGGGAATCCGGCACCAGCTCGGCAGTAGGAACACCCATGTCATGAAGCGGATAAATATCTGTTCCTGAATATCTTCCTTCAAAATTGTAAACCCCGTATGGGAAAAATAAACCTGCCCAGCTCTTGATCTGGTTTCTTTTTTCATCATCCATTTCCAGAGCGATTCCTCTCGGAGCAAAGCCTCCAGCATCGGATTCTATGGCAAAAAGATGTTTCTCATTCTTTTCTTTTGCTGTTTTTCCATACTGAATACCGCCTTTTACACCGTTTTCTTCATTGGAAAAGCAAACCACCCTGATGGTATGATTATTTTTAATTCCCAGCTTCTTAAACGTTCTCAGTACTTCAATACTCTGTACAATTCCTGCACCGTCATCATGTGCTCCTTCACCTACATCCCATGAATCAAGATGTCCTCCGACTACAATTACACTTTGATCCTTTTTGCCTGTAATTTCACCGATAACAGAATGGGAGAGTTTCTCACCTTTCATTCCACAATTGGAATTGAGTTTGGCAGTAACTTTCTGGTTTTTTAAAAGGGTTTCAAGCTCGTCTGCGGTTGTGGTTCCAATGGCTATTGCGGGAATTTTCAAAATTTTATCCTCGTAACGCATTGCTCCGGTATGAGGAACGTCGTCAAAGGCTGAAGAAAGAGATCTGACAATTGCAAATTTCCCACCCTTTTTAGCAACTAATGAAGCTGCGGTTACCCTGTATTTTGCAGCATCGCTGTAGCCTCTGAATGTTTCTATAAAAGACTGGCTGAAAGGGTAGTTAAAGAACACAATCTTATCCTTTACTTGATCTGCGGGAAGCTTATCATATTCTTCCATAGATTTTACGATAATGATCTCTCCGGTCACATCTTTTCCGCCTGTACCTTCAGAATTGCCGAGAGAAAGCATCTTAAGGTTTTTCCATTTGCCATCTGCTGTTTTGATCTGGAAAGACTCTTTTCCTCTGACCCAAACCGGAATCATGACTTCCTGAAGCCATACTTTATCAGCACCGGCTTCACGGAGCTTTTGTTCAGCCCATTTTACAGCTTTCTCATAAGCGGGTGAACCACTGAGGCGGTGACCAACATTTTTGGTTAAATCCCTGAGATCTGTGTATCCTTTTCCATTATTCAGTATTTCTGTGGAAATTTTACTGAACTGTATGGAGTCTTCTTCAGACTGACCAAAAACAGCAATTCCTAAGAATAATAATGAAGCTCCTATTATCTTTTTCATAGTTTACCAGTTTTTATCGATCATATAAATAAGTTGAGTCATTACCGCGGCACCGAGAAGGAGTTCTCTGCGGTTGACTTTTTCAAAAGTATCTTCTTCTGTGTGATGAATATCAAAGTAACGTTGCGGGTCAGGAACAAGCTCGGCAGTGGGAACCCCCATTTCATGTAAAGGAGCAATATCTGATCCGGAATATTTTCCTTCGAAATTATAGACTCCGTAAGGCAGGAACAGTTTGCCCCAGCTTTGGATCTGATTTCTGTTTTTATCATCCATTTCCAGTGAAATTCCTCTTGGAGAGAAACCTCCTGCATCGGATTCTATGGCAAAAAGATGTTTTTCATTCTTTTCTTTTGTGGTTTTTCCGTATTGTTTTCCGCCTTTTGTCCCGTTTTCTTCATTGGCAAAACATACAGCCCGGATGGTATGATTATTTTTAATTCCTAATTTTTTGAACGTTCTCAATACTTCAATACTTTGTACGATTCCGGCTCCGTCATCATGCGCTCCTTCACCTACATCCCAGGAATCAAGGTGTCCGCCGACTACAATTACACTTTGGTCTTTCTTTCCGGTGATTTCACCAATAACAGAATGGGAGAGTTTCTCACCTTTCATACCACAGTTGGAATTGAGTTTGGCTGTAACTTTTTTGTTTTTTAATAGTATTTCCAGTTCATCTGCGGTTGTATTTCCGATAGTCACGGCTGGGATTTTGGAAATATTATCATCATACCGCATATTCCCTGTGTGGGGAACATCATCAAACGCGGAAGATAAAGACCTGATAACAGCAAATTTTCCACCTTTCTGGGCGGTTAAATTGGCGGCAGAACGTCTGTATGTCCCCGCTTCGCGGTAAGAAATAAAAGTCTGTATATGTGACTGATTAAAAGGGTAGTTAAAGAATACTATCTTATCCTTTACTTGATCTGCCGGAAGTCTGTCATATTCTTCTAAAGATTTTACCATAATGATCTCACCGGAGACATCTTTTCCGCCTGTTCCTTCAGAGTTTCCAAGGGATAGCATCTTAAGGTTTTTCCATCGGCCGTCTGCTGTTTTGATGTGGAGGCTTTCTTTTCCTCTGACCCAAACCGGAATCATCACTTCCTGAAGCCATACTTTATCGGCACCGGCTTCCCGGAGTTTTTGTTCTGCCCATTTCACCGATTTTTCATAAGCTTCGGTGCCACTTAAACGGTTTCCAATGTTTTTGGTAAGGTCTTTCAGTTCGTTATAACCTTTTCCGTTATTGAGTATTTCAGAAGAAATTTTACTGAACTGTATCGAATCTTCCCTGTACTGCCCGAAAGCAGCTATACTTATCATAAAAAGCGAAAGGGTGAAGGATTTTTTCATCTTACCAGTTTTTATCGATCATGAAAATCATTTGTGTCATGGCAACAGCACCTAAAAGAAGCTCTCTCTTGTTCACTTTATCAAAAGTATCCTGTTCAGAATGGTGGTAATCGAAGTATCTTTGTGTATCTACAACCAGTTCAGCTAAAGGAATATCCAGCTTTTTAAGAGGAGAAATATCCTGGATAGCTTCAGTCTGGTCAAAATCATAAATACCATAAGGAAGGAAATAGTTTTTCCATTCGAAGATCTGTCTTCGTCTTTGTGGTGACATGTCCAGGGAAAATCCTCTCGGCGAATATCCTCCCGCATCTGTTCCTAAAGCAAAAACATGCTTTTCTTCTCTTTTTTTCACATAGGCTGCATACATTTCGCGTCCTTGTCCTCCGTTTTCGCTGTTCGCATAAAAAACGACTCTTATCGTATGGTTATTTTCAATACCAAGCGCTTTGAACGTTCTTAAAACTTCAATGCACTGTGCTACACCGGTTCCGTCATCAATAGCGCCTTCACCAAAATCCCACGAGTCTAACTGAGCTCCTAAAACAATCACTTTAGAATCTTTTTTACCCTGAATTTCAGCAATAATATTCGGATTGGTGGTATCGCCTTTTGCTTGGGCGGTCATGTTTAGTTTGGCGGTAACTTTTTGACTTTTTAATAGTTTTTCCAATTCATCAGCGGATCTTACTCCAATGGATAAAGCAGGAATTCTTATTTTGTCATCAGGCTCATAATACACCATTTTTGCATGGGGTGTATCGTCCATAGCCGTTGTTAATGATCTTATAATTAAAGCTTTTGCTCCTGTTTTGGCAATCACGGAAGCAGAAATTAATTTTGATTTTGCGGTAATTAAATAAGAATCATTTGTATTGATGATCTTCGGGTCCATGGGAAGATTTACGAAAACAATTTTATCTTTCAATTGTCCTACTGACATGGCATTAAGCTCGGAAGTTGAGTTGATTAAAACAATTTCGCCTGTAAGATCTTTCCCGCCTGTTCCTTCGGAATTCCCGAAAGACAGCATCCTGATATTTTTCCAATCTCCGTTCACTGTTTTTATCTGCAAAGATTCTCTTCCTCTTATCCAGACGGGAGCTTTGGCTTCCATTCTCCAGATCATTTCAATGCCGATAGATTTGAGCTTTTTTTCTGCCCATTCCACGGCTTTCATATAACCGGGAGTTGCACTGAAACGCGGACCGATTCCTTTGGTAAGTTCTCCAAGATTCTCATAGGCTGTACCATTGGTCATCACCTCGTCTGAGATTTTCCTGAATTCATCATGATAATTGAATTTAGCCACGGTTGCATTTTTTACCGGCTTTTTCTGTGGCTTCTTTTGAGAAAATAAAAATCCACTCAAAAAGAGTGGAAGTATAATGAATATTTTTTTCATTTTTTATTTACCTTTCTTTTTCCGAAGATAAAAGTAGGGAAAATTTAGGAATTTATTAAGGTTTCATGTCGTACATTAACAGTGCTGTAACCAGTTTGGGTTCAATAAATGTACATTTCGGAGGCATACTGAGTTTAAGATCGGAAATTTTAATCATATCATTAAAACTTACCGGATAAATACCAAATCCTACTTTTCCTTCACCCTTGTCTATTTTTTCCTTTAAAAAATTAATTCCCTGAAGGTTAGAGGTTCCTTTTGCATAGGAGATCTTTTCAGAGCTGTCAGAATTTTCTATTTTCAGGATATCCTTGAAAATATATTTGTCTAAAAGATGATGGTCAAGATTATCAAGGGACATTTCCGGAGAACGAAGGTCGTGCTTCACGTGAAGAGAGTAGAATTTACCATCCAGGTACATCGAAATATGGAATTTCTGTGAAGGGAAATAGGTTTGTTCTCCTTTTTCGTGGATCAGGAAATACTGGTCCAGCTCTTTTAAAAATTCTTCGCTGGAAAGTCCGTTGAGATCCGATAAGATTCTGTTGTAATCATGGATCTTGATCGATTGGTTAGATACAATGAAACTGTATACGAAGTTGTAGGCTTCAGTTCCGTTGTGTCTTTTATTTTTTTCTTTATGATGCTTTGCATTCAATGCTGTGGAGCCTATCCTGTGGTGTCCGTCTGCAATGTAGAAAGAGTCGATCTGGTCTATTACTTCTTTAAACTGCTGAAGTTTCAGGCGGTTATCTATTCTCCATATTTTATGCCTGATGCCTATAGAGTCAATATGGTTGAAAATAGGAACATTTTTCTCCTCATGATTCATCAGAAGTTCGATCTTGGAATTGGAAGGGTAGGTAAGAAGTACCGGTTCTGCCTGAAGGTTTACTTTGTCCAGATAGTGAGCTAGTTTTTCCTTTTTCTGAGGAATGGTGCTTTCATGTCTTTTGATCTTCCCGTTCCAGAAATCCTCGATGCTCGCTAATCCTAGCAAGCCTCTGAATACCTGTTTATTGGGGTATATCTGCTCATAAAGATAATAGGCTGAACTGTCCTGGATGAGTTTTTTTTCGTACAGAAGCTCTTCAAACGTTGAGCGGATCTTCCTTAAATTCCGGTCAATATCTTTGGATTTACTTACAACATAAGGTTTGATCATGTTGATGTAAGTATTTTCAACTTGAGCTTTCTCTGCAATTTCCTCTTGTGTGAAATTGTCCAGCGGATGGGTAGGGAAAGTGCTCTCAAAGTCTTTATGAGGTCTTATTCCACGGAAAGGTTTAAAAACAGGCATAGTTTATCGTATAGTTTCTTTTTGTAGCTTAATAATTTGTTCTGCAAGTTCTGCGCCGATTTTCTCCTGTGCGTCTACAGTGTTTCCACCTATGTGCGGAGAAAGGGATAATGCAGGATTCATCAGTAGGGGAAGTTCCGGATTGGGTTCGTTTTCGAATACGTCCAGTGCGGCTCCCGCTACTTTTTCGGATTCGATGAAATCTATAAGGGCTACCTCATTGATGACACCGCCTCTTGCAGTATTCACTATGTAGACTCCGTCTTTCATTTTTTCAAACTGGGGCGTGTCTATAATATATTCGTTTGTTTTTGGCGTATTGATGCTGATAAAGTCTGTGTCTTTAAGAAAAGAGTCCATATCGTTGGTGGAAGTGATCTCAAAGTTCAGCCTCTGCCCGTCGAAAAAGTCTAAAGTAAGAACTTTTGTTTTAGGATTTCTTGTCAATACTTTGATTTTCATTCCTAATGCTATTCCCATTTTTATAACTTCCTGCCCGATACTTCCAAAGCCAATTACTCCAAGTGTTTTTCCTGAAAGTTCATACGCTTTGCTGAACGATTTTTTCATGGCATCAAAGTGGGTTTCGCCCTCCAGTGGCATGAGCCGGTTCGATTCATGAAGGAATCTTGCCAGCGCAAAAAAATGTCCGAAAACAAGCTCAGCTACTGATTTTGAGGATGCTGTAGGGGTATTGATTACTTTTATCCCTTTACTTTTAGCATAATCAACATCAATATTATCCATTCCGATACCGCCGCGTCCGATGATTTTCAGGCTTGGGCATGCATCAATCATGTTCTGTCTTACTTTCGTGGCGCTTCTTACCAAAAGAATATCCACGTTATTTTCATTGATGAAACTGATCACGTGATCCTGGGCCACTCTGTTCGGAAGGACTTCAAATCCTGCTTCTTTAAGGGCCAGTTCTCCTGTTTTTGAGATTCCGTCGTTTGCTAAAACTTTCATGTGTTATTCAGATTTAAAGATTGAAAAATTCAGATTTTTAAAAATTTTAAATCGGGTCGCAAATTAATAAATTTTAATTAACTGTTCTAAATTTTTCAATCTTTGCATTTTTTTGATATTTAATTACCTGATGGATCTCATTATATCTACCAGAACCTGCACACTTTCAATAGGTAAAGCGTTATATAAACTTGCTCTGTAACCGCCCAGACTTCTGTGTCCGTTCAGTCCGCTGATGCCTGCAGCTTTCCATGCATTGTCGAATTCTTCTTTCTTGCTTTCGTCTGTAAGTTTAAAAGATACATTCATTAAAGAACGGTCTTCTTTTACGCAGAATGTTTCAAAAAGAGGATTACTGTCGATCTCATCATATAAAAGTTTTGCTTTGGCTTCATTTCTTGCTTCTGCCGCTGCAATTCCACCGTTGTTCTCTAAATGTTGTAAAGTAAGCAGGGAAGCGTATACAGGAAAAACCGGCGGGGTATTGTACATGGATTCCTTAGAAATATGCTGGGAATAGTCAAGCATAGAAAGCATATTTTCTCTTCCTGTTTTGCCAAGTATTTCTTTTTTGATTACCACTAAGGTAACTCCTGCAGGTCCCATATTTTTCTGTGCTCCGGCATAGATCAGGTCAAACTTGGAAAAATCCAGCTGTCTTGAGAAAATATCGGAACTCATATCGCAAACCATCAATGTATCTACTTCCGGAAAAGATTTCATCTGGGTTCCGTAGATGGTGTTATTTGATGTGCAGTGGAAATAATCATATTCTGATCCTACTGTATAGTTTTTGGGAATAAAAGAGTAGTTTTCTTCTTTTGAAGATCCTACCACGTCTACCGTTCCCAGTTTTTTTGCTTCTTTCACAGCTCCTGCGGCCCATGTTCCCGTATCCAGATAAGCTGCTTTACCGCCTACTTTCAAAAGGTTGTAAGGAACCATCGCGAACTGCAGGCTTGCACCACCTCCCAAATAAATTACTTCATACTCATCGCCAAGATTCATCAGCCTTTTCACAATAGCACGGGCTTCGTCCATTACGGCAACAAAGTCTTTGCTTCTGTGGGAAATTTCAAGGAGGGATAACCCTATTCCGTTAAAATCTAAAATAGCCTGTGCTGATTTTTCAAATACCTCCTGAGGTAAGATGCATGGTCCTGCACTGAAGTTGTGTTTTTTGCTCATATTTTTACTTTTTGGTTGTGCAAGAATTTTTAAAGCCTTGCCAATATTGATATTTTACCAGATTATTTAAAGTTTACAGTTAAAAAAACCGCCTCATTATGCTGAGACGGAGCTTTTATTATTCACCGTGTAAGAATGCTTTTTTATTAAGCAGTGTTTCTTCAGATTCTACGTGGTCTTCATCAGGAACGCAGCAGTCTACCGGGCAAACGGCTGCACACTGAGGTTCTTCATGGAATCCTTTACATTCGGTACATTTATCTGTTACAATGAAGTATACATCATCGCTCACAGGTTCCTGTGGCGAATCTGCATCTACAGTAAGTCCTGACGGCATGGTCACAGTACCTGCAAGAGCAGTACCTTCGGAAGCTTTCCAGTCTACGGCCCCTTCATATATTGCATTATTTGGGCATTCCGGTTCACAGGCTCCGCAATTAATGCATTCATCAGTTATTTTAATAGCCATCGCTAATTTTTTTTAAATTTGCACAAAATTACAAAATATTCCCCAATTTAAAAGTAATTATGAATATCGAAAATCAAGTTTTAGGACTTATTAAGTTAAGTGAGTATATAAAAGAGTTTTTGGCAAAAGATCAGGAAAGTTATAATGATGATGATAATGAGTTTGAATTATTGCTGAAAAGATCTGAAATAGAAAACCCTTGGTTTACCCTTGAAAATCAGAAATTTTCCTTGAAAGAGTGGACGAATCTGCTTACTCAGGAAAATATAAACAACTGGATCAGAAACTATTCCGTATCCAAAACTTCAAAAAGAGTAGGATTGATTCTTGCGGGTAATATTCCGCTGGTTGGGCTTCATGATGTGATATCGGTTGTTTTAAGCGGCCATATTCCGTTAATGAAATTATCTTCAAAGGATAAGCAGATGGTTCCTTTTCTGTTGAAAAAATGGAATGAGTTTTCCAACGGAGCCATTCAGTTTGAAATTATTGAAAAACTGGAGAATTTTGATGCTGTGATTGCAACCGGAAGCAACAATACGGCCAGGTACCTTGAATATTATTTTAAAGACCATTTAAGCATCATCCGTAAGAACAGGACTTCTGTTGCAGTATTGAAAGGGGACGAAACTCCTGACGAACTTCAACTGCTGGCGGAAGATATTTTCAGGTATTTCGGGCTTGGCTGCAGGAATGTAACGAGAATTTTTATTCCGGAAGATTTTGTTATCGACAGGCTGTTTGAGAGCTTCTTAGGTTTCCAGGATATCATCAATCATAATAAATATGCGAACAATTATGATTACAACAGAGCGGTTTATCTCCTGAACCAGGATAAGTTCTGGGATAATAATTTTGTAATGCTTAAAGAGGATGATAAGCTTTTCAGTCCGCTTTCTGTAATTAATTTCAGCAGATATTCATCATTGGATGGCGTTAAGAATTTTATTGCTGAAAATGAAGAAAATATTCAGTGTATTGTGGCTAAAGATGAGCTTGGGCTGGATTCTATTCGTTTCGGGGAAGCACAGCATCCTGCTTTGGATACATATGCCGATAATGTAGATACGATGAAATTTTTAGAAGTGGTCTGATTTTCGTATCTTACCTTACTTATTTCACCAAATACCAGAAAGATTATGAAAAAAATATTTTTAGGACTCACAATACTTGTCGCACAGCTGATGTTTGCTCAGAAAGTAACGGGAGTAAAGGTCGAGAAAGTTCAGAAAGACGTTCCGGCCCAATTAAGCAAAGAAAAGGTCAATATATACAATGATAATTTTCTCAAGTTCGTTGACGCGCTTAAATCTTCCGACCGTGCAGGTGTTGATGCGCTTTTGTCTGATAAAGTAAAAGCGATTGTTACTGATGATGTTCTTCAAAAAGTAAAGGAAGGCTTTGATATTAATAAAAAGCTGGAAATTTTAAGCACGGGATATCATAAACTGATGGACGGTTCCAGTCTTCCAAGCATCCATTACAAATATGCCGGAGAATCGAAAGAAGTAATTATGGCTGTATTTGAAGAAAATGGAAAGATTCTTGGTGTGATGCCTGCGAAAAAGACAAAATAACTTTAAATTCAAAACAAAATTAAAAAATACTAACTATGATGACAGATGTTCTGGTTGCTCATTCCTCAGATCTGGAAAAAGCATCTTTTTACAGAAAGACTTATTTACATGTAGCCTTATCAATCCTGGCGTTCATCGGGGTTGAAACTGTTTTATTGAAAACAGTTCCGGTAGAAGTTATTGCGATGATGTTCGGGCAGAAGTACACATGGCTGTTGATTATCGGAGTTTTCTGGCTGGCTTCTATGCTGGCTTCCAAATGGTCGCTTTCACAGAGCAGGACTACACAGTATTTCGGATTAGGGTTTTATATTCTTCTGGAAGCTGTGATTTTTATGCCTATGATTTATATTGCAGCAGGTATGGAAGGAGGTGCCAATATTATTTTTCAGGCTGCGATGCTTACTATTGCTATGTTTGCCGGACTTTCTGCTGTAGCATTTACTTCCAAAAGAGATTTCTCATTTTTAAGAAACATCATTATTATCGGAGGCTTTCTTTCGATAGGACTGATTGTAGCCGGAGCGATTTTCGGTTTCAATCTGGGACTTTGGTTCTCCGTGGGAATGGTGCTTTTGGCTTCTGCAAGTATCCTTTACGAAACAAGCAAGCTTAAAGATGTTTATACAACAGGGCAGTATGTAGGTGCTTCATTACAGCTTTTTGCATCTATTATGCTTTTATTCTGGTATATTCTGAGAATTTTGATGAGCAGAAGAAGTTAGGTGAATAAGGAATGAAAAGTGAAGAATTATAAATTCTGATTCAGTCTTTTATAAATAATAATCCCGATGAAACTCACCGGGATTTTTTTGGATTCTTTAATTCAGATATAACAACGGCAACAGCATCAGCAATGGCATATCACGGAAGCTTTGAAGCATATGTTTTAAGTTGAAATTAAAGAATTGAGAAAATATTGTATCGAGGAAATCCTCAGTAGTATTGTGTTTTGTAATCTTTTAATTATTAAATCTTTAAATGATTCAATAAAAAAACTACTTGTCAATAGATCCTAAGACCTTCTGTGCAAAAGAATTCAAAGCGTCTTTTTCGCTCATTCCGTTCTGAACGTTTGCGTGTACTTCCAAAGCACCGCAGATATTGGTGATTAATTCCCCGGCTACATTAAGATCTTCTTCAGTAGTTCCTCTGAATTCACAAAAGCTTTCAAGAACTTCCAACGTCTTTTCAAGATTCTCAGGAGTCTGATTCTGATAAAACTGTCTGATTACAGGTAATTTCATTATTGTATTTCTTTAAAAAGATTAATTAAGCTCTCAGCCTGGTTGCTCTGTACCTGGTTAACCAATTCACCGTTTTTAAAAACTGCGAAAGTAGGAAGGTTATCAACAGTTGCTAATTTTCTGCTTTCAGGAAGTTTTTCGGCATCCACATATAAAAATGGAATTTCTTCGTTTTCAGAGGCTAATTTTTTGAATTTAGGCTTCATGATCCTGCAGTTTCCACACCATGTTGCACCATACTGAACAACTACTTTTTCATTGTCGTTTACGATATTCTGTAATGTATCTTCTGTTAATTCTGTGTACATAATGATAATTTGAAAATTTATTAATTTGAAAATGTGTTAATTGGCAAAGACAGAAATTGTTTCCTTGCAATTTGTGTGAAAAATAAAGAGAAATGAGATAATTTTATATAAATCCTGAGATTAATTTTCAAATTATCTCATTTTCAAATTAACACATTATTTTAGTTCTTAGCTAAATATTCTGCTGTAGAATTTCTGTCTGCTTTCATTGCATCTTTTCCTTCTTCCCAGTTTGCAGGACAAACTTCACCGTGCTTCTGAACGTGAGTGTAAGCATCGATCAGTCTTAAATATTCTTTTACGTTTCTTCCTAAAGGCATATCGTTTACAGACTCGTGGAAAATTTTTCCGGTTTCGTCGATAAGGTAAGTTGCTCTGTAAGTTACGTTAGAACCAGTGAACGTTTCTTCACCATCTTCATTGTATTCGAAATCCTGATCTACAATTCCTAGAATGTTGGCCAATTGTCTGTGAGTATCAGCTAAAAGCGGATAAGTTACCCCTTCGATACCTCCGTTATCTTTTGCAGTGTTCAACCATGCGAAGTGTACCTCGTTGGTATCACAAGAAGCACCGATTACTTTAGTGTTTCTTTTTTCGAATTCACCTAAAGCATCCTGGAAAGCGTGAAGCTCCGTAGGGCATACAAAAGTGAAATCTTTCGGATACCAGAATAAAATTACTTTTTGCTGGTTGGAAGTAGCTTCTTCAAGGATGTTGATTCTAAGATCGTCACCCATTTCAGACATGGCATCAATGGTTACATTTGGGAATTTTTTTCCTACTAAAGACATAATTTTCTGTTTTTATATTAAATTTTCTTGTGCAAAGATATAAATGTTTTATCTATTGAACAAATCAATATTGATAAATAAAATCTATAATTGTTTTCAATGAATATGAAGGAAAAAAGCCCTGAAATCAGAGCTTTTTGTTTACTTTATACTAATTTTTATTCAGTCTAATTTATTATGAATTGAACGGAGCCAATACATCTTTGATTCTTTTCATAGCTTCCCTCAGGTCTTCCTCAGATGCTGCATAGGAGAACCTTATACATTCAGGACTTCCGAAAGAAACGCCGCCTACAGAACCTACATGCGCATTTTCCAATAAGAACATGGCAAAATCATCAGAATCCTTGATTTCCATGCCGTTAAGGTTTTTTCCGATATAATAGGAAATATCCGGGAAGAAATAGAAAGCAGCTTTTGGAAGCAATACTTTAAATCCTGGAATTTCCTTCATCAGGTCATACACAATATCCCTTCTTTTCTGGAACGCATCAATCATGTATTTATATTCAGAAGGATCTGTTTTTAAAGCGGTAATAGAGGCCCTCTGTGCCATTGTATTCGCTCCGCTGGTCATTTGTCCCTGGATCTTTTCACAGGCCTTTGCCAGCCATTCCGGGCATGCAGAGTAACCTATTCTCCATCCTGTCATGGCAAATGCCTTAGACATTCCGTTGATTACTGCAGTCTGCTCGTATACTTCAGGGAACTGGGCGATAGATGTCGTTTTTGTTTCGTAGTTAATGTACTCATAGATCTCATCCGAAATTATGGTCACATGAGGATATTTTGCAAGTACTTTTGCCATAGATTTTAGCTCATCATATGTATAATATCCGCCGGAAGGGTTACACGGAGAACTGAAAAGGATAGCTTTGGTTTTATCCGTAATAGCTTCCTCAAGCTGTTCAGCGGTTATTTTAAAATCTGTAACATAAGATGTCGGAAGCATTACCGAAGTTCCTCCCATCATTTTTACCATTTCGTCATAGCTTACCCAGTAAGGAGCAGGAAGCAATACTTCATCACCGTCATTGATAACGGAAGCAAGTACATTCAGGATAGCCTGCTTAGCTCCGTTGGAAACACAGATCTGTGTTGGTTTATATTCAAGATTATTGTCTCTTTTTAATTTGTAAGCTATTGCTTCACGAAGTTCAGGAAATCCGGGAACAGGAGAGTAGTGGCTGTAATTCTGGTTGATTGCATCAAAAGCGGCTTGTTTGATATTATCCGGAACATCAAAATCCGGTTCGCCAAGAGTAAGACTGATCACGTCAATGCCGGCGGCTTTCATTTCTCTTGCTTTGTTCGACATTACGAAAGTCTGTGAGTAACCTAATCTTTTTACTCTATCTGAAAGTTTATCCATATGATGTTTTTGAATTTAAACAAATATATAATAAAAACGTTTTGCCGGGAAATAAAAGTAGAGCCGGATAACAGATTTTTGTCAGGTTTTCATTTTTTTTACCATTACCTATTTGTTCTTTTGAAAATCTCTTTTCTATATCCGGAACTTAAAATTTGAATAAAGCCAATAAAAACTTATTTTTGCAGATTATAATAATTCATATGGCAATATCGTTACTATTAAAATACTTTCCTGATCTTACAGAGAAGCAGATTGAGCAGTTTTCCCAACTGGAGGAGCTGTATAATGAGTGGAATGAAAAAATCAATGTAATCTCAAGAAAAGATATGGAATCGCTGTATGAAAAGCATGTTTTGCATTCTCTGGGAATTGCTAAAACTATGGAATTTGCACCTGGTACGAAAGTGCTGGATATTGGAACCGGAGGCGGTTTTCCGGGTATTCCGCTGGCGATCCTGTTTCCGGAGACAGAGTTTACCTTAGTTGATTCTATCGGAAAGAAAATAACCGTAGTAAAAGCAGTTGCAGAAGGAATCGGGCTGACGAATTTAACGGCCATTCACGGAAGAGCTGAAAAAGTAAAAGAAAAGTTCCATTTTGTAGTGAGCCGAGCTGTAACCCAGATGCCGGAATTCCTGAAATGGCTGAAAGGAAAATTTGAAAAAGAACAGTTTAATCCCAAACATAATGGAGTTTTATATTTAAAAGGCGGTGATCTTGCTGAAGAGCTGGCCGGAATTAAATGTGAAATCTTCAACCTTAAAAACTATTTTGATGAAGAATTTTTTGATACTAAAAAAGTGATTTACGTATCAAAAGGCAATTTTAACTCTTGATTTTTTTAAATCGAGTGATAATTTTTGCTGAATATTCATTGATAATCAGTAAATTTAAGGTTATGAAAAAACTTTTAAATATTGGATTTTCTGCATTGCTTTCAGGGCTGGTTTTTATCTCCTGTGAAGATGATAATTACGAGACTGTACAATCCATAGGAAAAATCAAGATCGATAGTGTGAAGATCACGAAGGATACTATGGATGTATTTTCAGTACAGAGCATTAAGACGTATTCTACATATTCGTCCCAATGTGAAGGGTTTTACGGATATGATTATATCCATGACAGTAGCCTGGAAAGATCTGTTACTTCCTATAAATATACTACGGATGGTCCGTGTACTCAGGAAACTCACATAGGAATCAACCAGATCAAATTCAGCCCGCGCGAGACAGGAACCTATACATTCAGATTCTGGAACGGCGGCAACAACTGGATCACCAAAACAATTGTAGTTGAATAATAATGAAATTGATTTCTCTTGGCTTATTTCTCTTCGCGAATGCCTTTTTCGGGCAGAAAATTATCTGGCAGGAAGACCGTAAGCTGGCGTGGGATAATTTTAAAAGTGCAGTGAGCAGAAAGAATAATGCTGATGTGATAGCCTATACACATTGCGGCTGGGAATATTCCGTAGTAAAATCTACCAATCCCGGATCTCCCGTTAAAATTGAAATCAATGCTATTTTTAACGAAGACAAATCCTGGAAAGATGTAAAAAGAATAAACGATTATATTTTACTGCACGAACAGAAGCATTTTGATATTGCAGAACTGTTTGTGAGGAAATTCAGAAAGGAAATAGAAGAAAAGATCAAAAATTCAGGGGATTACAATAAAAAATTTACAGCAGTTTACAGTAAAATATCAAACGATTACAAAAATTTTCAGATTTCCTATGACAAAATTACGGAACATGGGATGAATAAAGAAAAGCAGGCAGAATACAATACCCTTATTGCTGAAGAACTGAACAACTTAAAAAGCTACAAAGCCTCTTGAAATTTCTCAATAAAATTATCCACGAACTGCTGGCCCAGAATACAGACCTTTCGGAGTTCAATATAGTTCTGCCCGGAAAACGTCCCATCGTATTTATAAGGCAGATTCTGGAAGAAAATAACTATTCGGGCTTTCTTCCCAATTTTTTTACCATAGAAGAACTGATCGACAGGATTGCAGATAAGCAGCCGGTTCAGGGAATCTCTCTTTGGCTTTTTGCCTTTGATGTTTACCGGAGCCTTGGTCTTATCCCGAAAGATGATTTTGCAGACTTTTTAAAGTGGTTTCCGACCTTGCAAAAGGACTGGGATGATATCCTGAAGTTTTCTGAAAGTGATGAAGCCGTTCTGCAGTATATGTTTGACGAAGAGAGAATTAAAGAATGGGCCCAGGATCTTGGTGAGGATGATGATGTTCCACGTAAGAAATTCCTTAATTTCTGGCAGAATATGAATGTTTTTCTCCCGATTTTAAAGGAGAAACTGAAGGAGAAGAATTGGGCGACTTCCGGAATGATCCATGAAACTGCTAAGTCAAAAATCTCTGATTTTGCCGAAAAAACCTCAGAACACTTTGTATTTTGTGGTTTTAATGCCTTTACGCCGGTGGAAGAAAAGCTGGTAAGAAATCTACTAAGGTGGAACAAGGCACAGTGCTTTTTCCAGGCAGATCATTATTATTTTGATGATGAAAGACAGGAAGCCGGAAAATTCCTCAGGAATCATAAAATGTGGAAAGAATTTGATGATAAAAGGACTTTTCAATGGATAGAAGACGATTTTAACCAGTCTAAAAATATCAAGGTTTATGAAGTTTCAGGGAATGTAACGCAGACCAAGGTGCTGCCGGAAATATTTAAGGAAATTGAAAATAAGACCTATTCCAATACCGCGGTTGTGTTGTTGGATGAAAATCTTCTTCCTGCAAGCTTAGATGTGATGTATGGAGTTGAAAATCTGAATATTACTATGGGTTTTCCATTGAAGAACCTTTCTTTTTCCAATGCTGTAAAACAGCTTTTCTATCTTCAGAAACAGCTGGAAAAAAATAAATCTTCCTATTACTACAGAGATATTTTTCCTATCCTGGAAGAGCTGCCGAAATCCGCTGAAGATGAGTTGATTATCAGTAATTTCAGAACAAAAATAGAGGAGAGGAATATCGTTTATATATCAAAAAAACTTTTAGAAGAGCTTTTGGGTGGGCTTTCTTACTACGGACTTCTCAAAAAAGCAGAGCATACGGGTATGTATCTGGATATGCTTATTGAGTTCTGTAAAAGAATCAAATGGCTGGAAATAGATGATATTCAGTATGAAAACGTTTCCCACTTTGAAAATGCATTCAGAATCATTAAAAACCAGGTCAGTCCGTACGATTTTGAGATCAAAATGGAAACGCTGGAAATTCTGATCAACCAGCACGTTAATTCAGAAAGTATAGATTTCCAGGGAGAACCACTCCGCGGACTTCAGATCATGGGACTTCTGGAAACCCGTCTCCTGAATTTTGAAAATGTAATCATGCTTTCCGTAAACGAAGGAAAACTTCCTTTGGGAAATTCGCAGAACACTTATATTCCTTTTGATATCAGAAGATATTTTGATCTTCATACGTTCCTTGAAAATGACAGTATTTACGCTTATCACTTTTACCGGCTGATCCAGGATTCCAGAAATGTGCATCTTTTGTACAATGCTCTCAGTTCCGGGGTGAATACCGGAGAAAAGAGCAGGTTTATCACACAGATAGAAATGGAGAGTTCCCATAAGATAGAACATCTCATCATTGAAAACTCTTCCGAGCCTATTGCCTCACTGCCGATAGAAATTCCGAAGACTCAGATCGTGCTGGAAAGACTTCATAAATGGAAAGAAAAAGTATCCGCTTCACACCTTACCAGCTACCTTTATAATCCGATAGATTTCTATCTTTCAAAGATCCTTAACACCTCCGAAACGGATGAAATAGAAGAAGAACTGTCGGTTAAAAATTACGGAAACTTAGTACATTATTCACTTCAAGAAGTATATGAATTACTTAAAGGTAAAGTTTTAAAAGAAAAGGATTTACAAAATTCAATTAAAGAAATAGATCAATATATTGATGTTGCCATTGAAAAGCTGAAACACCAGCCTGAATTCTATGAAAAAGGAATGAATTTTATTCACAGGGCAATTGCTAAAAAAGTAATTGAAAATGTTCTCAGACATGATCTTGAACTGGTGAAAAAGGGTAACACTTTAGAGATTTTAGACATTGAAAAAAGGTTCGAAAATGTAGATTTTTATCTTGACGGAAGTGATAAAATTTCGTTTTTCGGATTCATTGACAGGATAGACCGCCTGAACGGAACCTTAAGAATTATTGACTATAAAACGGCAAAAATCAAAAATCTCATCGTAAAAATAGATGAAGCTAATGTTGCAGAATATTTCCATAACAGTGAAAGAAAACAGGCTCTGCAGCTTTGTATTTATCATTATGTGGTACAAAATCTCCCTGAATTCTGGGGACTTCCTATTGAGACAGGAATCTGGAGTTTTGCAGAGGCTAAAAAAGGAGTGGTTTCCCTGCAGTTTGACAAGGGGAATATTGATGATGCCATGCAGTCTGTAAAAAACCTTATTCTGGAAATACTGAATCCGGATCTTAGTTTTATCGAGAATATCAAGTCTTATTCCAATTAAAAATGCACCCCATTGCTGAAGTGCATTCAATTTAAAATGAAGAATATATTGAGAATATTGTCTTATAATTTTACTTTTTTACTGACTGTTTTTCCATCAGCAGTACTCATTTGTACTACATAAACTCCTGATTCTAAATTGTTTGATTTAAATTCCGGCTTATTGATTTCCTGTTGCAGGATCAGTGCCCCGGAAATACTGTAAATGCTGATATTTTTGATGCCATTATTGGCTCTTGCATTAATCTGGCGATCCTGTGTGAAAATTTCAGCTTTATTAGCTAATAAACCATCTGCCGTTGCTTTTTTGAACTGAAGGTTATAGAACTGAGTAACAACTTCAAATGTATTATTTTGATTATCAATATCTGTCAGATTGATTCCGCCGTTCTCGCTGTACTGTTCCTGGGATACGGTTTTTAAGAGATTTTTATTCTCGTCAAAAATATTCACACTCAGCAATTCTTCCTGAGGAATCCTAAGTTTTAAAATTCCGTTACTTTCAGACTGTACAATCTCATTCTCAGGAACTTCTACTGGGGTGTTCTTAATGTACGGGATTAGTTTTTCATTATTGTTTTCCTGTACTTTCAAAAGATAAACTCCATCTTTTAAGGTAGATAAATTGTTATTAACTAGTGATTTACGCTCTGATTTTTCCTGGTTGAAATCTGTAACCTGAACCAGTTCCATGTTCTTTAAATCAGGTTTGAGCTGGGAGGAAAACAGGTTATCCGTTTTTGGTTGATTATTTTCAGCCTGTTTCGAGGTCAAAAATGCCCACTGATTAAAAAATCCACCGCTTCTGAGGCTGTTAAATTTTGCATTGGCAGCAAGCACGTAAGGAACTGGACCTCCTACATGTCCTAAAGGGCCCCATGACAGGCTGTTGATATTATATTTATTAAGATCATACCATGGGTAATGGGCTCTTTGTGCATTTACCGTATTGTAAGTGTTGTTAGGCGGTACTATTAGATCTATCGTAGAAGTCCCCATAGTGGTGGGGGTTTTATTATACCAGTCGGAAACATTATTGGCTTTCAGACATTTTCTTGTATTGGCATTTTGATTGTTGGTGAGATTTGTAACGAAAGAAGGGGTGAACATATTCCTCCAGATAAATGGTCCCCACAGAATTCCTCCGTTATCCTGTGCCACATGATTGTCATATGCTGCCAGATAATCTGAGGAAATAACTTCCGAAACATTGTTTGTGTAGATATTATAGCCTGCAGACTGACAGGAGTTTAATATGTAGCCTAAAAATGCTGTTGCAGGATAAACAGTAGTTTGAAGAAAGCCTTCATTAAGGGTAACACCGGAAAGATCGTAAGGCCCGTCTCCCATGAAAGCATATTTTATTTTAAGATTGTTGGGATTATTGGTGCTGAGATATTTCAATGTAGACATAGCAGCGTGACCTCCCTGGGAATATCCTGTTAAGAAATATTCATCATATCTTTTTACATTCAATTGAGCCAAGACGGTGTTGGCAGCTTTTACGAAATCTACTGTTGCGCCTCCTTCTGTTAAAGAATTTACATAGGGATGAACTCCATCTCCGGTACCCATTCCTACATAATCCGGTGCCATTACTACATATCCGTTTAAGGCGTAAGAAAGTTCCATTACAAATCCAAACCAAAAAATACCTTTAAGGTTAGACGGAACATTCTGGCGGGAATCCGTTGTCGGGTGATCGGAAATAACGGTAGATAATTTGAAATCTACATTGGGATACATAATAAGCCCGGTGGCTTTTACCAAAGCATTCTTTTCATTTTTGGTGTAGTAAGTAATTTTATAGCCTTTTAGTCCCACATTAAAGCCGTTGAGATAGCTTACAAAGTCCGGAGCGTTTTGCTCACCGAGATTATTGGCAATGAAATCAGCGACCCCCTGAGGGGTAAGGTCTAATTTTTTCTCAAAATTAACAAGATCTCCTGCCTGTTGGGCAAAAAAGAATGGAGCAGCTAAACCTAATAAAAGAGTGGATAATTTTCTCATATCAATATTTTTTTAATGTGATTAAGTTAATTTTTTTTAATAAAATGTTAATAATATTAATACATCAATAATTATTCACTGAATATAAGTTCCCGGAAAAGTGAGTAAAATAAAGGAGTCCGGCCATTCGGCCGGACTCCTTTCAGTATATTTTGAGCTTTTATTTAAAAAGCGTTGATTCCTGTAATATCCAAACCGGTAATCAGTAAGTGTACATCATGTGTACCTTCATATGTAATTACAGATTCCAGATTAGCTGCGTGTCTCATCATCGGGAATTCACCCATGATTCCCATACCGCCAAGGATTTGTCTCGATTCTCTTGCGATGTCAATAGCCATTTTTACGTTGTTACGTTTAGCCATTGAGATCTGTGCAGGGCTTGCTTTATGGGCGTTTTTAAGATTTCCTAACTGAAGACATAATAACTGTGCTTTGGTGATTTCTGTTAAGAATTCAGCTAATTTCTTCTGCTGAAGCTGGTAAGAACCGATTGGTTTTCCAAACTGTTTTCTTTCTTTAGCATACTGAACGGCTGTACAGTAGCAGTCAATTGCTGCACCGATTACGCCCCAGGAAATACCATATCTCGCTGAATTTAAACAGGATAAAGGCCCTTTTAATCCGGTTACTCCCGGAAGTAGATTTTCTTTAGGAACCTTTACGTCATTGAACACCAGTTCTCCGGTTTTGGATGCTCTTAAGCTCCATTTATTATGAGTTTCAGGGGTTGTAAACCCTTCCATTTCTCTTTCAACGATTAATCCCTGTACTTTTCCTTCTTCATTCTTTGCCCAAACTACTGCGATATCGCATAGCGGAGAATTTGTGATCCACATTTTAGCCCCGTTCAGAAGATAATGATCACCCATGTCTTTAAAATAGGTTTCCATAGAGCTTGGATCAGAACCGTGATTAGGCTCAGTCAATCCAAAAGAACCTATCATTTCTCCTGCAGCAAGCTTAGGAAGATATTTTTTCTTCTGTTCCTCAGAACCGAATTCATTGATAGGAAACATCACCAGCGAGCTCTGTACCGAAGCAGCAGAACGTACCGCAGAATCTCCTCTTTCCAGTTCCTGCATAATAAGACCATAAGAAATCTGATCTAACCCTGAACCGCCATATTCAACCGGAATGTATGGACCTAAAGCTCCGATTTTTCCCAGTTCTCTCATTAGATTTGGAATATCGGTATGATTTTGTGCGGCCTGGTCTATCTGCGGCATTACAAAACTTTCCACCCAATCTCTTACCGATTGACGGATCAGTTTGTGTTCTTCAGTAAGTAAAGCATCAATTCCGTAGTAGTCTGGAATGCTTGTAAGAGGATAATATGACATGATTTTTTGATTTGCCTAAAAGTAATACTTTTCGCTGGTTTGAAAAATTTTTTTACAAATCTTTATTGTTTTTGATTTTCAGTAAGATAAATAAAAAAGAGAAGGATTTCAGTAAAAATACAGTCTTCTAAGTCTCCTCATCGTTGGAGATAGGATACTGATAAGTAGCATTATGTACTTTGCTTTTAAATTTATACAGATATGGAGCCTTATTCGCAGATCCGTCATACAGCTTTTCCAGCCTGTCCAGAACATTTAAGCTTAATATCTTGCGCTGAAAATTATTTCTCCTGAATTTCTGCCCTAAAATGGTCTCATAAAGTGATTGCAAATCTTTCATGGTAAATTTTTCAGGAAGAAGATTACTGGCTGCCACTTCGGTATTGATATTCATGCGAAGATATTCAAGGCCGGTTTCTATAACCCTGTCGTGGTCAAATGCCATCTTAGGAAGATTATTAACTTCAAACCATTCGCAACTCTCGTTAAATGCATCCGGAAAAGTGTTGGCAATGGAGAAGTCGATAAGGCTGCAATACCCTACGGTAATAAATCTCTGGAAGATCCAATGGTCCTTGGGAACTTCAATTCCTTTATTGTTAAGCAGGATCTGATGTACATTATTCTCAGTACGGTCTATTCTCCCGAAAGTGTGAAACTGCTTTAAGAAAAGATCCTGAAGATGTGTTCTTTCATAAAGTACTCTGGCAGCAGCTTCACGCAGATCTTCATCGTTGAAGACGAAACCTCCGGGAAGTGACCACAGATCCAGATCGTGGTATTTTAAAAGCAGAACCTTCAAAATGTTATTGTGAAAACCAAATATAGTGCAGTCAACAGATACGTGTGCTACAAAATCTTTTGTATCAATAAGTTCCTGAAGGGTTTCTTTGTTTTTGGTGTCTTTGATTTTCATGGGAGTAAAAATAAAATTATTTTCTATAATTTCTTTCCTGCAAACTTAAAATATATCAAACTAATTGTAAAAAGCACAGACACAGCAAGTAATATATAGAGCGGATAATAATTCAATAACTGCTTGCCAAACAGAACAGACATGATAATTGAACTGACTGAGCTGCCGAGGGATGAAAAAATTACGATCAGAGATGTAAACAGGTTTATTTTTTCTTTATCAATCTGTGCAATCATCTTTGAATTGATAATAGGGTAGAGCGGTGACAGAAAAAGCCCGATTACCGGGAATAAAAATAACAGGATGGCGGAATTCACAGAATCAAAATACTGGATTCCCAAAATAATAAACAAAACACCTATAATTAAAGAAATGCACAGAATATAGTATTTTGATAATGAAAACCTCTGAATAATATTAGCCGTTAATGTTCTTCCTGCATAAGAAAAAAGAGCGAGAAAAGAAGAGGCCTGCAAAGCAAAAAATGAATTGACGTTCAGGTGATTTTTGTAAAAAGAAGGTAACCATGAGTTAAATCCCTGCTCCACAAATACAATAAAGAAGACTACAGTAAGAAAAATAACAGTTGCAGGTTTCGCAAATACTGAAAGCTCAGAAATAAGACTTTTAGTCTCTGTTTTTTTTGCTTCAGAAATAGTCAGCTTTGAAAACATAAATATAGCAACTGCACAAAGCAATGATATAGACATAAACCCAAATTTCCAGTATTCAGAATAACGACTGGAGATCAGCCATCCGAAACCGGTATTGACCACAAAAATACCTATCATGAATGATGCTTCCACACTATTCATCATTTTGGCAAGAGATTTTTCGTCCGAAATATTATTCCGGATAATCCCGAAAACACAGATCTTTCCCACAGCAAAACATGTCCCGATAATAGCAAACCATACCTTATAAAACCAGAAATCCTCTACAAAAGGAAGAAGACATGAACAGATTCCCACAATAACCAATGCTGATATCAATGCCTTTTTAGTTCCTGTTCTTCCAATAAAATTTACAGCAAAAAGTGAAATAAATGCAATAGGAAGGTCCTTGAATGATTCTAAAAAGCCTAACTTTTCATAAGTGATTTTTGCCTCTGAAAGTTGAAGGATCACAATACCCATGCAGTTTAAGACCATTGAGAAAATAAGGAAGGTCAGTTTTAAAGGAATTGAGATATTGGAAAGCTTGGCTGTCATTTTGGGGATTTATTTGTAGATTTTTTATGATAATTTTACGAATTATTAAGAAGATATAGGGCTTTAAACCCCCAAAAATAAACGAAAAATTAAAATAATTATGAATAGAATGTTAATTATTTAAAAAAAAATATATTTTTATTGTCTCAATTTGAGAATTAAAAAACTAACTGTATATGAATCTAAGAATATCAAGAAGCCTGGGAGTGGTAGCTGTGCTGTATTTTACAGCCAATTTCAGCGCACAGACCAAGGTAAAAGACACCGTTCCGAAAGAGAATAAGATCGATGAGATCGTTATGATAGGATATGGTGGTGTAAAAAAACAAAACTTAACAAGTGCGGTTTCTACTGTAAAGTCTGAAAGCTTTGAGGACAGACCCATTTACAATGTCGGTCAGGCTTTGCAAGGGAATGCAGCCGGAGTAAATGTTATTCAGTCTTCAGGGAAACCAGGAGCCGCAATTGATGTAAAAATCAGGGGAAATAACTCTATTTCTTCATCAGTAAGTCCATTATATGTAGTTGATGGGATCCAAACTTTCGATATCAGTGGAATAAACCCGGATGATATCACAGATATGACAATTCTGAAAGACGCAACTTCTGCAGCAATTTATGGTATTAATGGTTCTTCCGGAGTTGTCATTATTACCACAAAAAGAGGAAAGGCAAACAGATCTCAATTAGCTTTCAATGCTTACTGGGGAATATCTAAAACAGTTAATAATATTGATGTTTTAAATCTGGATCAGTACAAAACATTGATGAATGAAATTAATCCTTCTTATTTAACGACTATTAACAATCCAAGATATGAAGGCATTAATACAAATTGGAGAGATGAAGTTTTCAGGACAGGTTTTGATCAAAACTATAATATTAATTACTCTTTTGGAAATGAAAATGTAAGAGCTTATACCGCTTTAGGTTATCAGGGAATTGACGGCATTATAGATCCTGCAAGATTTGACAGGATTTCTGCAAAAATGAATTTGGATGCTAAAATAACAAATTGGTTGAAGCTGACAGGTAATTTTAACTATATTAATACTTCTCTTAAAAATACTAATGATAATTTAGGAACTTCTAGAGGAGGGGTTATTTTGAGTGCATTAAATACACCTTCATTCCTGCCTATTTACGGTAGCCAGCTTAAAGTGAGAGATACTGATGCAAATGGGAGCTACTTGGATGGTTACAAAGATGGGCAGTTTGCACTGAATCCTTTTCAATCTTCATGGGAAAATCCTGTTGCTTATCAATCCAGACAAAACGAAACACAGACGCAACGTTTCATGAGTAATTTAGGGTTAGAAGTTAATTTACTTAAAAATCTTGTTTGGAAGCCAATGGTTTCATTTGATTTAATTGATGTTACTAATGATCAGTTTACAGATGGTTATCAGACAAGTTACGGAAGACAGCAAAAAGGTATTGGAGGTAAATATTTATCAACTTACCAGGATCTGAATGTTGAAAATACATTAACATATACTATAAAGTCAGGAGCTCATGATTTAGCTTTATTAGGAGGAAATCAGATTCATGAGAAGAGAAATTCATGGAATAATTTTGAAGGAAATAATTTTCCTGAAGGAACAACTTTCTTTGATTATAATACTGTAATTGATAACAAACGTGAAACTCTTGTAAAAGAACATTTAAGAGAATTATCATTCTTTGGAAGAGCTCTTTATACCTATGATAATAAATATACCATCATGGGAGTTTTTAGGTATAACGGTAGTTCTGCTTTAGCACCAGGAAATAAATGGGGATTCTTCCCGGGAGTTTCGGCAGCTTGGACAGTTTCTAACGAAGATTTCCTGGCTGGCAATAAGATTCTATCAGAATTAAAACTTAGAGGAGGATGGGGACAAAGTGGGAATGCATCGGGAATTCCACCATATTCTCATTACAACTTAGAAAGAGTTTCAAGAGTTGGTCCGGATGGAATTTGGAATACTTATCAATGGGATAGCAGTGATTTAGGATGGGAGACAACAACAGATACCAATGTAGGTTTAGATTTTGGCTTTTTAAATAATAAAATCAAATTAACTGCAGATGCTTACAAGAGAAAAACTAAAAATCTAATTGTTCCCATAAGAATGGGTAGTTTAGGTAATATACTTAAAAATGTTGGAGATATGGAAAATCAAGGTTTAGAGCTTGGTTTAAATACTCAAAATTTTAAAGGCGAAAACTTTAGCTGGAACACCAACTTTAATATTTCTTTCACAAAAAATAAGGTGACAAGTCTTAAATATCAACCCAATATAGACAAAGCTAATATTGAGACAGTTGGAGCAACATTAGTAAGATTTACTCCAGGTCAGCCAATCAGTTCTTTCTATGGTTATCAGGTAAGTCATGTAGATTCACAAACGGGAGACCTTGTTTATAAAGATCTTAACGGGAATGGCATTTTCGATCCAAACGACAGAACAATCATAGGAAATCCAAATCCTGATTTTAGTTTCGGATTTACCAATAACTTTTCTTATAAAAACTGGTATTTAGATGTTTTGGTTACAGGATCATATGGCGGAGAAATTTACAACGCTTCAAGATTTGATCTGGAAATGATGAATGATTTTAAAAACCAATCAACCGCAGTTTTAAACCGATGGACAACTCCAGGGCAAATTACCAATACCCCAAGAGCAAATTCTGCTACAGCACAGTATGTTTCAGACAGATTTGTAGAAGATGGATCATTTATCAGAATAAAAAGTGCCACTTTGGGATACAACTTTTTAACTCCATTTAAAGGAGTAAGTAAGATTAATCTTTATGTAACAGGACAAAATCTTTTAACCTGGACTAATTATACAGGATTTGATCCTGAAGTAAATGCATTCAACACTACAAATGGTGTCTCAGGCGTGGATTATGGTACCTATCCTCAGGTAAGAACATTTATTTTTGGTTTAAAAGCTAATTTTTAATTTATTATTATGAAATTCAATAAAACAATATATTATTTTCTGTTGGGAACAAGTTTAATTTTGGGAACAACATCTTGTAGTGATTATCTGGATACTGAACCTCTTACTGACAGAGCCGTGCCACTTACTGATACTCCTTATACAACTGCAGCAGAAGCAGAAGGTTTAATGTCTGCAATTTATGTTGACTTAGGCAATGAGTACTGGCAGTTAGATTATTTCTTTAATGGTGATGCACAAACCGAAATTGCTCATGCAGGAAGTGATAATATACAAAACTTTCAAATGGACGAATACAGAATTATCGCTACAAATTCAAATGTGAATAGGGACTGGAATTATTTATTCGGATTTATAAACAATTGCAATAAGGTCTTAAATTATGTAGACAATATTTCAGATCCGGCTCTTTCCACTGCAAGAAAGTCAGAAATGAAAGCTGAAGCAGCTATCATGAGAGCAATGTATAACTTTCATGGGGTTCAGCTTTGGGGAGATTTTCCATTAGTTACAAAAGCAGTAATTGGTGTAAATGATGAGAATTTTGATGAAGTTTATGATCAGGTATATCCAACTAGAAAACCTATTAATGAAGTTTATAATTTAATTATTTCAGATTTAGAAGGAGCTATTGCAAACGCTCCTGCAAGTTCAAATAAATATAGAGCTACAAAAGGTTTAGCTATGGCTCTATTGGCAAAAGTCTATGCCACAAAACCAAATCCGGATTACGCAAAAGTTATAAACTATACTACCCAGCTTATGGGACAAGGATATTCTTTACTTCCAAATTATGACCAATTATTTGATGGTAATCATGAAGCCAATTCAGAATCTATTTTTGAATCTAATGGAAATGCAGGAACAGTTTGGGCATGGGGATCATCAATGTTTTATGGAACAGATTGGAAGAAATTTAATACTCCTTCTTATGATTTGGTAAATACATTCAATACCGAAAATGATAATGTGAGAAAAAACTCAAGTATCTGGTTTTCTCCAACCGCGGTAAGCTGGTCTGATAATTTTTGGCCAAGTAATAATTTTCCTTTTATGTATAAAATGAGAATTACAACAGGGCATCAGAATTTTTATGTAATGAGATATGCCGATTTATTATTGATCAGAGCTGAAGCCTTAGTTCGCCAGGGTAATTTCATAGACGCAGCTACCTTAGTAAACCAAGTAAGAACAAGAGCCAGTTCCAGCTTAACACCTATTACAATAACGAATACAGATGACGGGATCAATAAAATTCTTAAAGAAAGAAAATTAGAATTAGCGTTTGAAGGTCACCGTTGGTTTGATTTGAAGAGAACCGGAAAATCGATTGAAATTCTTTCTCAACAGAGAGATGCAGTTGGTAATTTATTACCTTATGTAAGTAATTTAAATCAAAACAGGCTGTTATGGCCAATTCCACAAGCGCAATTAGACAATAATCCTAATTTAACCCAAAACCCAGGTTATTAAAATATGAAGTTTCAAAACTTATATAGTTTCTTTTTTAAAGGTACCGCGCTGCTTGGCGGCGTGGTACTTTTTCCTTTATCGTGTACTTCTGTTGCGATGAATAAAGGAAACGACGTTCAGTATTGGCTTACCAAAGGCAATGAAAGTGTAAAATTACAACAGCAAAGCTCCGTCAGATTTGTAAATAATTCTAATAACTGGCAGAATATTGAAATTGATGATACCCAGAAATTTCAATATGTTGACGGTTTCGGATATACACTGACAGGAGGAAGCGTTGAAGTTATTAACAGACTTTCCCCTTCAAAAAGAAAAGCCCTGCTGAATGAACTTTTTGGAAAAGATAAAAATTCAATTTCCATCAGCTATCTGCGCCTTAGTATTGGTGCTTCCGATCTTGACGGGGAAGTTTTTTCCTATGATGATCTTCCGGAGGGCCAGACAGATCCCACACTTTCAAAATTCAGCCTTACAAAAGATAAAGATCTTATTGCGATGCTGAAAGAGATTTTAGCCATCAATCCCAATATCAAAATCATTGCGGCTCCGTGGTCATCACCGGTCTGGATGAAGGATAACGGAAAATCAAAAGGAGGAAGCTTAAAGCCTGAATTTTATAAAGTGTATGCAAACTACTTTGTAAAATATATTCAGGGAATGAAAAAAGAAGGCATTACCATTGATGCAATCACGCCTCAAAACGAGCCTCTTCATCCCGGAAACAATCCAAGTTTGTATATGCCGTCCGAACAGCAGAGAGACTTCATCAAAGGTTCTTTAGGTCCTGTTTTTAAGGCAAATAATATCAAAACAAAAATTGTGGTTTACGACCACAACTGTAACAAACCGGAATATGCCCTTGATATTCTGAAAGATCCTGAAGCCTACAAATATATTGACGGTTCTGCCTTCCACTTATACGAAGGAGATATTTCAGCGTTAAGTACAGTGCATAATGCATTTCCTGATAAAAATTTATACTTTACCGAACAGTGGACCGGATCAAAAGGAACTTTTAACGAAGATCTGAACTGGCATGTTAAAAACGTTGTCATAGGTTCTATGAGAAACTGGAGCAGTATTGCTTTGGAATGGAATGTAGCCAATGATCCGCAGTATAAGCCGCACACAGATGGCGGATGCACAGAATGCAAAGGAGCAATAACAGTTTCCGACAGCGAAAACTTCACCAGAAACGTTTCCTATTATATCATCGCACACGCTTCTAAATTTGTACCTGCTGGTTCACAGCGTATAGCTTCTACACAAACAGAAACACTTTCTACCGCAGCATTTAAAACCCCTGCCGGAAAAACAGTACTTATCATTCAGAACGGAAACAGTACTGATGAAAGCTTTAATATCAAATATAACGGAAAGACAGCTCCGGTAACCCTTTCAGGAAATTCGGCAGCTACTTATGTTTTTTAATTGAATATCATGAAGAAAACTTATTTCTTACTTGCCATTGCAGCATTGGGAATGAATAATGTCTACGGGCAAAAAACAATTGATCAGAAAGTAGCGGAACTGCTTTCTAAAATGACACTTGAAGAAAAAGTAGGGCAGATGGTCCAGTACAGTGGATTTGAATATGCCACAGGACCCCAGCAGTCTAATTCCGCAGCTGTTTTGGAAGAAATAAAAAAAGGAAAAGTAGGCTCCATGCTTAATGTAACCGGTGTTGAAGAAACCAGGGCTTTCCAGAAATTAGCCCAACTGTCGAGACTGAAAATTCCTTTGTTATTCGGGCAGGATGTTATTCATGGGTACAGAACAACCTTTCCGGTTAATTTAGGCCAGGCAGCAAGCTGGGATCTCGGGATGATAGAAAAATCCGAAAGAATTGCCGCTACAGAAGCTTCAGCCTATGGTATTCACTGGACCTTTGCACCTATGGTGGATGTGGCCAGAGATCCAAGATGGGGAAGAGTAATGGAAGGCTCCGGGGAAGATACTTATCTGGGAACTCAGATCGGTTTGGCAAGAATTAAAGGATTTCAGGGGAAAGGTTTGGGAAGCCTTGATGCTGTAATGGCCTGTGCCAAACACTTTGCAGCTTATGGAGCAGCTGTTGGCGGAAGAGATTACAATTCTGTGGATATGAGCTTAAGACAGCTGAATGAAACCTATCTGCCTCCGTTTAAGGCAGCAGCAGAAGCCGGGGTAGCCACATTCATGAATTCATTCAATGATATCAGCGGAGTTCCTGCCACAGCGAATAAGTATATTCAAAGAGAACTTTTAAAAGGAAAGTGGAATTATAAAGGTTTTGTAGTTTCAGATTGGGGAAGTATCGGAGAAATGATTCCTCACGGTTATGCCAAAGATGCTGCAGAAGCCGCAGAAAGAGCTGTTCTGGCAGGAAGTGATATGGATATGGAAAGCCGTGTTTACATGGCAGAGCTTCCAAAACTGGTTAAGGAAGGAAAGATTGACTCGAAGTTAGTGGATGATGCCGCAGGAAGAATCTTAGCCAAGAAGTTTGAAATGGGACTTTTTGATGATCCTTACAGATTCAGTGATGAAAAAAGACAGAAAGAGCAGACAAATAACCTTGAAAACAGGAAATTCGGAAGAGAATTCGGTTCAAAAAGTATTGTCCTTCTGAAAAATAAAGGAAATATTCTTCCTCTTTCAAAGACCGTGAAAACAGTTGCACTGATCGGCCCTTTCGGGAAAGAAACTGTAGCCAACCACGGATTCTGGTCTATTGCATTCAAAGATGATAATCAGAGAATTATCTCCCAGTTTGACGGAATTAAAAGCCAGCTTGATAAAAATTCAACCTTATTATATGCTAAAGGCTGTAATGTAGATGATCAGGACAGATCTATGTTTGCAGAAGCTGTAGAAACGGCCAGAAAAGCGGATGTAGTGATTATGACCTTAGGAGAAGGTTCTGCCATGAGTGGTGAGGCTAAAAGCAGAAGCAGCATTGGTTTCACCGGAGTTCAGGAAGATTTATTGAAAGAAATAGCTAAAACAGGAAAGCCAATTGTTTTAATGATCAA
This sequence comes from Chryseobacterium shigense, assembly GCF_014207845.1. Lineage (NCBI taxonomy): Bacteria > Pseudomonadati > Bacteroidota > Flavobacteriia > Flavobacteriales > Weeksellaceae > Chryseobacterium > Chryseobacterium shigense. Next base: position 893,046 of record NZ_JACHLC010000001.1, read on the forward strand.
TGCAGGACGTCCTTTGATCTTCAATTGGGCAGCAGATAATATTCCTGCAATAGCTTATACATGGTGGCTGGGAACTGAAGCAGGAAATTCCATTGCAGACGTTCTCTTCGGAACTGTGAATCCGGGCGGAAAACTTCCAATGAGCTTTCCCAGAACTGAAGGCCAGATCCCGGTTTATTACAATCATTACAACACCGGAAGACCTGCAAAAAATTCTACAGAACGGAACTATGTTTCAGCGTATATCGATCTTGATAATGATCCGAAATTTCCATTCGGTTATGGCTTAAGTTATACGGATTTCAAATATTCTGATATGGTTTTAAGTTCAGCAGATCTCAAAGGAAATCAGGCTTTAAATATCAGTGTAACGGTTTCCAATACAGGAAAATATGATGGGGAAGAAGTTGTACAGCTTTATATCAGGGATCTTTTCGGAAAAGTGGTACGACCGGTAAAAGAATTGAAAGGTTTCCAGAAAATATTTATCAAAAAAGGAGAAAGTAAAAAAGTTGATTTCAAACTGACTCCGGATGATCTGAAATTTTTTGATAATGACCTGAATTATGACTGGGAAGGCGGAGAATTCGATATTATGGTAGGAACAAACTCTCAGGATGTACAAACCAAAAGAATCAATTGGACTAAATAAATATAGGAGATGAGAATATTAAAAGATCAAATGAAAGACTGGACTGATGTTGATATTGCAATGCACAATTTAGCATTACAATTGTGAATGATACCTGAAGATAATTTCCCAAGGTTTAAATCTTATTATTGGTCAAATACTGACAAAAGTAAGGCGTTGGGAAACATATTATTAGAATTGTCAAAAATCGGTTTTTTAGAATTTAATGAAGATGAATATACTTTTAAAGCAAATCCAAATTTTATTTTTGAAAATGATTGAAAAATTTTTAGTGATACTAAAAAACAGATTGGAGTAAATAAATTCAATAGGAGCGGGCTTTAGCCCGCTTAATAAAAAGCATAAAAAACGGCTTTAGCCAAAACAAATTATCATACTGTTCATGAAAATCAAATTCCAACATATCATTCAATTCTGCACAGCAGGGATAATGGTTTTTTCTGTGACAAATTGTGCCTCAAACAAAGCAGAATCTGGCAAAAAACTGATCTGGAGTGATGAATTCAACGGAAAAGGCCTCCCGGATTCATCAAAATGGAATTATGATGTAGGAGGAGACGGATATGGAAATCAGGAAGCCCAGTTTTATACGAAAAGAAGACTTGAAAATGCCAGAATGGAAGACGGAAATCTTGTTATTGAAGCCAGAAAAGAAGACTGGGACAAGAATAAATATACTTCTGCAAGGCTTTTAACCAAAGGAAAGTTTTCTTTTCAATATGGAACAGTGGAAGTAAGAGCAAAATTACCGAAAGGCAAAGGAACATGGCCCGCCATATGGATGATGAGTGAAAATATGAAAGAATGGCCGGATGATGGCGAGCTGGATATTATGGAGCACGTCGGCTTTAATCAGGGGTATGTTCATGCCTCTGTTCACACAAAAAAATACAATCATATTGAAGGAACACAGAAAACAGATACGCTGATCGTAAAAGATGTAAGTGAAAAATTCCATGTGTATAAGGTGGACTGGACCCCGGAAAGAATAGATGTTTACATTGACGAGCAGAAGTTTTTTACTTATGAAAATAAAGAGAAAACCTATGAAGCATGGCCTTTTGACCAGCCTTATTATATTATTTTAAATCAGGCAGTAGGCGGTTTCTGGGGCGGAAAAGAAGGAATAGACGACAGTATATTTCCGCAAAAATTTTACATAGACTACGTAAGAGTTTATCAAAATAAATAATGAAGAGAGGGCGGTTCCGTCCAAAAAACGAAAGAAAAAATTATGAAAAAACTAATTGTGAGCTGTCTGACAGTAGGTGTATTTCTGAATGCCAATGCACAGAATTACTGGAAAAAGAATGCAGGAAGAACAGCAAAGGTTATTCTTACCAGCTCCACGACCAATGAAAAAATGGCGGATAAAGGGACTGTTAAGTTTGAAAAATTCGGACAGCCTAAAGAAACAGACGCATGTATCTTTGTGGATCCGGATTTTAAATACCAGAAGCTGATCGGAATAGGCGGGGCTATCACTGATGCCTCCGCAGAAACCTTTTATAAATTACCAAAGAACAAGCAGAAAGAAATTATAGAGGCATACTTTGGAAAAAACGGGTTAGGCTACACTGTAGTCCGTACCAATATGAACTCCTGTGATTTTTCCAGCGATTCTTATACCTATGTACAGGATAATGATACGGCTTTAAAAACCTTCAATATTGCCCATGACGAAAAGTATAAGATTCCTATGATTAAGGAAGCACAGAAAGCCATTGGGAAAGACTTTACATTTTATTTTTCTCCGTGGAGCCCGCCGGCATGGATGAAATCCAATAAAAGCCTGCTTAAAGGAGGAAGACTGGAAAATCAGTACTACCAGACCTGGGCAGATTATTATATTAAATTCATCAAAGAATACGAAAAAAGAGGAATCAACATCTGGGGACTGACCATTCAGAATGAGCCAATGGCTACACAAACCTGGGAATCCTGTATCTATTCAGCTGAGGAAGAAGGAGAGTTTCTTAAGAACAATTTAGGACCAACGCTCTGGAAAAACGGTTATAAAGACAAAAAAGTGATGATCTGGGATCACAACAGGGATCTTATTTACCAGAGAGCCACCACTACATTAAGCGATCCTGAAACTTCAAAATATGCATCAGGAATTGGCTATCACTGGTATGAAACCTGGAACAATAAAACCCAGCTTTTCGATAATTTATCAGAAACCCAGAGAGCATTTCCTGACAAGTTCCTGGCATTCACGGAAGGATGTAAAGAGCAGTTCAATATGTCAAAAATTGATGATGTGAGTCTGGGAGAACTGTACGGAAGAAATATGCTGAACGATTTTAACAAAGGAACGGCTTTATGGACAGATTGGAACGTTTTACTGGATGAAACGGGAGGTCCGAACCATGTCGGAAATTTCTGTTTTGCCCCGATTATTGCGGATACCAAGACAGGAGAAGTACATTATACCTATGAATATTATTACGTAGGGCATGTTTCAAAATTTATCAAACCCAATGCTCAGAGAATCGGAAGCTCTTCCAACAGAGCCGCTCTTACATCTACTTCTTTCATGAACGAAAACGGCCAGCTGGTCACCGTAATTATGAATGATTCTGAAAATGATATTGAAACCAATCTCTGGATTGAAGGAATGTCTGCAAAACTATCTGCACCTGCACATTCCATTCAGACTGTTATCCTGTAACTTCATATTGATTATTATTTTAATAGGACCGGCGGCCTCGAAGAGGCCGCCGGTTTATTTTTTACAATATATTTTAAATGCTGTTATTATTCAACATCATATTTGCTGATTACTTTCTGGGTAACTCCCGAGCTGCTGAAACCACCGTCATGGAAAAGATTCTGCATGGTCACTTTCTTGGTAAGATCAGAGAAAAGGGTTACACAATAATCTGCACATTCAAGGGCTGTGGCATTTCCTAGCGGAGACATATCTTCTGCATACCCAAGGAAGCCTCCGAAACCTTTCACACCACTACCTGCGGTAGTAACTGTAGGAGACTGGGAAACTGTGTTAACACGTACTTTTCTTTCGCCCCAATAGTTTCCGAAAGTTCTTGCAATACTTTCCAGATAAGCTTTGTTATCAGACATATCATTATAGTCAGGGAAAGTTCTTTGAGCCGCGATATAGGTAAGTGCCAAAATACTTCCCCATTCATTCATACAGTCTTTTTCCCACGCCACTCTCATTACTTTGTGGAAAGAAACGGCCGAAATATCCCAACCTTTTTCCAACCAGTCATAATTCATTTCTGTATAATGTTTTCCTTTTCTCACGTTGACAGACATCCCGATAGAGTGAAGGATAAAATCAATTTTTCCAAATTTTGCAACAGCGGCATCAAAAAGTTTTTCCAGATCTTCTATAGAGGTTGCATCCGCACCTATCACTTCAGAACCTGTTTTTTCTGCTAAACCATTAAGTTCTCCCATTCTCAAAGCAATAGGGGCATTTGATAAGATAAATTCAGCACCTTCTTCATGACATCTTTCCGCAACTTTCCATGCGATTGATTGCTCATTAAGGGCTCCAAAAATAATTCCCTTTTTGCCTTTAAGTAAACCGTATGACATAATTTTTTAATGTTTATTTGAATACAAATGTAGCAATAATTTGTGTTTGCGACATAATAAAAATGGAGCCTTATTGATTTAAGACTCCATTTTCTTGAAAATATTTATATGACTGAAATTTTAATTGGTTTTCTTATTCCATTCTGCTTTTACATCCTCTGCTGCATCTTTGGTTTTTTCCCATGCTTCGCTTGCTTTATCTTTAATATCATCCCACGCATCAGAAGCATTGTTTTTTACTTTTTCAAACCAGTCTTCCTGCTGCGCTTCCTCATCTTTGTTTCTTTTTTCGTTGATATAGTCTTTAGCTCTGTCTGCAAGGTCTTCAATTTTCCATTTTGCATTGTCTGCCGCATTTTTCAAAGAATTTTCTGTGTTATTTACTGCATTTTCCGCTTTGTTGTATTCTGAATTGTTCATAATATATAATATTTTAATTGTTGTGTACCAGTAAATAAACAATAACCATTCCTAAAAACTATGGCCACTGTTAAACTTTTCTTAATCTTTTGTTATACTTTTCCAAATCAGTATTATCTTTAAATAATTAAAATGTATTGCAATGGAAAAAATACGATGCGGCTGGTGCGAAAAAGATGATCTCTACAGAAAATACCATGATGAAGAATGGGGAAGGCCTATCTATGATGATGAAACTATTTTTGAATTTCTTATTCTTGAAAGCTTTCAGGCAGGACTGAGCTGGTATACCATTCTTGCTAAAAGAGAGAACTTCAAAAAAGCCTTTGATAATTTTAATTATAAGAAAATTGCGGCTTACACGGAAGAGAAAATGGAAGAGCTTATGAACGATCCCGGAATTATAAGGAACCGGCTTAAGATAAAAGCTACGGTAACCAATGCCCAGAAGTTTCAGGAGATACAGAAAGAGTTTGGGAGCTTTTCAAAATATATCTGGGGCTTTGTAGGAGGAGAACCATTGGATAATAGTCCTCAGAAGTTAAGTGATGTTCCGGCTGTAACGGATATTTCAGATGCTTTGTCTAAAGATCTTAAAAAAAGAGGTTTTAAATTTATGGGATCCACGGTGGTGTACGCTCATATGCAGGCAACCGGAATGGTGAATGACCATATTGCAAGCTGCTTTATCAGGCAGTGAAGTTTAAATTATTTTAGTTCTGATCCATGGTTCCTAATTTCATATGTATCAGATAGGCCAGATGGTCGTGTAGTTTTTCAGTAAAATGAAGTTCTGCATTATTTATTTTAGAAGTTGATTTTTGGAAACTGTATTTTATTTTTATACTGAATTTAAAACAGTCGATAGAGAATTCAGGCTTATTTTCATAGATCTTTTTCAGATAATTTTTGATCAATTCATCTTTGTTATTAAGAACAGAATGCAGTTCTACAGAAAGTACGTCACTTTCTTCATCAACTTTAACCAGTTTTAGCTGGTAATTATAATTCATTCCGTCAATCAGTCTGGAATGAATATTCAATGGACCTGATAAAAAGATGAAATGCTCATTGGGAGGAAATATAAGGCTGTAGATTTCCGGCAGCAGAAGAATGTATTGCAGATTTTTCTTTAGTCCCGTATCAAAGTCCTTCAATCCTTTTTCATAATTGGAAATGAATTTAATCTGGTCTTTTTCTTCCGGGAAAACGGAGGCCAATTTGTTTTGTTTCCATGATTCCCAGTCTTTCCGGAGGTCATCTTTATTTTCAACAGACAGAATTTTTCCGTCAAGGTTTCTTTTAATATAAAGATTGCGGGAGATGTCTGAAAGGGCAAGGCTCTGCAATAAAAAAGGCTTCATGATATGATCTTCCGTATCTCCGCTAATGCTAAGAAGTTTTATCGTATTGAAAACAGAGGTTTCATCCTTTTCCTGTTCAAGAACAACCTCTGAAGTGGTTTTTAAAGAAATAGGAGGGTTTTCCTGACCCATCAGAAAGGTGTTTTCAATATTCAGGATATATTCCTGAGAGAATTTTTCCAGTTGGAGAAGGGGGATATTCTCCCCGAATATAAATTTTGAAATACTCATTTTATACTTTATGTTTCGTTTCAACACTTTTTAGTTTTTCAGTAACAATATAGCAAGGGTGGCATTCCATTAAATCATCTCCCAGCCAATCTTCAAGCTGTATATGTAATTTATAACTGTTAAAAATGGAGGTTTTTTTTCCAGAAATTCAGTTTTTTCGCCTAGTCCAACTATTACTTCAGGTTCTATAATGTGATATTTCATTTTAGTTTCTAATTACCAGTATTTTCAGGAAGTTTAATTCCTTCGGCTAATTCTCCTTCTTTCCAGCGCTTCATTCTAAAAATACTCTCCCATTCACCAAATTCCGGATAAGGCTCCCAATTGCTTTCAACATTTACAGGAGATTCGGCAATATATTTTTCTGTTAAAGCATCTCCTCTCACATCAAATATTTTTGTTACTTCCAAATAACCTGCAGGTGTAAAGGCATAGGAGATATAATCTTTATTTTGCCATCTTTCATCTATCATTTCTTCAGGATATATAAAAACCTCAAGTTCTACCAAAAATAGATTATCATTTTTGAAACGATTTTTAAATTCTTCACTATCAACCGAAATATCATCATTCTGAAAAGAATACTGCATATAAACCCTATTATATTCGTCAATAAAACAAACAGTTGCAAAAGCTCCACCTATATCCAAGTATGCGTAAGGTTGTTCTGTAGTTTCCAATAATGCTGTTACATTAAATATACGGGCAATTTCATCTACTTTGTCGTTAAAAGTATCCAAATTTTTTAGTGAAAATTCTCCCTGCCACATTCTTTGCATAAAATCTTTATTAGCAGAATAGGCATATTTTGCCCAAGTCTTCACATCCTGTGTCTTTTCTGTTAACATCTTTTTAGGCATTTTTGATTTATAAAACCTCTGATAATATTTAATGGTAACCTCTTCAGATTGTAATTTATAATAGCTTCTATTCCAATTTTGATAAATATATTTTAGTTTTTGCATTGAGCTTATAATTTTAATTACCAATTTTTTAACATATCCATAGTTACATCTTTTACTTCTTGAATAGCTACTCCTGCTTCTTCGGCATAATCTTTAATAGATTGAGGAATTGGAGTATCTTGTTTAGGTATTTGAAGTATTTTATCTCCTTTTAATGTTTGAGATCCCGCTCTTTCAGCATTTTGAATACCTTTCCCAGCATATTTTTCAGCAATCTCATCAATATATTTTTTTGCTGTTTGCTCTGAAATATCAGCTAGTTGTGTGGCTTTTCTACTAATAACTTCCCCTCCTCCTTTTAAAAAAGAATCAACTCTTCCTTTCATTCCTAATGTCCATAACTCATGAACATAGTTACTGCCCATTTTCTTTGCCATTACCTGGTTAAATTTTATTCCTCTTAATATATCTTGAGCATATTTGAAACCATCTTGTGCTAGTTTGGTCAAGCATCTACCAGCATTATGTACCAGCCACGCAAGCATACCTACAAAATATGTATGAAAGTTGGCTACCGTAAAGTTATAAACTTTTTTAGGTTCATAGTTGTATTCAATCTTTTCAATTGTGATTTTATTCTGGTCTTTGGTTATAATTTTTCCCCCGGCTTCAAGTTCAGATGCATCTTTCCATCCGTTGTCAGTGTAAAAAGGATGTATAGCCGTTGTCTCAATTACCTCAGCTTCCGTGTAGATGGTAACAGTATGATCACTTTCGTTTACCATCAGATCAACGACAGGCTGTAATGCAACAGTATGTGAGTCTTCATCATAAGCCCAGACCATATCTCCAATACTAATGTCTTCAATATTTTTAATTCCATGTTCGGTGTGTACAGGTGTGCCTGCTGGAAAACAGGCAAAAACACAGGTTTTAAGCAGTTTTTTGGCTACATCGTCTATGCTTTTCTTTAATGCTTCTTTACTCAGTTTTTTCAAAGCCGCTTTTCCCATCTGCTGTAAAGCCTCTTTAGAAACTGCTTTGGCTCCTGCTTTTATAGCTCCTTTTATTCCTGCTTTAGCTCCCTGCATGGCCACTGTTCCTGTTCCGAAAGAAACAACGCCTACAGCTATGGAGGCTACGTCCCAGATAAGGAAGCCTGCATTCATCGCTGCGCCCCAGCCGTCACCGGTCTGTATATCGTTAATAAGATCCCGTCCGCTTCCCCAGACAGGAATCATACCTTCTACAAGACCGGCTTCACCTACACTGTCGCCCTGTCCGCTGTCATCAAGTTCACGCTGTGCCTGATCCTGCATATCTTTTACCTCCTGGGCGGCATCGGCTGGGAGCGGAACCTGTCCGCTGGTCATAAATTCTATTTTTCCACCTACCGGGCACTGGCAGGTGCTTTTTCCGATAAGGGAATGGATTCCGTTTATTTTCACCTGCCAGGTATCCTGCCATGTCATGGGAACGGTGGTCGGTGTACATGGCCCTCCACTTATTTTACAGATCTTAAAGGAGGGTATATTGATAAGTGGAGCAGCATCCTTATTAGTAGCAACCAGACAACCATGAATCTTAACTTTGGTATTAAAGGTTGGCTTAAAAAAGTCGGGTGCGGCGCCCTGGTCACACATCATTAAGGCTTTAAGGGTTATGTATTCTAATTCATCCATGATCTGTTATTTAGAATTACATAATATTGGTATCGCCTGAAGACATTACAGCTGTAGGACCACCTGTAATGGTAAGTGCTGAATCTGTGGTGATATCCATTGCGCCTCCCATACTGGAAAGTCCCAATGTACCCGCCAGTGCGGTTATATCTATCATTCCTTTTCCTGCTGATGCGGTAATTCCTTCACCGGATATGGTAATGGAATTTTCTCCTACTTTCAGGGTAATGCTTGTTTTTCCGTCAAGGGTAATATTTCCCCCTGCATCCATTTTCAATAATGACTGAGGAGGAGCGTCTTTTTTTCCCCCTACATTAATCACATTTGAGCTCCCGGCATTAGTTGTATGATTGGCATTAGCATTGGTTGTTGCATTTCCGCCACCGTCAAATTTCATATTGGCACCTCCCTTATCAGTTAAGAACACAGATCCTTCACCGTCGTTAAGCTCAAGCTTATTACCGCTTCTGCTGCTCAGGCTTTTAATATTATTTGCTGTTCCGCCACCGCCACCGGTTCCTCCATGGAACATTCCTCCCATTACGAAAGGGCGGTCGGGATGTTGGTGAACGAAATTAACGATTACCTGATCTCCAACCTCCGGAATGGCCATAAATCCACGGTTTTTACTTACTTTATCACTGTTTCCTGCATCCGGGGTCATAACACGGATGAATTCAGTTGTATCCTGCCCGTTTTGCCAGTCGAACTGTACCTGCACTCTTCCCTGGTTTAAAGGGTCTGTATTGGAAATTACTTTGGCGAACTGGGGATCTGCTTTTGGTACTGCAAATTCAGGACGGGGAATGAATCCGGTATCTGCTGCTATTGCCTCAAAATTTCCAGTATAATAGCCTCTTGCATCTACCTCATGACTGATCTCGGTGATCATAAGCTTAGTAAAATAAGCAGTCTGGTTGGTTTCAGATTTCCGCATTTCTACATCTGCAACGCACCCGGGGTATAAAAACGGAACGGATGTGCTGCCGGAAGTGATAAACACATTAACAGCTTTACTTCCTGCCGTACCTTTTTGTGAAGCATCAATATCCATGAAGGTGGATGCTTTGATAGGAGCTACTCTTAATGAAGGGGTTGTAAAGGTTATTTTGGATATGTCGTAGGCACGCTTTGCGATGTCTGACTGATGATTTATTTTCGAATCTCCTGTTGTGAGCTTTTCATTTTTGCTGCTGTTGTAGCCATAAAATGTAGGATTCACGTGCTGGGCTTTCATTTTGATCTTAATGTCATGAACACTGCTTCCGTAAATCAGTTGAACGGGTTTCTCCTGTGGAGGCAGTTTTCCGAAGTGAAGAACTTCTCCGTCATAGTAAAACTGCTCACCGTAGGCTTCCGCTATTCTTGCAAGATAGTTGTAATGGGTTTCTTCATATTGCGAACTGTAAGAGACATTTCCATGCTGGGAATCAACCCTGAAATCAAATTTATTGGAGCCAAGTCCTTCTTTAATGACCCAATCTGCAATACTGTTAAGGCTGATTTCCTGTGCTCCTCCAAAGCTCTGAACATGGGGAGCCGCATCAAGAAGTACGGTCGGGCTGTTCCCCGTAAGAACAATATTTCCCAGGCTGCCTTTATCCTGACTGAACCCAACTTCTGTAATTACCCCCACGAAGTTTCTTTCCGGGCTTTCTTCAACATCTTTATATTTGAATACTACTGTAATTCTCTTTCCCAGAAAATTCTGAGCCTGCTCCAGATTATGGTTTTCAGGACCTCCCAGGGTATCATGAGCGAGTGTAAGGTCAAATTCATGATGCTTAATGGCACTTTGAGTAAGCTTAAAGTGTTTAAAGTGTTTGATTATTTTTCCTTCAATAATGATTTCCAATTTAATCACACGGTTGATTCCCAAAAGCTCACTTTTCGGAATTGAGCCGGCATTGTATATCTTAGAAGTAGGCTGCTCGCTCCAGATTTTATTTTCAGAGACTAAAGCTGTGTTAGGCTGTGCAAGCTTATTCATGAAATTATCAGTATAGGAGAGTGCCTGGCCGGCTGTCTGTACTGATTTTTTTATTTTATCAGCTTTTTTCTGGATTTCCTTACCTGCGCCTAGATCTGTAGGTTCTATACTGCCCGGATCTTTTTTAGATCTTGGAATCTGGTTCTTTGATGGTTTGCCGTCCTGGAACATAACATATTTTTTCTGGTTAGTGTATGTAAGCAGCAGCCTGATATACAGACCGCATGGTGATCATTTTGTACTCACTCAGATTAAATATTCTATAAGTTATGCCAACAGAATAAATATCTTTTGTGAGGAATTATCGTTCTGTTTTCATCCATTGACAGGGAAAGGTCCCATTGTGTTTTTTAATTTAAAATATAATTAATGTTTTGTTTCAATTAATTTAATATTCTGAATTACAGTTATATAAAATGGATTTTAAAATCACATTCATGTGAAACAAATATAGGAAGCTATGAGCCAAATAGGAAAAAAGTGAGGGTTAATTTTATTTTTTGTCGTAGTTTTACTACTAACAATTGTTAGGGTGTTTTGTTTTTACCTGAAAAGGCTTTTGCTGCTTTATTTAAAAAGTATTCAGTAATTAAGGTGCCTGGAATAAATGGTTTAATTTTGCCTTACAATAATTACTTTTACTAAAAGATATTGTTACAGATAGCAGAAAATTTATGAAGAAAATAGGAGTAATAGGCTGTGGCTGGCTGGGATCAAGAATTACGGATTCAATGTCAGGGAGATATGAGATATGTGCTACAGCAACTAGTAATGGAAAAGCTGAGGAAATATCTTCTAAAGGATTTAAGGCTTCTGTAGCTAACTTTCCGGATTTTCAGCTGGAAGAAAAAATGGCACAATGGAATGAAATGAAAGATATGGATATCCTGATCATCACCATTCCTCTTTCAGGGAAAAGCTGCTGTGCCAGTTCATTATATAACAGGATACAGCATTTATTATCATTTATAGGTGATTTTAACGGTCAGATGTTTGTGATGAGTTCCACCGGTGTGTATCCGGATGTTCCCGGGGAATATACGGAAGAAAGTCTTTCTTGGGAAAATGTTCCGGGAGAAAGTATGATCAGAAAAAGATATCCGCAGGTTAATATTCTTCGGCTGGCTGGATTAATGGGAGATAACAGGCTTCTTAAAAACTATAATGTCTCTAATCTGAATGCTCCTGTGAACCACATTCATTATGAAGATATTTGTAATGTGACAGAGAAAATGATAGAAAAGAATTCTGAAGGAAAACTTTACAATATCGTGGCACCGCAACATCCGTCAAAAATTCAGGTGATCAATGCTCAGAAAAACCTGCCATCGACTGAGAAAACAGTGGGTGAGGGGAAAGTCATTTTTTCTTCAAAATTAGTATCAGAGCTGGATTTTGTTTTTAAATATCCTGATCCGTGCAACTTTCATTGAAATAACTTTATTGTAAAAAGAAATTTGCCTGATCTGCTAAAAAAATATTTAATCTCTCGCAGATCAGGCAGATGTTTGGGTTATACCTTTATTTTAGTGGTAACAGTTTGGATATTGAAGTACTATTTTGCCTGTTGTAGGGTATATGCCCTATCAGCAAAATAATAAGAATAAAATAAATCGGTCATGTTCAGCCAATTGAAATAAAGGCCGAAATTTTTTTTAGCTTCCTCAACATTGGCTCTGTTACTTTTTGAAAGATCACTTTCATCAAATACCAAAGAATTTTTGATGATTCTTCCATCCAGAACCTGCATGAAATAATATTCCACAGGCAAGTCTGCCCAGTCATAGGAATGTTCAATGATAAAACTTTTGATCTGATAATCTCTTATTATTTTGAAAATATCAAGATTACAATGATCATTATCCCGATTGTAGGAATAATGATCAAAGCTGTCCTGGGATTCAAGATGCTGGATATAGTCACTCAAAAGGTCAAAAGCTTTAGCTTCTTCCAGTTCGAGGTCACAGGAAATATTAAAAGGAATAAAGATAAATTCCTTAATCCTGAAATGAATAATGTTTTTATCCAGTTCAATATTTTCCTTCGTAATCAGACATGTGATATCCTGACCCATTGCCTTTAATTATTTAATGATTCTTTCCAGTACCCAATCAATGAGATTCTTTTCAGAGGCATGATGGTCTGCAGAGAATTCTCCACGTCTTCTGTTGGCAATAACGTTGTTTACTGTAATTGCTTTGTGGCCCAATAATTTTGAAAGAGCATAAATTGCTGAGGTTTCCATTTCAAAGTTTGTGATTCCAAGATCGTTCAATGTTTCCAGGAATTTATCGTCAACGGCTTTTAAACGAAGCTGTCTTCCCTGTGGAGCATAGAATCCCGGGAAAGTGGCGGTATTCCCGTGGTATTTGGCATCTTTATAATATTCACCCATTTCTTCTGCCCAATCTGAGAAATAAAGCATAGGTTTTATCTTTGCATACGGGAATCTTTCCATAAAGCTTCTGGAAAACTCGTTCTCAAAGTTGTAATCCTGGTAGAAATGCATCAGTCCGTCCAGACCTACAACATTTTGAGTTACCAGCATATTGTCAACCTGTACGTCAGGATTTACACTTCCGCAGGTTCCCATACGGAAAAGCTCAAGCGCTTTGTGCTCAGTTTTAAATTCTTTGTTTTTAAGATCAATGTTTACCAGAGCATCAAGCTCATTCATTACGATATCGATGTTCTCTGTACCGATTCCGGTGGACATTACGGTGATTCTTTCCCCGCGAAGTGTTCCGGTATGGGTATAGAACTCCCTTTTATTTTTCTTGATCTCTACTTTGTCAAAATATTTCGAAACTTTTGCCACTCTGTCCGGATCTCCCACAAGGATGATCTTATCAGCAATATCTTCAGGTAAAAGGTTGAGGTGGTATACACTTCCGTCGTCATTCAGCACCAGCTCTGAGGCAGCAAGTTTATTTAGCATAATTTATATTTTTTTGTTTTTTAATCAATGAAAATAGCTTCTTTATAAGGTGATCCGGCCAGGTCGTAGATTGTGTCGTATTCTTCAACAATCCTTTTCTGTCCCTGGAAAATTTCATAAACCGTAATAATAGTTTTTTCAAAATTTTTAGGATCTTTTCTTTGGGTTGTAATCTCATAGAATTTATCTCCTTTTTTAAGGACGGAAACCATTTCTTCTTTGGTAGAATTATTGGATTCCATCATACCCGGAAATTCCATGACGATATCTTTCAGGTCTGTATAATTTTTATAAGGCTTTGTCACTCCATTGGAATAGATGTAAACGTTTGGGATCTGCTTGTCTTCTTCAAGACGGACCAGGTAGTAATCATTACCCTTTTTTTCTGCATATACGGCCATTTCTTTCTTTTTCTTCTGCGAAAATGCAAAAATTGAAAGGAAACTCGCCGTAAAAGCAAGCAGTATTTTTGTTTTCATAATATAGTTTGTCTTAATTTGATGAAAATGGTGTTAAAATCCTCTCCCAATATCTTTCGTCATCATTTTTAAACCGGGCTGTAGAAATAAGCCGTCCTTAAGTATAATGAATTTGATTTCGGGGTTTAAAATTAGTAAAAATATTTTACCTGAAATATAAACATTTTTTAATCTGCAATTAATCTTAAGATAACATCAGGACGGTACTTTTGCCGATAAAAATTCATGAGATTATATCCGCTGCTGGCTGTGTTTGTATTGATAGGTTTGGCCGTCATGTCTTTTAACCCGGTTGATAAAGGGAAAGAAAGCGAAAATACTTTTGTTAATAAAGGCCTCGCAGATTTTAAAAGCAGGCTGGATCAGCTGAAATCAGATGTATATCAATTCTCAGAAGACCGGATTTCTGTTGAAGAACTTAGAAATTCACTAAGCAGAACGAGAAATTCATTTAAAGAAGTGGAATTTTATATTGCTTATCATTATCCTGAGTTTACAAAGACCCATCTTAATGCTGCTCCGTTATTTCATATAGAAGCTGCAGGAACTTCCGCTTATACCTTGCCTCCGGAAGGACTCCAGGTCTTGGATGAGCTGATATTCTCCGATGAAGCTGCTGAGGAAAAGGAAAAGATCAAAACCATTACAGATTTTCTGTACAATTCCTATTCCGGCTTTTATCTGAGTACTGTGAAGAATGGCTTAAGCAAAGGAAATAACAAAACATTGCCTTTAAGAATAGAGCTGATAAGAATATATACCCTTGGAGTTACAGGCTTTGATACACCCGGTTCCCTGAATATTTCAGAAGAAGCCCGCCATGCTTTCATCGGGATTAAAAAATACATCAATGATGATGCTTATTTTAAAAACTACAATGTTCAGCAAGCGAATCAAGTTCTTACAGAAGGAATCAATTATCTTTCCGACAATAAAGATTTTGAGGCTTTTGACAGGATTGAATTTTACAAAGAATATGTTCAGCCTCTTTATGAAGAATTGGGGAAATGGGACGGAAGAGAAGATGATCTCAAAGAATTTTCAGGATGGAATATAAAGAGTAAAAACCTTTTCAGCAGCGATTTTCTGAACCCATATTTTTACACGCTACTGAAATCTTCCGAGGATAATGCAGACCTCCGAAGTCTCGGAAAATCTATCTTTTATGATCAGAATTTGAGCCAGAGCGGTAAAATGAGCTGTGCTGCGTGCCACCTTCAGGAAAATGCTTTTACAGATCTTAAGGTGAAATCCCAGAGTAATGTGGAAGGAAAAACAGTTTTGAGAAATTCTCCGTCCCTGTACAATGCGGTTTTTGCTAAAAGATTCTTCTATGATCTGCGTGCATTTTATCTGGAACAGCAGGCAGAACACGTAATTTATAACGATGATGAGTTCAATACCAGCTATGAAGACATTATCAAAAAACTGAAAACAAAACCTGAATATAAAAAAGCTTTCCGTATTGCTTTTAAAGACGGTAAAATAAGTAAAGAGAATTTTTCCAAAGCTCTGAGTTCTTATGTAGCATCCCTGTATTCTTTTGACAGCGATTTTGACCGTTTTATGAGAAATGAAAAAGAAGTTTCCGAAGACGTTAAAAAAGGCTACAATCTGTTTATGGGAAAAGCCAATTGTGCAACGTGCCATTTTGCTCCCCATTTTTCAGGCCTCGTTCCTCCGTTTTTCAATGAAAATGAATCTGAAGTTTTAGGAGTTACAGCGAAACCAATCAACCATCTTCCCGTTGAACTGGATGCTGATCCTGGAAGAGGAAACAGTCCCGTACAAAAGGAAAAATCATGGATCTATGATTATTCCTTCAAAACCGTTACGGTAAGAAATATTGCACTTACCAGACCTTATTTCCATAACGGTGCCTTCAATACGCTGGAAGAAGTCCTGGATTTCTATAATGAAGGCGGAGGAGAAGGACTTGGCTTACAGATGAAAAATCAAACCTTACCGCCGGATAAACTGGATTTAACAAAAACAGAAATTAAACAGGTTATTGCTTTCCTGAATTCATTGACGGATATCAGCAGGGCAAAATAGTTCAGGTTTCGGGTTACGAATTTCATGATGGATGTTGATATTAGCCTAGGTCTTCATAAACTTTTACATCCCGTATCCCAAAACCCGGAACACGAATCCCGTAACCCGAAACATTTAACAATAATTTAATTCCCTTAACATTGGCTTATAGATTTATTAATATTCTCAAGCTTTTATTTAAAGTCCTATTAACAGAGGTGCCACGCTAAAAAAATAGTTTTGCAGAGTCTAATAAATCAAATAGAAAATGAAGAAAAAATTACTGACAATTGCGGCATTGGCAATGGTTGCCGGCTTTAGTGTACAGGCACAGACTTTCTTATTCAATAAGAATTCGTCTTGGAGCTATAAAGATAATAACCAGGCACTGGCAGATACCTGGAAAGGCCAGACGTTTGATATTTCAGCATGGACCACAGGAAACGGGCCTCTTGGCTATGGAGATCCTGTAACCACTACAATAAGCTCAGGTCTTACGGCAGCTTATTTTGCCAAAGATTTAACCGTAGATCTTTCAACTCTTTCAGACAATATGGAACTTGGAGTGATGCGAGATGACGGTATTGTAGTCTATCTTAACGGAGTGGAAGTGGTAAGAGACAATATGCCTGCAGGTACTATTGCTTTCAATACTCCTTCAAGTACTACCATTGATGGCGCTGCAGAAAATGTTTATAATATTTTCTCTATTCCTAAATCTAAATTTGTAAACGGAACCAACAGGATTTCCGTAGAACTTCATAACAGAACCGGAGCCAGCTCAGATCTCAGAATTGATGCCTATTTAAAGACAACGGCAACCGTTACACCCACTCCCGGTTGTACGGGAACGCATATCAGCTGCTTTACATCCATTGTTCCTACTGCACAAACCAATAAACTGATTATTCCTGCTGAGCATAAATACCAGCTTATTTTAAAAGAGGGTGACAATTATACCGAAGGAGGCGGAATGGTAGGAGGCCAGAACGACTTTACAGCTTATGTTGCCAAATCAGGAAGCAGTGCCAACGGATATCTTTCCGTGAACCATGAAACAAATCCGGGAGGGGTTACGATGGCTGAGGTTAGTTACAATGCTTCTACAAAGCTTTGGCAGTTGACAAGATCCAGAGCGGTAAGCTTCTCAGATCCTAGCCTGGTTCAGACAATCAGGAACTGTTCAGGTGGAGTAACTCCGTGGGGAACTGTTGTTACGGCAGAAGAGTCCGTTACTTCCAATGATGTGAACAATGATGGTTATAAAGATTATGGCTGGCTGGTGGAAATAGATCCGGCTACCGCACAGGTGGTTTCCAAAAACACAGACGGATCAAAAGGAAAGCTATGGCAGATGGGTATTATGAACCACGAGAATGTGGTGGTAAACAATGAAGGAACTACAGCTTATTATGGAGAAGACGGAGGAACCCACATGGTTTATAAATATGTGATGGATACCCCTAATGATCTTTCTTCAGGAAATCTTTATGTATTGAAACTTGACCAGGGATTAACCACTGCCGGAGATCCGGTTGGAACTACAGCCACATGGGTGCAGGTTCCGAATAAGGTTAAAGCAGACCAGAATAATACGACAACTCTTGCCCAGTCACTGGGAGGAACAAGATTCAATGGAGTGGAAGATGTTGACATTAGCCCACTGGACGGAAAGATTTATTTTACAGCAAAGGGATTAGACAGAATTTACCGTCTTCAGGATAACGGAACAACAGCTTCCCAGGTTGAAACCTTTGCAGGAGGTGCTTCCACAGCATATTCTTTCAATACGCCACAAGGCATGAAAACCGAAGCATGGGGTGACGGAAACGATAATCTTACCTTCGATGAGCTGGGGAACCTTTGGGTACTTCAGGATGGTGGGAAAAATTACATCTGGGTAATTGCTCCGGATCATACACAGGCTAATCCTAAAGTGAGACTGTTCGCTTCGATGCCGGCAGGATCGGAGCCTACAGGTCTTACCTTTACTCCTGATCATAAATTCGGTTTCTTCTCGATCCAGCATCCGGATGGTACCATTGCTACAGATGTTGATGCTACAGGGAATACCATTGATTACAGAGGAAAATCGGCCACCATTGTTATTGCTTTAAAACAAAACCTGGGAACAGCGGGTGCTTTAGGAACTATCGAAAACCAAAATGCAGAAAATACAGTTGAGGTTGCTCCAAATCCTACTTCAGGAATCGTCAAAATCAATTCACCGAAAGGATTGAAAGATATTTCGGTAACTGCGTATAGCATGGATGGAAAAATTGTTTTTACCAAGAAATTCAGCGGAGTAAACAGATCATTGGATCTTGATTTTACCCATCAGCTGGAATCTTCCCGAATCCTGATGCTGAATATTGAAGCAGAAGGCGGTTTCCAGAAGACTGTGAAATTATTAAAAAAATAAATTATTAATACTTGTTTCGGGGGGCGGCGGCTTTGCCGCCGCCCCCCGAAACTTATCCTTATGAAAAAGTTTATCCTGTTTATTTCTATTCTTTCCCTTTGTCTGGTTAAGGCACAGATCGACCCTGTAAAATATCCTACGTTTACCAGTATTGATGAAGCATTGAACAGCAAAAAAACTGTTTACAGTATGAGCTTCAGGGAAAAGGGACTTTTTAACCTTCCTCCACAGATCTCAAAACTGGAATCTTTATTTTTCCTGAATATTATGGGAAATAAGCTTGAAAAGATGGATCAGGAGATTTTTGATCTGACTGAGCTGGAAATTCTGAATGTGAATGAAAACAGCATCAAATATATTCCCGATGAAATAAAGAACCTGAAAAAGCTTCACACTTTCTCAATGAACCTTAACAGCCTGACAAGCATCAACCCTAATTTGGCAAAGCTCCAGAACTTAAAAGCGGTTCATTTTGATGCCAATAACCTCAATGTATTTCCGGAAGCATTGATGGAAATTCCTGCTCTGGAAGAAATCAATCTCCAGGGAAACCAGATCAGTATCATTGCTGACCGTTTATACAGAATCAAAAACCTGAAATTTCTAAACCTGTCTGGAAATCAGATTAACGATCTGGGAAATCTTTCCTTTCCTAAAAATTTAAAATATCTTGAATTACAGCAGAATGCCATTGTAAACCTTCCTGAAAACCTGTTCAGGGCCAAAAATCTTGAATTCCTGGATGCAAGCAGCAATCATATTACAGAAATATCCCCGGAAATAAAAGGATTTAAAAATATAGTCAGTATGAATCTGGCCAACAATAAATTAAAAGATCTTCCGGTAGAGATAGGACAGCTGAAAAAGCTTAAAACCCTAATTCTTACAGGAAACCCCATAGAAAAAGCAAAGATTGAGCGATTAAAAAACCTGCTGCCGGAAACCCGGATCTATTTCTAGATCTATCCGCCGACTCTTTTGGTTTTATATCCCATTTCTTTAAGGATATTCATTATTTTGTCACGGTTATCGCCCTGAATAATGATCGTTCCGTCTTTCTCCGAACCGCCTATTCCCAAGGTGGTTTTTATTTTTTTAGAGACTTTCTTTAAATCTTCTTCACTGCCTTCCCAGCCTTCAACAATCGTTACAGGCTTGCCGTTTCTGCCTTTTTTCTCAAATTTGCACACCAAAGGCTCTTTCTGCTTGAATTCTTCTTCAGGCATTTCAAAATCCTGCTCTTCATGTTCAGGAAAAAGGTTTTTTAACTGATCTCGTAAATCCATAAAGCAAAATTAAAAAGATTTACCGAATTAATGAATGGAAATAATAAATGAAATTTCAATTTTTAAAAACAACAACGGAATTGAATAAAAAAATCTATGAAAATTAGGACTCAACATAAGTTTTTATAGTTTTGACCGTTTGATAGAATATTTAAAAAAAACTAATATGAGAACCAGATACATTTTTGCATTCCTATTTTTAGCTTTTGGAATTACCAAAGCTCAGACAGGTTTCTCCGGCGACCCGTTAAACGCGGTAATTGAAACTAAAGATACAGACCGCTTCTGGAAAGCATTCGATATAATGGAAACCTCTAAACAAAATCCTTTTACAGAATATATCAGAAACGGATCTCCGGGTGTAAAAGGTTTTATGGAATACAGGATCATCAATGCAGATTCATTATATACAATGGTAAAAAAGAGAAAAGAAGATTATCTCAAAAGTCGCAATGTTCTGGCCGGAATCAATCAGAAAGAAAGAAGAATCAGAGCTGTTTACAGTGCCTTGAAATATTGGTATCCGCAAGCTAAATTTCCACCTATATATTTTGTATACGGAAGATTTAATACCGGAGGAACGTTTTCTAAAGACGGAATTATGATTGGGACGGAAACCCTTCAGAATCTGGATGGCATTGTTGGGCTTGCCTCTCATGAATTGATCCATTTTCAACAGGATATCAAAGGAAATGATAACCTGTTAAAATATACAATAAGTGAAGGAAGTGCAGATTTTATCAGTGAATTGGTATCCGGAGAAACTAATAACAGCCCGTTTTATAAATATGGAGAAGCCCACTCTGATAAATTATATAGGGAATTTGTAACTGTGCTCAAGAAGAAGGACCCTACAGACTGGCTTTACGGAACCAGTAAAAAAGATGACCGCCCCAACGATCTGGGATACTGGATGGGATATAAAATTTCTGAGGCTTATTTCAGGAAGCAAGCAGATAAGCATAAAGCTATTCACGATATTTTAAATATTCAGGATCCTCTTCTGTTTCTGAAAGAAAGTGCCTTTCTGGACCAGTACATCAGAGAATATGCAAAGAAAAATAATATGAAATTCGAAGACTTTTTTAAAGAATAACTTTTTGTTTGAAGACCGCAGAGAATTCATGATTCTTAAATGATCTGCCGAGGTTCCTGATCCACATCAATAAATTTCAGACTTCAAATTCTTTCATTCATCCGAAATTAGGTAAATTTGTGTAACAAAAAGTTATAGAAAATGTCAAAAAAAGCAATATTAGCAATCCTTGACGGATGGGGACTGGGAACAAATCCTGAGGTTTCTGCCCTGGATAAAGCAAACACTCCATTTATAGACAGCTGTTACCAAAAATTTCCACATACAACACTTGAAGCCAGTGGCCTGGCAGTAGGGCTTCCCGCAGGACAGATGGGGAATTCTGAAGTAGGACATATGAATTTAGGAGCTGGAAGGGTAGTCTACCAGAACCTTGTGAAACTTAACATGGCTGTTGAAAACGGAACACTTGGACAGCAGCAGGTCATTCAGGATGCTTTCGAATATGCTAAAAGAGAAAATAAAAAATTACACTTTATAGGATTGGTTTCCAATGGAGGAGTACATTCACATATCAATCACCTGAAAGGTTTACTTACCGCTGCACATGAATTCGGACTGGATGAAAATGTTTTTGTGCATGCATTTACAGACGGGAGA
Organism: Chryseobacterium shigense; assembly: GCF_014207845.1. NCBI lineage: Bacteria > Pseudomonadati > Bacteroidota > Flavobacteriia > Flavobacteriales > Weeksellaceae > Chryseobacterium > Chryseobacterium shigense. The sequence continues at coordinate 914,715 of NZ_JACHLC010000001.1, forward strand.
GACTGTGATCCGCATTCAGGATTAGGTTTTATAGAAGAACTGCAGGATCATATGCAGAAGACAGTGGGAAAACTGGCAACCGTAATCGGCAGATATTACGCAATGGACCGTGATAAAAGATGGGAACGTGTAAAATTGGCCTATGATGCCATGGTAGAAGGTATCGGGCTTCAAACGACAGATGCACTGGCCGCTATAAAAGATTCCTATAATAATAATGTGACTGATGAATTCTTAAAACCCATTATTTTAGTCAATACAACAGCAACAGGAAATATTGTTCCCGTAGCAAAAATCATAAACGATGATGTAGTAATCTGCTTCAATTTCCGTACGGACAGAGGACGTGAGATCACGGAAGTTCTTTGCCAGAAAGATTTCCCGGAGTTCTTTATGCATAAACTGGACCTTCATTATATTACTTTAACAAACTACGACAAAACTTTCCAGAATGTACAGGTTGTTTTTGATGAAGAAGTTTTGAAAGAAACAATGGGAGAAATTCTCGAAAGAAATGGCAAAACACAGATAAGAATTGCTGAAACAGAGAAATATCCTCACGTAACCTTCTTCTTTTCGGGAGGAAGAGAAGAGGAATTTACAGGAGAAAGAAGACTTCTTTGCCCAAGTCCGAAAGATGTTCCTACCTACGATCTGAAGCCGGAAATGTCAGCTTACGATATTACAAATGCTATTGTTCCCGAACTGGAAAATGAAACCGCTGATTTTATCTGTCTGAATTTCGCCAATACAGATATGGTAGGTCATACAGGAGTTTTTGAAGCAGCCGTAAAAGCAGCCGAAACCGTAGATAAATGCATTGAAAAAGTGGCAACCACTGCTTATGAGCACGGATATGCCGTATTTATTTTAGCTGACCACGGAAATTCAGACGTAATGATCAATCCGGATGGTACACCAAATACACAGCATTCTACGAATCTTGTGCCGTTTATTGTCATGGATAAAGATCACACATGGAATTTAAAACCCGGAAAACTGGGCGATGTAGCTCCAACTATCCTGAAAGTAATGGGTGTTGAAGTTCCGGAAATTATGACAGGAGATATTTTAGTTAGTTAAAATTCAATAATATTGTCCGAAAAATGCCGTTAGAATATAGATGGCGGCATTTTTGCATGATTTATATCAGTAATCGTGAATTTGTTATTATGCTGCAAATAATAAATAAATCATATCTTTGCAATTTAAAATCCATATAGTAAGATGTATCAAAAGCTTGTCAGAAAAGAAGTAATGGGAATATTGGAAAAGGAGGTGAGTTCTTTTCTGGATAAATTTTTAACTCCGATTGAAAAAATATGGCAGCCTTCTGACTACCTGCCTGATCCATCCAGCTCAGATTTTAAATATGATCTGGAAGAAATCCAAACCTTTGCACGTGAAATGCCTTACGATCTTTTTGTAACATTGATCGGAGACTGTATCACTGAAGAAGCATTACCTTCTTATGAATCATGGTTAATGGGCGTTGAAGGAATTGACCAGGAAGAAAAAATAGGCTGGACCAACTGGGTAAGAGCATGGACTGCTGAAGAAAACAGACACGGAGACCTTCTGAACAAATATCTTTACCTGTGTGGAAGAGTAAATATGAGAGAAGTGGAAATCACTACTCAATACCTTATTAACGACGGTTTCGATTTGGGAACAAGTATGGACCCTTATAGAAACTTTGTTTATACAAGCTTCCAGGAAACAGCGACCAATATTTCTCACCGTAGGGTAGGAACCCTGGCAAAACAATCAGGAAACGGAAAACTGGCCAAAATGTGTGGGGTAATTGCCGCAGATGAAGCCAGACACGCTAAAGCTTACAAGCATTTCGTTGCCAAGATCCTTGAAATAGATCCATCTGAAATGATTCTTGCGTTTGAAGACATGATGCGTAAGAAAATTGTGATGCCGGCACACTTAATGAGACAATCCGGGCAGAAAGCCGGAGAGCTTTGGGGACATTTTTCAGATGCGGCCCAAAGATGCATGGTATACACCGGAAACGACTACATCAATATTTTATCAGACCTACTGGATGAATGGAAAATTGAACACGTAAAAGGACTTACTGAAAAAGCTGAAAAAGCTCAGGAATACCTTATGAAACTTCCTGCAAGACTACAGAAAATTACTGACAGGGTAGCCACACCGGATCTGCAGTTCCAGTTTAATTGGGTGAAAAGTTAAGTTCATATCTTTTAAATTATAAAAACTTAAGAGTGCCATCGTTTTCGGCACTCTTTTTATTTCTTATCTTTGCAAAGCTAAAAAAGAACAAAATGTTAAATAATAAAAAAATTGCCGTTGATTTTGATGGAACCATCGTGGATGATGCGTATCCGGCAATTGGAAAAGCTAAGATTTTCGCTTTCGAAACATTAAAAAAACTTCAGGCAGAAGGATACAGATTGATCCTCTGGACATATAGACACGGAAAAACCTTAGATGAAGCTGTAGAATTCTGCAGACAGAACGGGTTGGAATTTTATGCAGTAAACTCCAGCTTTGAAGGAGAAGTTTTCGATTCAGGAAACCAATCCAGAAAACTGGATGCAGACTGGTTCATTGATGACAGGAATTTAGGAGGGTTTCCAGGCTGGGGAGAAATCTATAATATTATCCAGGACAGAATAGAATTCCGTGTAGAAGGAAAAGAAGTTCTGGCTTATTCAAAACTTAAAAAAGAAAAGAAAAAAGGACTTTTCTGGTAGAAAAAATAATATAATAATTCAGCAGTATAACAATGTAGCAATAATGTATTGATAAATTGTTAGACTGGTACATTTATACATTGGTAAATTAATACAATGATTCAATTAAAAACAATAGAGGAACTCCGTTTGATGAAGGAGAGCGCACACCTGGTTTCAAAAACACTGGGAATGCTTGCAAAAGAAATAAAACCGGGAATCAATACTTTATATCTTGATAAATTAGCCCATGATTTTATTAAAGATCACGGTGCAGAACCGGCTTTCTTAGGATATGGCGGTTTCCCGAATTCTTTATGTATTTCTCCGAATGAGCAGGTTGTTCACGGTTTTCCCAATAATGACATTATAAAAGAAGGAGATGTCCTTTCTGTGGACTGTGGAGTTATTCTTAACGGCTTTGTGGGAGATCACGCCTATACATTTGAAATTGGAGAAGTAAAACCAGAGGTTAAAAAATTGCTTCAGGTAACTAAAGAATCCCTTTACAAAGGAATTGAACAGTGTGTGAGAGGAAAAAGAATAGGGGATATTTCCCATGCAATCCAGTCGCACTGTGAAAAAGAAGGCTATGGTGTAGTAAAAGAGCTTGTAGGGCATGGTCTTGGAAGACAGATGCATGAAGATCCACAGGTTCCGAATTACGGAAGGCAGGGAAGCGGAAAAGTGATCAAAGACGGCCTTGCCATTGCTATTGAACCGATGGTAAATATGGGTACTGAAAAAGTAAAATTCCATAATGACGGCTGGACAGTAACTACGCTGGATAACCTGCCTTCCGCACACTTTGAGCATGATGTAGCGGTGATCAACGGGAAACCGGTATTGCTTTCTACATTTAAATATGTTTATGAAGCCCTGGGTATCGTAAGTGATGAAGAAAAGCCATTCCAACTGGATTTTTAATGAAAAAAGTAACTAAACTTTTACTTAATAAAATACCGCGTCCTATGCTTATTAAAATGAGCATTTGGGCGAGACCTCTTATCTATCAGTTTTTCAAAGGAGATGAATTCTACGATCCCATTGACGGAAGATCTTACAGGAAATTCCTTCCTTACGGCTATGGAAAACAAAGGGAAAATGCGCTTTCCCCGGGAACACTGAGCCTGGAAAGACACCGCCAGATGTGGCTCTATCTTCAGAATGAAACAGACTTCTTCATTAAAAATGCCAAAGTTCTTCACATTGCTCCCGAGCAGGAATTTTTGAGGAAATTCAAAATGATGAAAAACCTCAATTATATTTCTGCAGACCTTTTTTCTCCCATCGTAGATGTGAAAGCGGATATATTGGATTTACCTTTTGAAGACAACAGTTTTGATATCGTATTCTGTAACCATGTCCTGGAACATATCCAGGATGATGCAAAAGCGATGAGTGAGCTTTACAGGGTAATGAAACCGGGAGGATGGGGAATTTTTCAGGTTCCGATGAGGAACTCCATGGAGAAAACCTATGAAGATTTTACCATCACAGATCCTAAAGAACGCCAGAAGCATTTCGGGCAGTACGATCACGTTCGCTGGTACGGAATGGATTATTTTGACCGTTTGAGAAAAGCTGGTTTTGAAACAGAACCGAACTTTTATTCACAGAATTTTTCAGAAGAAGAAATCAGAAAATACGGGTTAAGAAAAAATGAAATCTTACCTGTAGTATTCAAAAAATAATAACAATAAACCCGCCCTCACAAAAAAGACGGGTTTATTTATTATAGATAGAAATTGTTTTAGCTTAGTGTGAAACAGATTTCAGTCCCACCACAGAACCAATTAAGGTGACGATGAAAAATATCCTCCAGAAGCTTACAGGATCTTTAAAAAAGAAAATTCCCATCAGGGCTGTTCCTACTGCTCCTATGCCTGTCCATACCGCATAAGCCGTTCCGATTGGAAGTGTTTGCGTAGCTTTGATCAGTAATACCATGCTGATAGTCATAGTAACTAAAAAGCCGGCGTACCAGTAATACATTTCAGTTCCGGACGTTTCTTTGGCTTTTCCTAAACATGAGGCAAAAGCAACTTCAAATAATCCCGCGACAATTAAAATAATCCAGTTCATTTCTTTATATTTTCTCTCCTGCAAATTTCAGGATTTGAAAGCAAACAAAATTTTACATTTGTTAAAAAATGAAATATTTGCAAAATAAGTTTTTCTCATTTCTGCTTTCGATTTTTCATAACAATTTATTTGCATAAGTGGAAAAATAATGTAATTTTGAAATTATATCACAATAAAGAGAACGCAAACAGTCAAAAATCTCAATTGACTTTAAATGTTTGAGAAAAATTAATTTCAAATTATTAGTATGAAAACAATTGAAAATTTATCTGCATTCGCATTGAATGAAAACAAAACAAAGACCATTAAAGGTGGCGCAGAGAGAACATGGATTAGATTCTGGAACGATGGCACAGGAAGAGTTACGGTTACAGTGTTTAATGATGTAAACGGAAATGGTGTTTTTGATTTTGGAGACAAAATAATCAGTACTAGAACTTCTTACTATCAACAAGAAAAATAACAGCAATTTAACCACCATTTTAAGGTGGTTTTTCTTTTTTTAAGGTTAATTTTGCTGATGAATTATATCCCTAAATACATAATCAAACATTATAGTATTTCATTAAGCATTCCCATAATATTTTAGTAATTATAGATCAAGCTTATTATTATCTTATTTCTGCCCGGATCCTGCTAAGACTTACCTGCGTTATTCCGAGATAAGAGGCAATATACCCTAATTGAACCCTTTTCAAAAGATCAGGTTTGTTGACCATTAGATCTTTATAACGTTCCAGCGAAGTCTTGAATTGTCTTGAAATGATGAGTTCTTCTGTTTTCATAAGCTCCCTTTCCGCAAATTTTCTTCCCCAGTTGGCAATATGAATATCCTCGTTGAAAAGTTTTCTCAGGTTTTCCGTTTCCAGAATATACAGATCACAGTCTTCAAGAAGTTCAATACTTTCATAACCGGGTTTGTCTTCTACATAACTTTTCATTGAAACTACCGCTTCTCCTTCACTTCCGAACCAGAATGTAATATCGTTATCCGAAGTAGAGGCATAAGCACGTACCATACCTTTTCTGATAAAATAGATATGCGGAATAATTTTATCTGCTTCCATGAGGCAGAAACATTTGGAATGTGATACTTCCTTAATATGCTGTTTTAGAGCGTTTTTGGAAGCTTCAGGCAGAACATAGATACGGTCAAGGATTTGGTCTATATCCATATATGAATTCTAAAATATTATTGTTTAAGCTGTAATACGAATTTGATGTATTGAAAACACAGAGTTATTTGCTTTTTGAAACTTTCTTCTCTGTTTTCTCTACTTCAGTTAATGCAGCTTCAGCAAAAGACAGCCATTTATTTTGATGTTCAGCTGGTATCTGGACCCAACCGTTCATCTTTTTCCCTTCTGAAGGTTCGAAGATGGTAGCTCCATTCAGATTTAAAGCTTCTTCTAAATGTGACCCATTAAGCTTTATGGCAATATTTTCATTTTTGGATAATAAGAATGCTTTACCATTGGAAGCCTTGAGGCAAAGCGCTCCAAACATTTTTCCCTGTTGGGCAGCCGGGATTTGTAGAGCCAATTCTTCAAAATGTTTTTCTGCTTCAGTCATACATCAATTTTGGCATAAATATATTACTTTTTCAAAGTCTGCACTTACTTTTCATGGAAACGAAACCCAATTAAATTTTGTTTTCACTAACTTTGCAGCCCGGTTCAATATTGAGCCTAAAAATTAACATATGCACAAAGCAGGATTCGTAAATATAGTAGGAAAGCCTAATGCCGGAAAATCTACCTTATTAAACCAATTAATGGGGGAAAAACTGGCTATCGTAACACAAAAGGCACAGACAACACGTCACAGGATTTTTGGAATTTATAACGAAGATGATTTACAGATCGTATTTTCGGATACTCCCGGAGTTTTAGACGCGAAGTACGGTCTTCAGGAAAAAATGATGGATTTTGTAAAGGATTCTTTACAGGATGCCGATGTATTTTTGTTTATTGTGGACGTTACAGATAAAGCAGAACCTTCAGAATTTTTAATTGATAAACTGAACAAAATCCCGGTTCCTGTACTACTTCTGCTGAATAAAGTGGACCAGACTACCCAGGAAGGACTTGAAAAACTGGTAGAAGATTGGCACAACAGAATTCCAAAGGCTGAAATTCTTCCTATTTCTGCTTTAAATGCTTTCAATACAGATATTATTCTTCCTAAATTAAGATCTTTGCTACCGGAGAATCCTCCTTATTATGACAAAGAACAGTACACAGACAAGCCGGAAAGATTTTTCGTAAATGAAGCGATCCGTGAAAAGATCCTTTTGAACTATGAAAAAGAAATTCCTTATTCTGTAGAAGTGGTTACGGAACAGTTCAAAGAAAAAGAGGGAATTATTTTCATAGATTCTATTATTTATGTGGAAAGAGATACCCAAAAGGGAATTATCATCGGGCATAAAGGAGAAGCTATTAAAAAAGTGGGAACAGAAGCCAGACTGGATCTGGAAAAATTCTTTGCCAAGAAAATTCACCTAAACCTTTTTGTAAAAGTGAAAAAAGACTGGCGCAAAAATGACAGGGATCTGAAAAATTTTGGATACAGATAGACTAAAAATGCCTGAAATGCCGTTCTATTAAAAGATTTTTATTAACTTTAGTGTAAATATTTAGTAAATGAACTACTTTCAGCCAAATTCAAGCTCAGTACCTAAAGATATTGTCTTATTCGTAGTGAGGGTATTTTTGGGTTTTGCCATGCTTTCTCATGGTTTTCCAAAACTTCAGATGTTACTGGAAGGTGGTAAAATTGAATTTTATGATTTTATAGGATTAGGGCCTTTAATAACTCTGGTTCTTACCGTTATCGCTGAATTTGTATGTTCAATACTTCTTATATTAGGCCTCTTCACCAGGATTTCTTTAGGTTTTCTGATCTTTACAATGGTGATTGCCGCTTTTGTAGTTCACGGAGCAGACCCTTTCGAGAAAAGAGAAATGAGTCTTGTTTACCTGTCTGCTTATCTTTTGCTGATGGCTTTTGGTGCAGGAAAAATATCAGTAGACCATATGATAGAAAAACGAAAAAGAGCTTCGGATTGGTAATCCGGTTCAGATAAAATAAAAGAGCATTAGAAATAATGCTCTTTTTTGTTGGTTATATTTGAATTTATAAAGTTTAAGGCTATTTTAATTATACCCAAAAATCACTACATTCGTAAAAATGAATCTATATGAAGATAAAACTGACTATTTGCCTTCTGGCATTTCTCAATTTCTATGATGCACAGGAGAATATTACTTACCAGAAACCATCTGCTGAAATCTTAAAACTGGCAGATTATGAAAGGCCGCCAAGCGTTCTGATGAACAGCAAAAAAGACTGGGTGGTTTTCACATACCGCCCTACCTATAAAACACTGGAAGATCTTAACCAGCAGGAAATGAAACTTGCCGGGCTAAGGATCAACCCGGTTACCAATATTTCAAGCAGTGTTACGTATTCCAATAATCTGAAGATCAGAAAGATCAATGATAAAAATGAAACTCAGGTGAAGAATCTTCCTGCGAATCCTAAAATTACCTATATCTCATTTTCTCCGGACGAAAAAAAACTGGCCTTTACTAATACAACGGATAAAGGAGTTGAGCTTTGGATTGTGGATATGGAAACTGCCGCCGCTAAAAAAATTACCGCTGATAATCTGAATGCCAATCTGGGAACACCTTATACATGGTACAATGATTCCCAAAGTTTCCTGATCAGAACACTTCCTTCAAACAGACCAGCTCTGATTGATGCAAGTAAAGATCTTCCGACAGGACCTATTGTTTCTACCGCTGACGGTAAAGTTTCACAGAACAGAACTTATCAGGATCTTCTGAAAAATCCCCAGGATGAAAAGAACTTTGAGGTTCTTACTGCCTCCGAGATTTACAATGCAGATATGAACGGGAACCTAAAAAAAATAAAAGACCAGGATATGTATTCCGGCTTAAGTTTTTCCCCGGACGGAAATTATTTAATGGCGACTGTGATCAAAAAGCCGTTCTCCTATATCGTTCCATTAAACAGGTTCCCTTCGACTACTACCGTTTATGATCTGAAAGGAAATGCTGTAAAAACAGTAAACGATGTTCCCTTGAATGAAATCATGCCAAAAGGATTTTCATCCGTAAGAACAGGAAAAAGAAGCATGGGCTGGAGAAGTGATGCACCGGCAACTTTAATATATGCTGAAGCACTGGACGGAGGAGACCAATCCAAAGCTGCAGAGTACAGAGATGAGATCTTTACATGGGAAGCACCATTTACTGCCGCTTCGAAGTCATTTTTTAAAACAAAACAGAGATATGAAGGAGTAAGCTGGACTAATGACCATTATGCTGTAGTTTCTGAGGGCTGGTATGATACAAGAAATACCAAATCTTTCCTTTTAGATCTTAATAACGGAGAATCAAAAGTTATTGATGACAGGAATTACCAGGATGTTTACAGCGATCCCGGGAATTTCAATACTGCAAAAAACCAGTACGGAAGAACTGTTATCGATATGAAAGGAGGAAAGACATACCTTATAGGAGACGGATTTACTAAAGACGGTCAGCATCCTTTTATTGATGAAATGGATGTAAAGTCTCTTAAAAAGACGAGATTATACACTTCCAATATTAAAAACAGCAAAGAAGAGATCATTGATATCCTTAATCCTGCGAAAGGAGAGATTTTAACAATTCAACAGTCTCCAAGCCTGTATCCGAATTATTTTAAGAAAAATATTAAATCCAATAAAGCGGTAGTTGTAACCAATTTCGCGAATCCTTTTGAAAGCATTAAAGATGTTTATAAAGAAGTAATTACCTACAAAAGAAATGATGGTGTTACTTTAACAGGAACTCTTTATTTGCCTGCCAATTACGACAGAAAAGCTAAAAAGGAAAAACTTCCGTTACTGATCTGGGCTTATCCTACAGAATATAAAGATAAAAATACGGCCGGTCAGAATACGCAAAACCCGAACGATTTCACATTCCCATACTACGGATCTTTCGTATACTGGACTACAAAAGGATATGCTGTATTGGATGATGCTTCTTTCCCGATTATCGGAGAAGGAAAAACAGAACCGAATGATACCTTCATTCCTCAGCTGGTAGCAAACGGAAGGGCAGCCATAGATGCTGTAGACAAGCTAGGCTATATTGACAGAACTAAAGTTGCTGTTGGAGGTCACTCATACGGTGCATTTATGACCGCTAATCTTTTAACCCATTCTAAAGACTATGCCTGTGGTATTGCAAGAAGTGGGGCTTATAACAGAACCTTAACACCGTTTGGATTTCAGAGCGAACAGAGGAATTACTGGGATATTCCTGAAATCTACAATACAATGTCTCCATTTATGAATGCAGATAAAATGAAAACCCCGTTGTTGCTGATTCATGGTGATGCGGATAACAATCCGGGAACTTTCACTTTACAGACGGAAAGATATTTTCAGGCCCTGAAAAATCTGGGAGCTCCTGTAAAAATGGTTCTCCTTCCGAAAGAAGCGCACGGCTATGTAGCCAAAGAAAATATTTTACACCTTTTATGGGAACAGGATCAGTTCCTGGAGAAGTGTCTGAAGAAATAAATGTAAAACTCGCCTGTTAAGGCGAGTTTTTTTATAAATATCCGAGTATTTTATCAATACTCTTCAGCTCCATAAAATTTTCATGTTCCAGATGATGTTCATGCTGTTCGTGGCTCCAGGTTACATGATAAGGAATGTGGGCCGCAAAACCACCAATTTCCAATACGGGCAGAACATCTGATTTTATTGAATTTCCAAGCATCAGAAAGTGTTCAGGCCTGCAGTCCAGATGTTTCAGGAGTTTTTGATAATCGCTTTCCTTTTTGTCACTCATAATTTCTATATGATGGAAATATTCCTGTAATCCTGAATTTTTAAGCTTCCGTTCCTGATCCAGCAAATCTCCTTTTGTAGCCACTACAAGTCTGTACTTTCCTTTTAATGCATCAAGTGTTTCAGTAACGCCATCCAATAATTCTATTGGTTTCTGTAACAGTTCCTGACCAATTTCAATAGTCCTGTTGATTAACTGCATGGATGCTGTACCATTCGAAATTCTGCTTACCGTTTCCACCATACAAAGCATGAAGCCTTTTACACCATAACCGTACAGGTGAAGGTTCTTCATTTCGGTTTTAAATAATTCCTGGGATATGGAATGTTGTGGAAGATAATCTTCAAGAAGTACACAGAATTCTTTTTCTGCTTCCTGAAAATAGGGTTCATTAATCCAAAGGGTATCATCTGCATCAAAGGCAATTGTTGTTATGTGATTATTCATTTTACTTTTGTATTTTTCTCATGGCAAAATTCAGTATAAAAATTCAATCAGAAAAGGACATTTGTCCCGGATAAGAGATGTTACGGACCAATCAGTTATTTTTAAATTATATAGAGAACCTTTACGTAAAACAGGAACGTAAAGAAGATATTCTTGTAAGATCTTTCTCCAAAGGCGAAAGAATATTCTCACAGAACGAAAAACCTTCTAAAATAATGCTGATTAAAGAAGGAATCACCAAATGTTTTTTCGTTGAAGAGAATGAGAAAGAATATATTGTTGAATTTCTGGGAAAAGGCGAAATCACAGGGGAGATAGAGCTGATCCGGAATATTCCCTGCTTGTGTAGTATTGAAGCGGTAACAGATGTCATTGTTTATGCCATATCGATAGCTTATTTCAGGAATTTAATCAAAAGTGATCTGGCTTTGAATAATCTGCTTCTTGATGTTTTTGCCGAACGCATTGTCAATACTTCCAAAAGAGCTTCTTATCAGCAGTTGTATGCGGCTGAACATACCTTATCCCAGCTTCTTGAACTGCAGGCACAGCAGGAAATAGAAATTTCAAAAGAAGATATGGCTGCCTATCTGGGAATTACGGTGAGAAGTTTGAACAGAACTTTAAAAAACTTGGGGAAGTGACTCAATTTTAAACAATAAACATACAATTATTAATTAAATTCTGTCGGTAAAAGTCTCATGCTTCTTATTTTTGCAGAGAAATAAAACCGGAATCTATAAAACATGAAAGAGATACAATTCAGAAATGCTGAACTGAAAGATTTGGAAAAAGTGGTTGACATATATAACTCTACCATTCCTTCAAGGATGGTGACCGCCGATACGGAAAATGTTTCTGTGGAAAGCAGAAGGAAGTGGTTTGATGAACACAATCCTGATACAAGACCGCTTTGGATCATTGAGAATAATGATAGTGAGACGGTAGGATGGGTGAGCTTTTCTTCATTTTACGGAAGACCTGCTTATAACGGAACCGTTGAAATGAGCATTTACCTGGATGAATCCTGCCGGGGAAAAGGCTATGGAAAAAAAATAATGGAATACTGTATTGAGAAGGCACCGGGTTTAGGAATTAAAACCCTGCTGGGATTTATCTTCTCACATAATGAAGCCAGTCTGAAACTTTTCAGGAATTTTGGGTTTGAAGATTGGGGAATATTACCCGATGTAGCTGTTTTGGATGGAATTGAAAGAAGCCTGACAATTCTAGGAAAAAGGGTTGGATAATGATATAAAAACAAATTTCGCGAAGTCTCCGACTTCGCGAAATTTGTTACGAATAGTTTGTAAAAAGCTCCAAAGTAACAAAAACCGGAGTTTTTAAGCTCCGAGTTGATCTATTGACCCATTTTGTTTTTCTTTCTGGTTAATTCTTTTTGCAGACATATTTAAAAATCGTTTCACTAAGAAAACTGCGGAAATCGTAAGTCCCAAACCTAAAGCGATCCACATTCCGAAAGCACCCATATTCAGGGTTACACAAAGAAAATATCCTAATGGAACGGTAATCACCCAGTAAGCAATAAAAGTATAGATTGACGGAATTTTCACATCCTGCAAACCTCTGAGCGTACCCAAAGCTGTGACCTGAATCCCATCTGAAAGCTGAAATAATGCAGCAATAATCATCAGTTTGGATGCTAAGGTAATGACTTCAATTTCCTCTTTTTTGGTAAAGAAGGTTGGCAGAATATTTCTTCCGAGAATAAATACCAATCCACAGATACACATGAAAATAAAAGCTATTTTCAGGTTATTGATCCCGACTTTTCTTAATTCAACAAAATTCTGTTCCCCCAGTTTTCTTCCGATCATAACCGTTGAAGCCACACTAAACCCAACACAAAGATTGAAGGTAAATGAAGCCATACTCAAAGCAATCTGGTGGGAAGCAATATCATGGGCTGAAATAAGTCCGCAGATAAATGCTGCCCCGGCAAAAGCTGTTACTTCAAAGAACATTTGTAAAGCTGTAGGTAAACCCAGTTTTACCATTTTGTCAAACATATTTCTTGAGAAAACCTGAATTTTTAAAGAAAAATCTTTGATGTAGCGTCTTGTTTTTTTCTCTTTCACCAATACAATATAAAGAAAGACTACCATAAATATTCTGGAGATCAGAGTGGCTAAAGCAGAACCTTTCACACCCATTTCAGGGAAGATCCAAAGCCCTTTGATAAAAACATAATTAAGAGCAATATTGATGATATTGGCAATGATCGTGGCTTTGGTAACACCTATGGTATAAGAAAGACCTTCGGAAACTTCACGAAGTGTCTGAAACGCCATGAACGGGATCATACTGATCGCCATAATACTCAGGAAATCCACTGTATTAGGAATGATCTTCTCCGGCTGCCCGGAATGATAGAGTAGTGGCATTCCTAAAAGTAAAACAGTCATTAAAATAATTCCTACAGACATATTGATTACGAATCCGTGACTGAAAACAGAATTAATAGTCCCATGATCCTGCTTGGAATGGGCCTCAGAAACAAGGGGAGGAATGGCAAATGAAAATCCAAGCGCCAATACGAACACCGAGAAAAATACGGCATTTCCCAATGAAACGGAAGCGAGCGCATCCGCACCCAAAAGTTTTCCGACAATAATATTGTCGAAGAGATTCACCGAAACCTGCCCAACCTGCGTAAGCATAACAGGAAGAGCCAGAGTAAGGCATTCTTTCGTATAATTTTTGTTTAAAAAGTTCATAATAATTTATGATTCATATATAGTTTAATACTTAAAATAGGGCAAAAAAAAATTTGCAGTAAGGCTACTGCAAATTTTTATGAATATTTAATGTTCAATTAAATTATTTCCTTACAAAACTTGCAACATCCTCCTCGGAAACAGTATTTCCGCCAAGAATAATTAATCTTTCCACAACGTTTCTCAGTTCTCTGATGTTCCCTGTCCATGAAAGAACTTTAAGCGCGTCAATCGCTTTATCATCAAATTTTTTCACAGCAGTACCATGTTCATCGGCAATCATACCGGAAAAATGATCTACTAACAATTTGATATCTTCTTTTCTGTCATCCAACGGCGGAACATAGATTTCAATCACAGAAAGCCTGTGGTAAAGGTCTTCCCTGAATTTTCCTTCTTCAATTTCCTTCTGCATATTTTTGTTGGTTGCTGCAATTACTCTTACATCAACCTTGATTTCTTTATCGCTTCCTACAGGAGAAACTTTGCTTTCCTGCAATGCTCTCAATACTTTTGCCTGGGCAATAAGGCTCATATCTCCAATTTCATCTAAAAAGATGGTACCTCCGTTTGCCTGCTCGAATTTTCCCTGCTTGTCTTTAATAGCACCCGTAAAAGAACCTTTTACATGTCCGAAAAGTTCAGATTCAATAAGCTCGGAAGGGATGGCTGCACAGTTTACTTCCACCATTGGGCCTCTCGCACGTTCACTTTGGTTGTGAATGGCGTGGGCTACCAGTTCTTTTCCTGCTCCGTTTGGACCGGTAATTAAAACACGGGCATCGGAAGCAGCTACTTTTTCGATCATATCCTGGATCTTTTTCAGAGCAGGAGAATCGCCGATCATCTGGTATTTTTTGTTGACCTTTCTTTTAAGGGTCTTATTTTCAGTTTGAAGATTTTTATTTTCCTTTTTAAGACTTTCTTTGGCTAAAGCATTTTTTACGCTGGTAATCAGTCTGTTGATGTCGATAGGTTTGGAAATAAAGTCGTATGCACCTTCTTTTAGACAAGAAACAGCAGAATCGATGTCTGCGTGACCGGAGATCATGATGAATGTACTCTCAGGCTTTAAAAGGATGCTTTGCTTTAAAAGTTCTGTTCCTGAAAGTTTCGGCATCTTGATATCAGAAATCACCAATGCGAAATCTTCTTTTTCTATCTGTTTGTAGCCTTCAAGGCCATCTTCAGCGATAACAAATTCGTAATCGGTAAGTTCATCAGAAAGAATACTGTGTAATACTCCCGAGATTGCTTTTTCGTCTTCTACAATAAGGATTTTTTGCATAGTTGCAAATTTAGATTTTTTGATTCAATTATTAGCAAAAACCATACCTAAATATACTATTTTGAGTAATCTCTCCTGCCGAAAATAGCGGATCCAACCCTCACGGAATTGGCACCGCATTCAATGGCTAAGGGGAAATCATCACTCATTCCCATAGATAAAGTTTGGAGTGATTTTAACTGATTTAATTCATCAAAAAGTCCTTTCAGTATTAAAAATTCTTTTTTCACCTGTTCTTCATCATCCGTAAATGTGGCCATTCCCATCAGTCCGGTGATTTCAATGTTCGTAAACTTTCTGTCAATATACTCTTGAAACAAGGTTTTTGCTTCCGGAATTTCAAGTCCGAATTTACTTTCTTCCGCAGCAATCTTTACCTGGAGCAATACTTTAATGGTTCTGTTATTTTTTCCGGCTTCTTTACTGATCTCGGTCAGAAGTTTCTCAGAATCCACACTCTGGATGGTATCAATGAAAGGAGCGATATATTTTACCTTATTGCTCTGCAGATGCCCGATCAGGTGCCATTGGATATTGTTTGGAAGAAGAGGGTACTTTTCCATAAGCTCCTGAACTTTATTTTCACCAAAGACTTTCTGTCCCAGATCATAAACCTTCTGAATTGCCTCAACCGGATGGGTTTTGGAAACTGCTACGAGTTGTACTTCTGACGGAAGCTGGTTTTTTACTGCCGTATAATTTTCTTTAATATCCATAATATGCAAATTTCCGAATTTTAAAAGCAAAAAACTAATGATCCTGTAAAATAGTTACCAGTTAGCAGCTTTACCAATATTCCTGAATTGTTACACTGCTAAACGGATACATTGCTATATTGAAATTAGTTCAGGATATCATTAATCTTCGGATACTGGGAAATCTTCCTGAAAACAAACCTGTTGCTTTTCTGGAGTTTTTCAATAAACATATCCAGCTCATTGATGGAATCGGCATCTCTTAAATATTGGTCGTGAGTAAGGAAAACCAGATGTCTTGATGTTTTTTCCAGATCATTATAGAAGATGCTGTCTACTTTTTTGATCATGGCTTCATGGCTTCCCTTCAAAGTCATTTTTTGGGAAGGTTTCCACTCAAGATCCCAACCTATTACTTTATAGCCTGCTTTTTTAAGGTTGTCTGCCGCATTGGTGGAACTTTTGATATCGGTAACATTAATATTATTCAGTCTCCAGATATTTCGGCCCGGTGTTCTGGCGATCTTATCATAAAGCTTTAGGCTGTCTTTGGCGATATCAAAATCATATACCACAGCATCAGGATTTTTATAAAAATCGGAGTATTTGTTGTGTGCATGACTAAAGCTGTGATTGGCCAGTTCAATTAATGGATTGCTTTTTAAAAGTTCCATGTCATCTTTCTGTTTCTTGCTTCCATAGGCATGTTTTCCTACAAGAAAAGCAGTGGCACAAACGTTTCTCTTATTTAAGATTTTAAGAAGGTTTTCTGTTCCCTGGTTAGGTCCGTCATCAAAAGTAAGGTAGATAATTCTTTTATCGGGATCTACATTTTCATCATCTATTTTGGGGACCGTTTTCACGGTGGGATGTTCCAGTGAAACTGTTTTTTCAAACTCTTTCACTTCAGTTTTGCCGTTACAGCCGTTGAATACAATTGAAGACGCACTCACCAATGCAGTCATCCCAAGAAAAGTCATGTTTTTTGACTTTCCCCCAAAGAAATTTTTCATAAAGATAATGGAAATTAAATCGTTAAAAATTGTTAAAATTATCGCAAAAATGTTAACAAATTATATGCCATGATTTGTTAAAATACTGTTTTTTAATTTTATTTTAAGAACTTTATTTCAGTATGAATTTTGTCAGAATAAAAAGGTGTTGAGATTATGTTTTTTAATTTCTATATTTTAACATTTATAAATGTGAAAACAATAGTTTTTCTCTATTTTCATTGAAATTACAGATGCTGATAAAGGTATTTATTCTAAGATTTTCTTCAGGTAAAGAGAGTTTTTAATGGCAGCAGTTCCCCACGTATTATTGAAAAATATAAATGCTTTTCTTTCTGAATTTTTGATCTTTTGAGCCAGCGTATCAAGGAAGTCCGTGCTGTATTCAGATTTATAGAGAACAGGTTTTCCGTGAAGCCTGTAATATAAAATTTCAGGATGATTAACAATCATATCTTCCGGAAGGTTACCGGGAAAGCTCACGCCTGAAAAAACAATATGATGCCCTTTCAAAAGAGTGAAAATTTCATCAGACCACCAGGAATCATGACGGAATTCTATGACATTCAGGTAATTGAAATCAAGACCAGACAGGATTAAATCAATGTTTTCCTGCGACCGTTTGAACGAAGGCGGAAACTGGTACAGAAACCCGGAAAGTTTTTCGTTTAAGTGGGTATGAATATGCTCACAGAATTCCGAAATCTCTTCTTTGGAATCTTTCAGACGTTTTTCATGGGAAATGGTTTTGGGAATTTTGATGAAGAATTTAAAATCGTCAGGCGTTTCATCATGCCATTTTAAAAGCGTTTTTCCAGTCGGTTTTCTATAGAAAGTAGAATTGAT
This sequence comes from Chryseobacterium shigense, assembly GCF_014207845.1. Lineage (NCBI taxonomy): Bacteria > Pseudomonadati > Bacteroidota > Flavobacteriia > Flavobacteriales > Weeksellaceae > Chryseobacterium > Chryseobacterium shigense. Next base: position 932,414 of record NZ_JACHLC010000001.1, read on the forward strand.
TTCTACCGAATTGAAATTCTGGGAATATAAGATAAGAAAGTCTTTACTTTGAACATTTTCAGGATACAGCGACCCTTTCCAGTCGTTGTTATAAAATCCCGAACATCCAATGTAAAGACTTCCTTTTTTCATAACTTTTTATCTTATATCTGCATCCAGATTAACAGAGTTCAACCGCAATGAATTCAGAATTACAGAAAGTGAACTGACACTCATTGCCGCTGCTGCAATCATTGGAGACAACAGTATTCCAAAGAAAGGATACAATAATCCTGCCGCTACCGGAATGCCCAGTACATTATAGATAAATGCAAAGAACAGGTTTTCTTTGATATTTTTGAGGAGTTTTTCACTGAGTAGTTTAGCTTTTGCCACCCCTAAAATATCACCTTTTAATAATGTGATCTCTGAACTTTCCATAGCAACATCGGTTCCGGTTCCCATGGCAATTCCTACGTCAGATTGTGCCAAAGCGGGGGAGTCGTTGATTCCATCGCCGGTCATGGCCACTATTTTACCTTCTTTCTGAAGTCTTTTTACTTCGTTCAGCTTATCCTCCGGAAGGCAGCCTGCTTTGTAATGTTTTATTCCCAGTTCACCGGCTACAGCTCTGGCAGTATGCTCATTGTCTCCGGTCATCATAATGACTTCAATTCCTTCGTTCATCAGCTGCTGAACTGCTTTTTTGGAAGTTTCTTTAATTTTATCGGTAAAGCTGATAAATCCTAATACAGTCTGATTCTGTGCAATATAAGAGATGGTATGCGCCTTCGACTGTACTTCTACGGCTTTTTGCTTTAATTCTTGGGAAATAGACAGATTATTGGAAATCAGAAGGCTTTCATTTCCTAAATAAACGGTTTTTCCATTGATATTTCCCTGAACACCTTTTCCTGAGATATTTTCAAATTTATCTACCTTTTCAGCAGTTATATTTTCTTCTTTAGCTCTTTTAATGACCGCATTGGACAGCGGATGTTCTGAATTTTGGTTAAGTGAAAATGCCAGTTTCAGGATTTCATTTTTATCTCCGTTGCCTGAAGTTTCGATATATTGTACAGATGGTTTCCCTTCCGTTAAAGTTCCTGTTTTGTCTGTGATCAGTACATTTACCTTATTCATCTGTTCCAGTGCTTCTGCATTTTTGATCAGGATGCCGCTTTTTGCTCCTTTCCCGATTCCAACCATCAGGGACATTGGAGTAGCCAAACCGAGGGCACACGGACAGGCAACAATGAGAACGGCCACTGCATTTACAAAAGCAAATAAGCTTCTTTTTCCTTCCGGACCAAAGAACTGCCACAAAATAAAAGTAAGAACGGCAATCAGAATTACAACGGGAACAAAGACTTTGGAAACCTTATCAGTCAGTTTCTGTATAGGAGCTCTGCTTCGGCTGGCTTCGTTTACCATTTTAATGATTTGGGAAAGAAGGGTTTCGTCGCCCACTTTTTCAGCTTTTATGGTGAATACCTTATTTCCATTAATGGTTCCTGAGGAAACTTTATCATCAATATTTTTTTCTACGGGTACAGGTTCACCGGTAATCATGCTTTCATCCACAAGAGAGCTTCCTTCTGTGATCTTTCCGTCAACAGGAATTTTTTCACCCGGCTTTACTTTTAAAAGATCCCCGATTTTTACCTGGGAAAGCAACACTCTTTTTTCTTCTCCATTTATGATAAGATTGGCTTCGTCAGGAGATAGGTTCATCAGTTCTTTGATCGCATTTCCTGTTTTTTTATGAGCAGCGGCTTCCATAAGCTGGCCTAAAATTACAAGTGTTAAAATCACACAGACGGCTTCAAAATACAGTGGAATTTCATGATTATGTCCTCTGATTTCATGAGGAATAATATCCGGAAAAATCAAAGCTGTGATACTAAAAATAAATGCTGCTGCAACACCCAAAGCAATAAGGCTGAACATATTTAAATTCCAGGTTTTGAACGAAACCCAGCCTCTTTTCAGCAGAAACCATCCGGAATAAAACATCACGGGAAGCGTTAAGGCAAGCTCTATAAATCCCTGTATCTTATGTGAGAAAGGAAAATTAATCATCATTCCACCCATAGAAAGAATGAAAACAGGAATTGTAAAGGCAAGTGAAATTAAGAATTTTCTTTTCAGAATATTGTAGGTTTCATCCTCTTCATCCTCACTGCTGTCAGGCATTCTTATGAGGTCCATTCCACAGATGGGACAGTCTCCGGGTTCATCACGGATAATTTCCGGATGCATAGGGCAGGTGTATTTTGCTGTTTTCTTTTCGGGGTATTTTACCAGATCCATTCCGCAAACGGGACATCCCACATTGGAATCATAGGTTTTATCACCTTCACAATACATGGGGCAGTAATATTTTCCGGCCATATCATCTGTAACTTTCGGTGCTTCACGGTGATGACTGTCATCATGATGATGAGAATGCTGATGACTGTGTGAAGATGCATTTTTTGCAAGGTCTTCCGTGATTTCTTCCAGATGCATATGGCAGACCGGACAGTCACCTTTTTCATCATATACTTTATCGCCTTCACAAAACATCGGGCAATAATATTTTCCAATACTGTCTTTAAAATTTGAAGGGGGATTTGAGGAAGAATAGACTGGTTTGTGATTCGGGTCTTTGGCGTGTTTTTCCTCAATGGGAACCAGATACATATTGCAAACGGGACATCTTTCACCTTGTTTAAAGTAAACTTTATCACCTTCACATTCCATTGGACAATAATATACAGAAGACAAGGAAATCCTGTCCTGAGGCTTTACGAATGTTTTTTCGGGTTTATTGGGATCTTCGAGTCTGTATTTTCCTATTTCCTCTAAAGCATTATTTAAAACGGAAAGTTCAATTTCTTTATCGGAAGTTATGGTTGCTGTATTATTTTTCAGGTTTATATCGGCTGTAACTCCTTCAATGCTGTTGAGTTTTTCAGAAATTTTTTTCTGACAGCCGGAGCACGTCATGCCGAGTATATGATATTGTCTGTTCATGATTCCTTGAATTTATAATACAAATGTCCAAAATGAAATGGTAAGCCTGTTATAAATTTAAGGATAATAGTTATAGAATTTGGAAAGGTGGGTGAGCGGGAGGGTTTTAGGGTAGAGTGAGAGTAGGAGGGTTGAGGGTGAAGAAGTTTATATATTCATAAATGGGCTGAGGCTCTTCTGTATTTATACTCTAAAATTTTCCAACACGCTTACTCTCCAACTCAGAAACTGTCCAGGGTTTTTCTTTGATGATCTTTCAGTTTCTTAAATTCTGTAGGGGTGAATCCGGTAATATTCCTGAATTGGGAAGAAAGATGCTGAACACTTTTATAGCCAAGCTTTCCTGCAATTTCTGTAAGGGTGAATTCATTATAAAGAAGCAGCTCTTTTACTTTTTCTATTTTGTGAAGGATAAAAAACTGTTCGAGTGTGATGTTTTCGTTCTGGGAAAAGGTTTTGGAAAGGGAACTGTAATCCTTATGAATTTTTGAACTTAAAAAATCGGAAAGAAGAAAGTTTTCATCAATATCCAGTTCGCTAATTTTGATGATAATTATATTCTTGATCTTATCAACAAGCTGGTGCGCAGAGTCCTTGATTCTCTCAAATCCTGTATCCAGAAGAGTTTTTTCTATATCCACCATTTTTCCGGCTGAAATATCGGTTGCTGTTTCAACTTCTCCCAGAATGACAGAATTTACAGGAATATCTGCTTCTCCAAATATTTTTTCCACTGCAGAAATACAGCGGTTGCACACCATATTTTTTATGAAGATTTTCATGGTTTGCTCAGCCTGTCTTTTACAAATTCAATCTGGGTTTTTCCATGGGGTGCAGGGTTTCCGTCACTGTCCAGATTCACCATGACGATTTTGTCTACGGTAATAATGGTCTGGTGGGTCATTTTGTTTCGTACATCACATTTTAAAGTAACAGATGAAGATCCGAAGTGGGTGGCTTCAATCCCGATTTCTATAATATCCCCCTGTTTTGCAGAACTTACAAAATTGATTTCCGAAATGAATTTCGTTACTACTTTTGTATTTTCCAACTGTATGATTGCGTAAAGTGCCGCCTCTTCATCGATCCACTGTAAAAGTCTTCCTCCAAAAAGAGAATGGTTAGGGTTCAGGTCTTCGGGCTTTACCCATTTTCTGGTATGATAGTTCATGTTTTAATGATTTGCTCTACAAATTTAGGGCTAAAAACCGGGTTTATCAAGGAAACAATATTTACTGATCTTAAAAAAATGATTCATTTTCTCAATCATATTTTCTTGGAGCGCATTGCTTTTACTTTTTTTATGGAGCTGTCGTTTAAAAATTTTTGATATTCCTTACTTTCAACGGGAAAAACAGCTACTTTCCCTTCCTCATTGTGGTGGGTCCCGAATCCGTAGCGTTTGGATAATGGGGAGGAGCGTAGACAAGGCTGTCCTTTGGAGAAAAACTGTATTCTTGCCTGCTGTTTTTCACTTTCGGGAATATCATTTTTTAAGGCATAGCATTCAAATATAATATCGTCAGAAGTATAACGGTAAGGATTTTTTATCATCTGCTCATATTGAAATTCTGCCAAAGTTTTGATTTTCTTTTCAGGTGGAGCCTCGGCGTGGGAGACAGGACAGTCTTCAGCAACTTCAATAAAGGTGTTGATATAATTTGTTGTATGCTTCATATATATTTTTGATTAGGTTAATAAATGGGATTAATATTTTTTATTTTGTTAAGCTCAGGTTGCTATATATATGCTGAATTATAACAGGATTAGACGCTATATACTTTGTTTTTTACAATTTTTGTAATTATGTTAACTAATTTTAACTTTATTGAAATTTAAATATAATACACTGATATATAGGTAATTATTGTTTTGCATTGATGATTATAGGGCTTGAATTTCTTACGAGGCTAGAAATGACTTAAAAAAAACTTTGATTTATAATTTTTAATTGTATCTTGCATACGTTTATATTTGGAATCAATATTTGTTCATTAATTTATGTTGTTTTTCTTTTATATACCAAATTTTTATTAATTTTTTAATTTTATTTAAAATGAACATTTTTGTTTCAAACATCAATTACGCAACTAAAGAGTATGAGTTGCACGATCTATTCGCAGAATTTGGTGACGTATCATCAGCTAAAATTGTTACAGACAGAGAAACTGGCCGTTCAAGAGGTTTCGGTTTTGTAGAAATGGGTGATGAAGAAGGAAAACAAGCTATTGAAGCTCTTAATCAGAAAGAATTTAACGGTAAAACTCTGAATGTATCTGAGGCTAAGCCAAGAGAAGAAAAGCCAAGAAGAAGCTTTGACAACAACAGAGGTGGTGGTTACGGAAACAACCGTGGTAACGGCGGTGGTGGATACGGTGGAAACAACCGTGGTGGTAACGGCGGCGGAAACCGTTGGTAAAATATAAGGCGGCTTTTTAGTCGCTTTTTTTTGTATTAATATCCCTTCCTGATCTTTCAGGAAGGGATAATTATTTGAATATAAACAGTTAAGACATTAGTTAGTATTTATTTATTTTTCCCTGATCAGCATTACCGCCTCATTATAGAATATATCATTCTGTTTGTTATCAGATGTTTTGTCTCTCGAAATGCTTGGGAAAACTATTTTGATATGATATTTACCAAGGTCACTTTCCATAGAGATTTCTTTCATTCTTACAGTTCCTATCTGGGACGTATTGTTTTCAAATAACCTGTTCATTGCAGGGCCGAAATCCACAACTTCTTTTGAATTAAGAACTACCTTTATAATTCTTGAATTATTAACCAGCGCCTGGTTATCTATCAAAAACGTATCTCCATTGATATTTCCGGATTCCTGGCTGTAATTATTGAAATTAATTATATACTGATACCCCTGGATATAAGTTATTTTTGTTTCAGATTCCAAAATAAGCCTTTCATATTTTGAAACTTCCGGAATTCTATCCACAACGGAAAATGCATTTCTAATAGTGCTGCTGACAGCCCATGAATAAGGCTGTTGAAAATCATCAGCTAAAAGATCATGTGTTTTGCCGGAAACAAGGTTCAGCAAGAAATCCTTTTGTTTTCTTTCTGCAAGAAACTGGAATTTGTTTGAAATTTCATCTACCAGGGTATCGGCAACTTTCTTTTGAAAATTTATTTTGTTGTTTACTAAAAGTTTGTTCTTATCCAAAAGGGTTATCAATTCATTTTTCTGACTTCTTTTGGCAACACTGAATGCATTTAAGTAAGGAAAGATCAGTGAAAACAGGCCAAATGTGAATAAGCTTACCGGAATGAATTTTATACTGGCTTTCTTATTCAACACAAAATAAACGACAACGCTTAACAGCCATAACGCCAGTAATAATACAAAGTATCTGGGTTCTGTATAACCGTACTCCAGAATCCTTGTAAATATAGCCGTAAATAATAAAACAAGTAAAGGAATTATGGTATAATAAAAAGCCTGTGAAAATACTTTAACCCAGGATTTTGCCTTCTCTTCTTTAAGCGGATATACCAGCAGCAGAGCAAGGATACCTACAACGCTGTAAGCTAAAACCAGATACGAAACCCATCCTCTAGGAAGTTCCCAGCGAATGATTATTTTAAATGAATAAAGATAAAGAATGATTAAATAAATGAAAAGCAAAGGGATCAGAACAAACTGAGTGAAAAATTTTAAGATCACAGGGTAAGTTCCGTCTTTCTCAAGATAGTCCAGGCCGGTTTCATTGAAAAGAAGAAAAATAAAACAGCTTCCGGAAATGGCCAGCATGTAAAACGTATCAAGATAGAGGATATCATCGAAGTGAAAATCAAACAGTTTATCAATTGCGAGGATTGCCAGTTCCACACCTCCTGTAAGTACTCCTGTAAAAACGGCCGTCAGGAAAATATTAACAAAAAGATTCTTGTTATACTGCCAGAAATTAAGCTCTTTGTTTTTACTCAGGAACGCTGCAAAGGAAACCAGTAAATGGGAAAGCAGAAAAGTTATGGCTATAATAAAACCCTGAATATCATTGAAATTTTTCTTTTTTTCAGGCAGAATAAAATAAAAGCCAATTAGGAAAACCACGCCCAATATTTCCAACAGCAATCTTCTTCCAATTCTTTGGGATAGAATCTTCAAAGCAAACATTAATGAAATTCCCAGACTGCTGCAGATGGTAAATTTTGCATAGGTAAATAAAAGATCACCGTCATTTTTACTGTCCATCATACAGATAGCTCCTATAGAAGAGAGCAACCCCATTAATAAAACCATGGGATAGCGAAAGATAACATCCTGCGCTTTTCCTGTTATTTCACGAAATTTCGTTTTCATGATCTGTGTATTGTGTGTTTAATCTTTTTTCTTTTTTTTCTTCTTGTCCTTATCTTTTGCTTTGCCTTTTTTTACTTTTTTAGGGTTTAAGATTTCTTCTGCATATTCAAATTTAGGTTCTTCAGCTTTTGCAGGAATGATTTCAATTTTAAGGTCAAAATAATTCTTCAGATCATCCTGGGATATTAATTTTTCATTAAATAAAAACTCCAGCATATCCTTCCCTGAATCATTGAAAAAATTATGGGCCAGTTCTTTCAGTATAAACTTACGGTATTCTTCGATAGGGACAACAACGGTATATTTAAAAATCCTTCCTTCTTTCTGAGTGGTGAGATATCCCTTTTCAACCAATATTTTTAAATAGGTGGAAACAGTATTCTGGTGCGGCTTCGGCTCAGGATGCTGTTCCATGATGTCTTTCAGATAAAAAGATTCAAGCTTCCAAAACAGCTTCATAAAATTCTCCTCAGCACCGGTAAGATGATTTATTTTCATAGAATGTTCTTAATGTTGAAATTGTATATTGCAATAAAGATAAATAAAAGATACCACAAATGCTATTCCGGCACCCATAAATACTTCCTTTACCGTATGTCTTTTTAAAATAACTCTTGTAATTCCCACTAAAGCAGCAATTCCCAGCCATACCAATCCGGCCTTCCAGTTCAATGTAAAAAACAATGCGGCAACAAATACATTAAAAGCTGTATGCATTGAGCTTTTGATAAAGAAATTACTGATCTGCATGGTGAAAATAAGGATAAGGATAAAGAGCATCACAAGATCAATATACCCGTTCCTGAAATAATTAAAGATAAGATAGGCAACCACACAGCCCGCAATAAAAATATAGAGCGTTTTCCTCTGGACACGGTCCGAAACGTCCATATTCGTATATCTTCCGGTTTTTACATTCCATACCAGCCAGATCACTACCGGCACAATAATCATCAGTAATATAGGCACAAAATAAAGCAGGGAATCTTTCAGTGAGTATTGCTTTACGCTCATATACGTAAAGTAAATAAATAAAGAAACAAGTGGATTAAAAAAATCCGAGATAATCTTTGAAACTTTATGCACCAGTAAAGGCTGTTTTTCTTCCATGTTCAGGTTTAAAATTCAAATATAACACTATAAGCAAAAAAACAATTAGTATGTATATGATAAAAACAAAGTTTTTTTTATAATTTTGCTCAAATATTCATCATAAAAAAGCAAGAGCTAACACATGAAAGAATTTTCTAAAGAGGTATACCTGAAGTGGTATGAAGATATGACTATGTGGAGAAGGTTTGAAGACAAATGCCGTTCTCTTTATCTAAAACAAAAGATCAGAGGTTTTTTACATTTGTATAATGGTCAGGAAGCTATTCCTGCCGGATTCACACATGCAATGGATTTAACGAAAGACAGTATGATTACTGCTTACAGATGCCACATCCATCCAATGGCGATGGGAGTAGATCCTAAGAGAATCATGGCTGAACTTTGCGGTAAAGCTACCGGAACGTCCGGAGGTATGGGTGGTTCTATGCACATTTTCAGTAAAGAGCACCGTTTTTATGGCGGGCACGGTATTGTAGGAGGACAAATTCCTTTGGGAGCCGGAATTGCTTTTGCAGATAAATATTTTGACAGAAAAGCTGTAAACATTTGCTTCTTCGGAGACGGAGCAGCAAGACAGGGATCGCTTCACGAAACTTTCAACATGGCGATGAACTGGAAACTTCCTGTAGTATTTGTGGTAGAAAACAACCAGTATGCAATGGGAACTTCTGTAAAAAGAACAGCCAACCACGAAGATATCTATAAATTAGGTTTAGGGTACGAAATGCCTTGCCTTGCTGTAGATGCAATGGACCCTGAAAAAGTAGCCGAAGCAGCTTATGAAGCAATAGAAAGAGCAAGAAGAGGAGACGGGCCTACATTTATTGAAGCAAGAACTTACCGTTACAGAGGACACTCTATGTCTGATGCCGAGCCTTACAGAAGTAAAGAAGAAGTAGCACTTCATAAGAATGATGATCCTATGGAACTTGTGAAACACAGAATCCTGGAGAATGGATGGGCTACGGAAGCTGAACTGGAAACTATTGACAATAAATCAAGAGAATTTGTAGAAGAGTGTATTGAATTCATGGAAAATTCACCTTATCCGGATCCGGAGAAAATCTACGAATACGTTTATGCTCAGGAAAACTACCCATTCTTAGATAAATTAGAAAACTAAAAGATAATTAAATCAATTTGAAAATTTGAAAATGAGATAGTAAATTCATCTTTTTTTAATTTTCAAATTCTCAAATTTTCAAATTAATAAAAAATTATGGCAGAAGTAATTACGATGCCCCGCCTTTCTGATACTATGACGGAAGGAAAGGTGGCGAAATGGCATAAAAAAGTAGGAGATAAAGTAAAAGAAGGAGATATTTTAGCCGAAATTGAAACAGATAAAGCTGTTCAGGATTTCGAATCTGAAATGGAAGGAACTCTTTTATATATTGGTGTAGAAGAAGGCGCTGCTGCTGCTGTAGATTCTGTTTTAGCGATTATTGGAAATGAAGGCGAAGATATTTCCGGACTAACCGGCGGAGCGGCTGCTCCCGCTGCAGGAGGTTCTGAAGAGAAAAAATCTGAGGAAGAATCCAAAACAGAAAACAACGCTACAAGTGTTGAGCAGACTACTGCGGAAGTTCCTGCAGGAGTGGAAATTATTACAATGCCAAGACTTTCCGATACCATGACGGAAGGGAAAGTGGCGAAATGGCATAAAAATGTAGGCGATACCGTAAAAGAAGGAGATCTTCTTGCTGAGATTGAAACAGATAAAGCAGTTCAGGATTTTGAATCTGAATTCAACGGGGTATTATTGAAGCAGGGCGTAGAAGAAGGCGGTGCTGCTCCGGTAGATTCAGTATTGGCAATCATTGGCCCTGCAGGAACAGATGTTTCCGCTGTAGGCGCTCCAAAAGCAGCAGCTCAGTCATCAGACAAACCTGCTGAACAGAAAGCTGAAGCTAAAACGGAAGAAAAAGCAGCACCTGCAGTAAGTTCTTCATCTTCTGACAGGGTAGCGATCTCTCCGTTAGCTAAAAAAATGGCTCAGGACAAAGGGGTTGATATCAACAGCGTTCACGGTTCAGGAGAAAACGGAAGAATCGTTAAAAAAGATATTGAAAACTATCAGCCTTCCCAGGCACAGGCTCAATCTCCTGCTTCTGCTCCGGCAGCAGCTGCGGTTGCGTTAAGCTTTGTTCAGGGTGAAGATACGGAAACGCCAAACTCCCAGGTAAGAAATATTATTGCAAAACGTCTTGCTGAAAGTAAGTTCTCTGCACCTCACTATTACCTGATGGTGGAGATCAATATGGATAAGGCAATTGAGGCCAGAAAAGAAATCAATTCCTTACCGGATACCAAGATCTCTTTCAATGATATGATCATTAAAGCAACGGCTGTTGCTTTAAGAAAACATCCGCAGGTGAATTCAAGCTGGGCTGGAGACAAGATCATCCACAGAGGAAATATCAATGTAGGTGTTGCGGTGGCTATTCCTGACGGATTAGTGGTTCCTGTACTTAAAAATACAGACCAGATGAACTACACACAGATTTCCGCAGCGGTAAAAGATATGGCTTCAAGAGCTAAGAGCAAAGGCCTTAAAGCTAATGAAATGGAAGGTTCCACATTCTCTATCTCCAACCTGGGTATGTTCGGAATTGAGACATTTACAAGTATCATTAACCAGCCGAACTCTGCCATCCTTTCCGTAGGGGCAATTATTGAAAAACCGATTGTAAAAGACGGTCAGATTGTGGTAGGAAACATCATGAAGCTTTCACTGGCATGCGACCACAGAGTGGTAGACGGTGCTACGGGAGCTCAGTTCTTACAGACATTGAAAACATATCTGGAAAGTCCTTTAACTCTGTTACTGTAACAAGTCCGAATTATAAAATAGTAAAACCTCTCGTTTCGAGAGGTTTTTTTGTTTATTTAAAAATGAAATTTTAGATATTATCATTCTAATTTTTGATTGAATATCAAAATCAAATTACTATTTTTGAATCATGATTAAAGCAAGTAATATCCATAAATCTTATGGGAATTTAGAAGTACTGAAAGGAGTTGACATCCACATCAAAACGGGTGAAGTTGTTTCTATTGTAGGGGAATCAGGAGCTGGAAAATCTACTTTGCTTCAGATCTTAGGAACTTTGGATCATCCCAGTAATTCCAATAAGTATAATACGGAAATTAGTATTGCAGGGGAGTCTTTTATTAATATGAATGATAAACAGCTTTCCAAATTCAGAAATCAGAATATCGGTTTTGTATTTCAGTTTCATCAGCTTCTTCCGGAGTTTACTGCTTTAGAAAATGTTCTACTTCCTACAAAAATTGGGGGAGCCAACGAAAAAGAGGCGCTGGAAAAAGCATATGCTTTATTTGAAGACCTTAAAATAGAACAGAGGCTGAACCATAAACCCAACCAATTATCCGGAGGAGAGGCGCAGAGAGTAGCTGTAGCAAGAGCACTTATCAATTCCCCTAAAATTATTTTTGCGGATGAACCTACAGGAAATCTGGATTCAAAGAATGCAGATGATCTGCACAGGTTATTTTTTGATTTAAGAGATAAATACAACCAAACCTTTGTTATTGTAACCCATAATCCTAACCTTGCTGAAATTACAGACCGGAAACTGGTTATGAAAGATGGTATGATTATAGAATAAAACACACACCTTAATGAAAAAACTTTTATTCCTGTCCCTTTTTGCTATTTCCTGCTCAAAAGTTGAGTCTCAGGAAAATATATCTTCTAGTTTTCTTCCGGAAGCGAAAGTTTTGGAAATTAAAAACTTTGTAAAGGGGAAAAATTATAATCAGGACATTGCTGTTTTTATTAATTTTAAGGTGTATTCCGGGAAATACCGTTACTTTGTTTATGACCTGAAAAATAATAAAATATTGCAGAAAGCAATTGTTTCTCATGGATCAGGGTCAGTTATTAAGAATTCGGATGCTCTGAAATTCAGCAATACAGAAGGTTCATATCAGTCTTCACTTGGAAAATATGAAATCCTGAACAGTTATAACGGAAAATTCGGAAAAGCGTACAGGCTGAACGGCCTGGATATGGGTAACAGCAATGCAATGCAAAGGGCAATAGTATTACATTCTTTCGGATGTATCCCGGATCAGGAATCCCCAAACCCTGCATGTTTAAGCTTGGGATGTCCGATGCTTTCTGCGGGTGCATTGGCTCAAACCGCAAAATATCTTGATAAGTCAAAATATCCGGTGATAATGTACGCATTCTATTAAATTCTGTTTCTATATTCTAAATCCACACACAAATGACTATAAAATTTCTTGCTAAAGACGACAGGCCCAGAGAAAAATTTTTACGAAATGGAAAGAATTCGCTTTCTGATTCCGAACTTTTAGCTATCATTATGGGGAGCGGAAGCAGGGATGAGAGCGCTTTGGAATTGGCAAGAAAGATTCTGGCTTCGGTGGATAACAGCTGGCACCAGTTGAGCCTTCTTTCCAATAAAGAGCTTATGAAGTTCAAAGGAGTGGGAGAAGTGAAAGCCGTTTCCATTATTGCAGCATTAGAAATAGGAAAGAGAAGAATTACCCAGGAAATACCCGATAAGGCAGTAATTTCAAATAGTGATGAAGCTTATGTTATACTTAAAAATCAATTAACAGATCTGAGGACTGAAGAATTTTGGGCAATATTTCTGAATCAAAGGAATAAAGTTATCCAAGTTTCACAACTTACACAGGGAGGAATAAGTCAATCTATTGTAGATGTCAGGGTTTTATTTAAAACTGCTTTGGATCACCTTTCAACAGGAATTATAATAGCCCACAATCATCCTTCCGGTAGTTTAAAACCGAGTAAAGAAGACATCAATATTACCAAGAAAATAAAAGAAGCAGGACAAACATTAAGCATACAGCTTTTAGACCATATTATCATTACACAGGATAAATACTTTAGTTTCTCAGATGAAGGATTATTATGATTAGGAGATTGAAATATAACGAAATCAATTTTATAAAATATACTGGCTGCCTTGAAAAGTCAGAACAGAGAAAGTATTCAGCATCAAAAGATTTCCTGGATGCGACAACCGATAAGCAATGGGATGTTTTAATTTATAATGATTATGAGGCTGTTATGCCTGTTCCTTTTATACTTAAAAAAGGTATTAAAATTGTCCAGAATCCATTGATATGCCAGCAACTTGGAGTCTTTTCTGTTAAAGATGATAAGAAAATTAATGAAAAATTCCTGCATTTTCTTCAGAAAAATTATCTGATAAGAGCTTATCATTTCAATGAGACCAATGGTTTTGATTCAAAATTAAAGACAAAGAAGAACTTTCTTTTATATCCGGATGAATATGCCAAAGTTTTTGCAAAATATTCACCTAAAAGAAAAAGAAAACTGAGGTTGGATGATGAAGTGATAGAAAATTCGGAGCTTAAAGAAATAAGCTACCATGAAGCCGAAATTTTTATAAAGAACAATGTGATAGGATTGGATAAAGAGGATGATACAGAAACTTTGCTTAAAACCCTGCAAACCTTTCATTCATCAAAATATTTGAAATTTTCAGCTTTTTACTATCATCGTGAGATCACCAATATGATAGCTACTTATTCAGATTATGATACCATTGCGCTTCTGGGGACTTTTAATGATAAAAAATACATTAAGATGGCCGGAGCGTCCACATTGATTGATTATGTAATAAAAGAAAATATAGAAAATTACATTTTTGACTTTGAAGGTGGGAATCTTCCGAGTATTGAAGAGTTTTTCAGAGGCTTCCGGCCGGTGTTGAAGCATTACGCAGTCATAGAGAACTCTAAAAAAACACTGATTAAAAACTTTGCCAGATTTTTAATGAGATGCAAGTTTTCTTAAAATTTATATCATTTATATTTCGTTATTTAGAATGATTATAACTAAATATTATTCCGTACCTTTATAAAGTATTATCCAAACATTCCAGTCATGCTAAAGCAGATCCGCCATTATAAGCTTCCCTATATTATTTACAATTTTTTTAATAAGAAGAAATTACAGCATAATATTCCTTTATATAAGAAATACGGCCTTAATAAAAGCTATTTTTCCAGTATTTCCAGTGCAGATTTTGCCCATCTTCCTGCCTCTTTAAGAAAAATAGATCAGGATAGGCTGATTGATACTGCATTTTTCAAAGGACTTACTGACGAAAATAAAGAAAGTGCCCTTCAATATGATGAGAACGGATACATGATTTTGAGAAATTTCATTACCGAAAATGATGCTGATAAAATCAATACCGAAATTGAAAAACTGATGGAGAACGGCACACTGAAATTCATCTACGGCGGAAAGCTGATGTTTGCCATTCATCATTCTGAAATCATTAAGAATATTGGTAGTAACAGAAATTTATTAGATTTTCTGTCTGTACTGTTAAACGGCAAAGCTAAACTTTTTCAGAGCATTAATTTCATTAACGGGAGCCAGCAGAAAACACATTCAGACAGCATCCACATGACAACCTATCCGCTGGGCGGACTTTTGGGAGTATGGATTGCACTGGAAGATGTGGATGAAACCAACGGTGCTTTGCATTATATCCCGAAAAGCCATAAGCTGCCTTATTTTCTTAATTCTGATTATGATAATGAAGGTGATGCATTAAGGATTGGCAAAAAAAGCTATAGGGCCTATGAAGAATTTTTAGAATCTAAAGTCAGGGAATTAGGCTTGAAAAAAGAGGTCTTTAAAGCAAAAAAAGGAGATATGTTGATATGGCATGCCAATATACTTCATGGAGGAGAACCGCATACCGATAAGAACAGGACAAGAAAAAGTCTTGTTTATCACTTTTTTGATGAAGACAGTGTATGTTACCATGAAGTGACCCAAAGACCTGCTTTATTTGAATTATAGCCCTTTATCATTGCAAAAACCCGTAAAAGAATAAATAAGCTGAATCATAAATAGTTTTTTTACTTTTGCATTCTTACCGAATAAACTGAAACGCAAATGAAAAAAACTAAGAATATTCTTGTTTTTATTTTTTCACTCTATGTATGCCTGATGTCATCCTATCTGT
This sequence comes from Chryseobacterium shigense, assembly GCF_014207845.1. Classification (NCBI taxonomy): domain Bacteria; kingdom Pseudomonadati; phylum Bacteroidota; class Flavobacteriia; order Flavobacteriales; family Weeksellaceae; genus Chryseobacterium; species Chryseobacterium shigense. The sequence continues at coordinate 947,876 of NZ_JACHLC010000001.1, forward strand.
ATACCCATCAGTACTATAATGTAGATCTTGAAGCTTACGTAGGGCTTGTTTACAAAGCTGAATATCCGGATATGAAAATAGAGGACATTCATAAAAAAGTATACACAGAATTAAAAGGGAAAAACCCAAAGCTTTTCGGAATTACTCCACAGGATGAAGAAATTGCAAAAGGAGAAAATACCTATTATAAAGTTTTGTCAGAAAATCCGAAAGCTTACGGGGAAGAACTTCAGCTCTTTTCGGTGAAACCATTTTATAATTTTATTAACCTGATGTTCTTTAAAGCAGGTTGTAAGGTAACCACTTCCATATTTCTTACTTCCATACTTTCTTATGCCTTTATTCTGGTCTTAGTATTCAGTTTCCTGATCAGGATTTTAAAGAATTATCCGTTAGCATTTATTATAACGATCTTAATTTCTTTGTTTAAACCGCTTCTGGAAGCCAGCAGGCATGCTTCGGCAGACAGTTTATCATGCTTACTGCTGTTATTGAGCTTATATGTTTTTGTAGTTAGAAAGAATCATCTTGCTGCTACGGTTTTTGCCATGCTTTGTGTCTTAACAAGGCCGGAGTACTTTATTTTATATTCATTTCTTTATATTCTGGTTTATTTTTACAGAAATACTCTCCAGATTAAAACGGCTCAGGTTTTCTTGTCTTACGGCTATATTTTCCTTTCCTTTTCTCTGATCCAGTATTTCAACCAGATTTCATGGTCTGTCTTATTTATGAATCAGTTTACAAAAGTTCAGATTTATCCTATATCAGCTCCGGACCCATTCTCTTTTCCTGATTATCTTAATTTTATAAAGAAAACCATAATGCTTGATTTTAACGGGTCGTATTTTCCGTTACTATTAATATTCATTGTTATTATTCTGGCAAATAAATTGGCTTTAGGCAGTAAAAAAAGCTGGGCGCAGTGTTTATTTTTCGCAGCTATTTATGTTTCAGTATTTTTGAGATATCTGGTTTTTCCGAGCCTGGCAAACAGAATGATGATAGGTTTTTATCTCACCATAATACTGTCGCTGATCTATATTCAGAATTCTAAGATCGATATATTTAAAAACTCTTTACAAGACGGAAAATAATTAGTAATTTTGCCGTCTAAAATTATGGCTAGTTTTTCAGGATATTTACCGTATGCTTTTGCATTGATTATCGCAATTCCTTTTCTGGTATTGCTGAGACAATTCGTACACTCGTACATCACCCTTAAAAATCAGGAGATCAAGCTGCTTTCTGTAAAATCAAATTCAGAAAATAAAGCACATTCTTATGAAAGAATGACCCTTTTTCTGGAAAGGATAAAACCATCAAACATAATCCAGAAATTTGATAAAGGGTTAGCTGCACACGAGTTTATCTTTCTTACTGAAAAAACCATTAACGAAGAGTTTGAATACAACTCTTCACAGCAGCTGTATATCACAAAAATATCATGGAAGAATATTGTGGATTCCAAGAATGCGGTGATAGACCTGCTTCATAAAACCTATGACGGACTGAACGGAAATACAGATCTTGAAGAATTCAAAACCATTTTCCTGATGAACTATATGGAAGGCGACGACTATATTTCAGCCACAATAGAAGACCTTAGAAGAGAAATTTTAATTATAACTTAAAAATAAACAGATAAATAATGATTCCAAATTTTAAAGCACATCCGTGGCATGGGATTTCTGCAGGGGAAGATGCGCCAAATATTGTAAACGTATTCGTTGAAATTGTTCCCTCAGATACTATTAAATATGAAGTAGATAAAGAAACAGGATATTTAAAGGTAGACAGACCTCAGAAATTTTCTAATATTATTCCCGCTTTATACGGATTTGTTCCAAGAACATACTGCCATAATGAAGTAATGAAGCTTGCCGTAGAAGCAGGAGCAGATGATGTTACAGAAGGAGACCATGACCCGCTTGATATTTGCGTGCTGAGCTCTCATAATATCCATGCAGGAGGACTGTTAATGGAAGCTATTCCAATCGGTGGATTCAAAATGATTGACGGTGGAGAAGCAGATGATAAAATCGTTGCTGTAATGATCAATGACCATGCATTCGGGCATTTCAGAGATATTTCTGAACTTCCTGAAGCAGAAGTTAAAAGATTGATGCACTATTTCTTAACATACAAAAACTTACCGGATGAGCCTGCAAAATGTAGGATTCATGAAGTTTACGGAGCCGAACATGCTAAAAAAGTAATCAGAGCTTCTCAAAAAGATTATGCAGAAAAATTCGGGGGATAATATTCTCTGATTTAATGATATAAAAGGATAAACGGCTTTCGTTTATCCTTTTTTGTTTAAAAAATTAAAAGGCTCTATTTTTCATTGTAAACCTTAAAAATCCAGATATAATTCTTTTTGGTTAAATATCATCTGTAAACTCTCAACTTTTTTAATGCTTTAGTAGGAATTATTTATTATATTTAATTTTCTATTACCAAAAAAATATTAAACTATGGATCTATTTGTGTTAGTACCAATTTTTGGTGTTATTGCCTTGCTTTACACATTTCTTCAAAGCAATTGGGTAAGTAAGCAGAATGCCGGAAATGAAAAAATGAAAATAATCAGCGGACATATCGCTGACGGTGCTATGGCCTTTCTAAAAGCCGAGTACAAGATTTTAACCTATTTCGTAGTTGTAGTTTCCATACTGCTGGCTGTAATGGGGTCCAGTAATTCCAATTCGCACTGGAGCATCGGAATTGCTTTTGCTGTAGGAGCCGTATTTTCTGCACTGGCAGGATTTATCGGAATGAAGATTGCAACAAAAGCCAATGTAAGGACCGCAGAAGCGGCAAAAACATCACTTGCCAAAGCGCTCAAAGTTTCTTTCACAGGAGGCTCCGTTATGGGAATGGGGGTTGCCGGACTTGCTGTTCTTGGTTTGGGAGCCCTTTTTCTGATCATTAAGCAGATTTTTGCTCCGGATGCCACAGTAGATTCCCATGAAATGGAAAGAACAATCGAAATTCTTACCGGATTCTCTTTGGGAGCAGAGTCTATAGCCCTTTTTGCGAGAGTAGGCGGTGGAATTTATACAAAAGCCGCAGACGTGGGAGCTGACCTTGTAGGTAAAGTAGAAGCCGGAATTCCTGAAGACGATCCCAGAAATCCGGCTACTATTGCAGACAACGTAGGAGATAACGTAGGAGATGTTGCAGGAATGGGAGCCGACCTTTTCGGTTCTTATGTGGCAACTGTATTGGCAACAATGGTTTTGGGTCGCGAGACAATATCAGAAGATTCTTTTGGAGGTTTTGCACCTATTCTTCTGCCAATGCTTATTGCCGGGACAGGAATTATTTTCTCTATGATCGGAACCTTATTTGTAAGGATCAATGATAATGAAGGCTCATCCACTTCAAGCGTACAGAATGCCCTTAATTTAGGGAACTGGGGAAGTATTGTAATTACTGCCATATCTTCTTATTTTCTGGTAACCTATATTCTTCCTGAAAAAATGATCCTCAGGGGACATGAGTTTTCTAAAATGGGCGTTTTCGGGGCTATAATGGTAGGACTTGTAGTAGGTACTTTGATGAGTATTATTACAGAATATTATACAGCGATGGGTAAAAGACCCGTTTCAAGTATTGTAAGACAGTCTTCCACAGGACATGCAACCAATATTATCGGAGGGCTTTCTGTGGGTATGGAATCTACATTACTTCCGATTATCGTATTGGCCGGAGGTATTTACGGATCTTACTTATGTGCGGGACTTTACGGGGTAGCTATTGCAGCTGCCGGAATGATGGCAACCACCGCCATGCAGCTGGCTATTGATGCTTTTGGCCCGATTGCCGATAATGCCGGAGGTATTGCCGAAATGAGTGAGCTTCCGAAAGAAGTCCGTGAAAAAACAGATATCCTGGATGCCGTGGGTAACACTACAGCTGCCACCGGAAAAGGATTTGCCATTGCTTCTGCTGCATTAACGGCACTTGCTTTATTTGCAGCGTTTGTAGGAATTGCCGGTATAGACGGAATTGATATTTACAGAGCTGATGTTCTGGCAGGTTTATTTGTAGGAGGAATGATTCCTTTTATATTCTCTTCCCTCGCTATTACAGCAGTAGGGCAGGCTGCGATGGCTATGGTAGAAGAAGTAAGAAGGCAGTTCCGCGAAATACCAGGAATTCTGGAAGGAAAAGCACAACCCGAGTACGAAAAGTGTGTAGCCATATCCACAGATGCGTCTATCAGAAAAATGATGCTTCCGGGAGCAATTGCCATCATATCCCCGTTACTGATAGGATTTATATTCGGGCCTGAAGTTTTGGGAGGATTTTTAGCCGGTGCTACCGTAAGCGGTGTATTAATGGGAATGTTCCAGAATAATGCCGGTGGCGCCTGGGACAATGCTAAAAAATCATTTGAAAAAGGAGTTGATATTAACGGTCAGACTTATTACAAAGGTTCGGAGCCTCATAAAGCTTCTGTAACGGGAGATACAGTGGGAGATCCGTTTAAAGATACTTCAGGACCATCAATGAATATCCTGATCAAGCTGATGTCTATTGTTTCACTGGTAATTGCCCCGACTTTGGCAGTGTTGCATAAAGATAAAATTGAAGCCAACAGACAGGCTAAAATTGAAAGCTTAACGGGAATGAAATCTGTACATACTCAATATGAAGATATTTCAGTGGCACCTATACCTATTACTCCTAAAGATATAAAAGGACACATAAACGAAAATGGAGATTTTGTATACGAAACCGGAAATATTGAAGAGATTCAGTTAAAAGGTGGCAAGAAGATTTCTATAGGTAAAGAAAGCCAGTTGTATTATTTAACCAAGGATATTCAAAGCAAAAATAAAAACCTTTTGAACCCGGATAAATGGTATACCATTGAAAATCTTTATTTTGAAACCGGGTCAAGCGATCTGAAAGCAGGCTCAGAAGCACAACTTGTTAACCTTGCTGAAATATTAAATGCATATCCCGATCTTAAAATAAAATTAGGCGGTTATACAGACAATACCGGCAATGAAGAAAGCAATCAAAAACTATCCAATCTGAGAGCCCAGACGGCAAAACTCAAGCTTTTGGAATTGGGTATTTCTTCAGACAGGGTTGAAGCGGAAGGGTATGGCTCTCAGCATCCTGTTTGTGAGGCGAATGATACTGATGATTGCAAGGCAAAAAACAGAAGAATTGATGTGAGGGTTTTAAGTCTTTAAAGATAATAAGAATAAAATCATTAGAAAATGGTATTATAATTAATGTTAAAAATTCACATTTGTTTGAATAATTTTTTAATTTTAACTTATAATTAGCTTAGGTTCAGGATAAGAATAATTTTTATAGTATGAAGTATGCTTTATTTGCATCTTTTTACAAATTAAGAAAACTAAATGTAGGCTTCTGATTTATATAAGACAGTTTTTATTCTGAACTCAGGTTAATTAAATAATTTAGTTAAGACTAATATTGTGTTCCTATGAAAAAATTATTTTTTTTATTGTTTTTTATCTTATATACTATGAATTTTTCCCAAAAATTTGAATACTTTGATTATATTGAAAAAGCTGAAAATTTATATCATCAGAAAAAATATGAATCATCTGGAAAATATTTTGATAAGGCGTATGAGATAATGAATGAAAAGATAATTCAGAAAGATTTATATAATGCAGCGTGTACTTGGAGTATGGCCGGAAATCTTAATAAATCCTTCTTTTATTTAAATCATATTATTGAAAATAAAATGTTACAAGGATGGGATGACCCAGTTGAATTTTATAAAAACTTAGATAATGACAGTGATCTTAATAACCTGAAGAAGGATGCAAGGTGGAATACTTTTATGGATACTGCATATAATAATCAACAGTCTTATTTAAAAAATATTAATAATCCAATAGCAGAAAAAATAAAACTAATTGGTGAAAAAGATCAGGAAATAAGATTAAGACTGGATTCTATTCGAAAAAGGGATGGTTTAAATACATCAGATGAAAAAGAACTGATGAAGCAAATAGAAAAACAAGACTCAATCAATATTCTTGAGGTAGAAAAGATCATAAATGATTATGGTTGGTTAGGTCCTCATAAAATAGGTTATAAAAACAATCAGTATCTGTTTCTCGTTATTCAGCATGCAGATTTAGGAATTCAAAAAAAATATTTGCCTGTACTGAGACAGGCTGTTGAAGATAAGCAGGCTCTCCCAAAAGATTTAGCATATTTACAAGACAGGATAAAAAGAAAAGAGGGTCTTCCCCAAATTTACGGCACACAGGTTTATATTGATAAGGAAGCGAGCAAATATTTTTTATATCCAGCTATCGATATTGCTAATATTGATCAGAGAAGAGCTCTTGTAGGTTTAGAACCTCTTTCAGGATATTTGAAAAACTCCTTTAATATAAAATGGGATATTAACGAATATTTAGATAAAGCTCCTGATTTGGAGAAAAAACTTTTGAAAAAATAGTTTTTCATTATGATTATAGCATAACTATTAACCAATCTAATATGAATTTATCATGTTAAAATGTGTTAAATTAATATTCCACTATTGTGTGATATTTTTTATTTTAATAGATTAGCTAAACATTAATCAACAAAACAAAATTAAAATGAAAAAATTAAAAAAATTCGTCGTAAGTGAAGAAAATCTTAAGAAAATCAAAGGAGGACTTCTTCAGGTAAGTGTAGATGAAGGTTCATCATCTTCATCATCGTCTTCTTCCTCATCTTCATCATCATCTAGTTTTACTTCTGATTCTGATTCAGACTCTGATTCTGATTCTGATGCAGATTAAGATTTTCCATCTTAACATCAAAAAAGGATATACAATATTGTATATCCTTGTTTTTTTAATCTAATTTAATATTTCCGCTATGATTTTAATATTATCCAGATCAGATGATGGTTCTACTAACAGAATAATTGATTGGCTGTTTCTTTACGAGAAAAAGTACATACGGATCAATGGAAATAAAGCCAATTATCAGGTAAAGAAAATAAATAATAAAGAAATCATAATCTCATTTTATGGAAAAGAAATAAACATTCTTGAAGCTTCTACGGTTTGGTATAGAAGAAATGGCTTTGGTCACTCTTCTTTTGAGTATTCATTATCCAAAAATCTTTTAAAAAAGGTTTTTAAAAGGGAAATTGATCAATTTTATGTTTATGATCAAATTAAAGATGAATTTAAAGTAATTTTTGAATATATAAATTTTCTTATTGAGAACAAAATACCTAACCAACTTGGTAGTTTTTTCAAAAGAGATATCAATAAACTAGTAACATTGTATCAGGCAGAAAAATTGGGATTCAGGATCCCAACCTCATTTATTATTCATAAAAAAGAAACACTATTAAAAGAAAATAAATTAATCACCAAAGCATTAAAAGATGGAGTTTACTTAATGGGAAAAGATTATGATTATTATTCCTATACAGAGCGCGTTACCGAAAATGCTATTGAAAATATATACGAAGATTCGTTTTTACCGTCTTTATTTCAAAAAGAAGTAAAAAAGAAATATGAGCTACGTGTATTTTATTTGAAGGGTGAAATTTTCAGTACGGTCATATTTTCACAACAAAAAAAGACAGCTTCTGTAGATTTCAGAAGGGAAGGGCATTCCATCAGATATCTTCCGTTTTCTTTACCTGAAGAAATTAAATACAAAATAAATATGCTGATGGAAACATTGAATCATAATATTGGCGCAATTGATCTGATTGTGGATACAGATGATAACTATATATTTTTAGAAATAAATCCTGGAGGGCAGTTTTCTTATTATTCAGATATGTGTAATTTTTTTATTGAGAAAAAAATAGCAGAAATTTTATGAAAAAATTAAAATTAAGTGAGGCGCAAAAAAAATGTTTACCTATTTTTTATAATTATATAAGTTTTAGAAAATTAGATTCTTCTAACTATACTTTTGAACTTCCTCAATCAAATAAATATATGAACTTTACCAACATAAATGTTCCCCATACTTTTATTTCAAAAATAATTGATTATTCTAAAATTGATTAATATGGCTCAGAAAGAGAATTTTTTACTTGTCTATACTAACGTTTTTTTTGTAAGAGGACATACCCGGACTATGATCTTGGATTTATTAAAAAATGATTGGATATTTTTTGATAATGAATATGCTGATCTGATTGATTTATTTCCAAATAACAGTATTGATTCTATAGCAAAAAGTATCGATCCTGAAAGTCAGGAAGATTTCTATAACTTCATACAGTTTTTATTAGTTAACGACTACGCCTGCTATGTAGACGATATTTCTTTGTTCCCGAAAATTGAAGAAGTTTGGCATAGCCCATATAAAATAACAAACTCCATTATCGATTTTAATGATAAAATCCACGATATGGAAAAAATAGCTGATAATCTTTTTTTGTTGGGATGCCAATTTATAGAGTTAAGATTCTACTCTGATATACAGATAATAGAATTACAAAATATTTTAAAGTTTTTTAAAAACAAAGATTTCAGAAATATTCACATAATACTTAAATACGACTCAAACATATCAAATGATGTCATATTCAATATATGTAAAGAATATTTAAATTTATCATTTACTTTATACAATGCGCCAAAAAATGAGTATTTCAAAAGTGCATTAGATAACGTACTTCCTTCAGTAGGGTATATACATTACATTGAACAAAATATTATAGACTGTACAAGTTGCGGTATAATTAATTCAACTACTTTTTTAAATCCAAAAAATGTTGGGATATTCATGTCGAATAAATTATATAATTCTTGTTTAAATAGAAAAATATCTATAGATATTGATGGTAATATTAAAAATTGCCCTTCAATGAAACAATCTTATGGAAATATTAATGAAAATTCACTTCTTGAAGTTTATGAAAACAAAAATTTCAGAGACATCTGGTCTTTAAATAAAGATATGATCAGCATTTGTAAAGACTGTGAATTTAGATATGTGTGTAGTGATTGTAGAGCATATACTGAAATACCTAATAATCAGTATTCAAAGCCTCTGAAATGTGGTTACGATCCGTATACAGGAAAATGGGAAGATTGGAGTAAGAATCCATTTAAGCAGAAAGCAATTGATTTTTATAAAATGTAAACTTTACAAATTCCTCCGTAAATGCTCCAAAGCCTGAATAATCACTTCATCCTTCTTAGCAAAGCTAAACCGCACATAATCCGAATTTTGCCGGGAATTATAAAAAGCAGAAAGGGGAAGACATGCTGTTTTTTTCTCTACCGTAAGCCATTTAGAAAATTCCACATCAGTCATGGTTTTAGAAACATTTCTGAAATTAACAACCTGGAAAACACTTCCCTCAGCTTTTTTTGCCGCTTCTAACGGAGTAAAGGCAATCATTTCATTAAATATATTCCTCTTGTGTTCCATTGTACGCTTATTGGCAGAAGAATCAAATACCTCAAGATATCTGGCAAGGGCATACTGGGCGGGTGCGTTGGCACTGTAGGATATATATTGCTGGTGACATCTGAATTTTGCCGTCAGATCTTCCGGAGCAAGCAGATAACTGACTTTCCAACCTGAGGTGTGAAACATTTTTCCAAAAGAAAAAATACAGAAAGTCCTGTTTTTAAGCCCGGCATGAAGAAAAGAACTGTAATGTTCAATTCCGTCATAACAGTACGTATCGTAGATCTCTTCCGAAATAAGATAGATTTCCTGATGCTTGATCAACTCATAAAGCTGGTTCCAGTCATTTTGTTTCCAGACAGTTCCCGTAGGATTTTGCGGAGAATTGACAATAATAGCTTTTGTTTTTTCAGAAATGCATTGTTGAAACTTTTCCCAGTTTATGGTAAAATCATTGTCAAGATCATAATAGACAGGAATTCCGGCATTAAGTGTTACAGAAGGTCCGTAAGTATAATAGGAAGGCTGAATGATAATAACTTCATCTCCTTGATTTAAAACACATTTAAGGGCAGTATGTAAAGCAAAAGTTGCACATGGAATGATAGTAACCTCATTTTCTTTCAGTTTAATGCTGTTGGCTCTCGAAGAATTAAATGCAATAATATTCTTTATCAGCAATGGATTGCCTGCAAGTGGTTCATACTGATGGTATTCGTTTTCTGCAGCCTCTGCAAGGAATGATTTCAGGCGGCTGTCAATATCAAAATCCGGCAGCCCTAGAGAAAGATCAAAACTGTTATGTCTCAATGCCAACTCAGACATTTCTGTAAAAAAAGAGTAATGTGTAAATCCGTAAATTTTTTCCATCTATAGTGCATTTATATCAAATATAAGAAAAATACAGATTCATTGAAGATCAAATAAAATTTGTTATTTTTAAGCAAATTATTATCATATGACAAAAATACTTATCCCGTTGTTGGCTCTGACTGTAACAGCCAGTTGCGGAACAGCGCAGACTTCCGAAGGAACTGTTCCGCGGGAATCATCCGTTGCAAAATCAGACAAAGCTTTTCTCGCTGCCTATAAAACGATTAAGGCCGATGAGTTAAAGAAAAATTTATATGTGATTGCTTCCGATGAAATGGGAGGTAGAGACACAGGAAGTCCCGGACAGAAAAAGGCGGGTGAGTATATGATTAATTATTATAAAGCCCTTGGAATTAACCCTCCGAAGGCATTAGGATCATACTATCAGAAAGTTCCTGCTGAATTTATGAAGAAAAGAGGAGGCGGAAACCTTCCCGATTCCGAAAATATCCTTGCTTTTATTGAAGGAAGCGAAAAACCTGAAGAAATTGTAGTGATTTCCGCACATTATGACCATGTGGGAACCAGAAACGGGGTAGTTTATAATGGAGCTGATGATGACGGAAGCGGAACTGTAGGCGTAATGCAGATCGCAAAAGCTTTTCAGGAAGCTAAAAAAGCAGGACATGGTCCTAAAAGATCAATCCTGTTCCTTCATGTAACCGGTGAAGAGCACGGTTTGTTTGGTTCCGAATATTATACCGGTAACCCTGTCTTTCCACTTGCCAATACTGTCGTAGACCTCAATATTGATATGATTGGCCGTGATGATGCAGCAAACAGAGGAAAACAGTATGTATATGTAATTGGTTCTGAAATGTTGAGCTCCCAGCTAAAAGTCATCAATGAGGCAGCCAATAAGAAGACAAATAATCTGGAGTTGAATTATAAATATGATGATCCGGCAGATCCGGAGCAATTGTATTACCGTTCAGACCATTATAACTTCGCTAAAAATAATGTTCCGGTAGCTTTCTTCTTTGACGGTATTCATGAAGACTATCACAAACCTACAGATGATCCTGATAAAATTGATTATCCGTTACTGGAAAAAAGGGCACAGCTTGTCTTTACCACCGCATGGGAGATCGCAAACAGACCCGAAAGAATTGTAGTAGATAAAAAATAATATTTAAGAATAATTTAACACTAAACATTGGAATGAATATTCCAATGTTTATTATTTTTGTCAGGTGGAAAAGAAAGATCAGATAATTAATGCAGCGATGAAATTGCTTACTGAGAAAGGTATTCAGGCTACACCTATGTCTGCTATTGCAAAAGCTGCCGGTACAGGCATGGGTACCATCTATAATTATTTTCCTACAAAAGAAGAGCTGATTAATGCTATTTATCTGTATATTAAAAACCTGGAAGTTCAGTTTATAACCAGGAAAACAAATGAATCGTCGCTGAAGATTAAATTTCTGGATTATTATAAAGCATTTATAGATTTTAATCTTCAATACCCTGATTGTTTTGCCTTTATGGACCAGATGCAGAATTCACCGGTTATTTCATGCCATACAAAAGAAAAAGGAAAAGCAGAATTCCTTCAGATAATAGAACTGATCCAAAAAGGGCAGGATGAAGGAATTATCAAAAAAATGAGCATAGAAGCCATTCTGCAGTTTTTAGCAGGAACCATGACAGCCTATGTCCGCTGGATGCTTGGGATTAAAGAAAATGAAAGGAAAAAATACCTGGATCACCAATTGAGAATGGTTTGGGATGCCATAAAAGAATAAAAAAATTTAAACAATTTTGGAATGAACATTCATTCCAGTAAATCAATTATAAAATTTCAGCACAATGAAAACAATTTTTATTACCGGAACATCAACCGGATTGGGAAAAGCAGCTGCTAAACTTTTTGCAGATAAAGGGTGGAACGTTATCGCCACCATGCGTAAACCTGAAAATGAGACAGAACTGAGTCAGATTTCCAATGTAAAATTAATGGCATTGGATGTAACAGACAAAGAACAGGTACAGAAAGTTGTTTCTGACGTCTTGGCGGCTCATGATGTAGACCTGGTTTTTAATAATGCAGGTTACGGTTTGGCAGGGCCTTTTGAGGGTGCTGATGAAGACCAGATATTCAGAAATATCAATACCAATGTATTGGGTGTAATGAGAGTAACACAGGCTTTCCTTCCTCATTTCCGTGAAAAAAGAAAAGGAATGTTTATCTCAACAACTTCCATCGGAGGTTCTGTAGCATTCCCTATGAATTCCGTATATCATGCCACCAAATTTGCTCTGGAAGGATGGAGTGAGAGTTTGGCGTACGAGCTTGCACCATTCGGAATTACAGTGAAAACAGTCGCTCCGGGCGGAATTACTACAGATTTTGCAGGAAGGAGCCTTGATTTATCCAAACATGAGGCGTATGATGAAATATTTGCAAAAATATACTCGGTTTTCTCCAACCCTGAAAGACGTGCATCCTATTCAAGTGCGGAACAGATTGCAGAAGTAGTGTACGAAGCAGCTACCGACGGCAAAGATCAGATGAAATACATTGCCGGAAATGATGCAAAAGATTTATTCTCTCTGAGAAATTCAGTAGGACAGGATGATTTCCGCAAAGAAGTAAAAAAGATTTTCCTGGATTAATAAAAACAATTTTTTAAGAATAAAGCCTGTAGATTAATTTTGCAGGCTTTTTCATTAAAATTAAATATATTTACTGATGCATACTATTAAAATCCGGGAAGCGAGGCCGGAAGATATTCCTCAAATCCAGATAGTGAGAAACTCCGTAAAAGAAAATACCCTTTCAGATCCTGCTTTGGTAACAGATGCAGATTGTCATGAATTTCTGTTTGAAAGAGGAAAGGGCTGGGTATGTGAAACTGAATCACAGATCGTTGGCTTTTCTGTTGCAGATCTTAAAGAAAATAATATCTGGGCACTTTTTGTACATCCTGATTTCGAAAATCTTGGAATTGGAAGAAAGCTTCACGACTGTATGCTCGACTGGTATTTTGAACAGACAAAAGAAGATGTATGGCTTGGAACCTCACCAAAGACAAGAGCTGAAACATTCTACAGAAAATCCGGCTGGCAGGAAACCGGAGTGCACGGAAAAGGAGAGATCAAATTTGAAATGACATACAATAACTGGAAAAACAGAAAATCATGATACAGGGTGTAAAATCTATCAGGCCTTTCATTGGAGCTGAGAATTTTGAAATAAGCAGAAGCTTTTACAGGGATCTCGGATTCGAAGAAATAGTTCTTGAACCTAAGCTTTCCTTATTTAAAAAGCAGGAAACAGGATTTTATCTTCAGGATTATTATGCCAAAGACTGGATAGAGAATACCATGATCTTTATGGAAGTAAATAATACAGATGAATTCTGGAAAGAGCTCCAAACCCTGAACCTTACTGAAAAATATAGTACAGTAAGACTTATCCCTGTAAGAACAATGGATTGGGGAAAAGAATGTTTTGTACACGATCCGTCCGGTATACTTTGGCATTTCGGTGAATTTTTTTAAAGTATTGAAAGAAATATGATCTACGCCTTTGATACGTATTATTACGAAGACCATGCAAACACGGTATGCATCGCATTTGAAGGCTGGACCTCAGAAAAAGAGGCGGATATCTTCACAGAAAAAACAGAAATTTCTTCAGCATATGAAAGCGGAGCCTTTTATAAAAGAGAATTGCCCTGCATTTTAAGCTTATTAAAGAAAATTGAATTGAAAGAAGGGGATATCATTATAGTTGATGGCTATGTAACCCTTGACAACGATGGTAAAATTGGTCTTGGCGGTTATCTTTACGAAGCTTTAGAGCAAAAATATCCAGTTATTGGTATTGCAAAAAACGGATTTGCATCACCGGATTCCCAAAGAAGAAATGTATTAAGAGGGGATAGTAAAACTCCGTTATACCTTACTGCAAAGGGAGCAGATGTAGATGAAATATTACCCGAAGTAGAGAAGATGCATGGAAATTACCGCATACCCTCACTGTTAAAAAAGCTGGATCAGCTTTCCAGAGCATGATTTACTATGTATTTATGAAAAATGTTCATTTAATATTAATAGTATCATTTATATTTTTGACAGTATATTGCCTCCTGCAATATGATTATTTCTTTTGGTTCACACCACTGATTTTTCTTGCACTATGCTATAATTTTTATTTTATACTGAAATTCTCTAAAAGGATTGTTTTTTATTGCTTTCTTAATCTTTCACTACTTGCTATAGACATTTATTTCGCTTTCATTACTGTTATAATGCGAGTCGATTGGTATTTTATTTAAACAAAGAATATTTTATCTTCCTGATTTTTAAATTATTCTGCAAAAAGTGATAAATGTCATTCGTTTCTTATTTTTATTGATTCTAAATAAATATAAATTTGTCTCAACAAAATAAAAGAATTAATGAAGAAACTATCTACTCTTTCTGCGGTGATATTCTATATGATGATGAATGCGCAGTACTGTACCCCGGTATTCCAATATGGTGCAGACAGCAATATGATTACCAATGTAAGTTTTGGGAATATTAATAATACATCAGGTTCACAATCGGGAAGTATTCAGGCATATGAAGATTTCACTTCAATATCTGCAGATCTTCAGGCAGGGAACAGTTACCAGATTTCGGTAAAAGGCCCGTCCAGTACATTTCCAAGTGATGTTGTTGTGTTTATTGATTTTAATAAGAATGGAAGCTTCGATGATGCAGGCGAGAGTTTTTATATCGGCAGACTGGGAGCAGCAAACCCCTTTAATGCGCTAACAATAAACGGAACCATCGCAGTTCCTGTAAATGCAGCATCAGGTACCACAAGAATGCGGGTGCTGAAAAATACCAATACAGCAGCTTATTCAGATCCGAACGCACCAAACTCCATCAGTACAGCTTGTGATACAGGATTACGGGCAGGACAAACCGAAGATTACACCGTAAATATCACCGGAAATAATACCGTCTTCCCATCGCCATACTGTGGTACTGAAAACGTGACAACACTGACTGTAAGCGAAATTGCAAAAGTAGAATTTACAGGAATTATCCGCGAGAGCAATATAGACGGTACCTCAGACGCAATAGAAAACTTTACGGGTACCGTTTTCAATGCTAACAGAGGAAATTCTTACCCGATAACAATAACGGGAGGAACCCAGGGGCAAACCACAGTTTCAGCTTATGCCTATATTGATTTTAACCACAATAATATGTTTGATGCGAGTGAAGTATTCAACCTGGGCTACCTTGATAATTCCAATCCTGTTCCGGGTAAAGAATCTGGAATAACATCCGGAACAATAACAATTCCTGTGGATGCAGTATTGGGGGAGACCCGTTTCAGAATTGTCAAAGCTTATGAATCAAGTTCATGGATGGAAACGCTGGAAAATCTGCCATGTCCTTCAGGATGGTTCATCGGGCAGGTTGAGGATTATACTTTGAATGTATTGGCATCCAATCTGGCAACATCAGAAGTAATGAAGAAATCTTCTGTGAAAATATACCCGAACCCTACATCAGGATCTTTGACGGTAAAAACGGAAGAAGGACTTGAAAAGTATGAAGTCTATAACCTGGCAGGGCAGAAGCTTATGGAAGGAACATCAGGCAATATCAGTTTGAGCAGCGGTGCAGCAGGAACTTACCTGATCAGGATTTACACGAAGGATAAAAAAATAGTTTCCGGGAAAATCATTAAAAAATAAACACTTATCTAATCATATCCATATCAATTTTTGTTTTTTAAGCCGGCAGATTTTATCTGTCGGTTTTCTTTTGGGAATAATTTTTATAAAAAATCAGATTCCAGTAGTTCAAGCAGATCATTTTTTGAAAGCTTTCTGATACCATTTCCGTCAGTCTGAAGAAGGTTTTGAGCCAGTTCATTTTTCTTTTTCTGAAGACTTAAGATTTTTTCTTCAACCGTGTTCGAGCAGATCAGCCTTACAGCAATCACATTTTTCGTTTGTCCGATGCGGTAACTTCTGTCAATAGCCTGATTTTCCACTGCAGGATTCCACCATGGATCTACCAGGTAAATATAATCAGCTTGGGTAAGGTTAAGTCCTGTACCGCCTGCTTTTAAACTAATCAGAAATACTCTTACTTCATCGTTTTCCTGGAAATTATTAACAGCTTTGGCTCTGTTTTTAGTCTGGCCGGTAAGGTATTCAAACGGAATATTCTGGTGTTCAAGTTCAGCTTTAAGTAAATCCAGCATCTCTACAAACTGTGAGAATATTAATATTTTATGGTCTTTTGTTTTACTCTGGATTTGTTCCATCAGTATTTCTATTTTCACGGCATGCTCACCGGAATATCCTTCTTTCAGCAGTATCGGAGAATTGCAGATCTGCCTCAGTCTTGTAAGCCCCGTCAGAACATGCATGCTGTTCTTATTGAGATCATCATCGTCATTGGCTGCAATAAACTCCCTGAGCTCTTTTTCATACGCATCATAGACCTTACGCTGTTCAGTATTCATTTCACAGTAGATAACCATTTCTGTTTTTTCCGGAAGTTCTTTGGCTACCTGCTTTTTTGTTCTGCGAAGAATGAAGGGCTTTATTTTTTCCTGAAGCTCCCGGGCACGTTTACCGTACTCAAATTTATCAACAGGAACTGCATAAATATCTTTAAAATACTGTTTGCTTCCCAAAAACCCCGGACAGGCGAAAGATAGCTGACTGTAAAGATCAAAAGTATTATTTTCAATAGGCGTTCCGGTAAGAACAATCCTGTTTCTTGAATTTAAGAGGCGTGCAGCTTTATACCTTTCCGAATTGGGATTTTTAATGGTCTGAGATTCATCAAGGAAAGTACAGTTAAAACGGAAATCTTTCAGAAAGCGGATATCCGAAAGCAGCATTCCATAGCTGGTAAGTATTACCTCGTGTTCAGAAAAATGTTCTGTAGCTTTCAGTCTGTCAGCACCATAATGGGTCATTACTTTTATGGAAGGCGCAAATTTACGGATTTCTTCCTGCCAGTTAAATAACAGGGAAGTCGGGACAACTATAAGATTGGTTACGTGTCCGCGTTTTTCTCTTTGAGAAAGAATAAATGCAATGACCTGGAGCGTTTTTCCCAGTCCCATATCATCAGCAAGGCAGCCCCCGAAATTAAATCGGTCTAAAAAACTCATCCAGTTTACACCCTGATGCTGGTAATCTCTTAATGTTGCATTTAATCCCGCGGGAACAGGAATCTGCGGAATATCTTTAACGGATGAGAAATTAAGTGAATAGGAAGAAAGTTCGTCCTGTACCTCATGGCTTAAGATATCCTTCTCAAATAATGAAGATACTTCAGTAAAATTGATCTTCGGGATTTTAAGGCTTTCAGCATCAATTTCCCCGATCCGGAAAAATTCACTCATCCTGCTGATCCATTCCTCGGGAAGAACACCAAGTGTACCGTCATTCAGCTGTACGAATTTACTTCTGTTGCGGATAGCCCTGTGAAGCTGTTTCAGAGCAGCATCTTTCTGCCCGAAACTTACCTTTAATTTGGCATTAAACCAATCCAGTCCGCTGGTAATCTGAATATTGACTTTTGCTTTGTATGAATTTAGTTTAGTGTTTTTAAGCTCGTTGAATCCTAATATAACAATTCCTTCATTCCTCCATATTTCAAAAGATTGAAGAAACCAGTCCTGATCCAGAAACTTGTCTTTATGCAGATAAAAATAATCATAGCCATCCATTTGAGCCTCAAAATCAGGATGCTGTTTCATTATAAGAGATGTAAAGCGGGCTTCTTCCGCATCACTTCTGTCAATTTTAAATGCATTACCGTTCTGATCCGTACCAAAAAGCTGCTTTCTGGAATATACGGCAACTTCTGCCTGCCCATATTTCATAACAGGGGTTAAGGCAATATAATTTCCCTGCTGGCGAAGGTAAATGATCCGTTCATTGTCATGATCTTTTTCTTCAAGCTGTACTGATGTTGCAGGCTGTATGTAGCTGTAATTGATATGAATACGTTCTTCCAGTGAAGAAAGTACGTTCTGCATAAAAGCCTCGTATTTTGACTGATGAACAAGAAGAATTTCATTGTTGGCTTTAAAAAATCTGATAACCCTCAGCATATCAGGATCATCTACAAAACTGAAAGTATCCCGGCTATAAACAAAGTACTCATTCCTGATTATTACATTTTTAAACGGAATAGAAATGTCATTAAATTCCAGTTCACCGGTCACTTCATAAAACGGCTCTTTTTTAAATACGTTAAGCTTTATTTCAGCCTGTAAAATTTCAAGATGTACAGGAACAAGGGATTTGGATGACACGGTTTCAGCCAGTTCTCGGTCATGATAATAAGTTTCCAGCCCAAAAGGGTTGTGTACGATCAGTTTAAGGGCTTCCAGTTCAGCTGTATTATAATCTTCGTTATAATTGTTCTGAAACGCAGAAACAGCGGTGTAAAATTTAATATGCTGCGGTTCTTCGGCTTTCCAGATCAGCTGCATGGCATCAACCGGGGTTACCGGGTTTTTAATCTTTCCATACTGTGTGGTATCAGCTTCCATCAGTGAAAAGTTCAGATGGCTGTAATAACGGTGTCTTCCAATGACAAGAATTTTTCTTTTTCCAGTATCCTGCAAGGCCAGTTCATCAATTACTGAAGAACGTTGCGGGATAAGCTGCTGCCGGAGAATATCTTCGTCAATAGATAACATTTCTTTAATCTTTGGACGGACTTCTATTTTATCATCAACATATTCCAGTTCAAAATATGGGTCAAGATCCTGCTCATTTTCCAGACCGTAATTTTTGGCTTTGGCTATAAACAGCTTTTTACGGAGAAACGAATCAAAGAAAGTCCTGAATTTCCTTTCCTCTAAAATACAGTGAATGATTTCCGCCTGATGCTCACAAAGTTTATTTTTCGGATTATTACAGGTACAGGTGCTTACAATGGAGCTTCCTATCTGGCTTACTGAAACATCAGGAAAATCTTTTAACGGTGATCTTTTGGTAAAAACCCCGGTATTGTTTTCTATAGCGGCAGGATAAATGTCCCGAAAATCCTTTATCTCCAGAAATGCGCTCCCCGAAGTATGTTTCAGAAGATCGTATACGGAAAGTATAGTGATATTTGTATTTTCAAGAATATATGCTGCCATAAACACGCGAATTTACAAAAAATGGGAACAGAGAATCCCGAATGTTTTCAGTATCTGTTAAAATTAATCCTGAAAGGCGAACAATAGACAGGTTAAAGCATCATTATATGCTGTGAATACCAATATAAATTTTGAATTACATTTTATCATACGATTAATAGATATTTTATCGTTATTATTGTACAATATTAAGATTCATGAAAAAAACAAGATGAATTTAAAAAAAAATTAATTCTTTTTTAATGACAAGCAAGATTATAGGTGTGGGTAATTATATTCCGCCCGAGACAATTACAAATTTATTTTTTGACAAGCATCATTTTATTAATAAAAACGGAGAGTCATTAAAGGAAGCGAATGATATTATTGCCAGAAAGCTTAAAGAAATTACAGGCATTGAAGAAAGAAGATATGCATCTGAACATCAGGTGACTTCTGATCTGGGACTGATTGCAGCACAAAAAGCAATAGAAAACTCGAAAATAGATCCTGAAACACTTGATTACATCATATTTGCCCATAATTTTGGAGATGTCCGTTTTGGCACCGTTCAGTCGGATAGTGTACCAAGCTTAGCCTCAAGGGTAAAGCATCTGCTGAAGATTAAAAACAATTTCTGTGTTGCCTATGATGTACTTTTCGGTTGTCCGGGATGGATTGAAGGAGTAATACAGGCCAACGCTTTCATTAAAGCAGGTATTGCGAAAAGATGCCTTGTTATTGGTGCAGAAACCCTTTCAAGAGTAGTAGATATTCATGACAGAGACAGTATGATCTATGCAGACGGGGCAGGAGCAGCCATTCTGGAAATCAGTGGAGATGACAGTGGTATACAGTCTCATTTATCTGCTTCTTATACTTTAAATGAAAAAGATTACCTCTATTTCGGAAAATCATACAATAATGAAAGCTGCCCAGATACAAGATATATCAAAATGGACGGCAGAAAGATCTACGAATTTGCTCTTGTAAACGTTGCAGACGCTATGAAAAAATGCATGGATGCAAGCGGATATTCCATAGATCAGCTCGACAAAATTATTATCCATCAGGCCAATGAAAAAATGGATGAAGCCATTGTAAAACGTTTTTATCAGCTTTACGATTTGCCGATGCCTGAGAATATTATGCCGATGGTCATTAATAAATTAGGGAACAGCAGTGTGGCAACTATTCCGAGCCTGCTTACAATGATTCTGAACGGAGAACTTCCTACTCATGAAATAAAGGAAGGGCATGTGGTTTTATTTGCTTCTGTAGGAGCGGGAATGAATATCAACGCGTTTGTCTATAAATTTTAAGATAGAGTACTAGAAAAATTACAGTTTCACTGATTGTTACTGTAGTTTTCCAACATACAAGACCCGGATCATATGATCCGGGTCTTTTTTTATTTAATCCGTTTTGGCTACATGTTAATCCATTTTGGCAACTTTAGACTTTGTACTAATTCTGACCTTTGTCCTGTTAATTTAATACAGAACAAAATGAAAACAATTTTTATAACAGGCGCTTCAACAGGACTGGGAAAAGCGGCTGCCCAATTATTTCAAAGCAGAGGATGGAATGTTATTGCTACCATGAGAAACCCTGAAGCAGCTGGTGAGCTTGCAGCTTTAGACAATGTAACCCTGCTTCCTCTGGATGTTACCAATCTTGAGCAGATAAAATCAACAGTTAGTAAAGCTCTTGAGCTGGGAGATGTGGATGTGGTTTTCAATAATGCGGGCTACGGGCTTATTGGTCCTTTGGAAGCTTTGAAAGATGAGCAGATCCTGAAACAGCTGGATACCAATCTCCTTGGAGTGATCCGTGTAACGCAGGCTTTCATTCCTTATTTCAGGGAGAAAAAAAGCGGGATGTTTATTTCCACCACCTCAATCGGCGGGCTGATTGCATTTCCTTTAGGTTCAACCTATCATGCAACAAAATGGGCGCTGGAAGGATGGAGTGAAAGTTTAGCTTTTGAGCTGAATAAGTTTGGTATTGATATCAAAACAGTTTCTCCCGGAGGAATTAAGACCGATTTTGTGAGCCGTTCCTTAGATGCTGCAACAAGCCCTGAATATGAAGAAATGACCAATTCTCTTTTCTCCAGTATGGAAGGAATGATGGAAGCTGCTTCCGAACCGGAACAGATTGCTGAAGTTGTGTATCAGGCAGCAACTGACGGTAAGAAACAGCTGAGATATGTAGCAGGAGAGGATGCAAAAGCATTGTATGCACAGCGTCTTGAACTGGGAGATGAAGCTTTCAGAGAGCAGTTTGGAAAGCAGTTCATCTAAAATATACTGAATATTGAAGCAGCATAAGTAAACCCACTTGTGCTGCCTTTCAATGTAAATATTTAATAACTTTATATCATGGAAAAGAAAGACAATACCCCTTTGAAAATTTCGTCCATATCAGAGCTTCACAATCTGTTGCAGCTTCCGAAACCGCTGCATCCTCTGGTAAGCCTGGTGGATAATACGAAAATGATCGTTAATAAAGAGTTCCTGAACAGAAGCTTTTATCTGAATTTTTATAAGATCTCCTATAAATTCTCTGAACATGGTAAAATGGGCTACGGGCAGGGATACTATGACTTTAATGAAGGAGGTATGATGTTTACAGCTCCGGGACAAATTCTTTCCACAGAGGTGGATGAAGCATATTGCGGATATACGCTGTTGATTCACCCGGATTTTATACGGACATATCCTTTGGCAAAGAATATCAAAAAATTCGGCTTCTTTTCTTATGATACCAACGAAGCATTGCATTTGTCCGACCAGGAAAAAACAGTTATAACAGGATTGCTGGATAATATCAGAAATGAACTGAATACTGCCATTGACGAAGTAAGTCAGGATGTAATTATTTCTTATATTGAAGTTTTACTGAATTACAGCAACCGTTTTTATAAAAGACAGTTTATCACCAGAAAAGTGGTGAACAATGATCTGCTGTCCAAAATGGAAATAATACTGGAAAATTATTTTAACCGGCAGGAAACATTAACAAAAGGACTTCCCACAGTAGATTTTCTGGCTTCAGAAATGAATCTTTCACCCCATTATCTAAGTGACATGCTGCGAAATCTTACCGGCCAGAATGCCCAGCAGCATATTCATGAAAAACTGATCGAGAAGGCTAAAGAATATCTTACCGGAACCAGTTTTTCAGTTTCAGAAGTAGCGTATGCTTTAGGGTTTGAGCATCCGCAGTCTTTTAATAAGCTATTTAAAAAGAAAATGGAAATAACGCCTTTAGGTTATAAACAATCTTTTAATTAATTTTATTGTCTAATGAATTGAAAGTTATAAAATGACCCCACCAGGAATCGAACCTGGATCTAAAGTTTAGGAAACTTCTATTCTATCCGTTGAACTATGGAGTCTCTGAGACAATAAAAATACTAATTAATTTAAATAAATAAAAGGTTTTGACATTTTAAAGTCTTTATTTTTTGTATGCTGCCGGTTTTATTGATGGGATGCATAACCTGTTTTCTGATCATAAAAGAATCCGCTCTTTAGAAGCGGATTCAGTAGATAATACATCTCATTTTTTTAATTAGACAACAATAAAAAGCACAGCCGACAATGCTGTGCTTAAATTTTTATTTCAAATTTAATTGCAATTTCAAAGCTGAAAAAAGCAAAAAAAGATTTCATTTCAGTTGTATTACATAGTAAATTTAGCACTATTTTTAATACGAAACATGAATTTAATGTTAAAATTCACAACTTATCCACAATTTGCTGTGGATAAGTATGTAAGTTATTGTTTTTCAATATATTCTAAAATAAAATTGTTCAGTATCTCTTTCTCTTCTTCGCTGCCTTTATTATCCATATGCCCGTGATTGATCTGTGTGGGCTGTACCGTGATATGGTACTTTTTTTGCTCTTCAGGTGATGGTAACACGCCTGCATCAGCGGGATAATCATTGGAACGAAGGGTATATATCCTGGGAAGGGAAGTCCGGGGTAGGTACATTCTCCTGTTGTCCATAGTAATAACCCTGTGCACAAGAGAAGGGTATTTGCCGGCAAATAAAGCAACCATATCTCCGCCGTTGGAGTGGCCGATCAGTGTGAGATGCTTATAATCAAGATCAGGCCTGGACTTTTTAAGTTCATTCAAAACAAATAAAATATTTTCAGTACCCCGTTCCCAGAAAGGCATTCTTACCACCTGAAGGTTACCTTCCACAGGAAGAAGTTCATCAGTCGGAAGCTCATGCTGAATGCTTACGGTAAAATATCCTTTTGAAGCCAGTTTTTGGGTGAGATAAGAATAAACGAAATAATCGTTGCCTTTATTGGCTCCATAACCATGATTAAAGATAACAACCTGCTGCCCGGGAATCTTCTGATCTGTTTCCGGACTGTAGAATGCAACGGGAATTTTCCGGTTTCTGCCTGTATCAAAGAGCGTTAGTGTATCCAGTTTTGTTTTATAGTTCCGGTATGAATCGAGGTTCTTTTTAGATGTACAGTTATATAATAACAAAATAGCAAAAAGTGCCGATCCTATTTTAGATTTCATTGTGTTTACTTAGATTAATGAGTGGAAAATTAGTGAATATTTTATGAAGTAATGTAAAGAAGTTCTTTTTTCAGAATAAAATTTACATTGAAAAAATAGCCTTTGCTATTGGATTTCTATCGTTTAAATTAGTTTATTGTGCTTTAAAATAAATTGTTATATTTGGTTCATTAATATCTCTTTATAAATATTATTACTGAATCAGGTGATTTTCTAGTGCCTGAGACCTTAAGGTTCAAATTTTCTGAACCCAATTCTACTATTATTTAAAATTAAAAAGAAAATGATGATCAATGCATGAATATTCTCATTCATTAACTACATTTTATAAATCATAAAGAGAACATTATGAAAACACATAAAATTGCCATAATAGGCGGAACCGGAAAATCCGGAAACTATCTCGTTCAGGAACTCCTGAAAAGGGAATATTCCATAAAGCTGTTACTGCGTACTCCTGAAAATTTTACCACTGAAAGCCCTTTAATTGAGATTGTACAGGGAGATGCAAGAGATTTTGAAGCTGTAGACCGTCTTGTTAAAGATTGCAGTGCAGTAATCAGTAAAATAGGGCAGCCTGTTGGGGAAGAACCTATATTCAGGGATGCGACAAAAAATATTATCCAATCTATGAATTTCCATGGAATTAAAAGGTATATTACCATCACCGGTTTGAATGTAAATACACCATTTGATCATAAGAACAATAAGGTAAAAGCAGCAACCGACTGGATGTACCAGAATTATCCAAAGACGACTAAAAATAAGCAGGAGGAGTATGAAATCCTCGTCAACAGTAATCTGGATTGGACGCTGGTCAGGCTTCCATTGATTATTCCGACTTCTGAGCATTTTACAACAGAAACTAATCTGGAAGATTGTTTGGGGGAGAAAATCAGTGCAGCCGATCTGTCTGAGTTTTTGGTTTCCCAGATTGATAATGAAACTTATATCAGGAAAAGTCCGTTTCTATACAATGTATAAACGAATCTTAATTTAATAAAAAACAGAGAGTCATTTTGGCTCTCTGTTTATCTTTTAGTTCTCAAGTTTTTCCTTGATGTATTTTGCTGTGTGCGATTTTTTATTTTCCGCCAGGTCTTCCGGAGTTCCGGCAAAAACAACTTCACCGCCATATTTTCCTGCTTCCGGGCCAATGTCAATAATGTAATCTGCACATTTGATAATATCCGGCTGGTGTTCAATAACTATTACGGAATGACCAAGGTCTATCAATGCCTGTAATGACTTCAACAGTTTCTGGATATCGTGGAAATGAAGTCCTGTGGAAGGTTCATCAAAAATAAACAGGGTTTTATCCGTTGTTACTCCTTTAACAAGGAAAGAGGCCAGCTTCACACGCTGTGCTTCACCTCCGGAAAGGGTAGAAGAGCTCTGGCCCAGCTGCAGATAACCTAATCCTACTTCCTGAAGAGGTCTCAGTTTGGTAACGATTTTTTCTTCGTTATTATCTTTAAAGAATTCCAGTGCTTCATCTACAGTCATATGAAGAATATCGGAAATACTTTTCTCATCGAATTTTACTTCCAGGATTTCGTTCTTGAAACGGGTTCCTTTGCAGACTTCACATTCCAGTTCAATATCCGCCATGAACTGCATAGAAACATTAATTATTCCCTCACCTTTACATTCATCACATCTTCCTCCGTCTACATTGAATGAGAAATGCTTGGGCTTGTAACCCATCATTTTTGAAATTTTCTGTTTGGCAAAAAGGTCCCTGATATCATCATAGGCTTTCAGGTAAGTAACAGGATTGGACCGTGAAGATTTTCCGATAGGGTTCTGGTCTATCAGCTCAATATTTTTGATCAGTTTCTTTGGAAACTCTACGGAATCATAATCTCCTTTTTTACCACCCATTCCAAGCTGGATCTGGATGTCATTGGTTAAAATTTCCTTCATCAGGGTAGATTTTCCGCTTCCGGAAACTCCCGAGATCACCGTAAGGCTTTCCAGGGGAACATCTACGTCTATATTTTTAAGGTTATTCTGTCTTGCCCCTTTGATATGGATCCATTCCTTAGCTTTTCTGCGTTTTTTAGGAACTTCAATCTCCATTCTTCCGGTTAAATATTTTGAGGTAAGTGTATCTGCATTTTTAAGATCATTGTAATCTCCGGCAAATACCAGCTCACCGCCGAGATAACCGGCTTCCGGGCCTATATCAATAATATAATCAGCAGCTTTCATAACGTCTTCGTCATGTTCAACTACAATTACGGTATTTCCGAGGTCACGGAGATTTTTTAGAACTCCGATCAGGTTTTCCGTATCTCTTGAATGAAGCCCGATAGAAGGTTCATCCAGGATATAGATGGATCCAACAAGAGAGCTTCCCAAACTTGTGGCAAGGTTAATTCTCTGGCTTTCACCTCCTGAAAGGGTATTGGAGGTTCTGTTTAATGTTAAGTATCCTAAACCTACTTTTAATAAAAATTCAATACGGGTTTTGATCTCGTATAATAGTCTTTTGGCAACCTCCTGATCATGTTCGGAAAGCTTTAAACCGTCTATTAAAGGATATAATTCATCCAGCGGAAGCTCGATCATAGATTGGATATTGTGTCCGTCTACTTTTACCCAGCTTGTTTCTTCACGCAATCGCAAGCCTTCACAGGTAGGACAAAGGGTTTTTCCTCTGTATCTGGAGAGCATAACGCGGTACTGGATCTTGTATAGGTTTTCTTCAAGCATTTTGAAGAAATTATTAATGGAAGGAAAGCTGCTTTTTCCGTCACCTTTCCACAGGAAGGATTTCTGTTCTTTGGTTAACTGGTGGTAAGGTTTATGGATAGGGAAGTCTCCCGCTTTTTTAATGAATGCTTTTTTCCATTCACTCATGCTTTCACCTTTCCAGGAAACTACGGCATCCTCATAAACGGACAACGTTTTATTAGGAACAACAAGGTCTTCATCTATTCCTATTACTTTTCCGTAGCCTTCACAGGCGGGACAGGCTCCGTAAGGATTATTAAAGCTGAAAAAATGAACATTCGGTTCAAGGAATTCCATGCCGTCCAGCTCAAATTTATTTGAAAATTCCTTTATTTTTCCTGTATCCGCGTTCTTCAGTGCGCAATAACCATGACCTTCATAAAATGCCATTTGGATAGAGTCTGCCAATCTCTGAAGGAAACTTTCATCTTCTTCATAAGAAAAACGGTCAATGACAAGATTAATGATCATTTCTTTTTCAGGAGTAAAACCGAAGCTTTCAAGGTCTTCAATACCGGCTACGTTGCCGTTGATTTCAAGTCTTGTAAATCCTGCTAATTTTAAAATATTCAGTGTTTCCTTAAAATTGGCTGCATCATATTCCAAAGGAGCCGTAAGTAAAAATGAAGTCTCTTTTTTGGATGTCTTGATAAAATCGATTACATCTGAAACGGAATCTTTCTTTACCTCTTCACCTGATACCGGAGAAAAAGTTTTTCCGATTCTTGCAAAAAGGAGTTTCATATAATCGTAGATTTCAGTAGAGGTTCCTACTGTAGAACGCGGATTGGACGAAATCACTTTCTGCTGGATGGCAATAGAAGGTGCAAGCCCTTTGATGTCGTCTACTTTTGGTTTTTCCAGTTTTCCTAAGAACTGACGTGCATAGGAGCTCAAACTCTCCACATATCTTCTCTGCCCTTCCGCATAAATGGTATCAAATGCAAGGGAAGATTTTCCGCTTCCGGAAACTCCCGTGATTACGATCAGTTTGTTCTTCGGAATGAGAACATCTATATGCTTCAGATTGTTAAGATGTGCATTCTTAACGAAAATCTGTTTTTTTATATCTATTTCTATTGTTTTAGCCATGTTTTATCTTTGGAAAAAGATTGTTTCCATCTTAAAAATTAAGACCTACAAAATTACGAAATTTTAGTGAAAATCATGTGTTTAAAATTTCTTCAGGAGAAATATATTCC
This sequence comes from Chryseobacterium shigense, assembly GCF_014207845.1. Taxonomy (NCBI): domain Bacteria; kingdom Pseudomonadati; phylum Bacteroidota; class Flavobacteriia; order Flavobacteriales; family Weeksellaceae; genus Chryseobacterium; species Chryseobacterium shigense. Next base: position 975,758 of record NZ_JACHLC010000001.1, read on the forward strand.
CCTGAAATATGCAGGATAAAATGCATTAAACTTTTAATAAGCGTAAGTAGCTTTTGGGAATAAGTGATTGATATCCATAAGGTTGTTTAAATGGTGTATTGTCACGGTATTTTGAAATAATTTAAGATTTTCGTTAAGTTTTTACATTTTACTATTGTTTTGTATTTTAAAATTATTTAAAATTGTATTCATAAATATGTAATATAGAAATGAGAAAGTTATTCAGAGATCTTGTTACGCATTTAATGAGAAAAAGATAAAATTACTTCCCTCAAAAGATGCAGTATCCTCATACTGCATCTTTTTTTATGATAACTATCATTTGCCTGTCTTCGGGAACTCCCTTACTTTTGAGGCCATTATTAAAGAAACTGGTTAAGAACAAAACGGGAACTATTATGATCAAGAAGATTGGAAGTATATTTTTATTGGGATCAATGCTTTATGCCCATGCACAGGAAAAGCCTACGGATATTGAAAGCATTGAATTTCAGGGTAAATTTATTTCAACACCTTATAAAAGCGCCAATCAGAATATTACGGTTATTACAAAAGAGGATATTGCAAATTCTCCTGCAAAAAGTATTGATGAAGTTCTTCAGCAGGTTCCGGGAATGGATATCAGAAGGAGAGGAGCGAATGGAGTGCAGAGTGATATAGGTTTTAGAGGAAGTTCTTTTGAACAGGTTCTTTTACTGCTGAACGGTATCAGGATGAATGATTCCCAGACGGGACACAATTCTATGAATGTTCCTGTGGATATGGATGATGTGGAAAGAATTGAGATCATCAAAGGTCCTGCAGCCAGAAGGTTCGGACAGAATGCCTACGCAGGGGTTATCAATATTATTACAAAAACAAATCCCGGAAAGAGGGTAAAAATAAGTGCTGAAGGCGGAGATTATGAAACTTACGGTTTCGGCTTCAACGCACAGCTGGGAAATGAAAAGTTCTCTAACTCGCTTCAGGCCAATTCTGCCACATCCCAGGGATATATGTACAATACGGATTATGAAATCCGGAATGTTTTCTATCAGAGTAAACTGAATATTAAAAACGGTGACCTTAAACTGCAGGCCGGTTTTTCAGAAAAGAAATTCGGGGCCAATGGTTTTTATGCATCCAAAAGTGCAACTGAACAGTATGAGGAAACGCAGGCTTCTATTGTAAGCCTGGCCCATCAGCAGAAGTTTGGTAATTTGAAACTGAGCTCAAATGTATACTGGAGAAGAGGACAGGATATGTACCTTTATGACAGGAATAAGCCAAACGGTTACAGAAATATGCATATCGGGAATAATGTAGGCGGGGAAGTGAATTCCAGCTATCAGTGGGGACTGGGAACTACGGGAGTGGGTGTTGAGCTGAGAAAAGAGTTTCTGGCAAGTAATAATTTAGGGGAAAGAAACCGTTTTGTTTCACAGGTTTTCTTTGAACATCATTTTTCTCTACTGGATAAAAAACTGAATATCAGTCCGGGAATTTCTTGGGCAAATTACTCAAAAGAAGGAAATTTTTTCTATCCCGGTTTGGATGTAGGCTATAATTTCAATCAAAATAATAAAATCTACGGAAATGTGGCGAGGGTTCACAGGGTTCCTACGTTTACAGACCTTTATTATATGAGTAAAACAGAGCAGGGAAACCCAGATCTGCTTCCTGAGAACGCCGTTTCATCCGAAATAGGTTATCAGTACCAGACCAGTAAAATTCTGGCAAAAGTAAGCGGATTTATGAGGAATTCTGAAAATTCCATTGACTGGATAAAGAAAGATATCAATGCTCCTATTTGGTATGCACAGAACGTTGGGAAAATTGATACAAAAGGAGTGGAAGTAGAATTGAGCCACAAGGTTTTCAACTGGCTGAAATATACGGCAGGATATACCTATCTGGACAGTAAAATAAGCGAATCCAATGAGTTTGTTTCACGATATATTCTTGATAATTTAAAACATCAGGTTGTTGCAAAACTGGAAACCAGATTCTTACAGTATTTTACCAATGAACTGGTGTACAGGTATAATGAAAGAATGAATCTTGGAACTTATAACCTTCTGGATGAAAAACTGACTTTTGCCAGGAAAGATCTTTCTGTGTACGTGCTGGTTAATAATTTAACAAATACAAAATATACGGAAGCTTTTGGCGTTGAAATGCCTCAGAGATGGTTCCACATAGGCTTCTCATACACGATCAATATTAAGTAAATGTTAAATTGAAATGAATGAAAGTTAATATTAACAATTTGTTAAATAATTTATTTTTGCAAAAATTTTTTATGAAACTTTTTTTAAGTCTGAGTTTACTTTTAAGTCTGACCATTTTCAAAGCGCAGGAACATGTTTCCAGTTTCAATGCAGTAACTCTGACCTATAAGTTTCACCCTAAATTTTTCCTCTATGCAGAAGGTCAGCTGAGAGGAAATGAGGATTATACCTATCCGGATTATTATGAGATTAAAGGAGGATTAGGTTACAATCTCACAAAAAACCATAAACCTTTCATCGGTCTGGGAAGATATGTGAATTATAAAGATCACAGTTTAAACAGAGAAGAGTTCAGGGTATGGCTTCAGGACGTTATTGACCTGAAAAAAGGAATCGTTAAGTTTGAAAACCGTTTCCGTGCGGAAAAAAGCTGGTTCTATGAGCCTGCAACAGACAAAGCTTCCCAGAGAATGCGTTACAGATACCGTTTAAACGTAAGTGTTCCCCTGAATGCAAAAACCGTTAAAAAAGGAACGGTATTCGCGAATGCTTATGACGAAATTTTCCTGGTAAGCCCAATGAAGCCTACGTTTGCCAGAAACAGGGTATATGGCGGTTTCGGCTATCAGATTGATGATTATTTCGGAATCCTTACAGGCTATTTATGGCAACGTGAATTTGAAGCGAAAGGAAATAAAAACCTTCACTTTATTTATCTAGCTTTAAACATCAATATTGACGGTACAAACCACCCAACAAAAACGTACGATTTCCCGGGAGCGGATTAATATTTTTCTATCAGATAGCGGTATGCTTTCAGGTACTTGTTGAATCTTTTGATGTCTTTTGGGGTAAGCTCCCTGTTTACCCTTCTCAGGTCCATATTATCACGAAGGTCATTCAATTTTACAGCAACAGCAAGAGGGGATCTTTCCGTTCTTTTGATAAATTCATCGTAATCCTCTTCCGGATCAAGTTTGGTCAGGCAACTGATTGCAAAGATAATGTACTCGGGAAATCCCTCTGTTCTTAAATAATCCAGGCTGAATTCTTCCGGATGGTCCTCTACCACGTCATGAAGTATGCCTACAATCTTTTCATCTATTGTTTTACCGTATTCCATAACACGCATTACATGGGCAATATAAGGGGCGTGATATTTATCGGTTTGTCCTTTATGTGCTTTATCAGCTATTTTTATTGCCCGGTTGAGCATTTCTTCTTTTGTCATTTCACATTGAAAATAGAATACAAAAATAAAAAATGCCTTAAAAAATAAAACATTTTTATTGAGATTATTTTACTAAGTTTTATTTTGTTAAAATAATTATTTTTAAAGACTGATATTATTATTTAATGCCAGCTCTTTTATTTTATCAGATATATCTTTGTTATTAATAAATCCATCTTTTATATCAGTTAACAGTTCTTCTAATGTTATTTTATAGAGGTTAGCCTTATTCACGGACAGAAAACTGATTATTTCATCTAAAGCCCTGTCATAATCTTTCAATTCAACACAGGACAGATATTTTATTTGTGAGGCATACTCGTTGTTACTGTTTTTTTGCAGCAATGTTTCAGCAATCGTAATTGCCAAATTATATTTCCGGATATTATACAAAGAATAAGAGAGCAGCAGTAATCTATAACGCTCATCCTTTGGAGATAATCCATTTAAGTTGTTTAAAATATCAATAGCCGGTTCATAGTGGCCGTTGTCTATTAAATTTTTAACTTTTTGCAGTTTATCAGTCATTTATATTGATATTTTTGTCAGGTTAATTATTACTTTAATACAGTAAATAAAAAATGCCTTAAGAAATAAGACATTTTTATTAAGATTATTGTACACAGTATTAAAGAACGGTTTCATCCTCTACAGAGGCACCCGGAGCATTATTCTTTACAGATTCTATACCGTTTTCCATTCCGTTTTCGGATTCGTACATCTGGCTGGTTCCTATGATCTGACCGTTTCCTGCCTTTAAATTGAAATAACAGCGGTCATCTTTCGCCGTATTCCTTTCAAATTTTGAATCATCCTGTGAGTTGATGCGTACGGATTCTATACCGTTTTCACATGAGGATTTTGAGCCATATCCCTGGCTTGTTAGGATGACTTGTCCGTTTCCGGCTTTCAGATTGAACTTGAAGTCATTGTCTGTCCTTTTCGAGATAACAAATTTTCCCATAGTAATAAATTTTTTGTTTTTTGATTATTTGGAAGGCTGTGCCTTTTTTGTGTCTGTTGATGTTTTTTCAGGAATGTCGGGATTCAATATCCTGTAAACAGGAATCAGGAATAAAGGAAATAATAGGATTTTCATAAGGTTTTTTGAATTTTAAATAAAAATAAAAAAAATAATGGAATTTTAGACTCCTGAAGCCTATAGATTTTTTATATATCAGTTTGCATTTCTGTTTGTTATGGATTTTTCAGTGTTTAAATTAAAAGAAAAGCGCCTCAAAAAGATGAGACGCTTTAAATCAAATTTATGTTATAAAAGACTAATAAGCTCCTTTAGTAATATAGTGTGCAGCAATTTTTTCAGTTAAAGCCACTACATTCGGATGGTTGGTGTATTTTGTGAATCTTCTCAACCCGGAAAGCATCATTCTCTGTTCATCACCTTCTGCGAAAGAAATAATTCCTTCTTTAGCGGCTACGATTGTTTTTTCAACGGCTTTGTACAGATTAAGCTGTGCCATTGCTGCTTCTACAGAATCAGGAGAGAAGTGCTTTTCAGCTCTTAATACAGCAGATTCTGCCATATAGATCTGGTTAAGGATTTCAGAGGCATTCAATAATAAGTGCTGCTGCTTCTCAATATCCATCATGAATTTCTGAAGGGCAGCTCCGGAAACCATTAAAAATACTTTCTTAAGATTTGCGATGATAGCTTTCTCTTCACTCATGAATGCTGAATAATCAGGAACTTCAAATGAAGGAATTCCCATTAATTCTTTGCTGATAGCCATTGCCGGAGACAACAGATCCAGTTCTCCTTTCATTGCTCTCTTGATCAGCATTCCTACAGATAACAATCTGTTGATCTCATTGGTTCCTTCATAGATTCTTGAAATCCTTGAATCTCTCCATGCAGCTTCCATCGGCGTATCTTCAGAGAATCCCATTCCTCCGTATACCTGGATACCTTCATCAGCAGTGTGCTGTGCAAGATCAGATACGAAAACTTTAAGAATAGAACATTCTACAGCGAATTCTTCAACACCTTTAAGCTCTGCAGCCTGATGATCCATTCCGCCTGCTACAAGCTCATCAATTTTATCCTGAACATCTTTTGCCGCTCTGTAAGATCCTGCTTCACTTACGAAAACACCTGTTGCCATTTCAGCAATTTTCTTTCTGATGGCTCCGAAAGTAGAAATAGAAACTCCAAACTGCTTTCTTTCATTAGAATATTGAATTGAATGGTTCAGAATTCTTCTTTGTGCATCAAGACAAGCTGCGGCCAATTTGATACGGCCTACGTTCAATGCATTTAAAGCGATTTTGAAACCGTTGTTTCTTTCTCCTAAAAGATTTTCCACCGGAATTTTCATATCATTGAAGAAAACCTGACGGGTAGAAGAGGCACGGATTCCTAATTTGTGTTCTTCCTCACCGAAAGTAATGCTTCCCGGATTTTCAAGCTCCGAACGGTTAATAATGAAACCTGTGATATTCTTATCATCATCAATTTTGGCAAACAAAGTGAAAGTATCAGCAAATCCTGCATTGGAGATCCACATTTTCTGTCCGTTGATGATATAATGTTTTCCGTCTTCGGAAAGTTTTGCTCTTGTTTTTCCTGAGTTGGCATCAGAACCTGCATCCGGCTCTGTTAAGCAGTAAGCTCCGAATTTTGTACCTGTAGCCAGATCCGGAAGATATTTCTTTTTCTGCTCTTCAGTACCGTAAAGAACGATAGGAAGTGTGCCGATTCCGGTATGTGCTCCGTATGCTGTAGCCAATGAACCTGTTACTCCGGAAATATAGTCACAGGCAAGCATTGTTGTTACAAAGCCCATTCCCAAACCTCCGTACTCTTCAGGAACTGATATCCCAAGCAATCCCATATCTCCAAGTTTACGCATTGTTTCTTCCGTAAATGCATAATCCTTCTTCTCAAAACGCTCTTTCTGCGGAACAACCTCTCTGTCGATAAATTCTTTTGCAGAGTCACGAAGCATTTTTTGCTCCTCATTCAGTTCCTCAATACTGAAAATTTCATTTGCAGGAATTTCTTTGATCAGGAATTCTCCGCCCTTCAGTGTTTTATTAAGTGTATTACTCATTATTTTATGATTTTAAATTTTAGATTATAAATTTTAAATTATTGATTTTCGTTATAAATTTTCAGATGAAGTTTTTATGATTTTGGTCAAAATATTAATAATGCTTTCAATTTCTTTCAAATAAGAATCTATTTCAATTTGAACTAAATTTGAAGATTGATAAAGTCTTAACCAATATTTAGTTTCTCTTGCTTCTTTATTTGCAATAGAAAGTTTTGAGATAAAATCTTTTTTAGACTGGGCTGCAATTGCTTCTTCTACATTTGCGCCAATTGAAGTTCCACAGCGAAGAATTTGTTTTGATAAAATAAATTCATTTTGAGATTTACAATGAGTATAAAATTTAATTATTCTTAAAGCAAAATCAAAAGTTTTTATTTGGATCAAATTGTCTTCTTTGAAACTCATTTCATCTAAAATTTATAATTTAAATCTATAATTAATTAAAGAAGTTCAAAGATTGAAGCTGCTCCCTGTCCTGTACCTACGCACATAGAAACCATTCCGTATTTGTTTCCGCGTCTTCTCATTTCGTCAAGAAGCTGAACGGTTAATTTTGTTCCTGTACATCCAAGCGGGTGACCTAGAGCGATTGCCCCTCCGTTTACATTCAGAATATCAGGATTCAGACCTAGTTCTTTTTTGATAGCAACGGATTGTGATGCGAATGCTTCGTTTAATTCTATTAAGTCAATATCTTTTAATTCAAGACCTGCCTGTTTTAAAGCTTTTGGAATAGCATAGATTGGGCCCATTCCCATAATTCTCGGCTCTAAACCTGCTGCTGCATAAGCTGCTAATCTTGCTTCCGGTTCAAGTCCTAGTTCTTTTACCATTTCTTCGCTCATTACCATTACGAATGCAGCTCCGTCACTCATTTGAGAAGAGTTTCCGGCAGTTACACTTCCTCCGTTAGCGAATACCGGTCTAAGTTTTGCCAGGCCTTGTAATGATGTGTCTGCTCTAGGGCCTTCATCTACAGAAAAATCAAACTTTTTAGTCTGCATTTTCTGGTTTTCATCAAGGAAGTTATATTCTACAGGAATGGAAACAATCTGATTGGCAAATTTTCCTTCCTGATTGGCTTTTAAAGCTTTCATGTGAGATTCAAAAGCGAACTGGTCCTGTTCCTCTCTTGTAATATTGTATTGTTTAGCAACTTCTTCAGCTGTATAACCCATTCCCCAGTAATAATCAGGGTTTGTTTTGGCAATGTCTGTTTCCGGAACGGGTTTGTAACCTCCCATCGGGATATATGACATGGATTCTGTACCTCCTGCAATAATGCAATCCGCCATTCCTGCCTGAATTTTTGCGGAAGCAATCGCAATCGCCTCACTTCCTGATGCACAGTATCTGTTTACGGTAACTCCGGGAACCTTGTCTGTATTTAAACCCATTAAAGAAATTAAACGGGCTACGTTCAAACCTTGTTCAGCTTCCGGCATGGCGTTTCCTACAATAAGGTCATCAATTCTGTTTTTATCTAATTGAGGCAGCTCAGCCATTAATTTTTCAATAACTGTAGCGGCCATCACATCGGGTCTTGTGAATCTTAAACTTCCTTTTGGAGCTTTTCCAACGGCAGTTCTGAAACCCTTTACTATATATGCTGTTTTCATATTTTTTGTTTAATTAAAATTTTGAATTTTTTTGCCTCGTAGAGGTAAACTGTTCATAGCTTTTTTGCAATTTACGGAGCTCCGTAGGAGCGACCTGTTAATCTTCAATCCATTCAAATAAATATTTTGAATCATATTCAATTTCAAATTTTTCCATAAAATCCAAATATTCTTCTTTAAATGTTTTGTTTTTATGATGCTCTTCCTGATTTAAGATATATTTTACAACGGAATCTACATTGCTTTTAGAATAAGAAAAGGCTCCATATCCTTCCTGCCAACTGAATTTTCCGTTAATCCATCCTTTTTCATTAATAAACTTTGATGAACCTGCTTTAATATCTCTAACCAAATCTGAAATTGATATTGTTGGGCCTATACTCACAAGAATATGAATGTGATCCGGCATTGCAAAAACCGCAAATAATTTTTGATTTCTATTGGCAATAATACCTGTAATAAATTTATGTAATTCTTCTCTGTTTTCCTTTGGAATCAGGTTTTGCCTCCCTCTAACAGCGAAAACAATTTGAATATAAATTTGGGTGTATGTGTTTGCCATAAAAACTAACAGGTCGCCTCTACGAGGCTCAATAACATTTTAAATTATTAATTGCTATTAACAGGTCGCTCCTACGGAGCTTCCTTCTAATTTCTCAACGGTTTTCCATTTTGAAGCATGTACTGAATTCTCTCCAGAGTTTTTCTTTCACCGCAAAGCTGAAGGAATGTTTCTCTTTCAAGGTTCAATAGGTATTGTTCAGTTACTACGGTTGGTTCAGAAAGATTTCCTCCGACCATAACGTTAGCTAATTTGTCTGCGATTTTCTTATCGTGCTCAGAGATGAAGTTTCCGGTAAGCATCTGGTCTGTTCCTACGTAGAACATTCCTAAAGCGTCTTTTCCTAAAACTTTTACTTTTTGCTCGATAGGTTGGGTATAACCTTGCTCTGCCAATAATTTTGCTACTTTTTTAGCTTCGGCGATCTGTCTGTTTTTGCTTACGGATACAATATCTTTTCCTTTTTCAAGAATTCCCATATCATAAGCTTCGTAGGCTGAAGTGGCTACTTTACCCATAGCAATGTTCATGAAGGCTTCACGAAGTCTGTTGTTTTTAACATCATCACTGTGGAATTCTCTGGAAGTTCTTAATGTAAGTTCTTTAGTCCCGCCGCCGCCAGGAATTACACCAACTCCGGTTTCAACTAAACCAATGTAAGTTTCTGCTGCTGCTACAACTCTGTCTGCGTGCATGGTCATTTCGCAACCACCACCAAGGGTCATTCCGTGAGGGGCAACAACTACAGGAATAGAGGAGTAACGTACTCTCATCATGGATTTTTGGAAGTAAGCGATTGCCATATTCAGATCATCCCAGTCCTGTTCGATGGCCATCATCAGGATCATTGCTAAATTGGCTCCCACAGAGAAATTGGCTCCCTGGTTTCCTACAACTAAACCATCATATTCTTTCTCAGCTAAATCAATGGCTCTGTTTAATCCGTCAAGAACTTCGCCTCCAAGAGAGTTCATTTTTGAACGGATCTCGAAGTTGATGATACCGTCACCAAGATCTTCGATAGCTGCTCCGGAATTACTCCAAAGTGTTTTATTTTTTCTGATATTATCCAAGATGATGAATGCATCCTGACCTGGAATTGTATTGTATTGTCCTGAATTTTTATCAACGAAAATGCTCTGACCTTCATCATTTACTTTATAGAAGCTCTCTACATTTTTAACCCAGTCTGAAACTTCATAGCCGGCATCTTTTGCCAGTTCAATACCTTTTTGAACGCCTACAGCATCCCAAATCTCAAACGGACCGTTTTCCCATCCGAACCCGGCTCTCATGGCATCGTCAATTTTATAAACTTCGTCAGAGATTTCAGGAACTTTATGAGAAACGTATGCGAATAATGCCCCTAAAGATTTTCTGTATAATTCTCCTGCTTTATCTTTTCCACCAATTAAAACTTTAAATCTGTCAATTGGTTTATCTATATTTTTAGTTAATTCTAAAGTAGGGAAGGAAGATTTCCCCTGAAGTTCATATTCTAATGTATCGAGGTTTAACCCATGGATTTCAGATTTTCCTTCTGCATTTTTTACTTTTTTATAGAATCCCTGCTCAGTTTTGGAACCCAGCCATTTGTTATCCATCATTTTCTGGATATAACCAGGAAGGGCAAAAACATCATTGAAATTATTGGCTTCAGCACCGCTCTGGCGTACACCGTTGGCTACCATCACCAATGTATCAAGACCTACAACGTCAGCTGTTCTGAATGTGGCTGATTTTGGACGTCCGATTACAGGTCCTGTCAATTTATCAACTTCAGAAACGGTTAATCCTAATTTCTGTACATTGTGAAGAAGATCCATCATAGAGAAAACCCCGATTCTGTTGGCAATAAATGCCGGAGTATCTTTAGCTAAAACGGTTGTTTTTCCCAGGAATTTGGCTCCATACGTCATGTAGAAATCTACAATTTCCGGATCTGTATCGTTTGTTGGGATAATTTCCAGAAGTGGAAGGTATCTTACCGGGTTGAAGAAGTGTGTTCCTGCAAAATATTTTTTGAAATCATCGCTTCTTCCTTCCGTCAAAAAGTGGATAGGAATTCCTGATGTATTAGAAGAAATTAATGTTCCTGATTTTCTGAACTGTTCAATTTTTTCATAAACAGATTTCTTAATGTCAAGCTTTTCAACAACTACTTCAATGATCCAGTCTGTATTTTTGATTTTCTGAAGATCATCATCAAAATTTCCTACTTTAATCCTATCTGCAAATTTGGGAGAATAGAGAAGGGCAGGACTAGCTTTTTTCAGTTTTTCAAAGTTCTCAGAAGCAATTCTGTTTCTTACCGCTTTGTCATCTTTGGTCAAACCTTTTTTCTGTTCAGCTTCTGTCAGTTCAAAAGGAACGATATCCAAAAGGGACACTTCCACACCAATATTGGCGAAATGTGCCGCAATACCGCTGCCCATAATTCCTGAACCAAGAACCGTTACATGTTTGATTCTTCTTTTCATATGTAAATTTTTATTATTAATAAGGTCATATGGAACCATATGGTTTCATTATAATTTATTTCCTGTTGTTTAATAGTTCGTTGGCAATCTTCATGATTTCAGACATTACTTCCTTGAAGGTTTCAATCTTTTCCGGAGCAATCTTTTCCATCACTTTTTTGTTAAAATTAACGACCACTTCTTTTGACATGTTCCTTGAATTCAATCCTTTATCTGTAAGTTTGATAATCACTTCCCTTTTATCGGCAGTGGTCTTTTCCTTATAGATATATCCGTTATCTTCCAGAAGTTTGATAATTCTGGTTAAAGAAGTGGGTTCAATAGCCATTTTAGGACCTAAATTGGTACTCCGGGTTCCTTCTTTGGGATCAATTTTAAGAAGAGTGAGGGCCTGTACAGCTGTAGAATCATGCTCCTGGGCAAGTTCTGTGTACATCTTAGAAACAGCCAGCCAGGTCTGCTTCAAAACTAAATCTACGTTTTCTATTTTTTCTTTATTATTATCCATCATTTATTCACTAATGGTGTTACCCAAATGTAGTAAATATTATGCATGCATAGTATTTATTAACGTTAAATTTTGTTAATACGCTGATAATAAATAGATTAAATTATATGATTAGCATAATACTATGCATGCATAGTATGTGAAATATTTAACAGAAATGCAGTATTAATGAACGTTTTTAACGAAATTGACTATTTCTTCGAAAGATTCATATTGTTGTTTGGTGGTGCCGGTGAGGATACCCCAAAAACCATTTTTATACTCAAAATGTAGGGCTGAAAGGTCTTTTTCGAAATTTTTCTGTAATAAAGAGTATAGCATTTCTTTGTGAACAGGCGGTGCATCAATGGAAGGGGGAACAAAACTTTCATTCACCTGAAATAATGAAACATTAATAAGCTCTTCATGCTGAAGCAGCACTTCTTCCACAATCCCTGAAAAAAGCTGGTTATCTTTTACGTACCATATCTTGTCTGCGAATTCTTTAGCCAATCTCCAGTCGTGGGAAGAAAATAGGATGATTTTATTTTGTTCCTTAGCCAGTTTGCGCAGAGTTTTTAAAATGATGAGCTTGTTCTTTTCATCCAAGTGGGTTGTTGGCTCATCCAGGATAATTACCGGAGAATTTTGAGTGATGGCTCGTCCGATGAACGCTTTCTGCAAATTCCCGTCTGAAAGGTTTTTAAGAAGGGTATGTTTATACTGGCTCAGTTCCAGGTCATTGATGATTTGTGCAACTTCATCCCTGTCCTCTTTTTTAAGCTCAAAATAAAATGGATAATAAATATATTTTCCCAGCGAAATAAGGTCTTCAACTGTATAATGCTGCGGAACATTTGATTTTGAAAATACAACAGCTATATATTCTGCAATTTCTTTAACGGAAAGGGTTTTTATATTTTTCTGACCCATTAAAATTTCACCGCTTAAAAGGGAAATCTGATGTAAAATAGATTTGATAAGCGTTGTTTTTCCCACACCGTTATTTCCAATCAGAAGGCATACGTCACCCAGTTTCAGATCTGCGTTGGCATTTGAAATTAAAGTCTGGTCGTAGCCTATATCGACTTGTCTGATTTGTAGGTGCATTGGATTGGTTAATTAATCGGAAGAATAATTTTTACAAAAATACTGTTTTTAAAGTGCAACAAGTTCGACTTGAACAAATTTTTATGCTGTTGTAATTTCATAAATAATTGACAATTCTGACTTCTCGTTTCTTTAAAAAAATAACACTTAATTTCTCAAAAATCTGCTTAATCTGCTAAATCTGCGAGCGTATAATTTTTTATTTTTTCTCCCGCAGATTGAGCAGATCAAGCAGATCTTAATTTATTGTTCATATTTATTAAGCATTATTCTGTTTTAAAAGCATCAACAAAATAACAGGGATTCCAAATACAGAGCTTATCACATTCAACGGAATCTGTGTTTTTTCAGCTATTACAGAGAAAAGCATCATCACCAGCATTCCAAGAAACATATTAAGAATCCATTGCTGCCATAATTTGGACGGATTATAGATCAGCCTGCAGAAATGTGGAACAATGATCCCAATAAATAAAATAGGTCCCAGAAAGGCTGTAATAGAAGCTGAAAGCAGGGAAGAAGATGCAATGATCAGGATTTTTAACTGATTAAGATTAACTCCCAAACTCTGTGCATAAGAAGTTCCCAAAGAATTGCCTATCAATGGCTTTATGGTTTTAAAACAAAAAAACATTCCTGTAAAAACCAGAATAGATAATACATAGATCTGGTTTCTTGTCACCATATTATTAGCACCGAAAGACCATAAAATATAGTTTTTCAGACTTTGATTTTCTGCATAGAACTGTAATAATGAAACAACAGCACCTGCAAATGCCGAAACAAGAAATCCAAATATAATAAGATAAGATTTATCCTGAAATCTGTTCGACATGGAAAGCAAGATCAGCATCAAAACAAAGCTTCCCGCAATAGCTGAAAGACTGAGAAAACTGTTTTGCAGAAATTCCGGGATTAAAAAATCATGGGAAAAGAAAATGTAAAAGGCTACCGATAAACTGGCTACAGAGGTAATTCCTAAAATATCCGGACCAGCCAGCGGGTTTTGAAAATATTCCTGCATCAGGAAACCGGAAGTAGGAATCGAAATTCCGGCTAAAAGCATCACCAGAATACGGTTGACACGGATCTCCGCAATCTGGCTTTGAGCAGTATTCTGAAAAAAATCCTGTATACCCAAACTTAAAAATCCTGTATTCAGGTTGATCACAGCAGTAAAAATAATGGCAGCTGTCAGCAGTAAACACAGGATTTTGAATTTTTTTGACATGATCAGAAAGAATCCGGATATATTATTTTAAAAGTGCATCAACTTTAGAGTTCAGCACTTCTTCGGTCATCATACCTAAGTATTCATCAGTTTTATCTCCTTTTCTCAGATAGGTAAAAGGAATGGATCCGCCGTCCCACTGTTTGAAATTATTACTGAAAAAAGTAGCATCCAGCTTCTGCCCATCCAAAAGAATGATATTACCGGCAAGATTATTTTCCTGTGCAAATGTTTTCACTGAACTGTTCCATTCAGATTTATCATCAAGATTGATAAATGTAAATTTTACAGGTTTTCCATGTAGTTCCTGCATTTTGTTCTTAAAATGAGGAATTTCTCTTATGCATGGTCCACACCAGGTTGCAAAGAAATTAGTTACATATAAAGTATCATTTTTCTGAGCCAGAAATTTTCCGAGATCCTCAGGAGAAAGTTCCTTTGAAACATAAGCTCCTGATGCAGAAGAAGCTGTATTTTCTGATACAGTAACGGAATCTTCAATAGCCGTGTTTTCCGTTTTCTGACCATCTTTTTTACAGCTGTAAAGTGCAGTGAGGATAAGCGTGGATAAAATTATCTTCTTCATAAATTATTTTTTGACTATTTTTGAGTTGAAGTATGGAACAACAAATCTATAAAGGGAAACTGATACAGTTTCATCCGTTAAAAATAGCGAAAAAGGAACAACTGACCAAAAATACTTTTTCTCTGGAATTCGATATTCCCGGGAATTTGCAGGACAATTTCAAGTTCGAAGCAGGACAATTTGTAAGCATAAAATTTATTGCTCATGGTACGGAAGTTATTAATGATTATTCAATGACATCGGCACCTTATGAGAAAAAAATCAGCCTAGGGATAAAGGTAAACTCTTCTGAAGGAGCTACTTCAGAGTTGTTTAAAAACTATAACACCGGAGATGAACTGATGATAGGAGAGCCTTCCGGAAGGTTTACATTGGTTTCCAAACCAAACGAGTTCAGGACAATCGTTGGTTTTGCAGCAGGAATAGGAATAACCCCGATTTTGAGCCACTTCAAAAACATCCTTCACAACGAACCCCGTACCAGGCTTTTTTTATTTTTCGGCAATACAAGTTCAGAAGAACTTATTTATAGAGATCAACTCGACCATCTTGTCAAAACTTATGACGACAGGCTTCAGATTTTCTATTTCTTTTCACGGGAGAAAACGGCTGACCAGTTTTTCTACGGAAGACTGGATGAAAAGAAGCTGAACCTTATCATTAATCAGATTCTGCATCTGGATGATACTGATGAAGAGTCTACGATATGGGATGCAGTAGATGAAGTGCTGATCTGCGGAAAAGGAGAGATGATCAAATCACTGGCAAATGCCTGCTACCATCACGGAATTCCGAAAAAGAATATTCATTTTGAACTTTTTGAGGAGTACAATGAGGATATTTATCCTGTAGAAAGAGAATTTTCATTGATTGAAAACATAGAGGTTGAATTTAAAATATTCGGAAAAGAGTATGAAACCCATCTTCCTGATAATAAAGAAAAGATCCTTCAGCAGCTGCTGATCCAGAAATTTCCTGTACCTTACTCGTGTAAATCCGGTATCTGCGGAAGCTGTGAATGCTATCTTGAAGAAGGAGAGGTGGAGCTGCTTGAAAATGAGTACCTCACCGAAAAGGAAGAAGCGCAGGGAAAAATACTGGCATGTATGTCTATTGCAAAAAGTAAAAAAATAAAGCTTAACTTTGATCTTAGTTGAGAATCATCAGGAACATATTTAACTTAGGTTTTGTTTCAGCGGAAATAGGGATTCTGCTGATATGTCTTTGTAATGCCTGGGTTTTCGGGCTTACAAACGGGCGTACCTATACCAAAATCTCCAAAATTCCCCCACGGGAAATTGCCCTTGTGCTGGGAACTTCTCCCAAAATGAGATCCGGCCTGTCCAATCCTTATTTTACCAAAAGAATGGATGCGGCGGCACTTCTTTATCATCACGGAAAAATCAAAAAAATTATTGTAAGCGGAGAAAAAAGCAAAGGATATAATGAACCTGCTGCAATGAAGAATTATCTGGTAAACCAGGAAGGAGTTCCTGAAGATATTATTATTGAAGATCCGAAAGGGTTTAATACCTATAAAAGCATCTTGCGCTGTAAAGACGTCTATAAAAAGATAGACGTAATTATTGTATCACAGGGGTTCCATAACCTGCGTGCCCTGTTTTTTGCAAGAAATAATAATATGAATGCGCTGGGTTTTGATGCACAGGATGTTACAAAGCCTGAAAGTTACTACAGAAACCAGATCAGGGAAGTATTTGCCAGAGTGGTTGCTGTAGTATATTTCATATTGGGAATTTCTCCGGATTAGAAAGGGTATCCGAATGCAATATTCAGGGTAGGTTTAAAAGGCTGGAAATTTTTAAATCTCCAACGGTCACCTTCAGGTTTATTCGGATCATAGATCTTATAAGCGAGATCAAGTCTGAAAGTGATGTATGCTACATTTACCCTTAAACCGAAACCGCTGCCGATCCCCATTTGCCCTAAGAATTTATTGAATTTGAATTCATCACCGTAGCCACCGGTTCCATCCGGTTTCCTGATGCTCCATGTATTTCCTATATCGGTAAATAGTGCTCCTTCATACATTTCATTGAACGGAACCCTGTATTCTATATTGGTGGTTAGCTTTACGTTATTCGTCATATAGGTACGGACTCTTTCATCAATCTGAGAATCTGAAGGTCCTAATCCTCCAAATGCTACCCAAGCCCTGATATCATTAGATCCACCATTGAAATAAGACTTAATAACAGGCATATCTGTAGAGTTCCCGTAAGGAATACCTACCCCGATGAACTGGCGTAAAACCAACGTCTGGTTGCCATTAAACTTAAAATACTTTCTGGTATCGATGTCAAACTTGACGAACTGGGCATAAGGAATTCCGAAGATTGTTCTCTGCGGACTGGTTACAACACCTCCGGCATCTCTTTTTTGATTGAATATGCTTAAAATATTACCGGCAAGCTCTATTTTACCGTTAAAATAGAAAGCGTTTGGATAATCTTTTTTACCAATCTCATTGTAAACAAAATTATAGATCATGGAAGAAATAAGGACATCCTGGGTCTGTCTGTCTTTATTAACCAGTGATCCCATAAATGCTAAAATAAGATCCTGTCCCGGTTTGTCCAGCGATGTTATATAATCTATATCTTTCAGAATTTCCTCAGAAACATAATCAATGCTTACCTGTCCGGAATTGAACTGTGCTCCAAGTTCAGGTTTACCTGCAAAATAACCTGCAAACACATCTTTCCTTATGTCTTCATCATTACTGAAATAATCATAATAAGCATCTTTGTTTTTCGTAAGGCTGACCTGCGTATTGAAAAGGGTAAGTCTGTGTGAAACCTGGTCGTTTACATTCGCCTGGTAATTCAGTCCGGTATTGAAGTTTACTCTTCCCAAACCAATATTGTTCTGTACCGAAGCTCCTAAAAGTATGGAAGAGGTCGGGGTATATCTTTTGGGAAGTAACTTATAATAATTGAATGGCAGCAGAAGTCTCGGGAAATTAAGGGAAGCCTGTGCTGAAATTTCATAGGCAAGCTCTCTTTTATCAATATTCTTTGTACTTCTGATAGATCCGAATGTTCCTGAAATACTTGTAGAAAGGTTTTCCGCCCCTTTGAAGACATTTCTGGTGGTAAGGTCTACGGAAGGGGATACCCCAAGATTAAGAATCTGGGAATAATTGATATCCGTTCCCAGCTTAAGCTCATATTTAGGAAGCGGTTTTAGTACATAAAGTACATCAACAATACTGTCATTAGGTGAAGTACCGCCGCCTCTTCTCAGGGAATCCCTTGCTTTCAGAATACTGAAGTTATTCATTGCAATGAAATTTCTCTTCGTTAGGTCAAGGCTTTTCTGATCATAAACTTTCTTACTGTCTACAATCACAGCTCTCCATAAAGAAGCTGTTTTGTAGCTGTTGTCCATTTTATGGAACCTTATTCTTCTTAAACTGTCCTTCACCGTATTTTTAGGAAAATCGCCAGCTTCATTAACAATTGCTACATCAATGTTTCCTATGGTTGCTACTTTATAAGGATGGTCTGCAGAATCCTTATGAATTTCCAGTGTAAGAGGAACCTGTTTTTTACTTTTCAGGGAATCTGCCACGAAATAAATCTCTTCATTGGAACTGTTGAACCTGTAATATCCGTTTTCACGCATCAGGTCTGTAATCCTTGTTACTTCTTTCTCAAGAACGGTCTGGTCAAGCCTTTGCCCGGATCTTATAAGACTCTTGTCGAGCTTTTGCCAGTAGAGACCTTTAACGGTAGGATCTGTAATATTGTAGTAATAATCTTTAATATATGTAGGATCATTATGCCTGATGAAATAATCAACGGCAGCTTTTCTTGATGCAGTATCAAGGGCATGTTTAAAACTGACATCAGGATCCCAAAAACCTCTGTAAATAAGTCTTTTTTTAATAGATTCAGCACTTTTCTCACTTCTCGTCTGATCAAGAATTACAGGCGGAGTTCCCCAGCTGTGAAACAAACGGTCCATAAAAAGTGTTTTTCCCACACTGCTTTTCATATCATATTTAAGGAAAAGAGAATCTCTTAATTTTTGATTTCTCATTTCACTGGGATAAGTCATGTATTCATTAAGCAGGGTATCATATTTAGGATTGGCCATATTATAAAATCCCAAACTCAGAGGCATGAAAAGAAGCTGCTTTTTATTGGGCTTCTGCTGAACGTAATCTTTCAGTTCTTCATCAAAAGATTCTTTCTTATCTTCAAACTTAAAGTTGTTCCTGGTAAGCAGATATTCGCCTTCCGGAACTTTTTTGGTTGTACTGCACGCATAAAGGAGACCAACAAATGTTGCAAATGAGATAATTTTATAATATTTTTGAGGAGAATTCTTATAATGCTTACAGCTCATACAATAAAAATTTTACAGTCTTTAGATAAAAAGAAGTTCAGACAAAAATACAATTTGTTTTTGGTTGAAGGTAATAAAATCATTTGTGAACTTTCTGAATCTAATATTAAAGTTAAAGAAATATTTTCTACTGATCCGCAAAAATTGGACCGGACAGATTCTTCTATCATCCAGATCACTGAAAATGAGCTGAAAAAGATCAGTTTCCTTAAAACTCCTAAAGATTCTGTAGCGGTTTGTTACCTGCCTGAAGAGAAAAACACAGAAGATAAAGACATTCAGCTGGTTCTTGACGGAATTCAGGATCCGGGGAATCTGGGAACTATTATCCGCCTGGCAGACTGGTTCGGAATAGAGCAGATTATTTGCAGCGAAGATACTGTGGATGTGTATAATCCTAAAGTAATTCAGGCTACCATGGGCTCTTTTACCCGCGTGAATATTATTTACACAAATCTTGTAAAATATCTTTCAGAAACAGAAAATATCAATATAGGAACGGATATGGATGGCGAAAATATTTATTCTTTTGAAAGACCTGGAAAACTTAATCTTATTCTTGGTAATGAAGGAAACGGAATGAGACCGGAAACGGAGAAACTTCTTCAAAAATGCATCACAATCCCAAGATTCGGGAAATCCCAGTCTACAGAAAGCCTGAATGTTTCTATGGCAGCGGGGATTATACTGGGGCAGTTATTTTCTAAGTAGATTTTTAGATGTCAGACATCAGATATCAGACTTCAATTGGTGTGGGAGAAATTAATTCCTAAACGAATATATCTGAAATCTGATATCTACTATCTGAAGTCTATATGAGCTGCTCCAGGCTTGAGACACTTTTATTCTTTTGGTAAACCTCAAGTTTTTTTCTGACATATTTCAGGGCAATAGGAGCGAGGTAGATCATGGCAGCTCCCAGAAGTTTTTTCTTCCAGTTGGGGCTTTTCATATTCTTTTTGGCATAGTTGCCAACTAATGCGGTGATTCCCAGTTTCACAAGACTGTCCGTCACATTGCCTCCCAATGCAGTGCTTGCAATTCCCACAGCAGCTTTTTTATTGATGAACATATCTTTCACTTCTGAAGTGAGCTGTCTGGCAATAACATCTTTTCGCAGAACCACTTTTTCATCGCCGTCATCATCTACTTTTTCCTGCAGATACTGATCTGTAAGACCATTGGTGAATGCGCTCAGGCTTTCTTTTGTATTTTTGAAAGTAAGAAGGTTTTCCAGATCGTTGATCTCACTTTTAAGCAGTTTTTTCTTTCTTCTTAATTCTTCAATGCTTTCGTAATTTCTGCCCATAGTTTAATGATTTAAAAATTTAATAACCTGATCTGCAACAGTATTGACAATCTTATTTTTAAAAGCAATGACAAAAGCCATTATCAACGCATAAAATGCAGCAACAATTAAGAATCCATATGAGTAATTATCCAGTGCTTTTCCGATAAGGAAAGCAATTCCAAAATTGAAAAGGATAATAAAAAAAGCAAAAGCAACTAGCAGCACTACAAAGTAGGTAATGAGCCCTGCAGAAAGAGAGGATTTTTCAGTAGCTTCAATCTTCAGAAGATCTATTCTCTTTGATGCATATTCTTTAATAGTCTCTATCATTGTTTTTTTTTAAAGTTACAAAAAAAGGAACTTTCGCGCAAAAAGTTCCTTCCCATAATTTACTCAAAAAATAAACTATTTATTTTTTAAGATCATTCAGTTCCGCTTCTACATCTTTTACTACGTCTGCAGTTTTGGAAACAATCTGATCTTTATATTTATCATATCCGTCTTTTACCGTATGAGCTACATTGTTGGCTGTTTCTTTGAAAGTAGAAGAGATATTGCTGTACTGGTCTTTTACTTTTTCAGAAACTTCACCATACTTGTTTTTAGCCTGGTCTTTTAGGTCTCCTGCTTTATCTTTTATTTTCTTTCTGGTTTCTTTACCTTCTTCCGGAGCATAAAGCATTCCTAAGATTACACCTGCTGCAGCACCTGCAAGAAGTCCTGCCAATATACCTGCTGTATTTTTTCCGTTTTTCGACATTTTAAGCTTTTTTAATAGTTAATAAATATTAGTTTTTACTGTGTTAAAATCTACAATTTGCATACCAAAGGGAATATTATACCTATTAAAAATTGTTAAATCTTCTTGATATAAGATAAAATCAGGTCTATGGTTTCTTCTTTTGTGAGAGATGTATTGTCTATAACAATGGCATCTTCAGCCTGCTTTAGAGGGGCTATTTCCCTTTCACTGTCGATCTTGTCACGGTCTATAAGGTTTTGTTTTACCTGTTCTCTGTCTGCCTCGATGCCCAAGCCGGCCAGTTCGAAATACCTTCTGTTTGTTCTTTCGTCAATACTGGCAGTAAGAAAGAATTTATAGTCCGCATTTGGCAGAACTACTGTCCCTATGTCACGTCCATCCATAATAATACCGCCTTTTTCTGCCAGAGTCCGCTGGGATTGAAGAAGAAAGTCTCTTACTTCTTTCTGTTTTGCAACAATACTTACATTGTCTGAAACTTCTGTGGTGCGGATCTGTTTGGAAATATCAATATGATTAAGGTAAAGAATCAGCTCATTGTCATTGTTCCTGAACTCAAGCTCAATCTGATCCAAGGATGAGAATAATTTCTGAAGATCAATGGAGCCGTCTTCATTCATACAGTTCTGTATGGCAAACCATGTAATTCCCCTGTAAAGTGCGCCGGTATCCAGATGTATGATATCCAGTTTATCGGCAATGACTTTAGAGATTGAACTTTTTCCGGTAGACGAGTACCCATCGATAGCTATTACAGGTTTTTTCATACCGCAAATTTCAAGAATTTTTTTAAAAAATCAAGACAACACAGAAAAAATCTTTATTATTATGAAGATTCCTTATGGTGGAGTTATTCTCCTGCGTGGCTGCTAAGGTCCATAGAAACGCCTATCTGATTCACATTGGAAGAGTTGTGATAGCGTACATGAGCATAGTCTACACGGAATCTTCTGAACTTGATTCCAAATCCTCCCGAAAGCCCTGAAAAATTCCTCTGATCTGCCACAGCAAGCTCATTTCCTCTTTTGGCATTATAACCAAGTCTGATATTGAAGTTTTTTTCCGGGAAAAGTTCTGCACCTATGGAAAAATGGTCGGCAAGTTTTCTTCCGAAACCAACTTCCTGTCCATTTACATTATATTCCTGTGAAATATCAAACTGCTGAAGATCGTGTGCAGTAATGGTAACGGCAAGAGGAATGACTTTAAGGATTCTGGTATATCCAAGATCTACCCTGAACGGAAGGTTTTCCCTGGTTCCGTTGAATGATTTCAGCTGAAACCCGAAATTCCTCATCACAAGGGAGAGGGCTTCTTTATTCTTTTTATTATGGTAAGTAACTCCTGCAGTTCCTGAGATGGCAGAAGAAGTGTAGTTGTCGATTTTTGAAGTGATGAAATTAATGCCGCCCCCAATCGTCCAGTCTTCCTCAAACTGGTAAGCATAGCCTGCCCCGATTGCTACATCCGAAGCTTTGAATTCACCGTTTTCGTACCCGCTTTCATCGGTTCTGGGAATGCTTCCGTAGCTCATATACCTGGCATTGATGGTTGCCATATGTCCGTTATCAAAATCTCTGGCATAGGCAACAGTTCCGTATTTTGAGTCTGCAAGATAAGCTGCACCATTTACTGAAAGCTGCTTATCTGAATCTTTATTTAAAAGGGCCGGGTTTGCAATAGCAAAGGAAACATCATAATCCCTGATGGAAATTGCATCGCCACCTAAGGCAGCCTGTCTGGCAGATACAGGAATGTTTAAGAAAGGATAAACATTTGTTCCTGTTTGCGCATAAGAAACAATTCCTGACAGAAATAATGAAAAAATGACAATTTTCTTCAATTCAATTTATAATTAATGCAAAAATAATCCTTTTTCGTACTTATCAAAATATTTCTGACATTATTTCTGCGTAAATATTTTTCTTTATTCAATATTTTTAATGATTATATTTGCAAAATCAAATTTTGGAGAATATTGCTCCGGTAAAGTTTATTAAAAATTAAAGATGAAATATAAAAGAATCCTTCTGAAACTGAGTGGTGAGGCCTTAATGGGGAACAGACAATATGGTATTGACAATGAAAGACTGCAGGAATATGCTGCCGAAATCAAAAAAGTAGTGGAAAAAGGCTGTGAAGTAGCCATCGTAATCGGAGGAGGAAATATTTTCCGTGGTGTAGCAGGGGCTGCAAAGGGAATGGACAGGGTGCAGGGAGATTATATGGGAATGCTGGCTACAGTAATCAACGGGATGGCTCTTCAGGGGGCACTGGAAGATGCAGGAATCAAAACAAGACTTCAGTCTGCCATTGAAATGGATAAAGTAGCTGAACCTTTCATCAAAAGAAGAGCTGTAAGACATCTTGAAAAAGGCAGAGTAGTAATCTTTGGGGCTGGAACAGGAAACCCTTATTTTACAACGGATACTGCAGCAACTCTCAGAGCAATAGAAATTGATGCAGATGTGATCTTAAAAGGAACAAGGGTAGACGGAATCTACGACAGCGATCCTGAAAAGAATGCAGATGCTGTAAAATATAACTCACTTTCATTCGACGAGGTATATGCTAAAAACCTTAAAGTAATGGATATGACGGCCTTCACTTTAAGCCATGAAAATAAATTGCCTATTATTGTATTTGATATGAACAAGAACGGGAATTTAGAAAGAATTGTTGATGGAGAGAATGTAGGGACTTTAGTTGATCTGTAAGTAGTTGGGTAATTGAAAGATTTAAATATTTAATAATTTAAAGATTGCCTGTTACTTATTGCTGATCATTTATCAATCATCACTTAACAAATGTGTAATTTATCAAATTTTAACTATATAATGGAAGAATTAGATCTTATATTAGAATCTGTAAAGCAAGATATGGATGCGGCTGTAAAGCACCTGGATCACGCATTTCAAAGAATCAGGGCAGGACGTGCTTCTACATCAATGGTTCAGGATGTAATGGTGGAATATTACGGAGCTATGACTCCTATTAACCAGGTTGCGAATGTTTCTGTACCGGATGCAATGACCATTTCTATTCAGCCCTGGGACAGAACGGCTATCAATGCCATTGAAAAAGCGATCATCAATTCAAATTTAGGTTTTGCGCCTTCTAATAACGGGGAAAATATCATCCTTAACGTTCCGCCTTTAACAGAGGAAAGAAGAAAAGAACTGGCAAAACAGGCTAAAGTAGAAACTGAAAATACAAAGGTAACGGTAAGAAATGCAAGACAGGACGGGTTGAAAGAACTTAAAAAACTTGACGGTGTTTCTGAAGATGTTGTAAAAGGTGTGGAAGAAGAAATCCAGACTTATACAGACAAATATGTTAAACTTTGCGATGAACATCTTAAGAACAAAGAAGCTGAAATTATGAAAGTATAATTTTCAGGCTGAAAAATAAAAAAAGAGGTTTCCTGTGAAACCTCTTTTTTTGTTGTTAAAGACATTTTATTTGCTTGTATTGCAATAAATGCTGCAACTTATCCTGTATTAATAATGGAAATTTAAATGCATAAAAAAGGCCTTCCATTGGAAAGCCCTGTATTTGTTTTTATTTGCAGTTTTCGTTGTAATCCGTAATCACTTCTTCAACTATTTCCGGAACGTTTGACATCACATCGTCAATCTGGCTTTTGATCAGCCTCCCTAATCCGGATCTTTTCTTTTCATCGTTCTTAAGGGATGCATAAGAGCCGCTTGTCAGTTTAGCTTTTGCATAGCTGCAGTCTGCAATAATTGTTTTGGCTTTGGCAAAAGTTAATTCCTCTATTTTACCTCCTTTTTTAGAATAGATGTAAGAAGGTGAGTTTCTCATTCTTTCAGTTTCCTTTTCAGCCACTTCAATCTGTCCGCCTGCAGAGAATGTAGTAGGATAGCCGTATAATTTATATACTTTGATCTTTCCATCCTTTACAACTTCGGCAAACTGGTAACTTTTTGTAAGATTATTAAAAGCCTTGATATTGCCGCTTAAACCTCCTGTTGCGGTATTGAAGCCTTCTTTAGTGTTTGTATACTTGATGGTTTCAAAATGTCTTTCATTATTGTTTTCATCAAAAGCCACATATTCTTTGATATCATCGGTATCAAGGGTTTTGAATTTTTGTTTTTTTCTGGATTTGTCAATATCAGATACCGCAACGAATTTTACTTTTTTCTGATTACTCCACGGGTTCATAGCGTCTCCGTTCAGTCTTACGATTCCTTCAATCTTTTTTCCGCCTTTATCAATGATGTAGCCATATTTTTCATCGGTTCTCAGTTCATAGTCCGTATTGTCTTCCTGCGCATAGGCATTGAAAGATACCAATGTAAACAGACCAAATAATAATGCTTTCTTCATATAGTTACTGTTTTTAACAATTTTTTGTAAATATAGCTTTTTATACCTTACTGCAAAATGAAATAAAATACCACAGCCATAAAAAAAGACCCGGAAATTCCGGGCCTATACTCTTTTTAAATTATTAAATGTTTAAATTCTTTAATCTCTAATAAACAGTTATCGATATCTCTCATGCTCTTTATTCTTAGCAAACCTTTTCGTAATAGGCTTAAACAGAGCTTTATATTTTTCGGCATCGAATAATTGCGAATCCGTAAGCGCTTTATACGTCATCCATATTCCGAAAGGAAGAAGGATAAGGTTGGGAAGCCAGGCCGCTAAATAAGGGCTCATTCCTCCTCCCCAGGCAACGTTTTCAATACCGAGATTCATTACATAGAAAACAATGAAAATAATGATTGCGATGATCACAGGAAGTCCCATTCCTCCTTTTCTGATAATAGACCCTAAGCTGGCTCCGATCAAAAAGAAAATGATACATGTTACAGAATAGGAAATAATTCTCTGCTGATAAATAACAACTTTGCTGAAATATTTTACATTTGAGCTGAACTCATTCTTTTTACCGGAAGCCGTAGATTTCAGATTTTCCAATCTGTTGTAAGCATTGGAAATAATCTCCAGCTTTTTATCTCCCTTCACGGTATCCAGTTTAAGCTGCTGCTTGGCAACCGCTTTGGATTTTGTTTTATCCATATAACTTATTACCGAATTAGTCTGGGTTAAAACATCAGAACTGATATTCGTAAAATAAGCCGCATTTTCTTTTTTGTTTTTTAGGATTGTTTCATTAAGCTGGCCATAAGTCTGGAAACGGTAGTCGTCCGTGATCTGTTCCTTTTCAATGGCTTTGTTGATGAGTTCAGCAATATCAAAGTGGGAAACCAGTGTGTCAAATTTAATGGCCTGATCCGGTTGTTTCAGTCTTACATTCTCGCCTTTACCTGCGAAATTATCCTCAAATATATAACCGTTATACAGTTCCAGTTTCAAAAAGTTTTTATTGGCAGCAGGAACAAATTTTCCCTTTTCCGCAACAATAGACTGCTGATTTTCGTAGGAACTGGCTTTTCTGTGTACAAATACTCCTTCAAGGGTTTCCTGATTCTCACCGTAAATTTTATCAAATTTTACCATGTACCCCGGAATCTGATCAATAAACTGTCCCGGTGTAAAATTCAGGGCCGGTTTCGTCTGGGCAATATTGAAAAGCATATTCTTTGCCTTTTTCTGAAAATCCGGAATGATGTTGTTGGAGAAGAAGAAAAGCATGACCGCCAGTATCGTTGCCACTCCAAGAAGAGGAGCCATTACTCTTGTCAGGGAAATCCCGGCCGCCTTCATTGCAGCAAGCTCATAGCGTTCCCCGAATTCCCCAAAGGACATAATGCTTGCCAAAAGGATCGTGAGCGGGAGCACCAGGCTGACAACACTTACCCCAAGGTAAAAAAGAAGCTTCAGGATCTGCCAGTAGCTTAATCCCTTTCCCATGAACTGCCCCAGCTGAACCCAGATAATGTTTACAATAAATATGAAAAACAAAACGCTGAATATAAAGAAAAACGGTCCAAAGAAGGTTTTTATGATATATCGGTCTAGTATTTTTAACATGCGCCAAAATTAATCAAAAAGCCACAAAGTTTACTTGTGGCTCTTATAATTTTTATTACTTTTTATTTTATAGCAAAAATACTTATTTGCTTCTTAGCTTTTTAAAGTTCTGTAATGATGTAGTTTTTGAACTTATTTTTGTCAAAAACAAACATATTGGGATCCAGTGTCTGGTTTTCCTTATATTCTTTAATGGCAATTACAGCTACATCTTTATTGTTTCCGTGCTGTTCCAGTTTTACCATCTGCTTTTTTGCAGAGTCTACAAAAATGTATACATATTGGATACCGTTGGATTTTACAGGGGTCAGTTTAATGAAATCTGCATTAACTCCGTTTACATTCTTTTTACCGTTATAGGTTACGTTATAATCGTTTCTGTAAGTGGTAAGATAGTTGATAGGGGAGAACATGCTGCTGCCCGCATTGGGTTTTGCCACGGTAACTTCCATATCATCTGCATTGATATTGTATATTTTACTTCCGTCGAAGATCTGTTCCGTATCCATGATCTTCAACTTATATTTATCCCCTGCAGCATAATAAATTCCCGGTTCTGTTTTGGTAACTTGTCCGTTAACACCGGTTCCGAAAGAGAATTTAAAATAAGAATTCTTTTTGGAATTGTAGTTCGCAGTGATATCGTCAAGAATCTTTTTAGCTTTTGCATCAATTTTCTGTGCATTGGCAAATCCTACAGCTCCTACTACAAAACTCCCGACTATGATTTTTGATATACTATTTTTCATTTTCTTATTGAATAAACTTTAAACATTCTAATGCTTCAAGGTTGAATTGATAAAGCACTTTTCCTTTAATTACGCAAATCTTCCAAAAACTGTTCCAAAGAATGAAGATCACTGATAATGACTTCTCTTGCTTTGGCTCCGTTAAAGCCTCCTACAATACCGGTTGCTTCAAGCTGGTCCATGATTCTTCCGGCTCTGTTATAACCCAGTTTAAGCTGTCTCTGCAACATAGAAGTAGATCCCTGCTGTGTGGAAACAATAATTCTTGCGGCTTCTTCAAATAAAGCATCCTTTTCATTCGGATCAAATGCTCCCACAGTACTTGTAGAGTCTTCAGAAACGAATTCAGGAAGCAGGAATGCAGATGCATATCCTTTCTGTTCTCCAATATATTCTGCAAGTCTTTCCACTTCGGGAGTATCCACAAAGGCACACTGAAGTCTCAGGATCTCGTTTCCGTTGAAATAAAGCATATCTCCTTTACCAATCAGCTGGTCTGCACCCGGTGAATCAAGGATCGTTCTCGAATCCACACTGGAAATTACCCTGAATGCTGCTCTTGCAGGGAAGTTAGCCTTAATCATACCTGTAATTACATTTACGGAAGGTCTCTGTGTAGCAACAATTAAGTGAATTCCTACGGCTCTTGCAAGTTGTGCCAATCTGGCGATAGGAAGTTCAACTTCTTTTCCTGCGGTCATGATAAGGTCGGCAAACTCGTCTACAACCAATACGATATAAGGAAGAAAACGGTGACCGTTCTCAGGATTTAGTTTTCTTTCCGTAAACTTTTTATTGTATTCCTTTAAATTTTTACAGAACGCATTTTTAAGAAGGTCATATCTTGTATCCATCTCTACACAAAGAGAGTTCAGAGTGTTGATTACCTTATTGGTGTCTGTAATGATCGCTTCATCAGCATCCGGAAGTTTGGCCAGATAATGTCTTTCAATTTTTGAATATAATGAAAGCTCCACTTTTTTAGGATCTACCATAACGAATTTCAGTTCGCTAGGGTGTTTTTTATAAAGCAGGGAAGTAAGGATAGCATTGATCCCAACAGATTTACCCTGTCCTGTAGCACCTGCCATCAATAGGTGAGGCATTTTTGCAAGGTCGGCCATGAATACTTCGTTGGAAATTGTTTTTCCGAATACCACAGGAAGATCCATATCTGTATTCTGGAATTTCTGCGATGCAATAACGGAACGCATAGAAACCATGGTAGGGTTTTTTCTCGGAACTTCAATCCCGATGGTTCCTTTTCCTGGCATTGGCGCAATAATCCTGATCCCTAAAGCAGAAAGGTTCAATGCAATATCATCCTGAAGCTTTTTAATGGCTGATACTCTGATCCCGGCTTCCGGAACAATTTCGTATAAAGTAACTGTAGGTCCAATCGTTGCTTTAATCTCGGAAATACCAACGTTGAAATTCTTTAAAAGTCCTACAATTTTATTTTTATTTTCTTCTAATTCTTCTTTATTGATGGAGATTTCTTCACTTCCGTAATCTTTAAGCAGTTCTACGGTCGGCATCTGGAAGCCTGCCAAATCAAGCTTGTGATCATAAAGGCCGTGCTTTTCTACAAGTTCCTGGGATTTTCTGTCTGAATCATCCAATACATCTACTACCGGTGCAACTTCTACATTAAATTTTATGTTGTCCTGAGCTGATGGTGACGGCGTTACCGGAGGAAGCGGAGTAATTGCAGGAATTACGGGTGCCATATCAAAAGCCTGTTCTGGAGAGGAGGTTGGAACGGCAGGTTTTGCATTTAAATTTAAGCTGACGGGTTTCTCTTCTTCCTCAAAAGAAGTCTGGTTAGGCGTTACAATAGGCTCCAGATTCGTTAAGGGCTGAACTTCAGGAAATCCTTTAGGAACACTTACCGGTTCCTGCTCTTTAACCTTTGCTGTATTTGAAACATCTGTAACGGTAACATTAAGACCTGCTTCTTCAGCTTCTTCTTCAAGTTCGGTATCGGCTTCAAAGTTTTCCTCTGAGCTTGGCATCATGGATTTAACTTTACCTATCGTATTGTCATTGATCTTGTCCAGCTTGGCTTTAATAGAGCTTGGACGAAGGTTGAATTCCAGAATGAAATATAAAAGGATACTTGCTGCCAATACTACCCAAAGACCTACAGGCCCGATGATGGCATTCAGATAATCCATGATCTGGTATCCGTAAACACCTCCCAGTACACCTTGCCCTTTAGTCACTGCTCCCATGAAAATAGGAAGCCAGCAGATGAAAAACAGGGAATGTCCGATGGTTTTCCAGGGTTTGAATGTTTTTTTCTTCAGGATAAGGGTGCCTACAACCAAAAATAAAAAGGCAATAATAAATGAGGCAATTCCTATGCTTTCGAATATAAAAATATTCCCCAGCCAGTCGCCTACCTTCCCAAAAATATTTGAAGATTTTATTGTTTTGTCTGTCATTGTTCCTGCCTGGCTCTGGTCTGCTTTCCAGTTCATCAGATAAGAGACGAACGAAAATGCCAGAACTGCGGAGAAAAGTATAAAGGTAAGCCCGAAAAATATACGGGGCTTAGATAAGATTTTGCCTTTGTCAGGCGATTCAGTCGGTTTTGTCTGTGTCTTTTTATCCATAATATCAATGTGGGCAAATTTAATGTTTTTTCAACATTAAACAGAATCTTTTTTTGTTCAAAAGATGGTCTAATTTAGGGTTATTTTTTAAAATTATGTTCCGTTTTAAAGATATTTTTTTCATTAAAATATAAATACAGTGGTTATTTTTTTAATCAATTTAAATATTGCTAATTATGATTAGCTAATCTTACTCCATAAACAAATTAAATTGAAATTTAAAAAATAGGTTTCATAGTTTTATCAACGTTTTACATTGAAAACAAAGTATATTCCAAATAAAAGATTTCATAGACAAATTGCATTCCTGATTTTTTTAACCGTAAAAAATATATTTTTCTTAATAATTTTCACGTTATTAAGAATGGTTCAAAATAACCGAAATAGGCTTCAAAGTGACAAAAAACAGCTTTTTTTAGCTACTTTGTTGTTAATCATCCTTATTTTTGCATGTCAAGTAAAATAAATCATGAAGAAGCTCCAAGATATTCTTATCTCGACCAGGACAATGGCTGTGCTGTTACTGGTTTATGCCTTTGCAATGGCATATGCAACGTTCTTAGAAAATGACTACGGAACTCCTACGGCCAAAGCCTTAATTTATGAAGCAAAATGGTTTGAATTAATCATGTTTCTGCTCATTCTCAACTTCATAGGAAATATCGGAAGGTATAGATTGTGGAGAAGAGAAAAATGGCCGGTTCTGGTCTTTCACCTTGCTTTTATCCTTATTTTTATAGGAGGTGCTATCACAAGATACATCAGCTTTGAAGGCACAATGCATATCAGAGAGGGGGAAACTTCCAATGAAATTGTAACGGATAAGAATTTCTTTAAAATTCAGATTGAAGAGAAAGGTGATGTTCTCAACTACCAAGATGTTCCTTATCTGATGTCTCCTTTGCATAAAGATTTTAATGCAACTTATGATTTCCACGGAAAAGAAGTAAAGGTTTTTACCAAAGATTATATCCAGAGAAAAAAAGACAGCTTAATAGTTGAGCCGAACGGTGCGGAATACCTTCACCTGGTTTCTACAGGAAATACGGGAAGACAGAATATTTACATCAAACCGGGCGAGACAAAATCTATCAACGGAACTTTGGTAACATTCAACAGAGCTATCGAAGGTGCTGTAGAATTCAAGAGTGAAGGGGGACAATTATTCATCAAAACTCCTGTTGATGCAGCTTTTATGACGATGGCAACCCAGGCTACGGGAAGTACGAAGAAAGATGAATTCCAGCCTTTGGCATTGAGAAGTCTGTATACCATCAACGAACTGAAACTGGTTGTGCCTGAAGGTCTTAAAAAAGGAAGACTGATGGCTTTTGAAGGAGACAAAAAGAAAGATGCGATGGTTCCGGATGTATTGAGGGTCGAACTTCAGGGACCAAAAACAAAACAGATGGTAGACCTTTCAGTAGAGAAAGGAAACCCGAACGCATTTAAGCAGATCACTATGGACGGACTGAATATTATGGTAGGTTTCGGCCCTAAAGTATACAATACACCTTTTGCACTGAAACTTGATGATTTCATAATGGAAACCTATCCGGGAAGTTCATCACCAAGTGCTTATGAAAGTCATGTAAAGATTATTGACGAAGGAAAAGAAACACCTTATAAAATCTACATGAACCATGTACTGAACCATAAAGGATACCGTTTCTTCCAGTCAAGCTTTGATCCGGACAGAATGGGAACGGTACTTTCCGTGAACCACGATTTCTGGGGAACAATCATTTCCTATATCGGATACGGACTTCTGTTCTTAGGAATGTTTGTGATCTTCTTCTGGAAAGGAACCCACTTCTGGAAACTGAATAAAATGCTGACTGATGTCAACAAAAAGAAAGTGAAAGGAACCGCTGCAGTATTGCTGATGTTCTTAAGCTTAGGTTTAAATGCGCAAAAAATAGAAACTCACGGAACGACTGACGGAAGCAGGGAACATATTCATGTGGAAGGAGACAACCATTCTCACGCTCCGGCTCCGTCTGCTCAACCGCTTGACGGTGCTGCTCCGAAGCAGAACTCCCTGGCAACGCCGATGAACAGAATGAGATCTATCTCTCCGGATGAAATCATTGCAAGAAACAGAATCAGCAAAGAGCATGCAGATAAATTCGGATACCTTCTGGTTCAGAATTTTGAGGGAAGAATTGTTCCTATCAATACAGAAGCGCTTGATGTTTTAAGAAAATTATACAAAAAAGATGAATTCAAAGGAACAGACGGAAAGTCTCTTACGGCAAACCAGTGGTTCCTTTCCATCAATACAGATACACCGAGCTGGACAATGGTTCCTATGATTAAAGTAGGTACAAAAGGAGGGGATGAATTAAAGAAAAAAACAAAAGCAGATGAAGATGGCTATACTTCATTAATGAACCTTTTCCCGGCAGATGCAAACGGTAATCTTACTTATATCCTGGAGCACGATTACAATACTGCATTCCGTAAAAAACCATCTGAACAGACCAACTACGATAAAGAAGTAATTTCTGTAAACGAAAGAGTACAGATTTTCAACGAGTTTTTCAGCGGTCAGTTTATGAGAATTGTACCTGTGAAGAATGATGCCAATCATACATGGCACTCATGGCTGGATCAGAAATTCGAACCGGATATGGAATCTCAGCAGGTGATGGGACCTTACTTTGCAGAAGCTCTTACGGCACAGAAAACCGGAAACTGGAGCAAAGCGGATACTGAATTGGCAAAACTTTCAGAATATCAGCAGAAATGGGGAAAAGCAGTTGTTCCTGCAAAATCTAAAGTTGACCTTGAAGTTTTCATGAATAAAGTGAATATCAACTTCAAATTATTAATTTTCTATACCATTATTGGTGGACTTCTTCTGATTTTAGGATTTGTAGAATTGTTCAAGTCTAATAAGGTTTTAACTAAAGTAGTCAAAGTAATTATTGCTTTAGGTCTGGTGGGATATTTCTGCCACTTCCTGGGCCTTGTGGCAAGATGGTATATTTCAGGGCACGCGCCTTGGAGTAACGGTTATGAAGCTATTATATTTATTTCCTGGGTAGGAATTACAGCCGGACTTATCCTTTACAGAAATGCCAATGCATTGATTCCTGCAGCCGGATTTATGGTAGCAGTTATTATGATGGGGTTTGCTCATGGAGGTTCAGCTCTTGATCCTCAGATCACGCCGCTTGTTCCGGTATTGAAATCTTACTGGCTGATTGTTCACGTAGCAATTATTACCTCAAGTTACGGTTTCTTCGCCCTGTCGATGATTATTGCTGTGATCTCTTTGGTATTCTATATCATCTCCAATAAAGAAACATACAAAATTCACCATGATACTACCTTGAAAGAATTGGTAATTGTATCTGAAATGTCATTAACTATCGGTCTTTTTGCTTTAACAGTAGGAAACTTCTTAGGCGGTATCTGGGCCAATGAATCATGGGGTAGATACTGGAGCTGGGACCCGAAAGAAACATGGGCTTTCATTTCCATCATGGTATATGCTTTCGTACTGCACATGAGACTGGTTCCCGGATTGAGAAGCAGATGGGCATTCCATGTTGCAACAATGTTTGCATTCTGTTCAATGGTAATGACGTATTTCGGGGTTAATTATTACCTGAGCGGACTTCACTCTTACGCAGCAGGAGATCCGGTTCCGGTTCCGGCATGGGTATATATCGGGTTGGGCACGATGCTTATTTTATCACTTGCTTCTTACTTTAAGTTTAAAACTTTAACGAAGAAATAAATATTTTACCATATACAACTGAAATCCTGGAATTCATTTCCGGGATTTTTTTGTGGGTGTTATTACGGGTTGCGGGATTCGAGATTCAGGGTGGGGAATATTAGTCAATAAATTATATTCTAATCCGGCTATTAATTTTAATTGATTTTATTTATCTAACCCGAAACATCTATCCTTACACTTAATAACCCGAATCTCGTACTCAGTAACTCACAAACCGAAAAAAACTCATCAGCAATGATTCATAATTCAAAACTTCTCCATACCTTTATGATATCAAAATAATATCAAATTAAAATTACAATCATGGAAAAAGTTTTAAAACCCATGTCGGGCTATCTGGCATTAGTGTTCTGTCTGATTTTGTTCGCCGGAGCTGTTTATTTTTTTATTTCCGGAGTGGAGCACAGTATTACATTTGTCATTATTTCAATGCTGTGTTTTCTGCTGTTCTGTTTCTTTTTGAAGGGACTGATGATTATTCAGCCTAACCATTCGAGAGTACTGAATTTTTTCGGAAAATATGTGGGAACAGTGAAAGATAACGGGTTGTTTTTCATCAATCCTCTGTATTCTTCACAGAAAATGTCATTACGTTCAGAAAACCTGCAGGGGCAGACTTTGAAAGTAAATGATAAAATGGGGAACCCTATTGAAATTGCTGTGGTTATTGTATGGAAAGTAGGAGATACTTACAAAGCTGCTTTTGACGTTGAGCGTTATTCAGATTTCGTAAGAATGCAGAGTGAAGCTGCGGTAAGACATCTGGCAATGAGTTTTCCTTATGATAATTTAGAGGATGATCATGCACCGATTACTTTAAGAGAAGGTGGTGATAAAATCAATTCTATTTTGGAGCAGGAGCTTACAGACCGTCTTTTCAAAGCAGGAATTGTGATTCAGGAAGCGAGAATTTCACACCTTGCCTATGCATCAGAGATTGCAGGTGCTATGCTTCAGAGACAGCAGGCAACAGCAATTGTAGCAGCCAGAACCAAAATTGTGGAAGGTGCTGTAGGAATGGTAGACCTTGCACTGAAAAAACTTTCGGAAGAGAATATTGTAGAGCTTGATGATGAAAGAAAAGCAGCAATGGTAAGCAATTTAATGGTGGTGCTTTGCGGTGAAAAAGCAGCGACTCCTATCTTAAATGCCGGAACTCTTTATAATTAAGGGAAAAAGTGAAGAATGAAGAATTAATCTTTAGATTTTTAAACGAAGCCTTTGCGTCTTCTATTCTGTAAAACGTATTACTAATCAGGCAAAGAGAAAAAATGAAATCGGAAAAAACTTCAAAACCCTCTGAAACTAAAGGCAAGAAATCCTTCGTCATAAGAATCGATGAATCTACCTATAAGCTGGTGGAGAAGTGGGCCAATGACGAGTTCAGGAGTGTGAACGGGCAGATTGAGTATCTGCTGCATCAAAGCCTTGTTAATTCAGGAAGAAAAAAGAAAGACGAATAAAGTAAAGGTAAATTTTTTAAAAATAATACTTTATAAAAGCCTTTACATTTAACAATCAAATAAAAAAATCACAACCATTTCAATTAACCTTATTTAAAAAGAAAAGCAGAGAAACTTCTCTGCTTTTTTATTTTATACAACTCTGAAGCGTATCGGCCCCGAAGTAGAAGATAACGAGCCAGATCAGACCTTTGATTGTGAAAAAAGCAAATCCCGCCCAGCCTACACGTTTGAACCATTTTTTGAACTTCGAATTGTTATTTTCCTGTGGATTTTCCATGTCTGAATGTCAAAAGATTACCCTGCAAAGATAAGCATGTTTATAATTAGTCCAAATAAAAAGTTTGTTAAAAATTTAAATTTTGAGGTTCGCATAATATTTCTATCTTTAGAGGAAACGAAAAGTAAATATTCTATGTCTAAAAAAGTAAAGGATTTCGGAATCGAAAAAACACTCAAAAATCTAGGAATAAAGGAGGAAAACAAAGGAACATCAGTTGGTGGAAAATATTTTGCTTCCGGGAAAACAATAGAAAGTTTTTCACCCGTAGATGGTAAATTGATTGCAAAAATAAAGACTTCCGGAGAAAGTGATTATGACAAAGTAATAGAGACGGCTCAGAAGGCGTTTCAGGAATTCAGATCTATCCCAGCTCCTAAAAGAGGGGAGATCGTTAGACAGTTAGGTCAGAAATTAAGAGAATATAAAGATGACCTTGGAAAACTTGTTTCTTATGAAATGGGTAAATCTCTTCAGGAAGGTCTTGGAGAAGTACAGGAAATGATTGATATCTGTGATTTCGCAGTAGGAGTTTCAAGACAGCTTCACGGATACACCATGCACTCGGAAAGACCGGGCCACAGAATGTACGAGCAGTATCATCCGCTTGGCGTGGTGGGGATCATTACCGCTTTCAACTTTCCGGTTGCTGTTTGGGCATGGAATACAGCCCTGGCATGGATCTGTGGAAATGTTACCATCTGGAAACCATCAGAAAAAACACCGTTATGTGCTATTGCATGTCAGAATATTATGGCTGAAGTACTTAAAGATAACAACCTTGCCGAAGGTATTTCAAGTGTGCTGGTTGCCGATCATGAAATCGGGCAGAAGCTGGTTGATGATAAGAGAGTTTCCTTAGTTTCCTTCACAGGTTCTACAAGAGTGGGAAGAATGGTTTCTTCAAAAGTAGCGGAACGATTCGGTAAATCTATTCTTGAATTGGGCGGAAACAACGCAATTATTATTTCTAAAGATGCAGATATCGATATGTCCATTATTGGTGCTGTTTTCGGGGCTGTAGGTACCGCAGGACAGCGATGTACTTCCACCAGAAGACTGATCATTCATGAAAGTGTATACAATGAAGTGAAAACCAGGTTGACAAAAGCTTACGGACAGTTGAAAATAGGAAATCCGCTTGATGAAAACAATCATGTAGGACCTCTTATTGACGTAGACGCAGTAAATCAGTATGAAGAGGCTATCAAAAAATGTAAGAAAGAAGGTGGTAAATTTATCGTTGAAGGAGGTGTTTTAAGCGGAAAAGATTACGAATCAGGATGCTATGTAAAACCATGCATTGCAGAAGTTAAAAATTCTTACGAGATCGTTCAGCATGAAACTTTTGCTCCGATCCTGTATTTAATCAAATATAAAACATTGGATGAAGCTATTGCGATCCAGAATGATGTTCCTCAGGGATTGTCTTCCGCTATCATGACCCAGAACTTAAGAGAGGCTGAATTATTCCTTTCTCATGCAGGTTCAGACTGTGGTATCGCCAACGTAAACATCGGAACTTCAGGTGCTGAAATCGGTGGTGCTTTCGGTGGTGAAAAAGAAACCGGGGGTGGCAGAGAATCCGGATCAGACGTTTGGAAATACTATATGAGAAGACAAACCAATACTATAAATTACACGGCTCAACTTCCTTTGGCACAAGGAATTAAATTTGATTTGTAAGAATTTAATTTAAATTATTTAAAATCTAAGTATTTAAAAATTAATAACCTGGAATGTTTAAATCTTTTTATTCATTCAATTTTTAAATCAAACACAATTAACTATGGAACAAACAATTGATATAAAAGTAAATAAGGTAAAAGAAACAGTAGGAAGACACGTTCTGGCAGACGGCTTCGATTTTGTGATGGATATTGAAAAATCCCACGGATCGTGGCTATACGATAAACTTACAGACAGAGAATATCTGGATATGTTCTCCATGTTTGCATCAGCCTCAATAGGTTACAACCATCCATATCTTGTGGAAAGATCAGAATGGCTGGGAAGAATGGCCGTAAATAAACCTACTTTGGCAGACGTATATTCAGAAGAATACGCGCACTTTCTGGAAGTTTTCGAAAGAGTAGTGATCCCTGAAGAATTACAGTATGCTTTCTTTATTGAAGGCGGAACTCTTGGAGTGGAAAACGCAATGAAAGCTTGTTTCGACTGGAAAACCCGCAAGAATTTTGAAAAAGGACTTCAGACGGAAGCCGGAATCTGTATCCACTTCAGACAGGCATTCCACGGAAGAAGCGGTTACACCTTGAGCTTAACCAATACTTCTGATCCTAGAAAATACCAGTATTTCCCAATGTTCGACTGGCCGAGAATCTTAAATCCTAAATTACATTTCCCGATCAC
Source organism: Chryseobacterium shigense (assembly GCF_014207845.1). Taxonomy (NCBI): domain Bacteria; kingdom Pseudomonadati; phylum Bacteroidota; class Flavobacteriia; order Flavobacteriales; family Weeksellaceae; genus Chryseobacterium; species Chryseobacterium shigense. Next base: position 1,013,977 of record NZ_JACHLC010000001.1, read on the forward strand.
GGAAGAAAATTTAGAAGAAACGATTAAAAATGAAAAACTGGCACTTCTTCAGATTGAGGAAGCCATTCTGATGAATCCTGATAAAGTGGCATGTATCATCATTGAGCCTATCCAGGCTGAAGGTGGGGACAACCATTTCAGAGACGAATTCCTGATGGGGTTAAGAAAACTGTGTGACGAGAATGAAATCTTATTGATATTTGATGAAGTTCAGACAGGTATCGCTATCACAGGAAAAATGTGGGCATTCCAGCATTTCACGGCAAAACCGGATATCATTTCTTTTGGTAAAAAAGCGCAGGTTTGCGGTGTTTTAGCCAACAAAGAAAAATTCGACCAGATCCCGAATAACGTTTTCAGAGAAAGCTCAAGAATCAATTCTACTTTCGGAGGAAACTTTATAGATATGCTTCGTTTCCAGCTGGTAATGGAAGTGATCGAAAAAGAAAACCTTGTTGAAAACGCAAGAGTAGTTGGTGATTATTTATTAGGCAAATTAAAAGAGCTGGCTCAGAAATATCCTGAGAAAATCTCAAATGCAAGAGGAAGAGGTTTGATGTGCGCCATTGACCTTCCTTCAGGAGAGCAGAGAAACCGCATGATGAACGAGCTTTTCAAAGACGGATTGATTATTCTTCCGTGTGGAGACCAGTCACTTCGTTTCAGACCCCATCTGAATGTTACCCAGGAAGAAATTCAATTAGCTTTAGATAAAATCGAGAGCAACATTAATAAAATTTAAAACCAAAGATTTGTAATTTTAAAAAAAACATTGTACATTTAGATACTCAAACGATATAGAATATGGAAAGAAGTACGAGAGTATCGGTTTTTGAAAGTGATAAGCCTTCAGAAATCCAGTTAATAAAGTCTAAATTGGATGATGCACAAATTACAAACAGCGTCGAAAACAGCTACCTTACATTTACGACAACGCCTACCGCAACGTCGCTGAAAATTATGGTAAAGCTGGAAGACGAGAAGAATGCATTTAAAGTTATAGATGCTTATCTTCAGCAAAGTGAAAATCAATAAAAACAATTTCATAATTTTAAATTTTACTACTTCGAACCGAAAATTAATTTTGATTAGTTTTCGGTTTTTTAATTGAAAAAATAGTAAAAATTAGGAATTTAAAAATTTAAAGATTAAAAAAGAGAGTACTTTGGCCTTCCTATTTCAAAAGGTTTAATCAATTCAATAGAGGTGGGCTTTAGCCCGCCTAAAAGATTAATCATCACAACTCACTGGCTTTAGCCAAAATCTAAAACAGAATAACTTCTAAATCTTTAAATCTTTAAATTCTTCAATTTTTAAATATATCTAATCAACATCCACACAACAATGAATTCAGAGACTAAACTAAGAAAAGCAGAGATTGATGACAGAGATATCATTTGGGGAATCATCCGGCAATCCATTGAAAGAAGAAGACAGGACGGAAGCACCCAATGGCAGAACGGATATCCCAACATAGGAACCGTAGAAAGTGATATTGCCAAAGGCTTCGGATATGTCCTTACGGCAGATGATGAAATTGCTGTTTACGTAGCTCTTATATTAAATGATGAGCCGGCTTACAGTACTATTGAAGGAGCCTGGTTGAGCGATGGAGAATTTGTTGTTGTACACAGAGTAGCCGTTGACGAAAAATTTGCAGGAAAAGGAATGGTAAAGAAACTATTCGATCATATTGAAGATTTTACGAGATCCCATGAAATTCAGAGTATAAAAGTAGATACGAATTATGATAATTTGGCCATGCTGAAGATCCTGGAAAGTAAAGGTTATTCCTATTGTGGTGAAGTACTTTTGGCTGGCGGAATGAGAAAAGCCTATGAGAAGATTATAATTTGAATCAAAAGTTAAATCAACTTTCATTGAATTTTTAAAAGAACCTGTATTTATAAACTCTATCATGTTTGTTCGTTTAGTTCTGAACTAATTTCTACTTTTGTCAAAATTTTTATATTATGCACCAAAGTATAGAAATTGATGAAAAGATTTTTCAGGATGCTGTAAAGTTTTATGGCACCGTTTTCAACCTACCGCCTTTAGCTTCAAAAATTTATTCCTACCTGCTTTTCGATTATGAAAAAGTGGGAATTACTTTTGATGAGTTCGTAGAAGTACTTTCTGCGAGCAAAAGCTCTGTTTCTACCAGTATTTCCTTACTGCTGAATGCGCAGCTCATCATCGACCATAATAAAATGGACGAGCGGAAACGGTATTTTTTCATCAATGACGAGTACAAGAAGATCCGATTTGAGAAAATTGTTCAGAAAATGCAGGATGAACTCAAATTACTGGACGATTTAAACAACTTTAAAAAAAATCAGGACAATGAATACAATGAACGAATAGAAGCCTACAAAGCGCTTTTACATAAAAATATAGAAAATATTCAGGAATCTCTTAATAAACTTTAAAATGAACAATAAGCTAGTTATACTTTCTGTTGCAGCGCTATCACTGACAGCCTGCAAAAAAGAAGCTCCAAAACAGGACGGTCCGAAACCTTTTCCTGTAGTTTCCGTGGAGTCTAAAAATATAGTAGGCTATCAGACCTTCCCGGCTACCATACAAGGAAGAGTTAATAATGATGTCCGCGCAAAGATACAGGGATATATTACCCAGGTGCTGGTAGATGAAGGTCAGTATGTTTCAAAAGGCCAGCCGCTGTTTCGTCTTGAAACCAATATCTTATCCGAAAATGCCGCAGCTTCCAAAGCCGGAATAGGAGCAGCAGAGTCCAATATTGCCGCAGCACAGGCTTCTGTAAATGCAGCTCAGGTTGAAGTAAATAAACTGAAACCTCTTGTACAGAAAAATATCATCAGTAACGTACAATTGCAGACCGCTCAGGCAAATCTTGCCCAGGCTCAGGCTCAGTTACAGCAGGCCAACGCAGCAAAAAGACAGGCCGTTGCCAATTACAAAGGAGTAGAAGCTAATATAGAATATTCTATCATCCGTGCCCCTATTTCAGGAGTTATCGGGAAGCTTCCGTTAAAAGTGGGAAGTTTGGTAGGGCCTACAGACCAGACCGCATTAACAACAATATCTGATACTTCCGAGATCTTCGCCTATTTCTCAATGAATGAAAAAGAATATTTTGATTTCCTTGAAAAATCTCCGGGAGCATCTATGCCTGAAAAAATTAAAAACCTTCCGATGGTAGAACTGCAGTTGGCCAACGGGAGCCTTTATCCTGAAAAAGGAAGAATCGAGGCTATTACAGGGCAAATTGATCCCACAACAGGAACCATACAGTTCAGGGTAGCCTTCACAAATGCACAGAAACTGTTAAGCAACGGTAACAGCGGAACCATCAGATTCCCGCAAGCTTATGATAATGTACTGGTAGTACCGGAAAGCGCAACTTATGAGCAGCAGGGAATCGTTTATGTTTACAAAGTAGATAAAGATACTGCTAAAAATGTGGTGGTGAATGTTATCGACAGAATAGACAATCTTGCCCTTATAAAATCCGGTGTCAACAAAGGAGAAATTATTGTTGCCGCAGGTATTGGAGGATTAAAACCGGGAACTGCCATTAAGAAGAAACCTGTAAAAATGGATAGTCTTGTTCAATCTATAAAACCGAAATTCTAAAATGATTAAAAATTTTATAAACCGACCGGTTTTATCCACCGTAATATCAATCCTGATTGTTATTCTCGGTGTATTGGGATTGATCTCACTGCCGGTTACACAGTATCCGGACATTGCCCCGCCTACAGTAAGTGTTTCTACGAACTATACCGGAGCCAATGCCGAAACTGTAATGAAAAGTGTGGTAGTACCACTGGAAGAACAGATCAACGGGGTGGAAGGAATGGATTATATTACTTCCAGTGCCGGTAATGACGGATCTGCCCAGATCCAGGTATTTTTTAAACAGGGAATAAACCCGGACATTGCTGCCGTGAACGTACAGAACCGTGTGGCAAGAGCAACACCGCTTCTTCCTTCCGAAGTAACCCGTTCAGGGGTGGTAACGCAGAAACAGCAGACCAGCGCCCTGATGTATATGTCCTTCTATTCTGAAAATAAGGATCTGGATGATGTATATCTTCAAAACTTCCTGAATATCAATATTATTCCGAATCTTAAGAGGATCAACGGTGTAGGAGATGCCAACGTTTTCGGTGGGAAGAACTATTCCATGAGAATCTGGCTGGATCCAGCGAAAATGGCAGCTTACAGTGTAACACCTACAGATGTTACCAATGCTATCAACGAACAGAGTAGAGAAGCAGCGGCAGGGTCTATCGGACAGAACAGCGGAAGCTCTTTTGAATATATCATCAAGTATGTAGGTAAATTCAACGACAAGGAACAGTATGATAATATTATCATCAAATCTCTTGGTGACGGTCAGAATTTAATGCTGAAAGACGTTGCTAAAGTAGAACTGGCAGGACAGTCTTATACAGGGATCGGGGAAAACGGGAACAATCCATCCATCAGTATGGGGATCTTCCAGACTCCGGGTTCCAATGCACAGGAAATCATTAAAAATATCAAAGAATATCTGAAATCTGCAGAAGGTACTTTCCCACAGGGCATCAAGTATACCTTTAACTTTGATACCAATGAATTCCTTGAAGCTTCCATCGAAAAGGTGGTACATACCCTGATTGAAGCCTTCATCCTTGTATTTATTGTAGTATATATATTCCTTCAGGATTTCAGATCTACTTTGATCCCGGCTATTGCAGTTCCGGTATCTATTGTGGGAGCCTTTTTCTTCCTGAATTTATTCGGATATTCATTAAACCTGTTAACCCTCTTTGCACTGGTACTTGCCATTGGTATTGTGGTGGATGATGCGATTGTCGTCGTCGAGGCCGTCCATGCAAAAATGGAACATGGTATTTCAGATGCTAAAAAGGCAACTGTAGAAGCGATGGATGAGATTACAGGAGCAATTATTTCAATTACTTTGGTAATGGCATCAGTATTCATTCCGGTAACGTTCATTACAGGGCCTACAGGGGTATTCTACCAACAGTTTGGTATAACACTGATTGTTGCGATTATCATTTCCGCGATTAACGCTTTGACTTTAAGTCCGGTTTTATGTTCCTTATTCCTGAAACCTCACTCAGAGCATCATAAAGAATATCAGAACCTTAATTTCCTTCAGAAGTTTTTCTATAAGTTCAATATTGCTTTTAAAACAACAACAGACCGTTACGGAAGAGGGTTTGTATTCCTGTTAAGACATAAATGGGTAACCCTGGTTATTTTTGCGATTACCGGAGGTATATTATTCTGGGCAAGCAGCACTATGAAAAAAGGTTTCGTACCTACAGAAGACAGAGGGATTATCTTTACGGATGTTCAGCTTCCTCCGGGCGCTTCAATGGAAAGAACATACAACGCTCTTAAAACACTTCAGGCAAAAGCAATGAAAGTTCCAGGAGTTCAGAATGTAACGATTTCCACCGGTAGAGGATTCTTATCCGGAAACGGAAGTAACAATGGTCTTGCCTTCATTAAGCTGAAACCCTTTGATGAAAGGAAAAAAGACGGCCAGACTTCCGAAGACATCACCAAGAAACTATTCGGGATTTCAGGAGCAGTTCCTGATGCGAAAGTGGTATTCTTCCAACCGCCAAGTGTACCTGGATTTGGTAACAGTGCCGGTTTTGAAATGGTGCTGTTGGATAAATCCGGAGGAGAATATGCTGATTTGGATAACAAAACAAATGAGTTCATCGGTAAGCTGATGGAAAGACCTGAAATAGAATTTGCCCAGACTTCATTCAACACAAAATATCCCCAGTACCAGATGGAAATTAATGTTCCGCTAACCAAGCAGCTTGGAGTTTCTGTAAGTGATATCCTGGCTACAATGCAGGGATATATCGGGGGAGTTTATACCGCTGATTTTACCAAATACGGAAAACAGTTCAGGGTAATGGTTCAGGCACTTCCTGAAAACAGAAAGAACATTGAAAATCTGAATGAGCTATATGTAAGAACAGGTTCAGGAGTAATGTCTCCGATATCACAGTTCGTAACTTTGAAGAAAGCATATGGACCCCAGTCTGTAAGCCGGTATAACCTCTTTACTTCTGTGAAGATTACTGGAGCCAACTCTGCAGGATTCAGTTCCGGTGATGCCATTACTGCTGTGCAGCAGGTAGCCAATGAAGCATTGAACCAAAATTATGCAGTAGAGTTTACCGGATTAACCAGGGAAGAATTAAATTCAGGATCTCAGACTCTTCTGATTTTCGGATTGAGTTTGATCTTCGTTTACTTTATTCTTTCCGCTCAATATGAAAGCTACATTCTTCCGCTGATCGTTGTAATTTCTCTTCCTCTTGGGGTAATGGGAGCTTATTTCGGACAGAAGATTATGGGGCTGGAGAATAACATTTATTTCCAGATCGCCCTGATCATGCTGGTAGGATTATTGGCAAAGAATGCAATTCTTATTGTTGAATTTGCAGTCCAGAGAAGGCATCATGGTGAAACCATCGTTATGTCTGCCATCAATGCGGCTAAAGCCAGGTTAAGACCGATCCTTATGACTTCATTTGCCTTTATCTTCGGTTTATTGCCGTTGGTTCTTGCAAGCGGAATCGGTGCGGTAGGTAACAGATCCATTGCAACGGGTGCAGCCATCGGGCTACTGATAGGAACCATTTTAGGATTGTTTGTAATTCCGGTACTGTATGTGATCTTCGAGACCCTGCAGGAAAAAATTAAACCTATCAAAAAAGAAGATATCAATTTAGCAGAATAAAAATTAATTAGAGAAACTGGAAGTTTGAGCTTAGAAATTTGTCTGATGCTCAGCTTCTGATCTCTGGTTTCTAACTTCTAATTTTAACTAATGAAGAGTTTATTAAACATCATAAAAGGAATAACTTTTTCAGTCGCAATCCTGGGCGCCATTACCTCATGTATGGCCAGAAAAGAATATGAAAGACCGAAAAACGTTGTGGACGAAAAGCTTTTCCGTACAGATATGCTTCCTTCCGACAGTACAACGATTGCCAATGTTTCCTGGAAAGAAATATTTACCGATCCCATACTTCAGAAACATATATCGAAGGCTTTGGATAATAATTTAGATATAAGAATCGCCCTGCAAAACATCAATTCTGCAGAGGCCTATTTAAAGCAAAGTAAAGCAGCTTATGAACCGACTTTAACAGTTGGTCCCGGCTATACTTTTCAGACCCAGTCTTTAAATACACAGACCGGTCAGCTATTTGGGCAAAGGCGTTATATCAACCAGCTTGACATTACAGCAAGTTTAGGCTGGGAAGCTGATATCTGGGGTAAAATGAAAGCTCAGCAAAAGGCTCAACTGGCAACCTATTTAGGTACTGTTGCAGCACACAAGGCTGTAAAAAGTGATTTGGTAGCGTCTATTGCTTCTGCTTACTACCAATTGTTAACCTTTGATGACCAAAAGAGGATCATTACGGAGACAATTGCAGTTCGTGAGAAAAATTTAGAGACGACCAAAGCTTTAAAAATAGCAGGAACAGTGACAGAAGTTGCAGTTCAGCAGAGTGAGGCACTGGTTTTCAATGCCAAATCTTTATTGATCGACATGGATACCCAGATTCAGCTGTTGGAAAATACAATGAGTTTGCTGATGGGAGAGCCTTCACACACTATAGAAAGATCAACATTGGAAAGTCAGAAAGTTCCTATTGATTTAAAACTGGGATATCCAGCCCAGTTATTGGCAAACAGGCCAGATGTGATGAGGGCGGAATACAGCTTGATGAATGCCTTTGAATTAACGAATTCGGCCAAAGCACAGTTTTATCCTACTTTGAAAATTACAGGAAACGGAGGTCTTCAATCGATGGATATTGATCATTTGTTCAGCGTAAATTCTTTATTTGCAAGTGTAGTTGGGGGATTGGCCCAGCCGATCTTAAACCGAAGAACGATCAAAACCAATTATGAGGTAAGTTTGGCCAATCAGGAAACAGCTTATCTGAACTTCAGAAAGACAGTTCTTACAGCGGGAAAAGAAGTTTCAGATGCTATCCGTGTGTTTTCAGTACAGGATTCTTTTATTGATTTAAAACAGAAAGAGCTGAATGCCTACAAAAATTCTGTTGAATATTCCCAGGAGCTTGTAAACTATGGTATGGCAAACTACCTGGAAGTGCTGAATGCAAGTGTTAACTCTTTAAATGCAGAGCTGAATATTTCCAATGCCGAATACAGCAAGATGAAAGCTGCCGTAGAGCTTTACCAGGCTCTTGGCGGAGGATGGAAATAAATACATTTCAGTGTATAAAATAGGAAAACGTATGTCAGGACAGGCATACGTTTTTTATTTGGCTTTTAATTATTCTGTTAAAATTGTCATAAAACAGAATGGTTATTTGTATGTACGTAGTTAACTACGTAGTTTTGTGCTGTAAAATAAAATGATATGGAAATACACATTCAGCCACTAAATAATAGTTATTCAGATCAGCTTATTGATTTGATTCTTACCATACAGCAAAAAGAATTTAACGTACCTATTACGATAGAGGATCAACCGGATCTTAAAAAAATTGAGAGCTTCTATATGGAACCCGGCGGAAATTTCTGGGGAGCTTTTATCAATGGAGAACTGGTAGGTTCCATAGCATTGGTTAAGTTTGATGAAAGGGCAGGAGCCATAAGGAAAATGTTCGTAAAAAAAGAATTCAGGGGAAAGGAGCTGAATATTGCCCAGAAACTTCTGGAAGTTTTAATTTCTTTCTGTCAGGAAAACGGAATAGACTCGGTATATTTAGGAACAGTCTCCATACTGAAAGCCGCCATGCGTTTTTATGAAAGGAATCATTTTTCACAGGTTGAAAAAGAGAATCTGCCGGCCCGTTTTCCATTAATGAGTGCTGATAATATTTTTTATTATTTAAATGTAAATCAGACAGTATGAATATAATAGATGAATCCGGTATTCTGGCAATATCCACAAGGCTACAGCGGTTAAGCGAACAATTGAGAAAAGACGGTGCCTTGATCTACAAATCCTTCGATATTGACTTTGAGCCCAAATGGTTTCCTGTGATCTTTACTTTGTATCATAAAAAGAAGCTTAGTGTTGTAGAAATTTCGAATGAAATAGGGTATACCCATCCGTCAACGATAAGCTTACTGAAAGAACTGGAGAAACAAAAGCTTATTCAATCCAAAAAAGACAAGCAGGATGAACGTAAAAGACTTATTGTTCTGTCTCCAAAAGGTACTGAGCTGGTTGAAAAAATGAAACCTGTCTGGGAATTAATGTCAAAAGTCCTGGGAGAAATTGCTGATAATAAGAATCATCTTTTGGCAGCTATTGATGAGGCAGAGGAAAAGATAGCAACCCAGTCTTTTTACCAGCGGGTATTGCAGATGAAGAATGAAAAGTGAATGGTTTGATTACCAGTTATTTGTTAAATAAAATCCTCTTTCTTTATCATTGAAATGATCCCCAATCCCTGATAACAATGAAAAAAATGATATAAATTCTGATAAAAAAGTAAGAAAATATTTGGAAATGTAGTTTAAATACTTACTTTTGTACCGCTTTAAGAAGTAGGGGAATTAGCTCATCTGGCTAGAGCGTTAGACTGGCAGTCTAAAGGTGACGGGTTCGATCCCCGTATTCTCCACAAAAAATAAAAGCTTGCAATCTTTGCAGGCTTTTATTTTTTTACAGGAAATCTAAATTCTGAAGCTTTACTAATTATATACCGGCTTAATGAACAGGTATCTTCAAAATTTTTGAAAGTTATTTTAATTTATTTGCGAGAAAAGATCTGTACTGTTCGGTACCATAATAGGATAAATGGCCTGTATCATAAATATAAGGCTCTCCATGATTCGAAACTTCTTTTATTTTTAAATGTAAAATGTTAATATACTTATCACCTAATTTACTAATAAGAAGATCATTTGTTTTGTCATCTTTTTCCTTTATCGATCTATTATTTTTGTGATCAATATTAAAATGATTTTTCAGATAATATGATGTCGGGAAATCCAGATAAAAAGTACTTGTTTGGCCAATATATAAAACTTTGGTATTATATTTTTTGAAATAATTTTCGGTAAACTCTACAGATTCTGATATTTCATCTTTTGTATAGTCGGCATAATTACTATTAATGACAACCATATCAATCTTACTGTAATTTTTTGGAAAAAAATCCTGAAAAAAGTAATTGAAAAAGTCTTTAGGACCTTGATATCTTGTTTTTGAATTTATCATTGGGTAAGTTGCATCTGCAGTAACTTGAATCAAATTATATTTATCCTGCGGAAAAATGTTATGAAAAGTCTGTGAGAACATCCCGGCATGACTATCGCCCAGTAAAACAATATTCTTTTTTTGAGGTAATACTTTAATTTTATTTAAATCGTAATTTTTCAGACTCAGATTGTAGCTAAAGTGCTTATTTTTTAGATCATACTGCTTATAAGCCTGGGGACTGTACTTATAATCAGTTGCTGCAAATGCCATATTAGCTTTGTAGTTATCAAATATATAATGAGGCTTTACTTTTGTAATTATTAGGGATGATGCAAATAAAATTACTGTTGAAACCAATACCAGCTTATATTTCTTATTATAATTTCTTTTTTCCACAAAATAATATGATACTATTGCAAAGACGAACGACAAAGCAATAAACAGTATTCTATATCTGAATCTTTCATTTACGTTAAAAAATATGCTTAAAACATAGAAAGGCCAGTGCCATAAGTAGAGGGAATAAGAAATATTTCCCAGAAAATTTATTACTTTATTATTGAAGATTTTTAAATCAATATTAAGCAGTAAAATGACCATTGTTGAAACAACAGGAATAATAGTTAATGTTGATGGCCAGGTAATGGAATGTTCATTTGTAGTTACAATAAAAACTCCAAGAATCACAATGCAGATACTCACTACTAAAAGTTTTGTATTGAACGTAATAGCTTTTACTTTATCCTCAAATAAGAATGCTACTCCCCCAATCATCATCTCCCAGGCGCGGGTATAAAATATGAAAAACGAATATGATTTATCATATGCACTATGAATTAACATGGATGCAAAAGAAATCCCGATTAAGGCACAGAAATATACTATAAAAACTTTTTTCCTGCTTTGATATGTATGTCTGAACAAAAGCAATATCAATGGATAAATCATGTAAAACTGCCATTCTACAGATAAAGACCATGTATGCAATAGAAAATTAAACTGTGACTGCTGATCAAAATAACCGTTATTGAGATAATAATAAATATTGGAAAAAAATAAACTACTCGAAAAATAAGATTTTAGGTAGGTTGAAAACATGGTGGGCAGTAAAAAATAAATAACCACCGCAAAAAAAGTGATCATGACCAACAAGGCCGGAAATATTCTTACAACTCTTTTTTTGTAGAAATCCAGTAAATTGAAATTATCATTTTTAAACCCGGAAAGTATAATTCTGGTCATTAAATATCCTGATATTACAAAGAATATATCAACCCCAACAAAGCCGCCTTTAAAAAAGAAAAATTTAAAGTGGTATAATAGAACTGCAATTACTGATATTGCTCTTAAAAATGATATATCATTTCTGAATTTCATATCTTAAAAAAGTTATTGTCAAATAAATATATAAATGCTCGTAATTGAAATCATGATCTTTTGAATCATGTAATAACGATTTTGTATTAAAGGTTGGAGTGTTTATTCTTCACTGTCTAAATATCTGCTATCGAAATATATTCTATACTCCAAACTATTTTTTTCTTTATAAGGTATTTGTGTTTTTTTGTTTTTCATTTCTACAAAATAATCATCACTTATAAACTCCACATATCCATAAATGTGCTTTTTATCTAATTTATTTTTTGGCAGTCTATTAATAATTAGCTTGCTTTTTTTGGTAGTGACTAATATTTTACTTTTTGCACTTTCTTCATTTCTACTATTAAAATAAGAAGGATACCCCCAATTTAGCTGCAGTTTTACTTCTGCTTTTTTGTTTGGTAGTACTTTCGCAATAAAACCATACATTTGATATCTTAATCCAAACCCACCTTTTATAATGAGTGTATCATTTTTGAAATAATGATGACACATGAAACTTTTTTTTAAGTATTCACTATTTTCCAGTTGATTAAAAGAAACAGTATCTTCAACCATGAGTTTAGCCCTAACAGTGGTTTGATAAATGGAATCTATAGAATAGTCTGTTGGACTGTCAGTCGTATTTATATTTTTCAGACTTGCCACTTTTATTTTAGGGTCTACAATTAAATTAATTGTCTTCTGAGAATAAATGTAATTAGCTGACAGTACAAAAAACAGAATTAGTAAGTTTAATCTCATGATCTGGGAACAATATTAAAAAGCTTAATGAATTGAAAAGCATTATCTAATATATTTAAGGTTATAAATTTTTTTTCGGCACGAAGATACAAAATTATATTTTTTTGTATGTGCTGACTTATTCACTGAGAATTATGCTTTTTACCAGACAAACTTAACAAACAGATAGTAAAGCTGCATAAATAAAGAGCCTCCAATTTTTGAAATTGCAGGCTCTTGTTTTTACTGTCAGAAAAATTCTAATTCCCCAGTTCCAGTTGATTTCTCACCAGGTTAAAATATTCATTTTTTGTATCTACCAGTTTGTAATGGTTGCCTATTTCTGCAATCTTTCCGTTTTTCAGAACGATAATCTGGTCGGCATTTTTTACGGTTGATAAACGATGGGCAATAACCACAACTGTTCTTCCTTCAAAAAAAGTCTGGAGATTGTTATAAATCCGCTTTTCATTTTCCGCGTCTAATGCTGAAGTAGCTTCATCAAGAAATAAGAATTCAATAGTCCACAGGAAGAGATTCTATAAATGAATCGATGCAGGCAATTCTGGCAGATCCAACCAGTTTCTGACTGCTGGTATGTTCAGAAATAAGGAATTCGATTCAATTGAATTTAGTTTTTTCTGGATTGCCAGTATTTTATTGATGGAAAATGTCTAAGCGTTATTTATTTTTATTTCCGGCATATTCATGATAAACTCATAAGTATGGTTACTGTTTTCCGATTGTTTCAGAAATAGGGTATAAGCAAAAATGAAATGATTTTACACCTTGTTTTTTAACAGATTAGAGAGCATTTGTTTGTTTCTATTTGGTAAATAATTGTATTTTAGCCAAAATAATAGGCTAATTCATAAAAATATAAACGGCTGATTAAAATTCAGATAATCTGAATGAAAAAAATTAGTAGATTTGCACGGAACAAGCCGGAAGAATAACAATATGAATTCACTTTTCTGTTTTTCAAATAGAAGATGAATAAATAATAATACAATTTGATTAGGTTATATAAACTATTAGAAACTATGAAGAAACTTTTTTTACTTCTTTTAACAGCTTTTTTATTTATCGGATGCAGTTCTGATGATGACACTATTCACGATTATATAGGAACGTGGTCAGGAAAATACACCGGAAGCGATAACGGAACCTGGAACCTTGTGGTAGCCAGCGATGGAAAAGTAACCGGAACTATGCATTCTACAGTAAATGACGAAAATTATAATATTTCCGGAAATTTAACTGAAACCGGTGATCTTACCGCTGTAGTTGGGCTTCCTGATGATGGAGAATTCAAAGGAACCCTTTCAAAAGATAAAAAAGGAAACGGAAACTGGTCAAACGCTGTTCCTACACCCACAAGATCCGGGACCTGGACAGGAGGAAAACAATAAAACAGAAAAGCCTGCAGATCATTCTGCAGGCTTTTTTATTTAAATAAATCCCATGTGGGTAATTTCATCTTTGCTCCTGAATACCAAAAAATAGAGGAGGAGCTTATCTTCCAGGAAATGTTTCTTAAAACGGATCTCTTTTTTATCCTTCATCAGGAACTTTTCTTCAGAATATTCTGCGGAGTATGTTTCCAGATCAGGATTTATAATGACTATTGTTATTTCATCTGCTGAAAGTTGGTCCGCTCCATTCAAGATTATATCTTCCTTTTCTTCAGAAATATAAATTTCAGCACTGAAATTTTTCTTTTCGCCAAACTTAAACTCCCTAAGAAAACTTATTCCTTCTTTGACGCTGAGTCCGTTTTGGACGGTTCTTTTTCCTCTCTCTGAAATGGTATCCAGATCCTTAACAGCCGTCATCAGCTTTGCAAATCTTTGATAGAGCAGGGGCTCATCAATTTCTTTAATATATTTTTCAATACAACTTCTTATCGTTTTTCCCGCTTTTGAGCAGTGCCCGAATTCAGAGCTGTTCTGCCGTACTTTCTCATAAGATGGACTTTTTTTGAAAGCCGTTTTATTGAACCCGCTTTTTTTACGTACCACATTTTTCCCGTTCAGGCTGTAAAAAACCAGATCGCCTACACTGCCTTTGATCTTTATTAAACTTTCGTACGTTGCCATATCACAAAATTGACTTCAAATATACTAATAAATATAAGAAATTAAATTTTTAACATATATTTATAATATAGTTCTAGTATAGTTATAACATAATTAAAATATAAAATGTATATTTGCTTCATGATTAGTTACTTCATTTAAAATCAGATGAATATGATACCGGGATTATTTGAAAAAAACTTAAGAATAAAGCAGCTTGCCGTTCTGGTGGTTGCCTCAGCCATGGCAGTTTCCTGCGGATCTTCAAAAAATGTGTCTTCCAGAAAAAATACAGCAGCAAAAACCGAAAATCTCAGAAAGCTTGATTCCAGATTTGACGGAACCATTTCCAGGTCTGTGAATGATATCCTGAAAGATGCCGAAAGATATATCGGAACCCCATATAAATTCGGAGGAAGTACATCTTCAGGCTTTGACTGCTCCGGATTTACCGTAAAAGTTTTTGAAGAAAATGATTTATCGCTTCCACGCAGATCAGCAGATCAGGCCGAAGCAGGTAAAAAAATAGATATTAAAGAAGTAAAGCCCGGAGATCTGCTTTTCTTTGCAACAGCCGGAGGAAGCAGGGTTTCACATGTAGGAATTGTTCATGATATCGGAGCTGACGGAGAGGTGAAATTCATTCATGCGTCCACTTCAAAAGGGGTAATGATTTCATCTTTAAACGAAAAATACTGGAATAAAGCCTATCTGCATGCCCAGAGGGTATTGTAATATTTAAAATATTCATGGAAAACCGGACCTTTGCATTTATTAAAACAGATAAAAAACTGGTAAAACTTTTCTTCAAAGACATTACCATTATAAAAGGCTTGGGAAATTATGTAGAGATCAATACTATATTTCAGAAAAAATACATCTACTACAAAACCCTTAAAGAACTTATTGAAAGCCTTCCCGATGAATTCATGAGAGTTCACAATTCTTATATTGTCAATTTGACGAATATCGAATACTTTGAAGACAACCAGCTTGTCTGCCAGGACCAGAAAATTGCTGTAGCAAAAAGTTACAAAGATTGCCTGATTACGGCACTCAACAAAATGATGCTCTGAAAATCCATATCAGAAAAGTGCCATTCTGAATAATATTTCCATCATACTGCATAATAAATTAGTTAACCTGTTGCATTCATTTTAGATTCGTAGAAAAATTAACAATGAATAAAGAAACAGCAATACACTACATCAACAGTCATAATCTCATTGAAATAAAAGCAGGAAATCAGAGAACAACTTTCCTCGAAATCTGGATGGTTACCGTTAACGACAGAATTTTTGCCAGATCATGGGGCCTTGCAGAAAAAAGCTGGTACAATACCTTTTTACAGGATCCGGAAGGTCAGATTAAATGCGGAGAGGATATATTCAATATCAAAGCCCGTGTTCCTGATGATCTTAATGAGATTACTTCTGACATTAATACAGCTTATTTAACAAAATATAATACTGATTCAAACCTAACCTATTCAAAAGGAATTATTCAGCAAAAACACATTGAGAAGACGATGGAGCTTATAATTTGCGAATGAAATCATCACATCTGAAAGTGAATAATCGTCATTACGCACTTATTGCCCAACTTGTATACTAAAACAATCTTTTGTACTTTTGAACCTGAAAACTGCGAGATGCTGCAGGATAATTTACATTAAAATCAAACAAGAACATGTCGTTACAACAAACTATTGAAAACATTTGGGATAATAGAGATTTATTACAGAATGAAGACAGCCAGAAAGCCATAAGAGAAGTTATTTCCTTATTGGATTCAGGAGAACTTCGTGTTGCCCAGCCTACGGAAAACGGATGGCAGGTGAACGAATGGGTAAAGAAAGCTGTAGTAATGTATTTCCCGATTCAGAAAATGGAAACCATTGAAGTAGGTCCGTTTGAATTTCATGACAAAATTCCTTTGAAGAGAAACTACGCTGAAAAAGGAGTAAGAGTTGTACCGCATGCCATCGCAAGAGAAGGATCTTTCGTAGCTTCAGGAGTAATCATGATGCCTTCTTATGTGAATATCGGGGCTTATGTAGATTCAGGGACAATGGTTGATACCTGGGCTACTGTAGGAAGCTGTGCACAGATCGGGAAAAACGTTCACCTGAGTGGTGGTGTGGGTATCGGTGGTGTATTGGAGCCGTTACAGGCAGCACCTGTAATCATTGAAGACGACTGTTTCATCGGTTCAAGATGTATCGTGGTAGAAGGTGTTCACGTAGAAAAAGAAGCCGTATTGGGGGCTAATGTTGTACTGACTGCTTCAACAAAAATTATTGATGTTACCGGTACTGAGCCTGTTGAGATCAAAGGAAGAGTTCCTGCCCGTTCAGTGGTAATTCCGGGAAGTTATACAAAACAGTATCCTGCCGGAGAATACCAGGTTCCATGTGCACTGATTATTGGCCAGAGAAAAGAATCTACAGATAAAAAAACATCTCTTAATGATGCTTTAAGAGAAAATAATGTAGCCGTATAAGCTATGTTTTCTCTAAATTTTAAAGCTTCATTTTAAAATTTACATAATAAACCCTGAATAACCATTTAGGGTTTATTTTATTTATACCTTTAAACAATTAAAAAAGCTTATTAAAAAATTGGATATGAAAATTGCCTTCGATGCAAAACGTTTTTTTCACAATACGTCCGGATTGGGCAATTATTCAAGAGATCTTGTCAGGATTCTTTCACAGTACTATCCTGAAAATGAATACCTGCTGCTGAATAAAAACAGTTCCGAAAGAGGCAGGCAAATTCAGGAGCAACCCAATGTAAAATTTGTACAAACCTCAAAAGGAAACCTTTCCAGACAGCTTAAAATGGGGAAAGATGCCCAAAAAGAAGGTGCAGATATATTTCATGGTCTTTCCGGCGAACTTCCGTTGAAATGGGGCAAAGAACCCATTAGGAAAATAGTGACGATTCACGATTTAATTTTCATGAGATATCCGCAGTATTATTCCTTCTTCGACAGGAAAATTCACCTGTGGAAATTTAAAAAAGCTGCCGTTTCTGCTGATAAGATCATTGCTATTTCAGAACAGACCAAAAAAGATATTATCACCTATTTAAAAGTCCCCGAAAGTAAAATTGAAGTTATTTATCAGGGATGTCATAAAGCTTTTAAGGAACAGCAATCCGATGAATGCATCCAGTCGGTGAAAGACAAATTCAACCTCCCTGAACGCTATATTTTAAATGTAGGAACCATTGAAGACCGTAAGAACCTTTTAAATATTGTTAAAGGCATCAGCGGAACTGAAATTCCTCTCGTTGTAGTGGGAAGAAAAACCAATTACTATAAAAAAGTAGAAGCTTTTATCAGGAAAAACAAGATGGAAAAACACGTACTTTTCCTTGAAGGAGTTTCTATGGACGAACTGGCTGTGATCTACAAACTGGCAGATATTTTTGTGTATCCAAGCTTTTTTGAAGGCTTTGGAATTCCTGTAATAGAAGCCCTTTTCTCAAAAACAGTAACCATTACAAGCAATGCCAGCTGTCTTCCGGAAGCAGGAGGAAAAGACTCTCTTTACATTGATCCGGCTAATTATTCCGATATCGGAGCCAAGATTAGATTTCTCTGGGAAAACGAATCCGAAAGAAAACGCCGTGCAGAAAAGAGTTTCGAATTTGTTCAGAAGTTTAATGATGAACCTATTGCTAAACAATTAATGGAGCTTTATAAAAAAAATCTGTGAAAAAACTTTGCAGTTTAAAAATAAATCCTACATTTGTACCACAATTCAAAACAATGAAACCGAATTTTTTAACACTACATCATTACTATCATCATCTCTGCTAAGACGGAATTGATTGATATAAACACGTGTTAAAATCAAAATAATTAAAAAACCGTCTGAGTAAATAGACGGTTTTTTTGTTTCCCTAATTCTCCTGGAAATATCCACAGATCAGTTTTCATTTACTCAGATTTATCTTAAAATAATACAATGAGTAAATTAAAAATTGCGATTCAGAAAAGCGGCAGGCTTTACGAAGACTCCTTACAGCTCCTCAAAGACTGTGGTATTTTCGTTAACAATGGGAAAGACCAGCTTAAAGTTTCCGTAGACAACTTCCCGATGGAGATCATGTATCTAAGAAACTCAGATATCCCGCAATACCTGGAAGACGGAGTGGTAGACATTGCTATTGTCGGTGAAAATCTTTTGGTAGAAAAACAAAAAAATATCCAGATTGTAGAAAAGCTTGGGTTTTCAAAATGCAAAGTTTCTCTTGCTGTTCCCAAAGAGGTGGATACTGATGATCTTTCCTACTTTCAGAACAGGAAAATTGCTACTTCTTATCCCAATACCCTTAAAAATTTCCTTGAGAAAAAGGGAATTACTTCTGATATTCACATCATTTCCGGCTCTGTGGAAATAGCTCCCAATATTGGTCTTGCAGACGGAATCTGCGATATTGTAAGCTCCGGAAGCACATTATTTAAAAACGGATTGAGAGAAACCGTTACCATTCTGAAATCAGAAGCGGTTTTAGCAAAAACATCTCAGCTTGATCCTCAGAAAGAAGCCATTTTAGACAAATTCCTATTCAGAATTAAATCCGTTTTAAAAGCAAAAAACTCAAAATACATTCTGATGAACGTTCCTGATGAAAAAATCAGTGACATTGCTTCAGTTCTTCCCGTTCTGAAAAGTCCTACCGTTATTCCGTTAGCTGAAAAAGGATGGAGCAGTATTCATTCCGTTATTGATGAAGAAAGATTCTGGGACGTTATTGACGAGCTGAAAGAAAACGGAGCACAGGATATACTCATTATTCCAATTGATAAAATGGTGATTTAATTATGAAAATATACAGATATCCAGAAAGAAAAATATGGCCGGATCTGGTAAAAAGGCCTGCTATTGAACGTAAAGAAATCTCAGGACTGATTGCAGAAATATTCGAAGCTGTTGAAAAAAAAGGTGATCAGGCACTTATAGAATTCAATAAAAAATTTGATAAAGCGGTAACTTCACAAATCACAGTTTCAGAGACAGAAATAAATAATTCTGAGAATGAGATTTCTGAAGATTTAAAAAAAGCTATTAAACAGGCAAAAGAAAATATTTCGAAATTTCATGCTTCCCAGATTGCAGAAACTGAGAAAATTGAAACCGTAAAAGGAGTAACCTGCTGGAGAGAAAACCGTGCAGTAGAAAAAGTAGGAATCTATATTCCGGGAGGAACCGCCCCATTATTTTCAACAGTGCTCATGCTTGCAGTACCGGCAAATCTGGCGGGATGTGAAGAAATTATCCTTTGCACACCACCAGACAGCAATGGAAATATTAACCCGGCAATCCTGTTCACAGCAAAACTTTGTGGTATTACTAAAATCTTCAGGACGGGAGGTGCACAAGCCGTAGCAGCAATGAGTCTGGGAACAGAAAGTATTCCTAAAGTCTATAAAATATTTGGACCCGGTAACCAATATGTTGTTGCAGCAAAAGAATATGCCCAACGTTACGGTGTAGCTATTGATATGCCGGCAGGACCCAGTGAAGTTCTCGTAATTGCAGACAGGCAGGCCGTTCCCGGTTTCTGTGCCGCAGATCTGCTTTCCCAGGCAGAACACGGAAGCGACAGTCAGGTAGTTTTTATAGCGACTGATTTTAAAATTTTTACTGAAACCATTGAAGCCGTTGAAAAACAGGTGAAAAAGCTGCCGAGAAATGAAATGGCCTGTAAAGCTTTAGATCACAGTGTTTTTGTCTTGGTCAATTCAGTAGAGGAAGCTTTGGAATTCAGCAATTTGTATGCTCCGGAACACCTTATTCTCGCGTTGGAAGATTTTGAACAGTATATTCCAATGATTCAGAATGCAGGCTCTGTTTTCTTAGGAAATTATTCCTGTGAAAGTGCCGGAGATTATGCCAGCGGAACCAATCACACGTTACCTACCAATGCTTATGCAAGGAACTATAGCGGTGTTTCCATCGACAGTTTTGTCAAGAAAATCACGTTTCAGTATCTTTCCAAAGAAGGTCTTAAAAAAATAGGAAAAACAATAGAAGTAATGGCAGAAGCAGAAGGTCTTATTGCCCACAAAAATGCAGTATCTATCAGATTAAAATAATATAATGAAAGAATTTAACCTCAATACTTTAGTAAGAAAAAACATACTAACATTACAGCCGTATATCAGTTTCAGGGATAATAATGAGTTCAGTGCCCCGGTTCTTCTGGATGCCAATGAATGTCCGTTCGGGGAATACAACAGATATCCGGATTCAACACAGAAAAATCTTAAAAATAAACTGGCAGAGCTTAAAAGAGTGTCACCCTCACAGATTGCATTAGGAAACGGAAGTGATGAACTGATAGATCTTATTATCAAAATCTTCTGTGAACCAAAAAAAGATGCCATTCTGATAATGAATCCTTCATTTGCCATGTATGCCTTCTATGCGGCAGTGAACGAAAATGAAGTTGTAAAATTAAACCTGGATGAAAACTTTGACATTGTAAAAGATGACTTTTTAAAGATAACCCAGGAACGCGACATCAAAATTTTCTTCCTGTGTTCTCCCAATAACCCAACAGGAAACAGTGTACAGGATATCGAATTTTTTGTTCAAAATTTTGATGGTATTGTTGTCATAGATGAAGCATATATTGAATTTTCAGGTAACAAATCTGGTATAGAATTATTGAACAAATATCCGAATCTGATTGTACTGCAAACATTCTCTAAAGCCTGGGGAACGGCCGGAGCAAGGGTAGGAGCTGCTTATGCTTCCGAAGAAATCATCCGCTTTATTAATACGGTGAAAGCTCCGTATAATGTTAATTCTATAAGCCAAAAACTTATTTTAAAGCTATTGGATGATAAAGATAAACTTAAAGAAAATGTCGGCAGTATTTTACAGGAAAGAGCGTGGCTTGAAGCAGAATTCAAAAATATTGAATGCATCGTAAAAATATTTCCGACGGATGCCAATTTCTTCCTGATTAAAATGAAAAATGTTGACGAAGCGTACAACAGAATGCTTGAAGCAGAAATTCTTACCAGTAAAAGAGCGCCTGCCATTCCGGATTGTATAAGGATCAACGTAGGAAGCCGTGAAGAAAATGAAAAATTAATCAATGTTCTAAAAGGAATAGCATTATGAAGAAAGTATTGTTTATAGACCGCGACGGAACCCTTATCATAGAACCGCCGGAAGATTTTCAGGTAGATTCTCTGGAAAAGCTGGAATTTTACCCGGGAGTTTTTCAGAACCTTTCCAGGATTGCTAAAGAAATGGACTACGAGCTGGTTATGATCACCAACCAGGATGGGTTGGGAACTGACAGCTTTCCGTTTGAGGATTTTATAAAACCACAGGAAAAAATGCTGAAGGCCTTTGAAAATGAAGGAATAATTTTCAGTGATATCCTTATTGACAAAAGTTTTGAACATGAAAACCTTCCCACCAGGAAACCGGGAACAGGAATGCTTTCAAAATACATGTACGGAAGTTATGATCTGGAAAATTCATATGTTATCGGAGATAGGAATACAGATATCCAACTTGCTGAAAATTTGAGATCTAAAGCTATTTTTATTAATGAAAGCTTTAATGAAAAGGCGGCTCTTACTACATCAAACTGGTCTGAGATTTACCGTTTTTTAAAGCAGGAATCAAGAAAAGCAAAAATCCACAGAAAGACCAATGAAACAGAAATAGATATTGAAATAGACCTGAACGGAAAAGGAGCTGCACAAATTTCTACCGGACTTCATTTTTTTGATCACATGCTGGATCAGATTGCAAGACATGGAAACCTGGATCTTAAAATCAAAGTGAATGGAGACCTTAATGTAGATGAGCACCACACGATTGAGGATACGGGAATTGCTTTAGGTGAAGCCTTTTTAAAAGCATTGGGAAATAAAAAAGGTATTGAAAGATATGGTTTTCTCCTTCCAATGGACGATTGCCTGGCCCAGGCTGCCATTGATTTCGGAGGCAGGCCGTGGATCGTTTGGGATGTAGATTTCAAAAGAGAAAAAATCGGTGATGTTCCTACAGAAATGTTTTTTCACTTCTTCAAATCGTTTACGGATTCTTCAAGATCTAACCTGAACATCAAAGCGGAGGGAAACAACGAGCACCACAAGATAGAAGCTGTCTTCAAGGCATTTGCAAAAGCTGTTAAAATGGCAGTGAATCAGTCGGACAACAACTTTAATCTACCATCAACCAAAGGAAGTCTGTAATATGATTGCATTGATAAAATATAACGGAGGAAATGTAAGCTCGGTACAGAATGCTTTGGCACGCCTCAATATTGATTCCATCATTACGGATGATCCGGACTTGATTATAAAAGCTGATAAAGTAATATTTCCGGGTGTGGGGGAAGCTTCCTCAACAATGAAAGTGCTTAAGGAAAAAGGTCTTGATATCCTTATTCCCAGCCTGAAACAGCCTGTTTTGGGAATTTGTCTCGGTATGCAGCTGATGTGCGGAAATAATGAAGAAGGAAATACAAAAGGAATGGAAATCTTTGATACAGACGTTAAACGCTTTCCACCCGGAGAACTTGTTCCCCATATGGGCTGGAACACCATTTCAGAGCTGAAATTCCCGCTTTTTTCAGGGATTGAGGAGAATAGTGATGTTTATTTTGTTCACAGCTATTATTGCGGATTAGCAGAGTCTACGGTATCTGTATGTGATTACATCCTGCCATTCAGTGCCTCATTGCAGAAAGATAATTTTTTTGCAGTACAGTTTCACCCTGAAAAATCAGGAGTGACGGGTAGCAGGATATTAAAAAACTTTATAAAATTGTAAATAATGAAAATTATTCCAGCCATTGATATCATTGACGGAAAATGTGTCCGCCTGTCAAAAGGAGATTATTCCACGAAAAAAATATACAGTGAAGATCCTTTAGAAATTGCCAAAGAATTTGAAAACTTCGGGATTCAGTTCCTGCACCTTGTTGACCTTGACGGGGCAAAATCTAAACATATTGTCAACCAGAAAGTACTGGAAAATATTGCGCGGGGAACTTCTCTTCATATTGATTTTGGAGGCGGATTAAAAACAGGAAATGACATAGAAACAGCCTTTAATTCAGGAGCAAAACAGATCACTTTGGGAAGCATTGCGGTACAGGACCCGGAATTCTGTATTGAAATGCTTCAAAAATATGGCCCAGATAAGATTATTCTGGGCGCTGATTGTGAAAACAGAAAGATCAAAACGTCCGGATGGCTGGAAGAAAGCTCCTTAGATATTATTGATTTTCTTCTTCAGTATCAGGAAAAAGGAATCAGCCAGACCATATGCACGGATATTTCCAAAGACGGAATGCTGGAAGGTCCTTCAACGGAACTGTATCAGGAAATATTAGGTAAAATTTCAGTGAAGCTTACGGCCAGCGGTGGAATTTCCTGTATTGAAGATGTATATAAGATGAAGGAGATCGGATGCTCAGGAACCATTATTGGAAAAGCCATTTATGAAGGAAAAATAAGTTTGCAACAACTTCAGAAATTTATTGAAAATGCTTAAAAAAAGAATCATTCCATGTCTGGATATTAAAGACGGAACAACGGTAAAAGGAATTAATTTTGAAGGCCTCCGGAATGCAGGAGATCCGGTAGAGCTTGCGGTAAAATATGAGAAAGAAGGTGCTGATGAATTGGTTTTCCTTGATATTACAGCAACATTGGAAAACAGGAAAACTTTTGCATCACTTGTAAAAGAAATAGCCAGACAATTAAGCATCCCATTTACGGTAGGCGGCGGAATTTCCTCTGTAGAAGATGTCAGGATACTTCTGGAAGCCGGAGCAGACAAAATCAGTATCAATTCTTCCGCAGTAAAAAATCCACAGCTGATCTATGATCTTTCCAAAGAATTCGGGAGCCAGTGCGTTGTTGTAGCTATTGATACCCGTTTTACAGACGGTTCAGATCTCGTATATGTGAGGGGTGGAAAGCAGGCTACCAGCCTAAATACCGTGGATTGGGCAACACAAGCAGCATCTTTGGGAGCCGGAGAGATTTTGTTGACCTCCATGGATGGTGATGGCACAAAAAACGGCTTTGATCTTCGCATTACCAGGCTGGTTTCAGAAGCTGTATGTATCCCTGTGATTGCTTCAGGAGGCGCAGGAAGTGCAGATGACTTTATTAAAGTATTTAATGAAACAAAAGCAACAGGAGCATTGGCAGCCAGTATTTTCCATTTTAATGAAGTACCAGTTCAGGAATTAAAAAAGCAATTGAAAACTCAAAAAATACCCGTTCGATGAAAATAGATTTTGATAAAAATAACGGACTTGTTCCCGTAATCATACAGGACAGCAGAACACAGCAGGTGCTCATGCTTGGTTATATGGATGAAGAAGCTTTAAAAAAAACAGAAAAAGAAGGAATTGTTACCTTTTTCAGCCGCTCTAAAAACAGGCTTTGGACAAAAGGAGAAGAATCCGGCAATTTTCTGACCGTAAAAAATATAAGCGTAGATTGTGATCAGGATACGATCTTAATACAGGCCGTACCTAAAAATACAGTCTGCCATACCGGGAGCTTCAGCTGTTTCGGTGAAAAGGAAAATAAAGGTTTTATTTATGAACTGGAAGCAAAAATTTCAGAAAGGATTGATAAGAAAACGGAAGGCTCTTATACGTATTCCCTTTATCAGAGAGGAATCAATAAAATGGCCCAGAAAGTGGGAGAGGAAGCCGTAGAACTGGTTATTGAGGCTAAAGACAGCAATGATGATCTTTTCAAAAATGAAGCCGCAGATCTGCTTTACCATTTTCTGATCCTGCTTAAGGCGAAAGGGTTTACCATGGAAGAAATTGAAAAAGTGCTTCTGAGCAGAGATAAATAGATTGGTTGATATAATTTTAAGAGCTTATTGTATTTAACTTAACTACCCCGTCTTTTTGCGGTGCAAAAATCCACCCCATCAGAGAAGGGGAATTTGGGTCGGGATAAGTTGTCATACTTTATAATAACTTAATCGTTCAAAAAATAAAAAGAGGCTGTTTCAAAAAAGAAAGCAGCCTCTTATAATTTTATAAAAATTTATCGGATTATTTCTCGATCAGAATTTTTCTCACTGCCTTCTGGCCATCAGATTGTATAATACCAATATAGGCCCCCGCAGTCAGTTTTGAAACATTAATTGCCGTTTCATTGACCGTTTTAAAAAGAGATTTTCCCGAAAGGTCCGTGATTTCAAAACTGAAATCTTTTTTGGTATTAGCGGGAAGCTCAATATTAATGGTATCTTTAGCCGGGTTAGGGTAAATAGATACAGCTTCAAGAGATTGGTTTGACGCTGCTTCCTTTGTTCCCAGCACGATGGAACTTGTAGAAGTAGCAACGGCAAAATGCTGCAGGGCTCCCACTGTTGCCTTTCCTATTTTGTAAATATAAACAGGGTCTGTATTCGCAAAAGTATCATCAGAAGAATGCGGATAGGTACTTCTTATCCTTTCAAAAAATCCTGTGATTACTTCACCTTTTCTTTCAAACGGGATGTAATCTGTGTCTTC
Source organism: Chryseobacterium shigense (assembly GCF_014207845.1). Lineage (NCBI taxonomy): Bacteria > Pseudomonadati > Bacteroidota > Flavobacteriia > Flavobacteriales > Weeksellaceae > Chryseobacterium > Chryseobacterium shigense. The sequence goes on from NZ_JACHLC010000001.1 coordinate 1,039,923, forward strand.
TGCAGGGTCTACAGCGGTTTGAAGAGGAGAGTAGAGCGCTGTACAGTTTCTGAGCTGTTGTGTTACTGCCGCTGAAGCTGCATTATTGGTGGTTGGCCCGGACTGGTCCTGATCACAGTATACCGTATTATTGTTATTGCCCATAACACCGCCTACCTGGTCAAGATTGAATACCAGTTTAATGTCCAGAACCCTCGTCCCGTTCTGATAGGCTACATTATTCACATAATGGGTGCTTCCTCTCAATCCCTGCTCTTCACCGGAAAAATGGATGAACTTAATTGAATATTCTGTAGGGATATTCCTTAAAATTCTTGCCGCTTCCAAAATAATAGAAGTTCCGCTTCCGTTATCGTTAACTCCCGGACCATAAATACTGTCGAAATGTCCACAGATAATTACATATTTGTTAGGATAAACAGTTCCTGTTTTGGTAATAACCAGATTTTTAGAGCTGGTACTTCCGAAGGTAAAAGGATCTTCCACGATCTGGCTGGCAGAATATCCATAGGAAATGTACTTGTTTTTGATCCATGCTAATGCGTCTGCATTTTTAACAGTACCTGTTGTCTTGATGCCAAGATTTGAAAACTGCTGTAAGTTAGTTGTAATATTGGTCTGGGAAACCTGGTTGGCCCTGTCCTGATAAGCCTGGATGAAAGTCTGGGCCTTACTGCTGAATACTGCTGAACAGATAGACAGCATTGTAATTGTCTTTTTCATTTTATTATTTTAAATGTGTGGTGTGTCTATTTTTCAATAATGATTTTTCTTGTAATGCTTGTGCTTTCTGTTTTTACAGTACATAAATAAATTCCATTCTCCAGCTGTGAAACATTAATCTGAGACCTGTTTTTATTCTTCAGTACGGTAAATCCTTTTAAATCTGTGATTTCAACGGTAAAATCCTTTATTGCCGGATCAGGTAGTTCAACATTTAAAATATTTTTGGCCGGATTAGGATAAATTTTTACAGATTCTAATGTCTTCTGAGGTGTTGCTTTAGCTGTAACAGTTGTAGATGCCGTAGCAAAATGCTGCATTGCCCCTGTAGCTGCTTTGGCTACTTTAAATACATAAACAGGATCTATATTGGTAAAAGTATCGTTTACAGTATGTTCGGTATAGCTTCTGGTATATTCGTAAAAACCTGTGATTACATATCCTTTTTGTTCAAAAGGCATATAATCGGAAGAATAGGCATTGGAAATGCTGGTCTGAAGAGGTGAATACAGGGTAGTACATGTTGCCAGCTGCTGGGTAATTGTATTGGAAGACGCATTGTTTCCAGACTGTCCGGAAGTATCTCTTTCACAGATGATCTTACTGTTGGTATTGCCTAACTTACCACCTACCTGATCGAGATTAAAGACCAATTTGATATCCAGCTTTTTTACTCCGCTTTGATAGGCAACATTGTTTGCATAGTGAGAACTTCCGTATAATCCCTGTTCTTCACCGGAAAAATGAATAAATTTAATTGAATATTCAGTAGGAATATCCTTTAAAATTCTGGCAACTTCCAGAATGACCGAAGTTCCGCTGCCGTTATCATTGGTACCGGGCCCTGTAATAGTATCATAATGCCCGCAGATAATAACATATTTATTAGGATAAAGAGTTCCTGTTTTCGTGATGACCAGATTCTTTGAACTTGTACTTCCGAAAGTGAAAGGATCTTCCACAATCTGGCTGACGGAATATCCGTAAGAAGTATACTTGTTTTTGAGCCAGGCTAAAGTGTTGGCATTATTCACAGATCCGGTGGTTTTAATACCTAAATTGGAAAACTCCTGAAGATTAGCAGTAATGTTGGTCTGGGAAATCAGATCGGCCCTGTTTTTATAAGCCTGAACGAGACTTTGGGCACTGACGCTTCCAACCGCTAATGCAGTGCAAACAAATGTGGTAAGTTTTTTCATATTAAATATTTTGGTTTGGTGTGTGTCTATTTTTCAATAAGAATCTTCCTGGTGATGCTGTTTTGATCAGATTTTACAGTTACCATATACATTCCGTTTGAAAGGCCGGAAGTATTCATTTTCTTCTCATTTTCTGCATTTAAAATCAAACGTCCATTCATATCACTGATTTCTACCTCAAAGTTTTTATGGTCTTTTGGCAATTCAATATGAAGAACATCCTGTGCCGGGTTAGGGTAGATCCTGATTGCTTCCAGTGAATTTTCAGCCTGAACATCATCCGTTGCCAAAGTAACGGTTGAAGCTACTGCAAAGTGCTGCAAAGCCCCTAAAGCTGCTTTTCCTACGTTAAAAACATACACAGGGTCCACATTGGCAAAAGTATCATTTACGGTATGCTCATTATAGCTTCTCGTTGTTTCGTAAAATCCTGTAATGATGTCACCCTTATTTTCAAAAGGCATATAATCCGAATTGAAGGCATTCGACATGGTGGTCTGAAGTGGAGAATATAATGTGGTACACGTTGCCAATTGCTGAGTCATTGCCAGTGAAGCTGCATTATTTCCGGTTTGACCGCTCTGATCGCTCTCACATTTGATATTATTGTTCAAGTTTCCTAATTTTCCTCCTACCTGATCGATATTGAAGACCACTTTCAGGTTAAGCTGGCGGACATTATTCTGAAAAACAACATTGTTTACATAGTGTGAACTTCCCAGAAGACCCTGCTCTTCACCGGAGAAATGGATAAATTTGATGGAATATTCTGTAGGAACATTTTTTAAAATTCTTGCCGCTTCCAGCAAAATAGAAGCTCCGCTGCCATTATCACTTACTCCGGGACCAACTATCGTATCATAATGTCCGCAGATAATCACATAGGTATCAGGATATACCGTACCTGTTTTGGTTATAATTAAATTCTTTGTAGAATTACCGTTATAGGTAAACGTATCTTCTGTAATCTGGCTTGCATCATATCCGTAAGACTGATATTTCGCCTTAAGCCAGTTCAGTGCATTTGTATTTTCTATAGAACCTGTAGTTTTTACGCCAAGATTTCCGAAGTCCTGAAGGTTTGTAGTAATATTGGTTTGAGAAACCTTGTTAACCCTTGTTTGATAAGCCTGTATAAAATTCTGACCCTGAAGGCTGTAAGCTGATAAGGAAAGGAGTAAAATAGTCGTTATTTTTTTCACTTTTAACTAAAGTTTTATAGATTTAATAATTCAACAAATGTAAATAATAAAAATCAATTTTATTTTATGCTAAAAGAAAAACTTTCAAATGCTATTTTATTTTTTGATTAATCATAAAAGTGATACGCATTACTATTTTCTACCTAATTTAATGAAAGAATAAACGTAACAGATAATAAAAAAAATCCCGGACTAAAAAGCCCGGGATTATATTGATAACAAAAAATTCTACATTATTTTACTTGATCTACAACTGCTTTGAAAGCTTCAGGGTGATTCATTGCTAAATCTGCTAAAACTTTTCTGTTAAGCTCTACGTTGTTCTTTTTAAGAGCTCCCATAAACTGAGAGTAAGACATTCCGTGCTCTCTTGCACCAGCGTTGATACGCGTGATCCAAAGTGATCTGAAGTTTCTTTTCTTCTCTTTTCTTCCACGGTAAGCATATTGCATTGCTTTTTCTACCGCGTTTTTAGCTACAGTCCAAACGTTCTTTCTTCTACCGAAAAAACCTTTAGCTTGCTTCATAATTTTTTTTCTGCGAGCTCTTGAAGCTACTGCATTTACTGATCTTGGCATAATTTAAATTGTTTTTTTGAAAAGGGCGGCAGCTTAACTGCTCTTAGTGGCACCGTTTCAGGGTTAAATTGTTGAATTTGTTTTGAATTCTTATAAACCGGATATAGATTTATAAAAACTACTTAATGGCTAATTGACGTAGAACGCTTTTCTCATCCACAGCAGCAACGTAAGAAGTCTGCGTAAGATTTCTCTTCTGCTTAGTTTCTTTCTTAGTTAAGATGTGGCTTTTGAAAGCATTCTTTCTTTTAATCTTACCCGTTCCGGTAAGTTGAAAACGCTTTTTAGCACCTGATTTCGTTTTTAATTTTGGCATTGTTTTGCTTTTTATGTTTTGTTATCAATATCTTGTTCCTTGATTCCTGCAATACAGAGGAATTACAGTTTGCAAAGATACAAAAAAATTCAATCCAAACTTTCATTATCCGTGATTTTATCAGACTTATATAAAAAAGCCGACCCTGTTAGGAGACGGCTATGAGTTAAAAGTCGGTTTTGTAATAATAATGAAATTTATTATGATTGAAAAAATGATAATAAATCTTTATTGATTGTTTCGGCTTCTGTGGTAGGCATTCCGTGCGGGAAACCGGGATAGGAAATTAATTTTCCGTTTTTAAGTAGAGTAGCGGCAACCTTACCGGTCGTTTCAAAAGGAACAATCTGGTCATCTTCACCATGGAGAACCAAAACCGGAATTTCCGTGTTTTTAAGATCTTCTGTGAAATCGGTTTCAGAGAAAGCTTTGATACAGTCATAATGAGCTTTGATTGAACCATTCATCCCTTGTCTCCACCAGTTTCTTTGAATTCCTTCTGAAATATTTGCTCCTTCTCTGTTATAGCCGTAAAAAGGAAATGTAATGTCTATATAGAACTGTTGCCTGTGATGGGTGGTATTATTACGGATATCATCGAAAACAGACATGGGTACACCATCCGGGTTATTTTCGGTTTTAACCATAATGGGAGTCACTGCACTTATTAAAACGGCCTTTGCAACCCTTCCTTTTCCATACTGTGCAACATATCGGATCACTTCACCGCCGCCTGTGGAGTGTCCCACATGGATAGCATCTTTAAGATCCAGTGCGGTTACAATTTCGTCAACATCTGATGCGTAAGTATCCATATTGTGTCCTTCCGGAGTCTGCTCAGATCTTCCGTGGCCTCTTCTGTCATGGGCAATCACTCTGTACCCCTGCTCTAAAAAGAACAACATTTGTGCATCCCAGTCATCACTGGATAACGGCCATCCGTGATGAAAAAATACAGGCTGCCCTTTTCCCCAGTCTTTGTAGTAAATTTCGGTTCCGTCTTTTAATGTAAGTGTGCTCATTGCTTTTCTGTTTTTAAATTATTAATAATATAATGAATAATAGTGTTTGCTGATTACAATACAAATGTATACTTATATCTTTTACCGGATATTGATATAGGGTAATATTTAATAATAACTTAATAAATTTTAAAAACAAAAAAACCTCAAAATACTTTGAGGTTTATATGATAGGAAACAGACTTACGCCTGTTAAAACTATTTAGCTGGTTTTTTAGGACTCATCATCATGATCATTCTTTTTCCTTCAAGCTTTGGAAGCTGGTCTACTTTTCCAACGTGCTCAAGTTCCTGGGCAAGTTTCAGAAGTAAGATTTCTCCCTGGTCTTTAAAGATAATTGAACGTCCTTTAAAAAATACGTAGGTTTTTAATTTTGAACCTTCTTCAAGAAACTTTTCAGCATGCTTCTTCTTAAATTCATAATCGTGATCATCAGTTTGAGGCCCGAAACGGATCTCTTTTACAACCACTTTCACCTGCTTTGCTTTAAGTTCCTTCTGTTTTTTCTTTTGCTCGTATAAAAACTTTTTATAGTCTAATATTCTTGCAATAAAAGGTTCTGCCTTATCGGAGATTACTACCAGATCAAGATCCTGCTCTGTAGCAAGCTGTCTTGCCTTATCAATTGGATAAACTCCCGGCTCTACGTTGTCGCCCACTAAACGAAGCTCTCTCACACGAATTTTATCGTTGATCAAGTGCGCGTCCTCCTGTACCGGACGTCTCTGTGGGCCCCTGTTGTTAAATCTTTGTGCTATTGTATTATAATTTTATTGGTTAATTACTTATTTATTTTTTCTGAAATTAAAATATTGAAGAATTTAATGGCCAAAAGATCAATTAATGTATGTCTAATAGTTTTTCAATATTTTAATTCTTTAATCTTTTTATATCGCTGTCTCTTTCTTGAAGTAAGCAACAAAATCTTCCATGCTCATGGCTCCGAGATCTCCTTCGCCGCGTCTTCTTACAGAAATGGTGCCGTCAGTTTCCTCATTTTCACCTACAACCAGCATGAATGGAATCTTCTTCAATTCTGCATCACGGATCTTTTTCCCGGTTTTCTCATTCCTGTCGTCAATCAGACCGCTAATATCGTGATTTTCCAAAAATTGTGAAACTTTTTTTGCATAATCTACATATTTTTCACTGATCGGTAAAATAATAAACTGGTCAGGGCTCAGCCATAACGGGAAATCTCCGGCAGTATTCTCTAAAAGAATCGCAATAAAGCGTTCCATAGAACCGAACGGCGCTCTGTGGATCATTACCGGTCTGTGCTTCTCATTATCGTTTCCGATGTAGTGAAGATCAAACCTTTCCGGTAAATTGTAATCTACCTGGATGGTTCCCAGCTGCCATCTTCTTCCCAAAGCATCTTTCACCATGAAATCTAATTTAGGACCGTAAAATGCTGCTTCACCATATTCAACAACAGTTCTTAAACCTTTGTTTTTGGCTGCTGTAATGATTGCGTTTTCCGCTTTTTCCCAGTTTTCATCTGAACCGATATATTTTTCCCTGTTATCAGGATCTCTCAGAGAAACCTGAGTGACAAAATCTTCAAAACCTAAAGATCTGAAAACGTACAGTACAAGATCAATTACGGCTTCAAATTCTCCCAGAAGCTGATCCGGAGTACAGAAAAGGTGGGCATCGTCCTGGGTAAATCCACGAACTCTTGTCAATCCGTGAAGCTCTCCGCTCTGCTCATATCTGTATACAGTCCCGAATTCCGCATATCTTTTCGGAAGATCCCTGTAGCTCCATTGTGATGTTTTATAGATTTCACAATGGTGAGGGCAGTTCATCGGCTTCAGCATGAATTCTTCACCTTCATTAGGTGTTTTGATCGGCTGGAAGCTGTCCGCACCATATTTATCCCAGTGTCCTGAAGTTACATACAGTTCTTTTGCCCCGATGTGTGGTGACATTACGAATTCATAACCTCCTTTTTTCTGGGCAACACTAAGGAAATTTTCCAGTTTCCTTCTTAAAGCAGTTCCTTTCGGAAGCCATAAAGGAAGACCTGCACCCACTTTTTCAGAGAATGCAAAAATTCCGAGTTCTTTACCTAATTTTCTGTGGTCTCTTCTTTTAGCCTCTTCCAGTCTTTCAAGGTATTCGGTAAGTTCTTTCTGTTTAGGAAAAGAAATACCGTAAACCCTTGTCAGCTGAGGATTGTTTTCATTTCCTCTCCAGTAAGCACCGGCTGCGTTTAGGATTTTCATTGCCTTTACGATTCCGGTATTCGGAATGTGTCCGCCACGGCATAAATCCGTGAAATTATCATGAGTTACAAAAGTGATTTCTCCATCATTAAGATTAGAGATAAGTTCTACTTTGTAAGGGTTATCTGCATATGTTTTTAATGCTTCTTCTTTAGAAACAGGGTATAAAGAGAATGTTGAACCTTTTTTTGCATTTTCAAGCACTTTCTTTTCAATCTTCTCAAAATCTTTCTCAGATAAACTTTCGTCCCCGAAATCCACATCATAATAGAATCCGCTTTCAATAGCAGGTCCGATTGTTAATTTAGCATCAGGATAAAATTCAAGGATAGCCTGCGCCAGCAAGTGGGCAGAAGAATGCCAGAAAGCTTTCTTTCCAAGATCATCATTCCAAGTTAACAACTGTACCGTTGAATCCGTGGTTATAGGTGTGGTAGTTTCTACTTGTTTGCCGTTTACAACTGCGGAAATGGTATTTCTAGCCAATCCCTCGCTTATAGATTTTGCCACATCTAAAGGAGTAACTGCTCCTTCGAATTCTTTGACACTATTGTCTGGAAGTGTAATTTTTATCATTGTTTACTAAAAATTTTTAAGAGGCAAAAATACGCATTTTTTAGATAAAATACTATATTAGCCTGTATTTAGAATAAGAATTAACATCAAATATGAAAAAGATTGTTGCGGTTTTTGCCGTGTTTATTTTTTCACTGCACTTTTCACAGAAAAAAACATCTAAATTTTCAGTTTCCCATAACCGGAATATTGAAACCTATTTCCTTGCGGAGATCCTTTCTGTAGAGCATCGGAAGAATAATAAAGATTTTGAACTGTATAAAATCAAAGAATGTTCTGTGTATCAGCCTATCGTTAAAAAAGCTATCGATAAATACGGATCATTAAAAAACTCTAAAATTGCTGTTCTGACGGCTGAAATCAACGATGTTCTGATGGAGAAATATAGTTCCGGTAATGATGTTCTGATGAAACCTCTTCTTTACCATAGAGAATTTCCGGCAGATGATTGGGTTAATAACTATACATTCAATGATAATAAGTTTACAAAAAAGCAAAATGAAGAAGTAACTTCCCTGATCAGGAATTATATTTCGGAGCTGCATCATTTTTATGTAAAAGAAAATATCGGCGAATTTTTCGAACAAAATAAAGATTTTTATAAAAATGCCGAAGCTGAATATAATCAACAGATTCCACCCGCATTTACAGATGCTATGGAACAGTTTTATGGTGAAGGCTTCAATACATATACCATCCTTATTTCTCCGATGATGATGTGGCCTATTGAAGATAATGAAGGAAGGGGAATTGGAACAGCAGTTGATCTGAAATCAGGAGCAAAGAATATCTATGAAATTGCAAGTCCGTTTGTAAGGGTTGAAAAGCCTGGGCAGTTCGGGTATGATAATCAGTTTCAGGCCAGGTTTTTAAGTGTTCATGAATTCGGGCATTCTTTTGTTAATAAAGAGGTGTATAAAAACAAGGACAAGCTTGAAAAATTTAAAGACCTGTTTGAAAAATCCAAATTGAAGGAAACTATGATCAAAATAGGAGGCTACGGGGATTACCAGACCTGCGTTGCCGAACATTTGGTCAGGCTGGGGGAGATAGAAACCGCCAGGATCCAGCAAGATTTTGAAAGATCAAAAAGGCTGGAAGACTATCATATGAGGAATAATTTTATTTTCCTGCCAGAATTGGAAGCTAAGATCAATGAATATAACACTGACCGGAAAAAATATAAAACATTCGGAGACTTTGTTCCACAGCTTCTGGAAATTTTTGAGAAAAGTACTATTGAATCTATCAATAGTAAACTTGAAAATATCAAAAAATAATTTAGCATTTTTATCATATGAATAATTTTAATATTGATCTCCATTGTGATCTGCTATGCTATTTATTAGCGGCAGGTTCAGCAATTGACGACAGGGAATTGGGCTGCTCGCTTCCTTTCTTAAAACAGGGCAATGTAAAGCTTCAGGTAATGGCCATGTATGCCGGTACAGGCGGAAACAGTTCTGTTAATGGAATAAGGCAAAGTGAAATATTTTCAGATCTGATAAAAACTGAAAATTTCTTCTTATTTGAAGGCGAAAACTATAAAAATGCTGAGAACAGGGATAAAGTTGGCGTTATAGCCTCCATTGAAAATGCATCCGCCTTCTGTAATGAAGATGATACGCTGGAATCAGGCTTTAAAAATCTTGAAACAATCATTGCAAACGCAAGAAAGCTTCTTTATATAGGAATTACACATCATACGGAAAACCGTTTCGGAGGCGGAAATGATTCTGAAGCAGGACTGAAAGACGATGGTAAAGTTTTAATAGATTATATTGCCGATAGGAAAATTGCCATTGATTTAGCCCACACAAGCGATCAGCTGGCCTACGGTATTCTCAATTATATAGATCAGAAAAACTACAATATCCCCATTCTGGCAAGCCACTCCAATTACAGAAGCATCCAGAATAAGAGAAGAAACCTTCCGGATGAACTGGCCAAAGAAGTTATTAAAAGAAAAGGCCTGATAGGGCTTAATCTTATAAAAGACTGGCTGGATGATAACAGCCCGGAAAGATTATATGACCACATTCAGCGTGGGCTTGATCTCGGAGGTGAAAATGCCATCGCGTACGGTTTGGATTTTTTCCATGATAAAGCACATCCGGACAAATCCCGTTATCCTTTTTTCTTTGAAGGATATGATGATGCTTCCGCATTTAATACCATCAACAGCAGGCTTGAAAACGATTTTTCAGCTGAACTGATGGAAAAGATAAGTCATGGAAACGCTTTGAAGTTTTTGGAAAGAATTTCAGTTTAGGAACTGGTGGCTTCGAGAGCCTCAGCCACCAGATGCTGTATTTATTAATTGATGTCTTAAAAATATTGAAATCAGGTTGGTGGCTGAGGCTCTCGAAGCCACCAACCAATTCTATTTCTTCCGTTTATATCTCACTTTCTGCTTGATGATCTCTACCACATCCACATTTTTCACCTTAGATTTTACCCAGCCATGAATATCAATATACAGTAAAGATCTCCTGTAATATTCATTCTTTGAAAAATCTTCAAGTATCTTATCAAAAGCTTTAAATGATTCCTGCTGTTTACTTAAAACCAAATTGTTAATGTTTTTAAAAAACTGTATGCTTTCAAAATGAAATGCCTCAGGTTTTTTCATTTTACGGGCAAATTTTAACGTTGAGTTGATGAATTCATCATAATCTTCATCGTTGCCCGATTCGTATTTTGCCATTAAGATCAGGATCCGGGTATGGAATAAGAGGTCTTCCTGAACATTGCCTTTACATTCTATGACCTTCATGGAATACTCAATTGATTTTTCAAACATTTTGCTTCCGAAAAACATGGCCGCCATTTTCAGGTAAAGAATCATAAAGTGATGCTCATCAATCCTTTCCCTGAGCTTTTCCATTTTCAGTTCAATTTCAGGGATAAGCTTTGTACCTGTAAAAAATTCACCTTTTACAAAATGGATATTCATCAGGGTATTATAATGAGTCAGGAAAATCAAAGCCTGAAGGTTTTCATTCTGGCTAAAATTCTGGGAATTTACCGTAGCATTGAAATTCTCAAAATGTTCTTCCAGGATATCAATATTTCCATACAGGAATAAAATTTTAAGCAGATAGGTATTACCCTTAATATACCACACCGGATGACTGAAGATCATTTCAGGATTCTTATGAAAGAGATCTACCCATTGGCGGGCATATTTCAGCGTATATTTATAATCCTGAAGCAGCTGATTTTTCCAGACATGGGCCTTGAAATACCATAATTTTTCCGTAAAATTAAGCCGTTCCAGTTTTATTTTCTGAATCTGATCATTGAAAAGCTCAAGTACTTTTCCACGGTCCGTATCATTTTGAACATAGCCATGCGTAAGCATTTCACTGTATAATTTAAGGGACAGATTGGAAAGCTCTGTGGCATAATGGTTCTGCTTGCTGATTTCTGTAGACTGTCTGATAAGTTCATCCGCACGCCCTTCAATACTTCTTGTAATAAACTGTGATTCAATTACCTTTTCGAGATCAATAATTTCTGAAGCAATACTTTTCTCATCCAGTTCCAATGCAGACTGTTTCGTTTTATCCAGTATCTTTAAAGCCTGTTTGTAAAGGCCTTTCTGGTATAAAATATTGGCAAAATCCAACTGTTCCCGGAGCTGTATCCTGTAATTCTGATGGCTTGGGTTCATCCGAAGACTCACAAGAATCTGTTTGTAGAGATGCGCTTTCAGGTTGGATAGCTGCTGCTTTGTAGAGATTTTTTTCTCAATAATGATTTGTTCATCATATTCTTTCATCTTGTCAAGCTCTGAAAAAAGGAGTAGAAATTTAGCATCTACATTAATTCCCAGACGGTTGACGTACAGTTTGAACTGACGTTTTTCAGAAGTGGTTAATGACTTAATCAGTACAAACAAAAAATCTTTCTGCAATTCTGCCATTGTAAATTTATAAAATATAATAAATTGATTATCAGTTAAATCTGGTTATTTTTTCAGCTGTTGAATATTGTAATTTTCAGAAAAAATGAAAACGCAAAAATATTGTAAGCGGTAGTTTTGATCAAAATTAAGTAAAAAACTTCATTATGAATTCCGAAAAAATTGAAATTTTTGATACTACGCTGAGGGATGGGGAACAGGTTCCCGGATGTAAACTGAATACAAAACAAAAACTTATGATAGCAGAAAGGCTTGATAAGCTAGGGATTGACGTAATTGAAGCCGGTTTTCCAATTTCAAGTCCGGGCGATTTTGAATCTGTTTCAGAAATTTCAAAGCTGATAAAAAATGCAAAAGTATGCGGACTGACGAGAGCCAACAGAAAAGATATTGACACAGCCGCCGAAGCATTAAAATATGCAAAAAGGCCGCGAATCCACACTGGAATCGGAACTTCAGATTCCCATATTCAATATAAATTCAATTCAACAAGGGAAAATATTCTGGAACGGGCTGCAGAAGCTGTAAAATATGCCAAAAGCTATGTAGAGGATGTAGAATTTTATGCTGAAGATGCGGGACGAACAGATAATGCTTACCTCGCAAGAGTCTGTGAAGAAGTTATTAAAGCCGGGGCTACAGTTTTGAATATTCCGGATACAACAGGTTATTGTTTGCCCGAAGAATACGGCCAGAAAATAAAATACCTGAAAGAGAATGTAAAGGGTATTGAAAAAGCTGTCCTGTCATGTCATTGCCACAATGATCTGGGACTTGCCACCGCCAATTCAATTGCCGGGGCCATCAACGGAGCCCGCCAGATTGAATGTACCATCAACGGATTGGGCGAAAGAGCTGGAAATACAGCTTTGGAAGAAGTTGTAATGATTCTGAAACAGCATAAAGACTTGAATTTTCATACAGATATCAATTCAAAAATGCTTAATGAAATGAGTCTGATGGTTTCCGATCTTATGGGAATGCCGGTACAGCCTAATAAAGCCATTGTCGGGGCTAATGCTTTTGCACATAGTTCAGGAATTCATCAGGATGGTGTTATTAAAAACCGGGAAACATATGAGATCATAGATCCGGCAGAAGTGGGAGTGAATGCTTCATCCATTATCCTTACAGCAAGAAGCGGGCGTTCTGCTTTGGCATACAGATTCAAACATATCGGTTATGATATCACTAAAAACGAGCTTGATTTTCTGTATCAGGAATTTTTAAAAATCGCAGATCTGAAAAAAGAAGTTAAAAATGACGATCTGTACATGATTATGGAAACATGCAGCAGAAAAATAGGATAGTATTGATTTAAAAGTCAGGTAAAAATAAATATGGATAACAATAAAAAAACACTTTTTGACAAAGTCTGGGATGCTCATGTAGTAGAAACTGTTCCGGATGGGCCTCAAATTATTTATATAGACAAGCACTTGATCCACGAGGTAACCAGTCCACAGGCTTTTGCAGAACTTGAAGCAAGGAATCTTGGAGTTTTCAGGCCCAACCAGATTGTAGCCACCGCAGATCACAACGTTCCTACGCTTGATCAGGAAAAGCCGATCCGGGATGAACTTTCCAGAAACCAGGTAGAACAATTAACGGAGAACTGTAAAAAAAACAATATAGAACTTTTTGGTTTAGGTCATCAGTATCAGGGAATTGTTCACATTATCGCCCCGGAATTGGGAATTACCCAGCCTGGAATGAGTATCGTATGCGGAGACAGTCATACCTCTACACACGGAGCTTTCGGTGCTATTGCTTTCGGGATTGGAACCAGCCAGGTGGCACAGGTTTTTGCCAGTCAGTGCCTGCTGCTTAATAAACCTAAATCCATGAGGATTACCGTAAATGGTAAACTGAATGAAAATGTTCAGCCTAAAGATGTCATTCTCTATATTATTTCCAAAATCGGTACCGATGGCGGAACAGGATATTTTTGTGAATATGCCGGAAATGTGTTTGAAGAAATGTCCATGGAAGGAAGAATGACCGTATGCAACATGAGTATTGAAATGGGTGCCAGAGGCGGCATGATTGCACCGGATGAAACCACTTTTGAATACGTAAAAGGAAAAACATTTGCCCCGAAAGGTGAAGAATGGGCAGAAAAGCTCGCGCACTGGAAAACCCTCAAAACAGATGAAGGTGCTGTCTTTGACAAAGAGCTTACATTCAATGCTACAGAAATATTTCCAATGATCACCTACGGAACCAATCCGGGAATGGGAATTTCAATTAACGAAGCCATTCCTGTTCCGCAAAATGAATCTGAAGAAAAAGCCCTTCAATATATGGGACTGAAAGCCGGTCAGGAAGTTTCAAATATTAAAGTGAATCATGTATTCATCGGAAGCTGTACCAACGCAAGAATAGAAGATTTCCGTTCTGTAGCACAGTATATTAAAGGTAAAGCCAAGTCCGAAACTGTAAAAGCCCTGATTGTTCCGGGATCACAGCAGGTTGTAAAACAGATCTATGAAGAAGGTCTGGATAAAATTTTCAATGATGCAGGATTCCAGATCCGTCAGCCGGGATGTTCAGCCTGTCTTGCCATGAATGATGATAAAATTCCGGAAGGAGAATACTGTGTTTCCACTTCCAACAGGAATTTTGAAGGCAGGCAGGGGCAGGGAGCGAGAACCATTCTGGCAAGTCCGCTCACCGCAGCCAAAGCAGCTATAGAAGGAAGAATTTCAGCTTTTGAAAGCTTAAACTAAAAGATCAGACAGACTAATGCAAAAATTAACTTATATACAATCAACCGCAGTACCGTTACCCGCAGAAAATATAGATACGGACCAGATCATTCCTGCAAGATTCCTGAAAAGTATTGACAGGAAAGGCTTTGGAGAGAACCTGTTCAGAGACTGGAGGTTTAACATTCATTCAGGAGAGCCTAACCCTGATTTTGTATTGAACAATTCAAAGTACAGCGGGGAAATCTTAGTGGCCGGAAATAATTTCGGGTGCGGAAGCAGCAGGGAACATGCCGCCTGGTCTTTGACTGATTATGGATTCAAAGTAATTATATCAAGCTATTTTGCCGATATTTTTAAAGGGAATGCTCTCAACAACGGACTTCTTCCCGTAAAGGTTTCCGAAGAATTTTTAAAAGATATTTTAAGAAGTATTACCGAAAACCCTGAATTAGAAATTAATGTGGATGTAGAGCAGCAGACGATCAGTTTTAACGGGAGAACAGAAACCTTTGAACTCGATTCTTATAAAAAAATATGCCTTATCAACGGCTATGATGATATTGATTTTTTAATCAGCAAAAAACAGGTGATAGAACAATTTGAACTAAAAACACAAAAGCATGAGCAACAATTATTTTAAAATAGCAGTTTTGCCCGGAGACGGAATCGGTCCCGAAGTAGTCAGTGAAAGTATGAAGGTGTTGGAGGCTGTGGAAGAGGTTTTTCACTGCCGGTTCCAGTTTTCTTATGGATTAATGGGGGCTGAAGCTATTTTCAAAACCGGAGATCCTCTTCCTGAAGAAACATTAAAAATTTGTAAAGATTCGGATGCCGTTCTTTTCGGGGCAATTGGAGATCCGGTTTTCGACAACAACCCGGAAGCAAAGGTAAGACCTGAACAAGGTTTATTGAAACTTCGTAAAGAATTGGGGTTATATGCCAATATCAGGCCTTTGAAAACCTATGCTTCACTGATTGATAAAAGTCCTTTAAAAAGAGAAATTATTGAAGGAACGGATATCCAGATCTTCAGGGAATTGGTGAGCGGAATTTATTTCGGTGAAAAATTTACAGATCCGGACGGTAAATATGCCTATGATGTCTGTAAATACAGTACAGAAGACATCATTCCTATTGCTCATATGGCTTTTAAAGAAGCTGAAAAGAGGAAAAAGAAACTTACTTTAATTGATAAGGCAAATGTTTTGGATACTTCAAGACTCTGGAGAAAGACCTGCCAGAAAATTGCCATTCAATATCCTGATGTACAACTGGATTATATATTTGTTGATAATGCAGCCATGCAGTTGGTTCTTAACCCTAAACAGTTTGATGTGATCCTGACAGAGAATATGTTTGGAGATATTATTTCAGATGAAGCTAGTGTTATCGGCGGTTCTATCGGGCTTTTACCGTCTGCTTCAATAGGTGAGGAAAATGCTTTGTTCGAACCTATTCACGGTTCTTATCCTCAGGCTAAAGGAAAAGGTGTTGCCAATCCTGTTGCATCCATCCTGAGTACAGCCATGATGTTAGATTATCTTGAACTTACTGAAGCAGCTGATAAATTGAGAAGGGCAGTAGAGCATGCTATTGAGAACAGATATGTTACAGTAGATCTTAATTCGGAACAGCATTATTCTACAAGTGAAGTGGGAAGCTTTATTGCGGATTATATCAAATATTCTGAAAAATCTTATTATAATTTTGAAAATATCAAGATCGGAAAATCTACGATCGTATAGTTTTAAACAAACAGTTCACATAAATAATAGATTAGTTAGAAAGGTTCTGTCCTATGGGATGGAACCTTTCGTTTTATATAGAAGAGTGTACAGGATTTTAACCACAGATTTCACGGATTTTCACAGATAACTGCGTATAATTAATTTTAATAATTTCCATAAGTATAACATAAACATCTGTGAAAATCCGTGAAATCTGTGGTAAATAAAAACAGCTTCTTTTATAGAGAATGGATGAAGAATAGAAGATGTACAAAAATTTCATCATTAAAAAAGCCCCATCTCAAATATGAGACAGGACCTTCTTTATTTCTTAGTGTTATCCGTTTTTCCCGATTTGTTTTTTGAAGCTTTCTGAATATCTTCCTTATCAATATCGGGCGGATTGCTTTTTTCTGATGAAGCAGGAATATTCTGAAAATCCTGGTTCTGTTTCTTGGTTTCTGCGCTGTTGGCAGATTCTTTCTTTTTGTCGTCTTTTGAATCCATAGCTTTACATTTTTAGAGTCCTAAAACACCGAGCTTGCCGGTTTCATCTTCTATGGTATAGTTCAAAGCCTTTGCCAAAACGAAAATATTGTTGAGGTTTTCCATTAATTGTTTACGTCCTTCTGTTCTCAGTTGGTTCTGATTAATGGATTGAATTGCTGCTTCCTTGGCTTTCTGGGTCACATTTTTAATGTCCTTTTCAGAAATTCTGTTAAAAAAAGAATCGTCCAGTGACTGGATATCAACGCTTGGAGTAATTCTTATTTCTGCATCGGGAAGTTCGGTAATCACCAGTTTTTTGTTGATGGAATCTACCTCGATCTTCATTTTGTTGAGATCATAAGAAACCTGGGCATTGGTTTTGGTGTAGGTAATAATGCTGTTATTCGACACTTCTTTTCCAAACACTTCATAGCCCATTTTGGTTTTCTGCATGCTGGAAATATTCTGCTCCATCACCACCATTTTATTCATTTTGGAGATCTGGTTGGTCAGAATATAATAATCTGATTTTTCCGTCTTTCCTCCAAGATTTAAACAGGATTTAAGTCCGAAAAACAGAATCAGCATCACGAGAATTCCCGCTGCAAATGATATGATTACCTTGTAATTTCTCAACGTTATTTTTTAAATATTTCTTTAAGTACGGAACTGTCATCCTTCTTCAGAATTTCAACAAGATCCCTTTCAATATAACCGCTGGTAGGCATCTCAATAATTCTTCCGATTTCCTTGCCATATTTTTCTACGATAATGGTAGGTACTTTCTGGATATTATAACGTACTTCATCTCCGGTAGGGGATTCTTTTTTACGGTTAACAGCAATAATAGTCAGTTTATTATCCGGATATTTTACTTCCTCCAGGATTTTCGTCAATCTTGGAAAGTCTCTGTGACTGTCTTCACACCATGTTCCCATAAACACAACCAGTGAATAGGTACTGAATTTAGCCTTTCTTAATTCGCTGATCGCTTTCTGGTCAACAGCATATTCATCATGTTCTTTCACATACCAGTCTGCATAGGGAGCTTTCAGGAACTGCTCTTTGAATTGATTTCCCAAAAGCATTTTACCATCATTCTGAGTTTCCACTTCACGGTTCATCACTACTTTTTGGGCGCTTAGCTGCTGGGAAGCCAGAATAAGGCCTGAAATAACAAGAGTATTAGTAATAAATTTTTTCATATTATTTTTCGATAATTGTTTTTAAATCTGCAGGGGAATAGTATTTGTTTTTCAGAACTTTATGATCTGTTTTTCTGTAAACATTAAACTTTTCTCCTGACTTTTCATAGAAAGATTCTACTTCTTTTTCTTTATAAAATGCTACTGTTTCCTCGGCCTGTTCTGCATTGTCACACGCCTTAGACATATTGGAACGCTGTACTTCGTTGAATAGCTCTACAAATTTACTGCCAAGTCCGAATTCCAGTACGGCTCCGCTTAAAACATACTGAAGATCGCACAGGGCATCAGCTATTTCTACAATATTATTATCCGCAATAGCTTGCTTTAATTCGTTTAATTCTTCCTGTAAAAGTTCAACTCTCAGATTGCATCTTTCCGGTGAAGGAATTTGCGGAGTATCTAAAATAGGGGCTTTAAAAGTGGTGTGGAATTCTGCTACCTGGTTCAGACTGTCAATTTTATCCATGAATTTTATTATTTACAGCAAAGATAGAAAACGATTTTGGAAAACTTGTAATGCGTATTACATATCTGTTCCGATAAAAATTAAATAACCCTTATTAGAAAACACTTTCTACCAAAAATCCACAGCCTGAACCGTGGATTTTCTTTTAAAATTTTGAACGTTTTATTTCAAATTGTTAAGGTTTATTACAAATCTTCATATTTCCATACACCTGAAATGTTTAAAAGCGTTAATCCGGGCTGCCATTCTCCATAACTGAATACACAGATATATTTTGATTGGCAAACCTTACAATCGGTTCCAAAATATAAAGTAGGTAGATCGGTTACCGTTAAGTCCCCAAGATGCGACATTCTTGCAGAAGTTTCAGTAACCATTTTATTTTTCAACAATTCATTTCTGGATAAGACTTTATCTTCATTATAAATTTGAAAAATCGGGAATCCTGATTCATAGGGAAAGATTTTAATTGTATTTTCCTGACCGCAGTCACAACATATAAATTTTGTTTCAGCAGCCGGAATTATTTCATCATTACTGAAATGTTTTTTTTCAATAACTACCTGGTTAATGAGTTCTATTTTTTTTGATATTGAATACATTCGAATTTATTATTGCTGAATAACGGTGCCTGCCAGATTATTATATTTTCCGCTCGGACTTTTTTTGATGGTAATCTTTATATATCCTTCCTGTGCCAGCTTATTCCATGTTTTCTGATAGCCTGTAGCAACATCAACAGGAATTTTCCACATGGTCTGCTTTCCTCCGCCAATCTGGTTAAACCAGGGAATAACATCTGCTGTCTGGGACTTGAAAGGTAGTAAATTATTCAGAACATCTATTTCATAATAGAAATCATACTTGTTCTCCGGTTGGTTTAAGGCTCTTTGAGAGAAAGTATAAACATATCCGTTCACAATTGGGCTCGTAAAGCTGCCTCCCAAAGTAGGGATTCCTGTTCCGTCATAGCTTCCGACAGCTCCACTGTATCTGTCAAATTTTTGCCCTGCCTGGAACGGAACGTCGTCAACAATATTATAGCCTCCATTGGCAGGCGGCCATCCTCCGTTAAGGTCATTAGCTTTAAAAAGGGCTTCCAGCTCACTCCATCTGCCTTGTTTGTAAAGTTCAAATGCCTGGTTTCTGACAGTTGGGCTTACTGTTCCTGAAGGGTCGTAGGTTAAAGCAAATTCATCTGCATTCTTATAAAATACATGCGTAACAACTCCTGTTGGTACATCATCAGCTTCTTCATGATCTGAACTACAGGCAGCCGAAAAGAATACAGCTGTTATAAAAAAGATGTACTTAAATAAATGTTTCATGGTAAAAGTTTTTATGGTTATTTTATTTTTTTGGCGGATTTGAGATTTGATTCAATCTTTTTCCGGATTTTGTGAAATAGTATTTTATAACCTGATCTTGCCGGGACGAAGTAATTTTCTGAAAATAAAAATTCGGAAGAGAAAACCGTTTTATCAGAAGACAAAGAATCCAATACCAGCATTTGTTTCAAAATCTGATCGGGTAACGGTACAAAGTAATTTGAATGATAAATTTAAATTAAAAATTTTAAATATCACTTAAATTTATTAAAATAAATAATTATGTTTAAATTTAGTATATTTTTTAATTGTTTTCATAATGTACTTTGTATTGTAAGTGTGAATCAGATCGGGTTACAACAAAAAAAAGACTGCCCGAAGGCAGTCTTCCAAAGTGTTTACTGAATGGTTATTAATTTTTAATGAATCTCTTGGCAGCATCTCCAATCTGGATCGTATAAGCTCCTTTGATAAGTCCGCTTACATTTACACTGCCTCTTTCTAGTTTTCCTGAATTGATTAGTTTTCCACCCATATCGAAGATTTTATAATCTTCTGAAGTCGTGTTTGAAATATATAATACATCTTTTGCAGGATTTGGATACAACTTGATATCAGTGATCAGATCTTTGGTATCAAGAATTTCTCCTCTTCCTGAAGAAACAATATTCAGGGTATAATCTTCAACCTGTCCGTAAGTAAAGGCTTCACATGAAGAAGTAGGTATGGAGCTGTACTTCATCATTACTCTCATCCTTGTAGAACCAACTGTTGCAGTTGCAGGAATAGTAATACTTCCTGTTACAGGAGTAGTTGTGGAGCCTGCTTTGGTCCATGCCAGCTCTCCGTTGTCTGTAAAGTCGCCATCACCATTGTAGTCAATATAAACTGCATAAGCTTCACTGTATTTGGTTGAAGTCCATGTAGGAGTTACTGAAATAGTGTAAGCAGTTCCTTTTGTTACATTGGTAGAAACAGAAGTGAAGTTTTCATAACCTGCAGTTCCGGTTGAAGTATTGTTAATGGTTCCGAATTTCACGTTTCCGATTCTTTCATCTGCTGTATTGCTGGCAGATGATGAACAGTACGTTACTGTGCCTCCGGAAAGTGTTGTGACACTTACTGTATTACTTGATGGTGATACATTTCCTGCAGCATCTTTAGCCTTAACAGTAAAGCTGTATGTTGTGGCCGGTGTTAAACTTGTTACCGTATATGTTGCAGATGCCGTATTTCCGATTACAGATCCGTTCATGTATACATCATAGCCTGTTACTGCTACGTTATCTGTAGCTCCGCTCCAGGAAAGATTGGTAGTGGTAGCTGTAGTTCCGGAAGCTGCAAGGGTAGGAGCCGTAGGAGCTACTGTATCTGTACCACCGCTGCCTGCGTTAACTGTAATATTGGCATTGTTAACATCAAAGAAGATGTGGTTTGAGCCCTTTACCATAATTCTTCCTGTTGTAGTAGATGCATTAGGAATGGTTACAGCCTGGGTTCCATCATTCGGAGTTCCGGCAAGAAGGGTAGTCCATGTATTTCCGCTGTCTGTAGACCATAAAATATCTACATTGGCAGCATTCACCCCGTTTGCAGTTGTTCCTGCCACATTCCATGTTACGGTTTGTGAGCTTCCTCCTGAATAGGTAGTAGCTGAATTTTGGGATGAAACACTAAAAGGTCCTGCTGTTCCGTTTACAGTAATTAGGGCATCATCAGAATTGTTTCCGGAACCTCCCGCTCTGTTATCACGGACAGTAAATCGGAAATTTAAAGATCTGGCAACATTAGATAATGCTTCCACAGTGATCTCTGAACCTGCTGTAGTTGTTCCTCCTGTTAAGATGGATGCCATTCTTGGGAAATATCTCGTTGGAGAAGTTGTAGGAGTCCATGATCTGAAAGTTGGCCCCGTTGTCTTGGTGGCACTTGCCGCAGAACTGGCACCGGTTTGGGATGATGATGCATTATCCATCTGTTCCCAAATGTAAGTTAATGAATCCCCGTTAGCATCGGTTCCTGTTCCTGTAAGCATGAAAGGTGTGCCTTTCGGAATGGTATAATCAAGGCCGGCATTGGCTGTAGGAATGGAATTTCCTGTAGAAGTGCTTACCGGACATGTTTTAGCTTTAATATTATTGGTAATCTGCTGAATGCTTATTGCATGGAAGAAAGCATCAGAATGCGGCTGGATATCCTGACTTGTAATTCCGGCGTATCCCATAATGGTTGATCCTGAGCCCGGCTCCATATTGGCTCCGGTTCCTTCATTGCTCATAGAGAAGGTATGATTTCCACCGAACTGATGTCCCATTTCGTGGGCAACATAGTCGATATCAAAATTGTCTCCTGAAGGAATGGCATCTGCCGGTGAAGTATACCCGCTTCCTTTTGAACCGTTTGTACAGACGCAGCCGATACATCCTGCGTTTCCGCCTCCTCCGGAAGCACCGAATAAGTGCCCGATATCATAATTGGCTTCTCCGATTACAGAGGTCAGTGTACTCTGAAGCTGGGAATTCCAGCTGCTCATTCCTGAAGCTGCTGAATATGGATCTGTGGAGGCATTGGTATAGATTACGGCATCATTATTGGAAATCAAAACCATTCTTGCTGCAAAATCTTTTTCAAAAACACCATTTACACGGGTCATTGTATTGTTGATGGCGGCCAGGGCATTCGCTTTGGTACCTCCAAAATATGTTGTGTATTCTCCGGTGGTTGAAAGAGCCAGTCTGAATGTTCTCAATTTAGCATCATCTGCGTTTGGCCTGGCGGCAAGGGTGTTGTTGGATACTCCTTTTTGCGCTACATCAATAACGGTACATTCGAATTTATTGAGATCATCTTTTTTATCGGATTTCCTGTATACTACGTAAGAAGAAAGGTCTTTGGTGTAAGGCTCAATAAAAACAGCGGATTTGTCACCATAGATTTCCATAGAGGAAAGCCCAAGTGAAGAAATACTGAAATATACTGTTGAATTGGAATCGGTAAGACCTTCGCCTACATAAGATTTGATGTCCGGATATTTAGCTGCAAGCTGAGGGTCGAAATTCGAATTTTCCCTTACTTTAAAGTTTTCCATCTTTCCTTCAGAATTAGGAAAGGAGATAATGATTTGTGATTTTTCTCCCGGAGCGAGTCTTTGGGGAGCTTTAGCGAGGGCATTTTTCAATCCGTTGAAATCTAAGCTGTAGATTTTAGGATTATTAATTGTGGTTTTGTTTTCAAAAACGTCTGAAGGTGCTTTTTTTGAACCTTCACTCCAGAGACGGTCAGTCTGCGCGAAAGAGATACCTGTAATAAGAAGCATCCCGATCATGGATAATTGTTTTTTCATATGAAATTTTATTTTTGATTGTGGAATATCAAAGCTAATAAAAAATATGTTATGAAAAACAGAATTTTTTAAGAAATTTTTAGAACATCAGTTCAGTTTATTATGCAATACATTGTGTATAATTTAAAATGTATTATCTCAAAAAAAGAAAATAGCATACGCAAAATACGTATGCTATTCAAAATATGATTATATAAGTCTCAACTTACATCTGGTCTTCAGCAGTTGGTCCGTATAAACCAGGGACACTATTTCCTGTTGCTCTTAGATAAACAATCAGTTCGCCTCTGTGATGGTATAAGTGATTGTACAGAAAAGAACGGATTACCTGAATTTTTGGCATAGGAGGGAAGAGTGCATTACCACCCATTTCCATTTTCCACTCGTTGAAATAATTGTTTTCATCAGAATTTTCTAAAACTTTCTGGGCTCTGGCAACATTTTCTTCAAATTTTGCAACAATATTTTCAGCTTTAGAAATATCTCCTTTGTCATACTGGTAAGTTCCCATATCGAAAACATCCTGATTAAAGGTAGATTCGTACCAGTTATACACTTCTGCAATGTGAGAAGCCAGTTGGCCGGTAGTCCAGTTTTTTTCAGACGGTTTCCAGTTTAAAGCACTGTCCGGGATTGCTTTCAAAAGTTTTCTCGTGCTTTCTGCTTCATACAGAAATTCACCTAAGAGGGCTTGTTTAATCATTTGTGAATATTTAAAATTATTTTGTAATGTCTCTACCAATTACCAGTCTCTGGATTTCTGAAGTTCCTTCACCAATAGTACATAGTTTAGAATCTCTGTAGAATTTCTCAGCAGGGAAGTCTTTTGTATATCCGTAACCTCCGAAAATCTGAACTGCATTGTTGGAAATTCTTACGCATGCTTCAGATGCATATAATTTTGCCATTGCGCCTTCTTTGGTCATTTTTTGCTTGGCATTTTTCAGTGTTGACGCTCTTTGGATCAGAAGCTCAGCAGCATCAATTTCAGTGGCCATATCAGCCAGCATAAAGTTGATCGCCTGGAATTCAGCAATTGCTTTTCCGAACTGGTGTCTTTCTTTGGCATATTTTAAAGCGGCTTTATAAGCTCCTCTTGCTGTTCCTAAACTTAAAGCTGCAATGGAAATTCTACCTCCATCCAAAATTTTCATGGCCTGCTTGAATCCTTCTCCAACTTCTCCCAAACGGTGTGAATCCGGTACACGAACATTATCAAAAATAAGCTCAGCTGTTTCCGAAGCACGCATTCCCAGTTTATTCTCTTTCTTTCCTGAAGTGAAGCCCGGCATTCCTTTTTCCAAAACGAAAGCGGTAGAATTGTTTTTGGCTCCTATTTCACCTGTTCTTGTCATTACCACGGCAATATCTCCCGAAATAGCGTGAGTGATGAAGTTTTTAGCTCCGTTGATTACCCATTCGTCACCATCTTTAACGGCTGTAGTGGACATACCTCCTGAATCGGAACCGGTATTATGCTCTGTAAGCCCCCATGCTCCTATCACTTTTCCTGAAGCAAGCTGTGGAAGCCACTTATTTCTCTGCTCTTCATTCCCGAACTCATAAATATGGTTGGTACAAAGTGAATTGTGTGCAGCTACAGAAAGACCAATAGACGGATCTACCTGGGAGATCTCATCCAGAATGGTAACATATTCATGATAGCCTAAACCGGAACCTCCGTACTGCTCGGGAACTACAATCCCCATAAATCCCATTTCTCCTAACTGGTGAAATAAGTCTTTTGGAAACGTCTGGCTCTCGTCCCACTCCATAATATTCGGTCTGATATTTTTCTCAGCAAATTCTCTTGCTGTTTCTGCTATCATTTTAATGTTGTCAATAGTCTCTGTGTTCATATAGATAAAATAGTTAGTTCCCAAAGATAATTAAATTGATGGAATGCCAAAAATAATTATTCAGCTTATAATATCATATACGCAAGATTGTAATAATCAATTTTTTATATTTTTATAATTAATGATTTTTTAATAAAAATTTCAGAACTTTAAGTCTTTTAATTTACTATTTTAGCCTCCCAATTTTTATTGTATGAAAAAACTTCTATTTCCTGCTATTTTAATATCGTCATTTATTTCTGCGCAGGCTCCTGCGGGATATTATGACGGAACAACCGGGCTTACAGGCTATGCACTGAAGTCTAAAGTTCACGATATTATTTCTCAAAAAAATGTAAATTGGCATTACGATGATCTGCCTAACCTGTATAACCAGACTGATCTGGATAAGTATTATGATCATGATGCTACCAATACAACCTATTTATTAGATATTTATTCTGAAAGGCCGGCAGGTCCTGATGCTTATGAATACACTTCTGGTCAAATGACATCAGGTGCCGGTGCAGAAGGCCTTGGATATAACAGGGAGCACATGATCCCACAGAGTACATTCAGTACCAATTCTGATATCAGTGATTATCCTATGTACTCGGACTTGAATTTTCTGGTTCCTGTAGATGCAAGAATTAATCAGCTTAGAAACAATTATCCGTATGGAGTAGGCGGAGGAACCAATTTCTACATTTTTTCAAACACTTCAAGGATGAGCAATTCAGCTATTCCCGGTTATCCGTATACAGGAAGGGTTTATGAGCCTATTAATGAATTTAAAGGTGATATTGCACGGACTTTACTGTATTTTGTAGTAAGATATGAAGGAAAGTTAGGTTCTTTTAATACGGCTTACAGCACTTCTTCAACAATAACGCCTTCAACGGACCAATGTCCATTCGACGGAACAGAGGAAAGAGCAGTAGATCTTCCTTATATAGAGATGCTGAAGCAGTGGAACACCCTGGATCCTGTATCACAAAGGGAAACAGAAAGAAATAATGCCATATATACCATTCAGAAGAACAGAAATCCTTTCATCGACCATCCGGAATGGATCAACATGATCTGGTCTGAAACTCCTGACAGCGTTGCCCCTTCCGCACCGGGTTCATTAACTTCAACACAGCAGAATGCCAATTTTATAAACTTAAACTGGACTGCTCCTTCAGATACGGATATATTAGGATACAGGATTTATGTAAACGGAGCAGCCACCCCTTCAGCTGTAACAAAAAACACTTCTATAAGTATTGACCATCTTAATCCTTCCAGCACGTATACCTTTACTGTAAAAGCTTTTGATAAAGGTTATCTTGAATCTCCTTTCAGCAATACCGTTACTGCATCCACATCTGCTTCAGATGCTTTTGCAAAGGATCTGATGATTGTAAAATATATAGAAGGAACCAGCAATAATAAAGCTATAGAAATCATTAATAAAACCGGTCATGAAGTCAATCTGAATAATTACAGAATTAATATTCACCTGAAAAGACCAAGCACAGGGAATTTTTATGCAGCCGATACCTATGAACTGGAAGGGAAAGTAGGAAATAATGAAAGTTTTGTTATCCTGAATCCCAATGCATCACTTTCATGCTATAGCAACAGCCAGGCAAGGTTTGTAACCGCTTCGGATCCTATGACTTTTAACGGCGAAAATTATGTAGAACTTGCCTATAACAAAACAGTCACCATAGATGCTATAGGAACCAGGTATACCACCAATACCAACGGAAATGTTTCTTTATACAGGAAAAATAATGTAAACCAGCCAAACAGTACTTTTACGATTGGAGAATGGGATTCTTATCCGGTTAATTACTGTCAGAACCTAGGTGTATTATCCGCAACCGATCTTATTGCCTCTAACAAAGAGTTTAAAATATATCCGAACCCTGTTTACGATGACCTTTTCGTGAGCGGAGACACTCAGGATGTTAAGACGGCTCAGGTATTGGATGTTTCGGGAAAAGTGATATATACCGAGAAAGATCCGTTTAAAAACAAGAAAAATATTTCAGTACAGAATCTTTCAACAGGTTTCTATTTCTTGAAACTCGACGATAAAATATACCAGTTTATCAAAAAATAATAGAAGGTAACGATCATTTTATGATTTTACCTCTGGCTTTTTTACCAGAAAAAGACATCATTGATATAAGCAGATTCACTAATAATCAATATCTATAAGTGTTTCTGCTTATATTTTTTATTTATAAGTAATTATGCTTATATTTGCATAATGATAGCGGTCATAACCGGTGATATTATAAATTCACAGCATGCAGACACAGAAGTTTGGATCACCAGACTCAAGAATCTCCTGGAAAACTGGGGAAGTTCACCGCTCGCATGGGAAATCTACAGAGGAGACGAATTTCAGTTCAAGTGTAATATTGATGAAGTATTCTGGCGTTTTCTAGCCATTAAGTCTCTCATAAGAAGTCAGGAAAATTTAGACGTAAGGATTGCCATAGGCATTGGTGAAGAGAATTTTTCCTCCGAAAAGATCACCGAATCCAACGGAACGGCTTACGTACACTCCGGAAGACTGCTGAATGATCTTAAAAGTGACGGCCACACCGTTTCCATAAAAACCTCCAATGAAGCTGTAGACAGGGATTTGAATATCCTCCTGAAATGGTCTTCAAAAGATTTCGACAGCTGGACGGTAGCTACGGCAGAAATCATTCATGAAATGATTATGAACCAGGATATCACACAGGAAGATCTCGCTAAGAAATTTGCTATTTCACAGTCCTCGGTAAGCCAGAGACTGAAACGCGCCAACTACGAGCTTATCGTAGAAACCAACCAATACTTTAAAAAGAAAATCTCAGAACTGTAAGCATGATCTTTATTAAACTCATATTGGCACATTTACTCGGAGATTTTATTCTTCAGCCAAATTCTTGGGTTGCAGATAAAGAACGCCGTAAGCTGAAAAGCCCTTATTTGTACTTGCATATTCTGATCCACATTGTTTTAAGCTTTATTTTTCTCTGGAATACAGATTTGTGGTGGGTTTCGCTGCTTGTCGGGATCACTCATTTTATCATTGATGCCTCAAAACTGATTTTCCAGACTGTAAAAAATAAAAAAAGGTGGTTTTTTATTGATCAGATGTTGCATATCCTTGTGATTGCAGGGATCTCATTTTATTCCAAGGAATTCAATTTTGACTTTCTTCAGAACCAGAACGTTTTAAAAATAGTGATGGCCGCATTGTTCCTTACAACACCGGCTTCCATCTTTATCAAAATATTATTGTCTTCGTGGACTCCGGTTCCGGAAACACAAAGCAGTTTACAGACCGAATCCCTGTCGAGTGCAGGAAAATATATCGGTATTTTGGAACGCCTTCTTGTTTTCACTTTTATTATGGTGAATCATTGGGAAGGAGTAGGTTTTATGGTTGCTGCCAAATCGGTTTTCAGATTCAGTGATCTGGCACAGGCCAAGCAGAGAAAACTCACGGAATATGTACTCATTGGTACACTCCTGAGTTTCGGATTGGCTGTATTAACGGGAATTTTAACTAAGTAATATAAAATAAATCTAACTAATACGAATTTAGAAATGGAAAAGAAAGAAATGTTGTACGAAGGTAAGGCAAAACAGGTATTTGCCACCGATAATCCCAATGAAGTAGTAGTACGTTTTAAAGACGATGCTACAGCATTTAATGCTCAGAAAAGAGGATCTGTAGATTTGAAAGGTGAAATGAACAATGCCATCACCACCCTTATTTTTGAATACTTAAATGAAAAAGGGATTAAAACTCATTTCATTAAACAATTGAACGAAAGAGAGCAGCTGGTAAAAAAAGTATCCATCATTCCATTGGAAATGGTGGTAAGAAACTACTCAGCAGGAAGCATGGCTCAGAGATTAGGAGTGGAAGAAGGAATTAAATCTCCGGTTACCATTTTCGATATCTGCTACAAAAAAGACGAATTGGGAGATCCGCTTATCAATGATCACCACGCAGTTTTCTTGGGAGCAGCAACATATGAGGAACTTGATGAAATGTACGAGCTTACTTCCGATATCAACGAAATCCTGATCGAACTTTTTGATAAAATGAACATCATCCTTGTAGATTTCAAAATTGAATTAGGAAAAACAGCAGACGGCGAGATCATCCTTGCAGACGAAATTTCTCCTGATACATGCAGACTTTGGGACAAAGACACCATGAAAAAGCTGGATAAAGACAGATTCAGAAGAGATCTTGGAGAAGTTACCGAAGCTTACGTTGAGATCTATAACCGCCTGAAAAATTTACTGGGTAAGTAAATTTTGAGAGGTTAGAAGTTAGATATTAGAAATTAGTATGAAATCACACCGGATAGAAGATTTGAAAGTTTGGCAGAAATCAATGACTTTGGTAAAAGAAGTTTATTTGGTTTCGGCTGAATTGCCGATTGAAGAGAAATTCGGGCTGTTATCCCAAATTAGAAGATGTGCCGTTTCAATACCGTCTAATATTGCTGAAGGAGCTGGAAGAAATAACAAAAAAGAGTTTTATCAATTTCTTGGAATTGCATTCGGTTCCACCTATGAATTGCAAACCCAATTACAGTTGCTGGTAAATCTTAATTTTATTTCTGAAGCTAAAATAGCTTCCTTAAAAGAACTTTTAGCCGAAATTCAGAAAATGATTTACTCATTAAAAGAAAGTTTAAAATTATAATGAAGTTAGACTAAATTCTAACAATCTAATATCTAACTTCTAATTTAGAAAAATAGAAATGAAAAGTTTAGACATTCATAAAAGTGAATATTTAAAACAGTTTAAAGACCATACCTACGGAAGAAATCTTTTCAGAACGCAGGAAGAAGAAAGACTGGATGCTCCCAATGAGGAGTGCGGGATCTTCGGATTGTATTCTGATAATGATCTGGATACGTTTTCCCTTTCACAGTTCGGACTTTTTGCCCTGCAGCACAGAGGGCAGGAAGCCTGCGGTATTTCTGTGTTAAAAGACGGGAAAATTACCAATATGAAAGATGAAGGGCTGGTTTTGGACGTTTATAAAGAAATTCAGGAACCTGAAACTTTTATGGGAAATTCTGCAATAGGGCATACCCGCTATACCACTGCAGGAGATAAAAAGAAATATAATTTCCAGCCGTTCTTCGCAAAAAACGAATACGACCAGATTATACTTTCTATAGCGCATAACGGTAACCTTACCAATGCAAGAGAACTAAAAAAAGAGCTGGAAGCTGAGGGCGTTGTTTTCAGAGCAACTTCCGATTCTGAGGTTATTTTAAGACTGATCCAGAAAAACCTTGATTTAGGACTTCGTGGAGCAATCAAAGCCACCATGGAAAAAATTGAAGGCGCTTATTCCGTAGTGGGAATGACGAGAAATAAATTCTTTGCTTTCAGAGATTTCAACGGAATCCGTCCGTTGGTTTTAGGAGCTGTTGACGAAAAAACTTACGTTGTAGCTTCCGAATCCGTTGCATTAGATGCCGTAGGCGCTCAATATGTACGAGATATCCTTCCGGGAGAAATTATCTATACCAATGAAAATGAGCCAGGAAAGC
Source organism: Chryseobacterium shigense (assembly GCF_014207845.1). Taxonomy (NCBI): domain Bacteria; kingdom Pseudomonadati; phylum Bacteroidota; class Flavobacteriia; order Flavobacteriales; family Weeksellaceae; genus Chryseobacterium; species Chryseobacterium shigense. Next base: position 1,070,389 of record NZ_JACHLC010000001.1, read on the forward strand.
TTAATTCTTATATGGTAAACGAAGAAAAAGGAAAACAGAGAATCTGTTCATTTGAATATATTTACTTTGCAAGACCTGACTCTACCTTAGAAAATATCAACGTATACGAGATCAGGGAGAAATCCGGTGAAAAGATCTGGGAACAGGCTCCTGTAGATGCAGATGTTGTCATTGGAGTTCCCGATTCAGGAGTTCCGGCTGCTATTGGCTTCTCAAAAGCTTCCGGAATACCTTTCCGTCCGGTTCTGATCAAAAACAGATACATCGGAAGAAGTTTCATTGTTCCTACACAGGAAATGAGAGAAAGGGTAGTTAACCTCAAGCTTAACCCTATCATTTCTGAGATCAAGGATAAAAGAGTAGTAATCATCGACGATTCTATCGTAAGAGGAACTACTTCTAAAAGACTCGTTAAAATTCTGAAAGATGCAGGAGTAAAGGAAATCCACTTCAGAAGTGTTTCCCCGCCTATCATTGCACCATGTTATTTAGGAATAGATACCCCTTCCAAAGATGATCTGATTTCAGCCAACATGACCACAGAAGAGCTTAGAGATTACCTGGGTGTAGATTCACTGGAGTTTTTAAGTACAGATAACCTGAAAGAAATTTTAGGATCTTCCAACCACTGCTTCGGATGCTTTACAGAAGAATATCCGGTAGGAAAAGGAGAGGAAGTAGAATTATTTAATTAGTAATTCTTCAAATAATAAAAAACGAAAGGCCGTATTTAATGTGTTAAATACGGCCTTTACTATAGGTTAAATAATTGATTGTAACTGATTAGAACTTATAATTCAGACCTAGCTGAAATGCTCTGTGGTTCAATGGTTCAGTACCTTCAGGCTTTTGGTTTCTCATATCCGTAAGACTGTTGATATATCTTGCATTGATCCCCAGATTCTGAGTGATATCATAACCAAGACCTAAACCTAGCCCTAAATTAAATTTGTTCACATCATCTTTATTGATGTCTTCAGAGTTAGATACAGACTGAGTTGTTGTAATACCTCCGGTAGTTGTAGAAATTGTACTGTTTCCAGAGTTTTTCCCGTTAATGAAATAACTGAACTCAGGGCCTGCCTCTACATAAAACCTCTCTGTAGGTCTCATTTGTACCATTAAAGGAACCGAAATATAGTTCATGGTAGTTTTGTAATCGCTTTTTGTCTTAATGTTCGTACTTCCTGTTGTTACGTCCGTAGAAGAGATTACGCTTTTTGCCCCTAACTGGTTGTATAAAACCTCCGGTTGCAGGCTGAATTTCTGAGAAAGTGGAATATTAACTAAAACCCCCGCATGAAATCCTATTTTCTGGTTATTAAGGCTTAATTTCTGCTCACTGAAGTAAGATGAGTTTCCTCCCGCTTTAATACCAAATCTGATGGGTTGTTTTTCTTTTTTAATGGGTTCTGTGCTTACTGCTTTTGTTTCTTGAGCAAACGTCATCATGCCAGCAGCAACTGCCAACCCTAGAAATAACTTCTTCATAATTTTATTTTTTAATTTTACTTTTTACTTCTCATCTGATTTTTCAACCAGACTTGATTTATTTTGCAAAATGCTTGCCAAACTTGGAAAAGCCTTATATGAAGGGAGTTAACAAAGGTTTTAGGGATTATGTTATTTGTACTTTTAACGGTTTTTTATGAGAATTTATGTTATGGAATTTCAGTTTTTGTAAATAATTCCATACTAATTTGCTTTTTTGTGAAGGCACAGTGAGATTTAATCAGCTGATATGATCAATTCATTTCACATGTCCAGCATTTCGGTAGCCGTCATTCCAAATTCCTTCCTGAAGGCAAATGAAAAATGTGATAAATCTTCAAATCCCAGATCCGTATAAATATCTGTAGGCCGCTGCTTTTTCTCTTCGATTAAAAACCGGGCTTCCTGTAAACGGCGTTTTATAAGCCACCGGCTGGGAGTTTCATTAAAGATCATTTTGAAATCCCTTTTAAACGCAGAAAGGCTCCGGCCGGCCAGAAAAGCAAATCTTTCCATACTTACATTGAACTTATAATTCTGCTGCATGAATTTTTCAAGATCCAGCCGCCCGGGAATCCCGAAATCAAAAAGAAGGTCAGACAGTTCAGGGTGAATTTGTAATAGGATCAGTAATAATTCTTCCCTTTTAAGATCAGAAAACGTTTTGCTGATATTTCCTGAATGATTGTAATAAGGTTCCAGAGAAAAAAGGAAACTGTCTATAAGGTTATCTTTTTTAAGCTTAATAAAAGCGTCTTTTGACTTATAATTCTGAAATAGGACCGTATTTTTTTTCTGAAAGCTTTTGAGAAAAGATTCATCAAAAATAAAAATTACCTTTTCAAATTCATTATCTGTTCTTACCTTATTGTAGCGGGCCAGCCTGTTTTTGCGGATAATACAGCTTTCTCCCGCTTTGAGCTTATAATGTTTATTTCCATCGTAGCCATTCATTTCCCCTTTTGCCAGGAATATGAAAAAATGTTCGGCAATAAACTGTTCCGGTGAAATAGCAGGACCTACAAAACATGATTTTATTTCAGTAATCTTCATTGTTTTACTTAATATTTTTCCACCATTGTTTAAATACCTGCGAGCCGTTGTTTAGGTAAACCGTTTCACCAATCATGGGTGTTGCAAGGCGGTAAGGCTTTGCTGCTGACCACTCTGTAATCTTTTCCAGCGGTTCATTCCAAGGATGCTTGGCTAAGGTGAATTTAGAATGATGAACAGGTAACAGGTTCTTGGCTTTTAATCCCGTGGCTGCCAGTGCGACTTCTTCCGGAAGCTCGTGTACGGACTGCCATGCCTTATTATATTGCCCGCATTCCATGATTGCCCAATCAATAGGGGGATATTTTTCCGCAATTTTTTTGAAACGGTCCGTATAACCTCCATCGCCGCTGTAATAAATATTCATAGCCGGGGACTGTATAAAGAAGGACAACCATAAAGCCTGTGAACTCGTGAAATTCCTTCCTCCATCGTGATGAGTGCTTTCGGCATAGATCACAAATCCAGGTTTTACCTGTGTTTTATCACCCCAGTCTTTTTCCAGGATCTGTTGAGGACGGTAGCCCCATTTTTCATAATGGGCACCGGCTCCGAGGCCGCAAATCACATATTTTACCTTTGACTGCAGTTCTTTTGCCGTTTCATAATCCAAATGGTCGTAATGATCGTGTGAAAGCAGCATATAGTCTATCTCCGGCATATCTGCAGCTGTATAGATATCACTGCCTTTATAAGCTTTCACGCTTCCCGGCAATGGTGATGCATTTCCGCTGAATATAGGATCAACGAGGATCTTTACACCATCCAGTTGCAAAAAGAAGGAAGAATGCCCGAACCATACTATAACATTACGGTCTGCAGGGATTGCTTTCAGATCTGTTTTTACTGATGGTATTGTATCTATCGGTTCTGTGTGAGGATATTTTTTTGTCAGTGCTTTCCAGATTTCACCTGTAAAACTGTAACCATCGGAAATGGTTGGCTTTTCTACGAAATTCCGGAATTTTCCATTTTTATAATGTGATGAATTTTTAACCGCTTCCAGCCTTTTACCTTCAGGCAATGCTCCGAACTGTGGCTGTTTCATATAAAAATAAGTGGCAATCATTAAAAGTGTAACGATGCATAACAGAACAATTAACGCACGTTTAAGTATTTTTAAAAACCGTTTCATTACTTTGCCTGTATTTTAATGTCTTTTACTTCCAGAACAGGCTGACTGTATCCCTTTAATACACAATTGATCATTGCTGCCCCTACTTCCCGCATGGTACAGATCCAGTTTGGAAAAGCCAGATACCAGATAGGGGACAGTGCATTAAATACACGGTATATAAATCTGACATTTTTCTGTCCTTTTACTGGCCTCATAAATCCGGGACGAAAATTGTAAACCGCTTTAAAGGGTAATTTGAGCAGAGCATTTTCGGTTCTGCCTTTCACCCTTGCCCACATTACTTTTCCCTGTTCTGTACTGTCGGTTCGGTTTCCTGAAACATAAATAAATGTCATACCTGAATTGATTTCTGAGAGTGATTTTGCAAACGGTACAACAAAATCAAATGTTTTCCTGGTAAATGATTCTTCATTTTCACCTACAGCACTTACTCCGGCACAAAAGAAGCATCCGTCATAATCCTTGAGCTGGGCACTGTAATTTTTTATCTCTGAGAAGTCTTTTAAGATAAGCTCTTTTAGTTTACTGTGTTTGCGGTCCAGTGGTTTTCTGCTTATGGCAAGTACTTCTGTAACCGCCGGATTTTCGAGGCAGACCAAAAGTACACCGTCTCCTACCAGTCCTGTTGTTCCCGTAATAATTATTTTCATCGTTTTTATTTTACTAAATTCATTTGGATCAAACTGTTTGCTGTAGCTAAAATGGCTTCTTCGGCAGAACGGGGTTTCCATCCCAACATTTTGACCGCTTTCTCGCTGCTTGCCCTTTTTACCATTCCCAGGTAAGGTTTAACGGCTTTCAGTTTGGGATTAAATATAGCCAATAATTTAATAAACCAGTCAGGCAATTCTCTGGAAGGAACATTGGCTGTTTTTTTATTTTCCATTGTTAAAATTTATAGTACAAATCTCCGGAATGAATTATGAAATCAGTTTGTTAAAAAGTCCATTTTGGTTTGTTATAAAGTTCAGAAGTGAAATTAATTTACATAAAAATACCGGACTCTTAAAAAGCCCGGCATCGGTTTTGAAAATATATATAATATTATTTGAATTTGTATGCTACACCCACCTGAAAAACATTGTTCCTGATGGCATCTCCGCTATTATGCTTGTAGATATCTGTTATACCGGCTGTAAATCTTGCCGTTACTCCGAAATTCTGAGTAAAATAATAGCCTGCTCCAATCCCGATTCCAAAGTTGAACGTATTATACAGATCTTTAACAATCTTGTCTGAGAAATTTGATGTTTCTGTAACAGTAGTATTTCCTGAATTTCTGGTCATGGTAATATCTCCTTTATTCTTACCTCCCAAAAGGAATCCGAACTCCGGCCCGGCTTCTACATAAAGCTGGGGAAGAATATTGTACTGTACCATTACAGGCACAGAAAGATAGTTCAGTGTCTTTTTATAATCAACTTCTCTTCTGTATCTGTCTGAATTAATATAGAATTCATCTCTTTCTTCTGTTTTTGAACCTACCTGGTTAAAAAGAAGCTCAGGCTGAACACTGAATTTTTCTGCTACCGGAATATTAACAAATATTCCTGCGTTAAAACCTGGCTTTATCCTTTGATCATTGTCATATTCATCTGCTTTACTAAGGGTAGAGGCGTTAAGGCCTGCTTTTACTCCAAATGTAACAGGGGAAGAAGCTTTGGTTTTTTCCTGTGCATTTACCAAAAGGCTTCCTGCCAATGCTAATCCTAGAATTAATTTTTTCATGATTTTTAAAGTTTAAACTTGTCCTCACATTGCATCAAAATTCCCGCCAAAGGGAATAAACTGATAAAAGTCATGTTGAAAAGCGAAAAAGTCAAGCTTAAATGAATAAGCCTGACCTTTTCTATTGAAATCAATTTATATGTAGAAAAAACTTTCGCTGGATAACTTTGATAAACTATCAAGTCTTTCAGCTTATCACATATAGGCAAACTTCTTGCCAAAAAATCAAATTGAGGATAAACATTATAAAAAAAACCGAATTAAATAAATAATCCGGTTTTCTTATTGAATATAAAATTTGTTTTCTGAATGCTAAAGCTTATTATTTGAATTTATAAGCTAAACCAACCTGGAATGTATTGTTTCTAACTGCATCACCAGAATTATCTTTAAAGATATCAGTTACTCCAGCTACATATCTGGCAGTAATACCTAAGTTAGGAGTGAAATAATATCCTGCACCAAGACCGATACCAAAGTTAAAAGTGTTCAAGTTATCCTTATAATTATCACTTGTAGTTGAGTTTCCTGTAGATTCATTCTTGAATTTGTTTTTAGCGCTTACCATGAATCCGAATTCTGGTCCAGCTTCTAAATAAAGCTCAGGAATCAAGTTATATTGTAACATTACAGGTACTGTAATATAATCTAATTTCGTAGATGCAGAATAATTAGTATTTCCTAATCTGTATTCTGATTTTTCTCCATACTGAGAATATAATACCTCTGGCTGAACACTGAATGAACTTGCAATTGGAATGTTTGCAAATGCACCTGCGTTGAAACCGATTTTAGATTTTTGATCATCTAAACCTTCGTCTTTGGAAAGAGAAGATACGTTCATTCCACCTTTTACACCAAATGTTACCGGGTTAGAAGAAGATTTTGCTTGCTGAGCGAATGCTAATGAACTTGCAGTTACTGCTAATCCTAAAATTAACTTTTTCATAACTTAATTTTTTTAATATTTTACTATTCTAATTTTAAATTTTACTACTGTCAAACTTTACTACCGGGTTTGACGCAGAGTATCTTTCAAATTGCTTGCCAAAAATAAATGACATGACAAAAGTCAGTAAAAAAATCAACTTAAATAATAAGTTGATTTATATTAAATTATTGATTTTAAACGATTTATAAAAACTATCAAACGTTTGTTTAGAGATAATCTAAATTATTCTGTTTATTAAAATTATATCGCTTAAATGATATTTTCCTATAAAATATTATGCATTATTCAGTCTTCTGTAAAAATCTAATGATTTCAGAATGTTTTTCTGGCTGCACTGGTAATCATAAGTACACGAGCCTAGTCCCGAAAGGAGTGAGAAATTGATTTTACTGTCTGTATTCTTTTTGTCATTCAACAGAAGTGCGGTAATGTTTTCGTCGGTAAAATCACTTATATCAAGGTAAGGATAATATCTTTGAATGTTTTCAATGATAGTAATAGCATCCTCTTCAGTAATCAGATTTTCAAGACATGCCAGATGTACTTCACAGATCATTCCCATGGCAACAGCTTCTCCATGAAGGATAGGATTTCCCTGGCTAAGGTAAAGGCTTTCTATGGAATGTCCGATGGTATGTCCGAAATTCAGGGTTTTTCTGATGTTTTTTTCATGAAAATCCTTTTCCACCACATCCTGTTTGATATCCATTGAAGTCTGGATATGGGGAACTACCGCTTCTACATCAAGTTTATGAATCTGAATAAGGCTTTCCCAGTGGGCTTTATCAGCAATAAGACCATGTTTCAGCATTTCTGCAAAACCGCTTCGTAATTCTTTAAACGGAAGTGTTTCCAGAAACTTCGGATAAATAAAGATCTGTTCCGGGAATGCAAAGGTTCCCACCATATTCTTATAATGCATAAGATCTATGCCGGTTTTTCCTCCTATGGAAGCGTCACACATAGATAAAAGGGTAGTGGGGATATTGATGAACTGAATTCCTCTTTTATAGGTAGATGCCACAAAACCGCCCATATCCGTAATTACACCTCCTCCAAGATTGATGACAAGTGCTTTTCTGTCTGCCTGCATCTCGGTAAGAATCTCCCAAAGCTGGTTGGCAGTCTGGATATTCTTCATTTCCTCGCCGGCCTCAATCTCTAAAATTTCAAAGCCTAAGTCTGTTTCCATATTGCCCAGGAGAACAGGAAGACAATATTCATGGGTATTTTCATCAACCAAAATAAAGATCTTACTGAAAGTTTTTTCGTGAAGGAAGTTATTTAATTGAGAAAAATCATCGTTTAATATTGTTATCATTATTGGAGTTTCTTTAAAATTAGAATAAAACTATTCTGCAAAGTTATGATTCTTAATTTTTAACTCGTAACTAAATTACTATCTTTGCAGAAATTTTTAGAATGAGCAGAGATAACAATAATTCAGAAAGACCAAAAAGACCAAGAATTTCAACAAGAAAAAGTTCTGATGATTCTCGTGCTTCTAGATCCGGAAATTCTTCAGGATCAAAACCTTTTAAAAAATCTTTTCCAAAAGCCGGTGAAAGAAATTCAGACCACAAAGGAAGCAATTCAAAGTTTGAATCTAAACCTTTCAAAAGAAGCGGGGATAGCGGAGATGAAGATTCAAAATCTGAAAGCAGAGCCTATATCACCAACTCAAGTGAGGGGCGTGAGAAAAAAACTTTCGGTAAGCCAAAAAGAGGTGGAAAGAATTTTGATACCAGAGATAAATATGAAAGAGGAAGTCTGAAATACGGAAGAAGACCTTCCGGCGGAGATGACAGAAATGAAGATAAAGCAAAGTCTTTTGTACAGAAAAGGAGATTAAATAAAATTGATAAGGATGTTCATAAGGATACGATCCGTCTGAATAAATATATTGCCAACTCGGGAATCTGCAGCAGAAGAGAAGCTGATGAGCTTATTACGCAGGGGCTTGTAGAGGTAAACGGACAGGTGGTAACTGAAATGGGATATCAGGTTCAGAAAACAGATAAGGTTGTTTTTGACGGGCAGGGAATTACACCGGAAAAACCTGTATATGTACTTTTAAATAAACCAAAAGGATATATTTCTACCACCAAAGATGATAAAGCCAGAAAAACAGTAATGGACCTGGTTGCGAATGCATCACCTTACCGTTTATTCCCTGTAGGAAGGCTGGACCGTTCTACCACAGGAGTTATTCTTTTAACGAATGACGGGCATATGACGAAAAAGCTTACACACCCTTCTTTTGATGCCAAAAAAATCTATCACGTAACTTTGGATAAAAAACTTACCCATGAAGATATGAAACTGATTGCAGAAGGAATCCGTCTTGATGAAGGAGTAGCGGTAGTAGACCAGATTTCATTTATTGAAGGAAAACCGAAAAATGAAATCGGGATTGAAATTCATATCGGGTGGAACCGTGTGATCAGAAGAATTTTCCAAAGGCTTGGATATGAGGTGGAAGCTTTAGACAGAGTGATGTTTGCAGGTCTTACCAAAAAGAATATTAAGCGTGGGCACTGGAGAATCCTTTCAGAACTTGAAGTAAATAATCTTAAAATGCTTTAATACGCTATAAAAATTAAAAAGGCGCAGAAATAAAATTTCTGCGCCTTTTTTTATCTTTAAATCATAGACTGAAAAGTAATTGTACAGACTTGCTAAATTCATCATTTATAATTTAGGCCTTATTATTGGAAAAAATTATCCAAGAATTGTAACTCCATTCTGGATCAGGTCATAAATAGCGTCTTTGCCATTGTCCGGTTTTACATTCACAGCTTTTGTTCCGTTGAAATGGAGACATGTGATGTACCCGTTTGCTACTGCATCCAGACAGGTGAATTTTACACAATAATCTAAAGCTACACCTACAATTTCGAGCAGCTGGATGTCATGATATTTTAAAAAATCATCCAATCCTGTTTTCATAAAGTGGTTATTGTCCTGAAATCCGCTGTAGCTGTCAATTTCTGTATTTTTCCCCTTTTGAACAATGTGGGTTACTTTATCCCTGTTCAGGTCCTTATGGAATTCAGCCCCGAAAGTTCCCTGGATACAATGATCCGGCCACATGAATTGTGGAACTCCGTTCAGAATAATGCTTTCGCCTACTTTTCTGTTGTTGTTGCTGGCAAAACTTTTATGGTTGGCAGGATGCCAGTCCTGGGTGAGCACAATCTGATCATATTCATTTTCTTCCATCAAAAGATTGATATAGGGAATAATTTCATTGGCTTCCGGAACTGCCAGAGCACCTCCTTCACAAAAATCATTCTGTACATCTACTATTATTAACGCTTTTTTCATATTGAGATTTCTCGAATTTTTGATAAAAATACTCAAAAAACTGTCCAAAACTGAATTATCGGACAAATCGGCAATATATTTTTCTAACTCGTTGAGTGCTATATCAGAATTGAAATAACTGCAAGTTTACCTTATATAGCATACAGCTCCGGTTTTTACCAAATATCAATAGCTTATCTTTGCAGTAAATAAGTATGTTTATGTCATTTGAATCTTTAGGATTATCACACAATATTATTCGTTCCGTCAAAAAATTGGGCTATCTGAAACCATTTCCGATTCAGGAGCAGGCTGTTCCGGTTATTTTGCAGGGCAAAGACCTGATGGGAATTGCACAGACAGGTTCCGGAAAAACCGCATGTTTTGTGATGCCAATTTTAGAAAAGCTGCAAAATTCAGAAGTTAAAAAAGACCGGAATGTTCAGGTTTTGATATTGGTTCCTACCCGTGAATTAGCCATTCAGATTGATGAAGTTTTCAGAGTTTTCACAGAAAATCTAAAGCGTGAGATCCGTACAATGGCTGTTTATGGCGGTGTTTCCATTAATCCGCAGATGAAAGGCATGTTTGGAGTGGAAGTTCTTATTGCAACGCCGGGCCGTTTATTAGATCTTATTGATCATAATGCATTAAGTATTTCAGGAATTCAGCATTTGGTGATTGATGAAGCGGATAAAATGTTTCAGCTGGGGTTTGGTGAGGAAATGAACAAGCTTTTCGCTTTGATGCCTGTAGTAAAACAGACAACTTTATTTTCAGCGACTTTAAATGATAAGGTTTCTGAAATGAAAGAGCGTTTATCCATCAATCCTGTCATCATTGAAATTAAAAAAGAAGAAGTTGAGATTGACAATATTGAACAACTGGCCTATCATGTTGCTACGGAAAATAAAGGCCCTTTTTTGCGGTATTTAATTAAAGAAAAGAAAGTTGAAAAAGCTTTGATATTTGTTTCCTCTACAAGATCAGCCGATAATCTGGTGGAAAAGCTTAAAAAGAATAAAATTAAAGCAGTAGCCATCCACAGCCAGAAATCACAGGGAGCCCGCAGAAATAATTTGGAGGAATTTAAAGTAAACGGAGCCCAGATTTTAGTAGCTACGGATCTCATTGGCCGTGGTATACATATTGAATCTTTACCTTGCGTAATTAATTATGAGCTTCCACGCTCACCTTTAGATTATATTCACCGGATTGGAAGAACAGGCCGTGCCAACGAAAAAGGAACCGCCATCAGCATTCTGACAGATGATGAACTGCAGCATTTCAGGGTGATTCAAAAGAAAATGGGAAGAAAAGTAACCCTGCAGAGAACAGAAGGTATTGATTTACACGGTTATTAAAATATCAATTACAATAGTAAAGCTTCAATTTTTCAGAATTGGAGCTTTTTCATATAAACCATATCAATACAATTAATGCATTCTTCATTTTAGATTCTTGAATTTTTGATAAATTTACAGAAACTGCTACTGAAAAAAACGTCCGGAAATGAATAACCGGACAGGACAATTTAAAACTATTAAAATGAGCAACTTAGAACAGAAAAGATTTCCTATAGGTGAATATCAGCAACCTGAAAACATCTGCGACATCAAACTTGATGAATATATTAAAGTCATCAAAAATTTCCCTGAAAAGCTTAAAAACCTGATAGAAAACCTTTCTGACGATCAGCTGGATACTCCTTACAGAGAAGGAGGATGGACAGTTCGCCAGCTTGTAAATCATATTGCTGACAGCCATATTAACAGTTTTATCCGTCTTAAACTGGCATTAACGGAGGATAATCCCACCATAAGACCTTATGATGAAGCGAAATGGGCCGAGCTTCAGGACAGCGTCAGTATGCCCATAAAACCTGCCATGAGAATGATAAAAGGAACTCATCAAAGATGGGCTGTTTTGCTGAAAAGCCTTACCAATAAACAGTTTGAAAGAACCTTTCATCATCCGGAACAAAATCAGGATTATGATCTGAGAAATTATCTTGCCCTGTATGTCTGGCATTGCAACCATCATTTTGCCCATATTGAAAATCTGAAGAAAGAAAAAGGGTGGTAAAGAAAAGTCTGCACAATCCGGTTTATTTTGAGGAAATTATTCACCGGATTTCCTTACTTACTGAAAATACTCCACAAAGATGGGGAAGAATGAATGCTTCCCGGATGCTAACCCATTGTGATCTTGTTCTTAAAGTGGCCTTAGGAAAAATTGAACTTCCTGAGATTAATATCTTTTTTGAAACAATAGGAGCAGTCACCAAAGTGGAAATGCAGATCTTTAACAACGGAATTCCCCGAAACATGCCTACTTTTCGAAAACTAATCGTTAATTTTGAATGTGATTTTAATGCATCAAGAACCAATCTGCTGAATACCCTGAAAGACTTCCGGACCGCATCTGAAAATAAAGCGCTTCCGGACCGTCACAGATTATTCGGGAAAATGACTGAAAAAGACTGGGGATTTTTAGAATACAAGCATCTTGATCACCATTTAAAACAATTTAATGTATGAGTTTTTTTGACAAAATATTCGGAGGAAAAGAAGACGCCCCTGAACGTAAATCTTTCTGGAAAACACTTGAATCTGTGGAGGATCTCAATAAAGCGATTGAAAATTCCTATCACCATAGAATTGCTATTTTCAAACATTCAACACAATGTTTCATCAGCAAAACTGTATTGAAAAATTTTGAGAGAGAGATAGATAATTTAGATCATAAAGTGGAGTTATATTACTTAGATTTGCTAAAATATAGACTGATTTCCAATAAAATATCTGAAGACCTTGGAATCAGGCATGAAAGCCCGCAGTTAATTGTAATAGAAGATGGAAAGGCTATTAACAGTGCATCACATGAAGATATATCCACAAATCAGCTCACATAAATGAAGAATATAAACACTTATCTGGCTAAAGTACTCAATGTTCCTATAGAAAAAGTGAACATGTGCAGTTTACACTATGAAGTAAAGAAAATACCTAAAAACCAGTTTCTTTTACAGTATGGTGAGATCTGCAGGCATATATTCTTTGTGGAAAAAGGGCTGCTGAAAATGTATTCCATCGACAAGAACGGGAAAGAGCATATCATACAGTTTGCTCCGGAAAGCTGGCTGATTTCCGACCGAAGCAGTCTTTATTTTAACGAAAAATCAATCTACTACATAGAAGCGGTCGAAGACACGGAAGTTCTGTTTCTTCACCCCGATTTCTTCAACAAACTTGTAGAACAGTTCCCGAACAGTATTGAAAGAAGTGATTTCCTTTTACAGAAGCACATCAGAAGCCTTCAGAACAGGATCAATTCTTTACTGGGCGAAACTGCAGAAGAAAGATATATGAAATTTATTAAAATGTATCCTGATTTACTTTTAAGAGTTCCGCAGTGGATGATTGCTTCTTATCTTGGAATCACCCCGGAAAGTCTGAGCAGGGTAAGAAAAGAACTGGCAAGGAAAAACTTCGTTCCGGACAGATAATATCATATTTTTTTTGCAAGATTCCCTACCTGTTGCAGGCATAACCTGGTTTCTTCCGTCCACGGCAGTCCAATACATAGGCGCATGCAGTTTTCAAACTGATTCTGAAGGGTAAACATCCTGCCGGGAGCAATACTGATGTTCTGTTTAATGGCAAGATCATACAGCTCAGTGGTGCGGATATTCTTATCAAACTCTACCCAAAGGGAAAGGCCTCCCTGCGGCCGGCTTGTTTTTGTGCCTTCAGGGAAATATTCTGCAATGGTCTGCACATAATTCTGATAATTATTCTGAAGTGCCCTCCTCATTTGCTGAAGATGCTTCTCATATCTTCCTGATTTGAGAAAATTGGCTACAGCCTCATTTACAATAGAAATAGATGAAGTGGAATGGAGCAGCTTAAGCTTCATGATTTTGTCCTTATACTTTCCCGGAGCAATCCACCCCACACGGTATCCCGGAGCCAGTGTCTTTGAAATTGAGCTGCAGTACAGTACATTTCCGTCCTTATCAAAAGATTTGCAGCATTTCGGACGGCTTGCCCCAAAATAAAGGTCACCGTAAACATCATCTTCAATCAGGGGAATATTATTTTCAGAAAGAATTTTTACGATCTCTTTTTTATTTTCATCCGGCATACAGCTTCCCAGCGGTGAATTGAAATTTGGAATCAGCAGGCAAAGATCAATTTGCGGTATTACTTTTTTCAAAGCTTCAATCTCAATACCTGTGGTTGGGTGAGTGGGAAGTTCAAGGACATTTAAGCCCAAGCCATTTGCCAGTTGTAAAATACCCGGATAACACGGACTTTCAATGGCAATTGTATCACCGGGTTTTCCTAAAGCCATTAGACAGAAGGAGAGGGCATTCATACCGCCATTTGTAGTAACCAGATCATTTTCACTGAGATTCCCTCCCCATTGCAGTGAACGTACGGCAATCATTCTTCGTAATTTCAAGTTTCCCTGAAGTTCTTCATATGCTGTTCCGCCATCTTTTAATTCACGGGTTGCATTGATGATTTCTTTCTTTAATTTAGCCTGCGGCAGAAGATCTCCCGAAGGAATTCCGATAGAAAAAAAAGTAAGCCCTTTCTTTCCCATGTTTTCATAAACCTTACTGATCAGCTCGTCCGGTTCATCGTTATTGGCAATCAGGGAAGGCCTGCTTACTTCCGGAAGAGGAAGCTTTACAGACATCAGCCTGCTGACAAAATAACCTGACTGCGGCTTGGATTCAATTAAAGACTGGGATTCAAGTTCCAGAAAAACCCGTTTCGCCGTATTCATGCTTACCTGATGTTCCTGGCACATCATTCTTACGGAAGGAAGTCTGTCTCCTGCTTTTAATACTCCGTTTCTGATCTGGGAAGCAATTCCGTCAGCAATTTCTGTATATATAAATTCTTTACTCATTTTTGCAACTGTGTTCATGCAAATATACAAAACTGAGACTGTGTTTATTCATTTCAGCTTTCTAATTTTGAATTATTAAAAAAATATAGAAATGATGACTGACAAAATATCCAAAGATGAAAATATAAGCGGATGGATCAACGGGTTTATAGGAGTAGTATTATTCAGTGGCGGACTGCCTGCCACCAAATTAGCGGTGATGGAAATGAGCCCGATTTTTGTAACAATAGTACGTGCTGCCATTGCAGGGATACTGGCTTTTATGGTTTTGTGGATAGGTAAAGAAAAACGGCCTGTAAAACAACAGCTCATACCATTGCTTTTGGTATCGCTCGGCTGTGTGGTTGGGTTTCCGCTTCTTTCTGCATTGGCTCTTCAATATCTTACTTCTGCACATTCTATTGTATTTTTAGGAATGCTGCCTTTGGCAACTGCCATATTTGGAGTGTTCCGGGGTGGAGAAAAGCCTCATCCGGTATTCTGGCTCTTTTCTATTGTGGGAAGCCTTTTAGTAATAGGATATGCGGTTTCACAAGGGATTTCTGCTTCGCCAATTGGCGATATGCTAATGCTTCTGGCGGTTATTCTATGTGGAATGGGATATGCTGAAGGTGCAAAACTGTCAAAAACATTAGGCGGCTGGCAGGTGATTTCCTGGGCCCTGGTATTGGCATTGCCGGTTATGATCCCTTTATTTTTTATTTACTTTCCCGACCATATTGAGACTGTAAGCTTTAAAGGGTGGTTTGGAATGGCTTATATTTCCCTTTTCAGCATGTTTATCGGTTTTATATTCTGGTACAAAGGCCTGGCGCAAGGCGGTATTGCTACAGTGGGGCAACTACAGTTATTACAGCCTTTTTTCGGACTTGGACTGGCAGCTTATTTCCTTCATGAGAAGGTAAGTATAGGAATGCTGGCTGTTACTGTAGGAGTTATTTTATGTGTTGCCGGGACTAAAAAATTTGCAAAATAATATTATGATCCAGATCATAAAAGGTTGCTTTAAAAATGTATTATTTTTGAATATACACAACAAAATATAACTATTTATGAAATATCCTTTGAGCATCAATTTGCAAATACTACAATAATTACTTCTTCATTATATTCATTTTTTATTAAGTTTTTTAATATCCTTCAGTCATCTGCAAGGATATTTAACTGCTATAGAATTTAAATTTAATAATTTTCAAACAATTATCTTTTTTAATATTAAATAACTACCATAAGTTTTAATTCAAACACAATTTGATAATTAATTTAACTTACTTTAACAATAAATTCAAACAATAAGGTTCGATATTTGCATATGATTTACAGAATCTCATATTCAATGAAATTTTAATTTGTAAAAAGCATTAGCATGCTGATAGAGAAAATAAATAACCCGATTATAATAATTTTCATCAAAAAGCAATTTCAATAAAAAATTTCACTATTTTTTATTGAACATATTAAAAAACATACTTATGAAAACAATAAGCTGCATGAATATAGGCGAAGATATTCTATATTCATACGGAGGGGAAATCAGACAATATAAAAAAGGGGAGCTTATATACAGGGAAGGGGATCATGCTCTGTATTATTTCCAGATTGTCAACGGAAAAGTAAAGCTCAATAATTATGACGAAGAAGGAAAAGAATTTATACATAACATTTTTGGAGGAAAACAGAGCTTTGGAGATTCATTGCTTTTTTTAGATAAATTTTATCCGACCAATGCAGTATGTATAGGCCCTTCAGAAATTATAAGGGTCCCAAAGGAACAGTTTCTGAAATTAATAAAGACAGAACCTAAGTTTTCTCTGGAAATGAACGCATGTCTTTCCCAAAGGCTCTATTTCAAGGCCATTATGCTTCAGAGTATGGCTTCCCTGAATCCTGCCTCAAGGCTTACAGGGCTGCTGGATTATCTTAAGAGCTATCATGACGACAGCTGCGGGAGCTGCTTCCAGGTAGAACTTACGAGACAGCAGATTGCCAACCTGGTTGGTTTGCGTGTAGAAACTGTTATCCGCGCTTTGAAAAAAATGGGAAAAGAAGGATACATCACCATAGAAAACAGGAAAATAATCTATTAAACCTATAAGAGTTGAATTAATATGATTTAGGTCATAAAAAAGTGAATTATTGAGGTGTATATTTGAAGTATCAGGTTTCAACATAATTTCCAATCCCTCAGGTAAGGTAGAAAAATTCATTATTTCCGGTATAGCGCAACCTATTTATAAGTATTCATTCAGAATAAAGCTCAGGGAAATTGATGTTGAAGTGAAAATAAAATTTTTCGAAAGGACCTATCAACTCAATTACTCAAATATATGGATTGTCAAAAAATAGTAAAGACCCTGAAACATAAAGACTTTATCAAGGTTTCCAATAAAGGTGGCTGGTTTGAAGAAGGCGCAGCTGTTTATGCCAAAGAGATCAAGGATCATATTTTTTTATTATTTGTGATCCTGAAAGATGTAGAAATTGAAAATATTCAGGCTCTGATCGCGCATTTCGACTGCTTCGGCAGTATAGGTCTGAAAGAACCGGAACAGATCATGTTTTATCTTTCCATCAAAGACAAGGAAGACCTGCACTATTTTGAGAAATATTTAAGAATTCCCGATAACTAATAACCGCTGAGAATATGATATTTGAAAACGACACTTTAAGACATTCCGGGTTGAATGATAAAAACAATATGATAGAGAATGAGTCTTTATTTCCCAATGTTATCAATTCTTACGGAGTTACTGCTTTTCTCATCAAATCATTGGAAAAGATAAAAAATAACGCAAAGTGCGATATTCTGAAAAATGTAATCGACAATTATATTAACGAGTACTTTCTGAATATCCGTGAATATCATAGCGAAAAAACCGTTGATCCGGGCAGCATGGACACGGAAATCAATATTGAAAATTCTTCATTCACCCTATATGCCAAAACAGCATATTACAAAGTATTAAAAGAAGAGGAATATCTTAATAAAGTACTGAGCACCTTAGAAAAAGACAGGGCCGGAACAGAATAACCCCGTGACAGATTTAGTTTGACTTTTTAACCTTCACACCACATTAAAAATAAATTGATATGAAAAATGAAAACCAAAATGAAAAGTTAAACCAACTGGACAGCCACACCACTTCCAACGAAAACGAAAAACTGACAACCAATCAGGGGATAAAAATCAATAATAATCAGGATTCATTAAAATCCGGTGACAGAGGACCTACACTGTTGGAAGATTTCATTTTAAGAGAGAAAATAACTCACTTCGATCATGAAAGAATTCCCGAACGAATAGTTCACGCAAGGGGTTCAGGGGCACATGGCATTTTTAAATTAAACAAAAGCCTCAGTCCTTATACTAAAGCCGATTTTTTGTCAAAAGCCGGCCTGGAAACACCTGTTTTCGTAAGATTTTCAACCGTAGCAGGAAGTAAGGGCAGTACCGATCTGGCAAGAGATGTAAGAGGTTTTGCTATAAAGTTTTACACTCAGGAAGGAAATTATGATCTTGTAGCGAATAACATGCCCGTTTTTTTTATACAGGATGCTATTAAGTTTCCGGATCTCGTTCATGCCGTGAAGCCGGAACCCGATAATGAAATACCTCAGGCAGCTTCAGCACACGATACATTCTGGGATTTTATCTCACTGATGCCGGAAAGTATGCATATGATTATGTGGCTGATGAGTGACAGAGCGATTCCCCGAAGTCTTAGAATGATGGAAGGATTTGGAGTTCATTCCTTTAAATTCATTAATGAACAAGGAAAAGTTCATTTCGTTAAATTTCATTTTAAACCCAGACTCGGAGTACATTCTGTTGCCTGGGATGAAGCCCAGAGAATTTCTGGTGTAGATCCCGATTTTCATAAAAGGGATCTGTGGGAATCCATTGAAACCGGAGCTTATCCTGAATGGGATTTCGGTGTACAGCTGATTCCGGAAGAAGACGAACATAAGTTTGATTTTGATCTTCTGGACCCTACGAAACTTGTTCCCGAAGAAGAAGTTCCCGTAGAAATTGTCGGAACCTTAACACTTAATAAAAATCCGGAAAACTTCTTTGCAGAGACCGAACAGGTAGCTTTTCATCCCGGACATCTTGTTCCGGGTATAGATTTCACTAATGATCCCCTGCTTCAGGGAAGACTGTTTTCATATACAGATACCCAGCTGTCAAGACTCGGATCACCCAATTTCCATGAAATACCGATTAACAGATCTGTAAATACAGTTCACAACAATCAGCGTGACGGCCATATGAGACAACAGGTCGTAAAAGGCAAAGTAAGTTATGAACCGAACTCCACCGGAGGGGGATGTCCTTTTCAGTCCATGATGTCAGAAGGAGGATTTGCTTCCCATGAAGAAAAGGTTTCAGGAGAAAAAGTAAGAAAAAGAAGCCAGAGTTTTGTAGATCATTATTCACAGGCAAAATTATTCTATAACAGTCAGTCCGGTCCTGAGCAGACTCACCTTCAGAATGCTCTTGTTTTTGAACTGTCCAAAGTAACGATACCGGAGATCAGGGAGAGAATGGTAGGGCAATTAGCCTTCATCGATAACATCCTCGCTAAAAAAGTTGCCGAAAAATTAGGGGTAAAAGTTAAAAAACTGAAACAGCCTAACCAAAGCATTCCTGCAGACGGCGATATCAGTAAACTTCAAAGTGAAGAAAGAGAGTCTAAAACAAAAATATCCGAAGCGCTAAGCATGAAGGATACCGTTAAAAATACCATCAAAAGCAGAAAAATAGGCTTTATCCTGGCCAATGGTGCAGACGGAACCGTTCTGAATGCCCTGAAAACAAAACTTGAAAAAGAAGGAGCAACAGTAGAACTTATTGCACCAAGTTTAGCTCCTGTCAGTGCAACTGATGAAATTTTATCTCCGAAACATTCTCTTACAAGTATTGCCAGCGTATGTTTTGATGCTTTATACCTAAGTGCCGGGGAGAAATCCGCTGAAGAATTAATGAATCCTGAAAACAAACATCTTACTCTGCGTTTCATCAATGAAGCCTATAAGCACTGCAAGGCTATTTATTTCGGTGCAGGAACAGAAATACTTTATAGCAACAGTAATATAGCCATGAAAAAGCACGAAGATCCGGCCGTGATTATCGCAGCAAAAGACAGGGATTCTGATGAACAGTTTATCAGAGCCATTTCCGGTCACAGAGTCTGGGATCTGGAACTCGCGAGGAATACCTGAACATAAATAAAAAACACCTTCACATCACACACTAAATATTTAAAATTATGGAATTTCAAGAAAACCTTTTAAGCCATATAAGCCAGTCTCTCATGACTGCAGGCGAAACAATTTCTATTGCAGAAAGTGTTACATCAGGGTGTTTGCAGCTGGCTTTTTCACAGATGCCGAACGCTTCACTATTTTATAGTGGTGGCCTGACCGCCTATACATTGCCTCAAAAAGTAAAACTTCTTCACATAGACAAAGAAGAGGCAGAAGAATGTGACTGTGTATCCGAAAATATTGTAGAAACAATGGCCCTGAATGCGGCAAAAATCTTCGGTTCCGACTGGTCAATTGCCACCACAGGCTATTGTACCCCGATAAGGAATTCATCCTATAAGGTTTTTGCCTTTTTCTCCTTTTCTTATAAAGGAGAGATCATTCTCACCAAAAAGCTCGAACTGCATCCTAAAACGCAGGCTCTGAACGCTCAGATGTACTATACGGAATTCATCCTTGGATGTTTCAAAAGTGAAATCAACCAGTCACTAATCTTAAAATAAAATATGGGGCGCAAGAATCAATATGCTTTAATTACAGGCGCAACCAGCGGAATTGGTTATGAACTGGCCAAACAGTTTGCAAAAAACGGCTATGATTGCCCACAGAATGGCTGAAATGCAGAAACCGGTAACTGAAAAATAATCATGAGTATGGATGAATTAAAAGATAAATCAGTTCTGATCACAGGAGCTGACAGCGGAATAGGTAAGGCAACAGCTTTACTTTTCGCACATAAAGGCGCTGATATTGCCATCATTTATCATTCAGACATAAAAAATGCGGAAGAAACCAAAAATGAAATCGAAAAACTGGGCAGAAAATGCATCATTTTCGGAGGTGACATCAATGATTACGGATTTTGTGAAGAAACAACAGCAAAGATAATTGAAGAATTCGGAGGAATTGATATTCTCATTAATAATGCCGGGGTACAGTTTCCCGCAGAGAATATTGAAGAACTCGAAGAAGAAAATATCCGGAAAACCTTTAATTCCAATATCATAGGAATGATCCTGCTCACAAAAGTTGTTTTCCCATATCTTAAAGAAGGAAGCAGCGTAATCAATACCACTTCGGCTGCTGCTTATCAGGGGCATGCAGAACTTCTGGATTATTCAGCAACAAAGGGTGCTATTGTATCATTTACGAGATCACTTGCACTTCAGGCAAAACCAAAAGGAATCCGGATCAATGCTGTGGCACCCGGCCCTGTGGCAACACCATTGACCAAGGCAACATTCGGGGAAGAAGAGGAAAACCCGGATAAACCGCCTTTTGACAGAAATGCCACACCTGAAGAAATAGCCGGAAGCTTTCTTTTTCTTGCAGGAAACGGAGCTGCACAAATTACAGGGCAGGTTCTCCATCCAAACGGCGGACTGATTATCAACGGATAGAATCAAACAGCTTTAAAGAACTAAAATTATAAAAACAGAAACATTAATTTTAGGAGCATGTGATTCAAAGCCGGAACCTTATACCTGAATTTCAACTTTAAATTGCAGTTACCATGTCAAAAAAAACTTTCTTTTACCGTAACAGTTTAAGTATTATTTTGCTTACACTAATGTTTTGCTGCCTTCTTGGACAGTTTTTTACAGGCTGGGCAACATTGAATAAAGAACTGACAGAAGAAGGAAGTCCACAACTCAGTGTTGGATCCTATATTTACAGCGGACATTTTATACAGGCTACATTTGAAAACTGGGAAAGTGAATTTCTCCAGATGATGCTCTACATTGTATTAACGGTTTCCCTGAGACAAAAAGGTTCCAGCGAGTCCAAATCTCTGGAAAAGAAAGAAGATGTAGACAAAGAGCCGGAAGCTCATTCAAAAGCTCCGTGGCCCGTTAAAAAAGGAGGAATATGGCTTACCCTTTATAAGCATTCCTTATCCCTGGCTTTTGCGGTTTTATTTATTGCAAGCTTCGGACTGCATTTTTATGGAAGTATGAAAGATTTCAACGAAGAGCAGGTCATCAAAAATAAACCTACGGTTAATGCTGTACAATACATCTCAGAATCCAGGTTCTGGTTTGAATCTTTTCAGAAATTTTTAGCTGTTGCAGCAATCGTGATTCTGTCTATCTGGCTTCGTGAAAAAGGATCACCGGAATCCAAACCTGTAGATATGGCTCACGATGAAACACCTTAATTCATCTTTCTCACTTTGGGCTTGGCTTTCATAATTGCATGATAAGAAGACGTAAAAGCGGACAAACTTTGATAACCAACTCTATAAGCAATCTGGCTTAAAGTGTATTGTCCTGTATCAATAAGTTCTATACTTTTCAATATCCTTACAAGCTGCAGGTATTTTTGCAGGGTAATTCCAGTTTCATTCTTAAAAATCCTTTGCAGGCTCCTTACGGACATTTGTGCTTTTTCTGCCATTTCATCGGCATTCAGGCTGTATTTAAAATTTAAATTGATATAAGTACAAACCGGAATAAGCCTGACATCCGACGGAACCGGAATTTCAAGATAACTGCTTTCCCTGCAGAAGTTGGGGAGGCTTTTTAAAATCGCTTTAAAAAAGAGATCCTGTTCTTCATCTTCATCTGTCAGCTGGTTCCATTTGGAAGCATAGAGAAGCATTTCTTTCAAAACCGGGGGAACTGCAAAAACATGAATATGTTTGTAAAAATCATCATCAAAAACCGTTTTGAACAGGAAGACCATTAAATTAACTGTTTTCGCTTCCGAAGTAATTCTGTGCGCCTTTCCGGAAGGAATCCAGATGACGTGATACTGCGGAACAAGATAAATTTTCTGATCTATATGAAAATACTGGTAGCCATCTTCCACAAAAGTAAGCTGGGCACGGTGGTGCGTATGCTCATGATCATCATGCTTCCAGTCTTTTTCACACCAGACATAGGCTTCTTTTCCTATAGTATCTACAAATCTGCTGTTCTTCTGTTCTGTTAAGCCACATTTTACACTGTCGTTCTGCATAGTATTTTTGGCAAATTTAATAAAAACGACAATATTAATTTTGTACTGTAATTATTTATTTCTTTAAAAATGAAAAAACTAAGTACCGTTTTTATATTAATTTTATTATTAAAAATCAGCACGGTTATGGCACAAGGTAATAAAGCCAGAATATTGGTTCTTATCCATTCAGATAATGGCGGGACATATAAACTGGCCAAAGAAATAGCATCCGGTATCGAAAGCAGTAAAAATGCAGCAGCAGTAATTAAACAGGTTAAAGAATCCTCAAATCCTGAATTAAAAAACATTCCTGTAGCCTCTGTAGATGAATTGCCTTCCTATGACGGAATTGCTTTCGGATCACCTGTTTATTTCGGGAATATCAGTACGGGAATGAGTGAATTTTTGTCTAAAACCGTTAATCTATGGACCAATCATGCGCTGGAAGGAATGCCTGCAACAGTTTTTATGTCCGCAGGAAGCGGAGCGGGAAAAGAGCTTGCTCTGAATGCTTTCCGGAATACTTTAGCGGTTCACGGAATGGTACTTGTCTCCAACGGAATCAGGGGAACGGAAAATATCGATAAGACAATTCCACAAGGGAATACCGTTTTAGGAGTAACAAGCACGGCCTCGCTGAAAGATGTTGAAAGACCTACAAAAGATGAGCGTGAACTGGCGAAAATCCAGGGAAGAAATTTTGCCAAAACCGCCCTGGCCCTGAAGGGTACATTTTCTAAGAAACAGACTGCGGCTGTAGCTCAGGAAAAATCTCAGGATATCAATGAAGTTTTGGAAGAAAAGAATATTATTCTGCCACAGGTTCCACAGCCTGCCGGAAATTATAAACCGTTTGTGCGTTCAGGAAATCTTGTGTTCATCAATCAGGTTGCTTTGAAAGACGGTAAAATTTTAAATCCCGGAAAATTAGGTGTTGATGTTAATGAGCAAGAGGTAAAAGAAGCTGCAAAAGCTACAATGCTTAATGTTATAGCCGTTTTAAAAGAAGCTGTGGGCGGAGATCTCAATAAAGTAAAACAATGTGTGCAATTGACGGGAATTTTCAATACCAAAGATGATTATACGAAACATGCAGACCTGATGAATGCTGCCTCAAATCTTACCGTGGAAATTTTCGGAGAAAAAGGGAAACATGCCAGAGCCACTTTAGGCGCGTCATCCATTCCTGTTAATTCTTCGGTGGAAATACAGGCTGTTTTTGAAGTAGAATAATTGGTAAGCACATCTAGATTTGCTTAACCTGCTGGATATGTGAGAGATAAAAGTGCATTAATTCTTTTTTTCGCAGATCGAGCAGATTAAGCAGATTTTTTTAATTTAATTGATTTGATGTTTTAGGACTTCGGAAATCTTTTTTATACTTTCTTCCAGCTGTTCTTCGGACAGAGAACCATAACTCAGCCTGAAACCATTGATAATCTGGTTATGGCTATATTGTTTCGGATGGATGATATTAATGTTTTTTTCCAGCAATGATGATGTAACAGCATCCCAGCTGAGATTTTTCTTTGGCACGATCCAGAAAGCCAGACCTCCTTCCGGCAGGGTAAAATTAGCAATGTTTCTTATATGTTTTTCCAATAAACCATGCACAAAATCCCTTTTGTTTTTATAATGAACAGTCGCTTTTTTAATGTGTCTTTTCACTGCACCTTCTTTAATTAACTGCATAACCGCCTGCTCCATAATCATATCGCCCTGAACATCAATGATTTTTCTCAGATCACCTATTTTCTTAAGCAGATCAGCGTTTTTGGAGGCCAGGTAACCTATCCGTAATGCCGGAGCAACCACTTTACTTAATGTACCTACATAAACATAGTTTGTAAGTTCAGCAAAACTGGAAAGAGGGAGAATAGGGCGGTAACCAAAATGAAACTCGTTATCATAATCATCTTCAATAATGGTAATTCCGTGTTTGTTTGAAAGTTCTATCAGTTCAAGCCTTCTTGCTAAACTTAAAGTAACCGTTGTAGGATATTGTCTGTGTGGGGTAATGTATATTGCTTTTATATTTTTATTTCCGGTTAAAAGCAGCTTGATATCTTCAATTTTGATTCCTTCATCATCTACTGAAACCGGTAACAGTTCTGCTCCGGCATATTCAAAAGCTTTCCAGGCCGGTTTATAACCCGGATTTTCAACAATAACCTGACCGCCTGTTTTTAAAAGACACTGAGCGGTAAGGAACATCGCCATCTGGCTTCCTCTTGTAATTGAAATTTCATTTTCACTGATATGCATTCCCCGCTGGTGATTCAGCATCTGAGAAATGGTCTTCCGGAATTCAGTATCACCATGTGCATTGCCATAGCCCATCATCTGCCATTTCGCTTTGCGGTTAAAAATCTGGCGGTATGCTCTTGCCAATTCTGTTACCGGAGCTATTTTGCTGTCAGGATGGCCATCATCAAAATTAATTACTGTGTTGGTAAATGCTGACGGGTCTTGTTCGTTTTCATCATTTCTGCTGCCCGGCATTTCCTTTAAAACCGGAAGATTATCCGATACAAAGATTCCTTTTCTTTCTTTTGAGATCACCCATTCTTCATTGATCAGTACCTGATAGGCTTCAACTGCCGTATTTCTGTTGATCTTTAGCATCAGTGCAAGATTTCTGCTTCCGGGAAGTGCATCACCGGCTTTAAGCCTTCCGGAGCGTATATCCGCAATGATGGTATCTGCAATCTGTAAGTAGACTGCCTTTTCAAGCTTTTTATCTATTTCGAATTCTAATTTCCACGGACGAATCATCTGGACTACCTATTTATATAAAAACTGAATCATTTAAACAGTCCAAATATAAAATAATTTTGTGAAGCAGTAAAGCACAAAACATTTTAAAATTTAGATATCATGGACAAGAAAAATTTCAGTTCAAAAGATTTTCACGAAACATTTGCAAGACCAAAGTATGTGAAACCAACTCACCTGATCCATAAAAATGTAGAAAATGCAGGGGAGCATGACCAGTTTTCAACGGAAAGAAAGCATCCTGTTTTTTTCGTGGATCTGCCGAGTAAAAATGTAAGTATGACCATTGGCGGCCTGCTTCCGGGGCAGCAAACCAACAGGCACCGTCATACTTACGAAACCGTATTGTACGTAATAGAAGGAAAAGGATGGACGGAAGTAGAAGATGAAAGAGTGCATTGGGAAGCGGGAGATGCCGTGTATATTCCTTCATGGGCATGGCATAAGCATCAGAACCTTAGCGATACTGAACCGGCCAAATATCTGGCCTGTGAAAATGCACCACAACTTCAGAATCTTGGAGTAGCCTTGAGAGAAGAAGAGGGAAGAGATCTTTAACATATCCTATCATTAAGAATAAGTTTAAGGTATTGCCAGGAAGATCATCCTGATGTTAAGTAGAAACCCGACCAGCCATTATTACATAAGTTTATTTAAGCAAAAAAATCACCTGAAGTAAAGCACTTTGATGAAAACAGAGATTTGTAAAGCTTAATAATTATTCAACTTAATATTTCTGGCGGCTTAAACTTTTCTTAATGGTTAAAGATTCCCATATAATCATTTTAATTTTAAATAAACAAAATATGAAAAATATTCCATTCAAAGGAATTATTGCTTACCCAATTACTCCTTTTGACCAGGATGAAAAGATAGATATTCCTCTTTTTAAAAAGCTGGTGGAAAAGCTGATCGTTTCCGGAAGCCACGGAATTGCCCCGCTAGGAAGCACAGGAGTAATGCCTTACCTGTCTGATGAAGAAAAAGAAGCCATAACGGAAGCTTCTATACAACAAACCAACGGAAGAATTCCAACACTGGTAGGAGTATCGAATCTTACGACAGAAAAAACCATTCACCATGCGCGATTTGCTGAAAAAGCAGGAGCTGATGCCGTTATGATTATTCCTATGAGCTACTGGAAACTGACAGATGATGAAATTGTAGCCCATTATGATGCAGTAGCCGGTAAAATTTCAATTCCTATTATGGCTTATAACAATCCGGCAACCAGTGGAGTAGATATGTCACCCGCCCTTTTGAAAAGGCTTCTGGAAATCCCGAATGTCACTATGATTAAAGAAAGTACCGGAGATATCCAGAGAATGCATTACCTGAAAAAAGAGCTGGGCGATGGTGTTGCTTTTTATAACGGTTCCAATCCATTGGCTCTATCTGCTTTCACTGCCGGGGCAAGAGGTTGGTGTACAGCCGCTCCCAACCTGATCCCGGAACTTAATATTAGTCTGTATCATGCTATTGAAGAAGGAAATCTCGAAAAGGCAAAAGATATTTTCTACAGGCAGTTTGATCTCCTGAAATTCATTGTTAATAAAGGATTACCGAGGGCTGTAAAAGCAGGTCTGAATATTTTGGGAGAAGAAGGCGGAAGCTTAAGAAGTCCGCTAAAGCCTTTAACCGAAAAAGAAACGGAAGAATTAAAAAATATTATTAAAACTCTTGTAAATTAATGTAAATCTTATGAAAAAATCAGTTTTTTATCACGCGGGATGCCCGGTATGTGTAAGCGCGGAACACGATATTGTTCAGCTTATCGGTACGGAAAATGTAGAAATCATTCATTTAGGGAATGACAGAAATAAAATTGCAGAGGCTGAGAACGCAGGCGTAAAATCAGTTCCTGCCCTGGTGACGCCTAACGGGAATGTTCTGCATATCAATTTCGGGGCTTCTATGGATGATGTTAAAAAGTAAAAAAACCGGTGACTTCGAGAGCCTCAGTCACCAGTTTTTATCGGGCATTCAATAATTTTGAATCCGTTTACTATTTAAGTTGTAGAAAAGGTGGTTTCGAGAATCTCAGCCACCCTTTTTATTTACACAATTGCGTTGCCTTCCACACCATCAGAATTATTCGTTTTAATCCCGGTTATAGCCGCTGTAACGAAACTGAACAGGCTGACAAGTTTCCCTGCTTTGGTGTCCCAATAGTATGTTTCTTTAGGTTCTACCCGGATAATGGTTACATCCGGATCATCTTTTCCGTCAAACCATGCTTTAGCCATAGGCGACCATTTTTCTTCAATCGTGGCTTTATCTTTATAAACTGAAGCTTCACCATAAACAGAAAGATACTGAGAATCGCTGTTGTTCATAAAAAACAGCTGTACTCTCCGGTCTTCCTTTATTTCAAAATTTTTATTGCTGGTTCCACTGCTGATAAACCATAAATTTCCGTTATCGTCCGTTTCCTGCAATGTCATAGGGCGGGAGTTGACGGGAGTGGTACCCAGTTCTGTACAGAACATGCATATTCTTGCCTTTTCCGACAGTTCTTTAATTTTTTTAATAGCTTCAAGGTGGGTTAAATTCTGTGTTGACATAATATTATATTTTTAGTGATTGGTAATGAGAAATTATAATGAATTAACTTCTGAAAAAGACACTTCAGTAACATTCACCGTTAAATATTCAAATACCTGACCAAACAGAATGAGTGTGGTAGCAATATCCGAAGTTTTATTTATTATTAGCTGCAATGGTTTCCTGAAGGTCACTCCATGCACCACCGTTATGTATATACTTAAAGCCTCTTTCCTTCAAAATATTTTCAGCTTTTACACTTCTAAGTCCGTGAGAGCATACTGTGATATAGGTTTTATCCGGATCAAGTTCAATATATCTTTCGCGGATGGTTCCCAGAGAGATATTAACAGAGCCTTCAATATGCCCCGTTTTAAATTCCTTTTCAGTTCTTACATCCAGAATAACAGCCCCTTTTTTAATAAGTCCATCTAAGCCGTTATCCAATGTCTGATATCTGTAAACCCGGTAAATAATATAAACTGTAAGAATTACTCCACATACTATCAATACATTCTTCATAGTTTACTTAAGATTTTATTGTCAATATAAAAGGTTCCGAACGGAATGAAACACGCCAGAATTACTTTCCAGGTGGTTTCTTTAAATTTCCATCGCTGCTCAACCCCTACACTCAGCGTATTAAACAGGAAAAGCAGGAATAATGTCCCATGAATAGGCCCCATTACTCTTACAAGAGCTGGATTTCCCAGCCAATACTTCATAGGTACTGCAATGAATACAAGCGTTAACAGGGATATTCCTTCCAGAATGGCCAGAATTCTCAGGCGCCCGATTTTTGTTTTTAATAAATGCGTCATAATTATCTTAAATATGGTCTGTTGGCGAGAGGGGAGAACGGCCACGGAATTGCAATGAAAATAATTACTAAAGCAATGGTGAACCAGATAAACATAGTTTTGAATTTTTCATGATCCGTTTCTTTTCTTTTTGCCAAAGCAGAGCCTACCGTAATCAGTACAACTGAAGTAATCATAAGTGAAATATGGATTAAACCGAAAAAAAGCAGATCTAACGAAGCTTTAGCTTCACCGGGGTTTTTCCAGAAATACTTTACAATTGGACTTTTTGTATAGAGAATAATTCCCAAAGCCAATTGAATATGGGCAATTGTTGCCGTCCAATGCCTTACCGAATCATCAGTTTTATTAAATATTTTATGATGGAAATACCCTCTGAACGCTATCCATATGGCATAAATAAGACTTAATAAAACAATCCAACGGAACATAGAATGAAGAAATGTAAGCGTCTGATACATGATAGTTTTTTAGAACGCTTCAAAGGTATAATAAAAACATACTAATTAGTATGTTTTTTGATAAAAAATTATCAAAGTGAATTAAAATAAGACTTAAGTCCCTTTAAATAAATAAGATACACATATTTTGAATTTTCCAGTTTACCCAAATTCCGCACTCCCCAATAGCCGGACATTACGAAAACAGCAATTTCTCTGGCATTCACATCAGCTTTTACCATGCCTTTTTTCTTTCCATTTTCAATACAAGCTATCATCGCATTTTCCCATTGCTTTGAAAGTTCGTTTAATGCTTTGGTAAAATCTACATTCCAGGGAGCCATTTCCTGTGTGAAATTGGAAGCGGGACAGCCATATTCAACCTTTAAAAAATCATTTTCCATTAAAATGCTGTACACCAGGTTATAAATATTTTCTAAAGGATCATTACTGTTTTGCAGGGGCTCAATGAAAGTACTCCTGAAATTGTTGATCAAAAGTTCATTAATAATAGCCAATCCCATTTCGTCCTTTGTTTTAAAATGATAATAAAAAGCTCCTTTTGTAACCTGTGTAGTTGCAATGATCTCATCTACACTTGTAGTTTGGTAACCTTTTGTATAGATCAATTCAAAGGCTTTCTGAAGAATATTCAATCGCGTGGCTTCTGATTTTTTCATTAAATGAACGGGATTTATTGCAAAGAAACGGAATTTCAAAACAACAAACTATTATTATTCTGATAATAAACTAGAATTTAAATAATTTTTATAATACAATTATTCAGCGGAAATTTGCATAGTCAATTCAACAAAATTACAACACAATGAATTATCAGAAAGAAATACAGGTCAATACAAAATCTGCCATGAAAAGCAAAGGGCTTCCGGCAGCATTATGGGCATTAACAATCAGTGCATTTGGAATAGGAACAACAGAATTTGTGATTGTAGGGCTTCTTCCTACTGTGGCAGGAGATCTTGGTATCAGTATTCCTTCCGCCGGGTTACTGGTAAGTTTATATGCTATTGGTGTAGCTATAGGTGCTCCCATACTAACGGCCTTAACCGGGAAAATTCCACGCAAAACATTACTTATTTCAATCATGGCTTTATTTGTGATAGGGAATGGGCTGGCTTCTGTTGCTCCGGGATTTATCACATTGGTTATGGCCAGAATCCTCACAGGATTTGCCCACGGAGTTTATTTTTCCATTGGTTCCACTATTGCAGCATCGCTGGTTCCGGAAGAGAAGAGAGCTACAGCCATTTCAATTATGTTTGCAGGACTTACCCTTGCCATTGTAACCGGAGTTCCTCTGGGAACTTTTATAGGTCAGCATTTCGGGTGGAGAGCAACTTTTATAGGTGTTTCCATTCTTGGAATCATAGGTTTACTGGCAAGTATGTTGCTGGTTCCCAAAAATCTTAAAAGTGAACAGACTGCTTCTTTGAAAAGCCTTCCGAAAGTATTTGGAAACAAACGTATGATTTTTGCATTTTTAATGACTGCAATGGGGTACGGAGGAACATTTGTTGTTTTCACGTATCTATCCCCGATCTTACAGCAGATTGCAGGATTTAAGGAATCAACGGTCACTTTTATTCTCCTTATCTATGGAATCGCAATTGCGCTAGGAAACCTTCTGGGTGGAAAAACAGCCAATAAAAATCCCCTGAAGGCACTTCTGTGGATGTTTGCAGCACAGGGACTGGTATTGCTTGCCTTTTATTTTACAGCCGGCAGCCAGATTTTAAGTATCATCACCTTATTCCTTTTGGGAGGGCTATCTTTTGCAACCGTACCGGGACTTCAGCTTTTGGTGGTTCAGATTGCAGAAAAAGAGCTTCCCGGAACTGAAGATGTGGCATCAGGAATTAATATTGCGGCATTCAATATAGGAATTGCCATTGGTTCTTACACCGGAGGGATTATTGTAACTTCTTCTCTGGGACTGGCCAGCACACCGTGGATCGGAGCTTTATTTTTACTGGTTACCGTGTTAATTACGGTTTACAGTATCCGTTTAAGCAAAAACAAAAAATAATTTCACCTGTTTATATATTTTAAAGACTGCCTGTTATCGGGCAGTCTTTTGGTTTTTTAAACAGTTTTAATCATATCTCATGAATCCCGGAATCTGTAAAGACAAAGAATTTTCCATCTTTGGGAACATTTTTGGTATCCAGGCCGGTAAATTCACTGAAAGCGGGAAGCAGCAGCTGGTTTTTTGTCTGAACAAAACAAGGAAGCCTGATATTTTTAACAGAAGAACTCAGTACCACGCCCGGATGAATATGCCCTGTGATCTGAAATTCAGGTATCGTTGTATCAAAATCATGGATCATTGTAAAACCGTCAATTGTAAGGGAATCAGATTTAAAATTCAGGCATAATTTCTGTTCCAGTTCCTTGGATAAACGGTCATGATTGCCTTTGATAAGATAAAAAAGAAGATCAGGATACTGATTTCTCCAATTGCAGAACTCGTCAACATCTGAATTATCTCCGGCATGAAGCAGATCCCCAACCACAATGAACTTTTCGGGCTGAAAATATTCAATAAGAACGGAAAGCCTTTCCAGATCACTTTTCATGATATGATTGGCCAGTGCAATGCCATTTTTCCTGAAATGAGCAGTTTTTCCAATATGAAGATCGGAGAGAATCAATGCTTTCTCTTTTTTCCAAAATGCTGCCCGTTGGTTGGTTAAAGTGAAAACTTCGTTGTTTATACTGATATTTTTTACTGCAATGTTCAATTTTTGTATTGATATATTAATGATTTTTCAGCTACCCCGTATTTTGCTATGTAAAATCCACCCTTTCAGAGAAGGGGAATTATGCAATCCCGGACCCCGGTACCACGAAACTAGATAATCAACCGTTTTTCCGAGCCTGTTCTACCATCCGTTTGATTCTTGCATCCAGACTTTCACTCGAAAGCGTCTGCCTTAAACTGTCTACTTTGATCGGGAAACTGAGCGGTGTAAAGGTATGGGAATATTTTAAAATGATTTTTGATTTTTCAATTCTTTTAAAAGCCTCCACAAGACGTGGTTCCTGAAGCTGCATATTGAAAACTTCGGTATAGGCCTGCCTCACAAGGAAATGATTGGGATCATAGTCTTCCAATACTTTAAAAATTAAACCTGCAGAACTCTGAAGTGATTTGTTGGAACGCTGTTTTCCTGCATAATTCTGGATCACCATTCCCGAGATCACTGCAATATCACGGAATTTACGTCTTGCCATTTCCGCCGAATTAATACTGGCTATAACATCATTCATCAGGTTTTCCCTGGTCAGGATTTTATCCAGATTACCTTCATTCAAAGGAATTTCCTTGTCACTGAATAGTTCAAAACCATAATCATTCATCGCCATAGAGAAAGAGATAGGGGCAAGTTTAGAAATGCGGTAGGCAATCAGCGCAGCCATTACTTCATGAACCAGACGGCCTTCAAAAGGATACATAAAAAGGTGATAGCCTTCGCGGTTTTTAATCAGCTCAACCAGAAATTCATCTTCTTTAGGAATATGGGAATTTTTTTCCTGATTGGCCAGTAAAGGATGAAGAAATTTCAGTTCTTTTTCTGATGCTTTAGGATTTAAGGTGTGAGAGAGTTTTTCCCTTAGAAAATGCCCCAGATTTGAGCTTAAAGGAAGCCTGCCGCCAAGATAACTCGGAGCCATGGCTTTTCCTTTTGCTGAACGCACATAAACCGTCATATCTTTGATCATGGCCACTTCAAGTGTTCGCCCGGCGAGAATAAATTTTTCCTCTTTTTTTAATTTTGAAATAAAATATTCTTCCACCATTCCGATATAACCGCCGGAAATAAATTTTACCTTCAGCATGGCATCACTTACGATAACGCCCATATTCATGCGGTGGAGCATAGCAATTTTCCGGGAAGTCACTCTATAAAGACCGTCTTCCATAATCACTATTTTGTGGAATTCTTCATAGCTTTTCAGAACGCTTCCGCCAATGGTGAGAAAATCGAGGATGCTTTTCCATTCTTCTGCGGTCATTTCCTGGAAAGCGTATATTTTTTTTATTCTTTCAAATGTTTCTTCAGGATAAAATCCGTCACCAACTGCCAGCGTCATCAGAAACTGAACAAGTACATCAAAGCATAAAACCTGTGGTTCACGGGGTTCTATTACTTTCTGCTTTACGGCTTCTTTTAGTGCTGCTACCTCGATCAGTTCAAGAGAATGAGTGGGAACACAGTAAATTTTAGAGGTTTCAAAAGGGGAGTGTCCGCTCCGTCCTGCCCGCTGTAGAAATCTTGCCACACCTTTTGCCGAACCAATCTGGATAACGGTATCTACGGGCTTAAAATCAATTCCGAGATCTAAAGAGGAAGTGGATACTACAGCTTTCAGTTTTCCTGCACTTAAGTTTTCTTCGATCCAGATGCGCAGATGGGCATCAATAGAACTGTGGTGAATAGCAATCTGACCGGCAAAATCAGGATAGGCATCCAGTAAAAGCTGATACCACATTTCACTCTGACTTCTTGTATTGGTAAAAACAATGGTAGATTTTGATTCAAGGATAATCGGGACAATTTTATCGGCTAATTTTGCTCCCAAATGTCCGGCCCAGGGAAGTATTTCAATCTCATCCGGAATTACCGGGAGAATATCTATTTTTTTATGTTCTTTGGCGGTGATCTTTGTTTTTTTAATGTCATATGGAATCAAAACGTCCATTGCTTCTTCCAGGTTTCCAATGGTTGCCGTAATTCCCCATATTTTTATTTCAGGAACATACTTTCTCAGTTGAGAGACAGCAAGTTCTACCATAACACCACGTTTTGAACCAAGCAATTCATGCCATTCATCTACTGCAACACACTTCATACTCTGGAAAAACCGGGCATGATTTTTCTGTCCCAGAAGCAGATGAAGGCTTTCAGGAGTAACAACCAGAATCTCAGGCATATTTCTGACCTGCTGCTGTCTTACTTTCGGATCGGTATCACCATTTCGTACTCCAACAGTCCAGTCGAGGCCAATTTCATCCATTGCTTCCTGCATAGCTTTGGCAATATCTTTAGACAGAGAGCGAAGGGGAGTGATCCAGATCATTTTCAGTCCTTTACCGTATTTTTCAGGATGATTCATAAAATCTGAGATCAGGGCAAGGAAAACTGAAAATGTTTTTCCGAAACCTGTTGGCGCAACAACCATTCCGCTATATCCGTTTCCGAATTTCTGCCAGGTGTCTATCTGAAATTTGAAAGGGGAAATATCTTTATCAGCCATCCACTGCTGAATGACCTTGAATCCGTTGGTATTTTCAAATGCTTTCAAATTATTGGATCAGTTTTTTTATTTCTTCCAGTTCATCAATTTCGTCTACGGTTTTATCTTTCCGCCATCTTACAATTCTTGGAAATCTTAAAGCAACTCCGCTTTTATGCCTGCTGCTGAATCCTATACCTTCAAAAGCAATTTCAAAAACCAGTTCAGCTTTCACCGTACGGACAGGCCCGAACTTTTCAATAGCATTTTTATTGACGAACTTACTGACTTCCATGATTTCTTTATCGGTAAGCCCTGAATATGCTTTTGCAATGGTCACCAGAGTGTCCCCGTTTTTTACGGCAAAGGTATAATCCGTGTAGTAGGCACTTCGTCTTCCGCTACCTTTCTGGGCATAAATCAAAACAGCATCAATCGTTAACGGGCTCACTTTCCATTTCCACCAATCGCCTTTTTTCCGTCCGGAATGATAGGGTGAGTTTTTCTGTTTTAGCATTAAGCCTTCACTGTTGATGTTTCTTGATTCTTCCCGCACTGTATTCAGATCTTCCCATTGAGCAAAATCAATGAGCTGTGAAAGTTTAATGTTGGGAGGAGTTTCATTCAACAGCAATTCTTCCAGCATGGCTCGCCTTGCAGCCATAGGTTTTTCCCGGAGGTCGGTTCCTTCAAGTTCCAGCAGATCATATACAAAAACTTCAATAGGAATATCCGTCAGCATTTTCTTTGTTAAAGTTTTCCTGTTTAATCTTTTCTGTAATTCATTAAAATTTAAAACATTAGCATCCTTTACCGCAAGTATTTCTCCATCTAAAACAAAATTACCTTTCATAGCCTGTACGGTCTCTTTTATTTCCGGGAACTGATCTGTTACCAGCTCTTCGCCTCTGGACCAGATAAAGACTTCATCATTCCTGCGGATAATCTGCCCGCGGATTCCGTCCCATTTATATTCTACCTGCCAGTCTTCCGGATTTCCAAGTTCTTCCGGTTCTTTTTCCAGCGGATAAGCCAAACAGAAAGGATAGGGTTTTGAATTATCCGGATTAACATTTTCTGCCGAGATCAATTCCTTAAATGACACTTCACCGGGTATCCATTTTCCCATGAGGCTATGCATCAGCGTGCTTGACTCCTGGGAAGAGAATTTGGTGAGTGCATTAATCAGAGTTTTATCAGAAACACCGATACGGAAGCTTCCGCCAAGCAGCTTGTTGAATATCAGTCGCTCAGTATAATCTAAACCGTTCCAGGATTTCAGTACAAATTCTTTCTTTTCAGCATCGGATTTATCTTTTAAACCAACAATATCCGTCATCCACCGGGAAAGAGTCCGGTCTATTTTTTCTGAGGGTGGAGGAAGGATCAGTGAAATGGTTTCCCCCAGATCTCCCACTGAAGAATAGCTTTCCTGAAACAGCCAGAATGGCAGCTGTGCAATTTCCAGCGCCCATTCTTTCATATAATTGGTATTAACGTTCCTTTTAGGTCTTTTCCCTGTGAACAGGGCAATGAACCATACTTTATCTTCATCAGGAGCACGTTCCAGATAATCGATAATGGCGTCTATTTTTGCATTGGTCTTATTGGTGGTTTCCAGCGCATTGATCAGGTCGGCAAAATGTTTCATGGCTCGGGGTTTTCAATGATTTCTTTTTCTGCTTCCTCTTCGTCTTCACCAAACTGTGTCTGTACAACATCCGCTTTGATCCCGATTTCATTCAGATATTTTGAGAAAATCTCGGTCTGGCCATGGGTAACGTGTACTATTTCAGCTTCGGTAGCTTTTATGGCCTGTAATAATCCTTTCCAGTCTGCATGATCGCTCATGGCAAATCCGGCATCGGCACTGCGCCACCTTCTTGCCCCGCGTACCTGCATCCAGCCTGAACATATTGCCGTTGCCGCATCAGGTATTTTCCTGATTATACTGCTGTCTAAAAGTGCCGGTGGTACAATGACAATTTCATGCTGTACTTCTTTAGCATTTTCTCTGAAATCTGCAGTTTTATAGTCGGGAAGACTAATTCCTACAGATTCAAAGGCTTCATTCAGTTTTCCGATAGAATAATGGACATAGATTTTTCCCAGACCTTCCACCGCTTTCATAATACGCTGGGCTTTTCCCAACGAATATCCTATAAATACCGATGTTTTGGAATTTTCCTTATTTTTAAGTACCCAAGTTTGAAGCTTTTTATTAAGATCCGGAACTTCCAGCCAGTTGTAAATAGGCAGTCCGAAAGTACTTTCTGTGACGAATTCATTGCATTTTACCAGTTCAAATGGTGTGCTTAATCCATCTTCCTGTACTTTATAATCCCCGGATATAACGGTAACATATCCTTTATATTCCAATCTTACCTGGGCTGATCCAATGATGTGGCCGGCAGGATGTAAAGAAACTTTTACACCGTTGAGGATTATCGTTTCACCATATTCAACTCCCTGACATTCAATATCCATCCCGATTCTTTGATAAAGGATAGGTTTTGTATAATGGTGGCAAAGATATTTTTTCATTCCCCAACGTGCATGATCAGCGTGTCCATGGGTAATGACTGCCAGATCCACAGGCCTCCAGGGATCAATATAAAATTTACCCTGCGGACAGTAAATGCCTTTTTTTGTAAATGTTATCAGTTTCAAATGAAAATATTTTGATACTTCTATAAAATTTATGTATTTATAGAGTTTTGGTTATGTTTCAATCTTCAAAAACCTAACCAATCCTTATTTTTCTATGAAAATATTAAACAGTTTTTAAATTAATACTTAAAAATCAATTTTATTTTGTAATTTTATCTACCTACTAGTAGATAGATTTATGGAGACCAAAGATAAAATTATTGAAATCGGCAATAAGTTGCTGGTTGAAAAAGGGTATAATGCCTTTAGTTATGCTGATATAGCTAAAAGCATCAATATAAAAACATCGTCAATTCACTATCACTTTCCCTCCAAAATAGACTTATGCCTTGCTATTATTGAAATGCATCAGCAACGTATCCTGAATCTGAAATATTCTCAAAATGAACTTTCAGCAACAAAAAAGCTACAGGGTCTTTTTAATTACTATCTGTTTCTTATTGATAAGCAGCAGATCTGCCTTACGGGTACTTTAGCATCAGATTATAATTCACTGGATGAAAAGATCACAGAAAAACTAAAAGGATTCAATGAAATTATTTTATTGCATACAACGGCAATCTTAGAATCCGGCATTGATAAGAAAGAATTCCGAAGCATCAAAAACTGCCGTTTAAAGGCTCTGGAAATTTTATCTGTGCTGGTTGGGCTGGCACAAATAGGAAGACTGTATACAAAGGATGAAATTCAAATTTTAATGGATGAAATTATTAACAATCTAAAACCTGAAAAATGAGTTTTTACCAAAAATTAAGCAAATACGGAACAAAGGTAGTCGGACAGCCAAAATTGTTTAAATGGGCATTCAATTTATCTCCTATGTACCGCAGAAGCACAGCCAGAATACAATCTGTTTCTGAAAACTTATCAAAGATATGCATCAAACTTCCTATTAGCTACAAGAACAGGAACTATATGGGAACTATTTTTGGCGGCAGTATGTTTTCTTCGGTAGATCCGATTCCTATGGTACAGCTGATCTACCTTACAGACCACAAATATGTTATTTGGGATAAATCGGCAGAAATCTATTTCAAACGTCCTGCTCATATCGATCTTTATGCAGATTTCATTTATACAAAAGAAGAATTAAAAGAAATAGAGGAACGCATAAAAACCGAAAACGAGATTGTTATTGTTAAAACAACACAGCTTACAGACAAAAATAAGGAAACCCTTTACTGTGAGATCAAGAAAACGATCTACATTGCGGATAAAAACTTTTATAAACAGAAACGGCAACTGAAAAAGCAAGCGTCTGGATAAACCAATTCACACTGGACTTTTCAGCAATAAAACATTGAACTTTTCACCAATAACCTTTCTTCTGAAATCCAGGAAATTTGTACTGTAACAATAAGAAAACAAAATGAGTAAAACAATCTTAATTACAGGTGCAGCAAGCGGTTTCGGAAAAACAGCCGCATTTGATCTTGCCAGAAAAGGACATAAAGTTATTGCAACCGCGCAGGTTTATCCGCAAATGAGTGATTTAATCCGTGAAGCAAAGGAACAGGGAATTGAACTTACCGTTGATAAACTGGATGTTACCAGTTCGCGGGATATCGCTTATATTCATCAGAAATATGATATTGATATTCTGATAAGCAATGCAGGCATCATGGAAGGCGGTCCTATCGCTGAACAGCCGCTGGAACTTATCCGTTCTATGTTTGATGTGAATGTTTTTGGCGGGTTAGAACTTGCCCAGGGCTTTATCAAAAAATTCGTTGAGCAAAAGAAGCCGGGTAAAATTGTATTTACAACGTCTATGGGTGGTTTGTGGACTGTTCCTTATGTGGCGGCTTACTGTGCCTCAAAACATGCTATGGAATCCATTGCAGAAGGTTTAAAAACTGAACTGGCTCAGTTCAATATCAAAATTGCGACCTGCAATCCGGGAGTTTTTGGGACAGGATTCAATGACAGAGGGGTGGATTCTATCTTCCGCTGGTACAATCCTAAGGTGAATTTCACTCCTGAATCAGCTTTTGACGGAGCAGCTGAATCTCTTGCTCACCAGTTAGATCCGCAATCTATGGCAGATGTGATCGTTAACGTAGCTCTGGATGACAATTCTAATTTCAGAAATGTACACCCTAAGGAAACAGAAGATTTTGTAAAACAGCTTCAGGCTGATGCATGGACTGCAAAAAGCTAGATCATGAGTATCACATATAAACAGGCCGCAAAAGCTCTGAATGCAGCTATAGAAAAAGCAGAATTCATCAAAATTCCCGTAAGTATTGTGGTGGTTGATTCCGGTGGACATCTTATGGCATCTGCAAGATTAGACAGTGTTTATGGTGTCCTTGAATTTGCTCTCAAAAAAGCCAAAACAGCTGTAATGTTTGGCGTAGATAGCGATGTAATGGGCACTATTATTGCCGGAGCAGGTTTTCACGGATACGGTATGCTGAATTCCAATGACGGACTTCTGACCATAGCCGGTGGAGTAGTGATCAGGGATAATGAAGGAAAGATCATTGGTGCAATAGCATCTTCCGGCGGAACTCCTGAGCAGGATAAAGAAATTGCAGAGGCAGGTGCTTCCGTTACAGACTAAATTCCGGATATTTGTATTATGGAGACTACTTCTGAGATCATATTTGATAAACTGGTGTATTCATGTTCCTTTGAAACGTACAGGGGACATGAGGAATTTATTCCGGATCATTTTCTTGGTTTTCAGCTGTCCGGTGAGACCCATGCGTTTCATGATAAAGGGAAAACTGTTATTAAAGAAAATACAGTTGTTCTGGTCAGAAAAAACCAGCTGATCCGAACGATAAAACATCCGTCAAAGAATGAAAAATACCAGTTTTTATCTATAACCCTTGATCAGGAAACACTCCGGCAGTATGCGGCAGAAAACAAGATTACTGCAGGTGAAAGAGTTTCAGATAATGAAAAGCTTTTTTTTGAATCGGATGAATTTTTCAAAGGGTATTTTGCTTCGCTCTTGCCCTATATCGACAAAACAAAAACAGCAACTTCCAGACTGGTGGTTTTAAAGATCAAAGAGGCTATAGAACTGGTTCTCCAGAGCAATCCTGATTTCAAGAACCTTCTTTTCGATTTTTCCGAGCCGCATAAGATTGACCTGAAAGAATTCATGAATAAAAACTTCATGTTCAATGTCTCAGTGGAAACATTTGCAAAGCTTACAGGCCGAAGTCTTTCGGGATTTAAACGTGATTTTGGCAAAGCATTTAATATGACACCCAAACAATGGCTCAGGGAAAAAAGGCTGGAGGAAGCATATTACCAGATTCGTCATAAGAATAAAAAACCATCCGACATTTATCTGGAGCTGGGATTCGAAAATTTATCTCATTTCTATTATTCATTTAAACAAAAGTTTGGTCTCACCACCAGCGAAATTTAAAAAGACACATTTATATAAAAAAGGAGCAACTTAAAACTGCTCCTTTTTCTTGTAAGAGATTAATTGCTGTTTCTATTTTTTCAGATAATTAATAATACCGATCACATCATCTTTACCAAAACCTTCATCATGTGCGGACTGATAAGTTTCGCTCAGTACTTTCGACAGAGGGAAGTCAGCACCAGCATTTTGTGCCAGAAGAATATCTTTCAGCATCAGGTCCAAAGCAAAAGCAGGCTCATACTGGTCCTTGATAAGCATAGCTGTTTTTACCTTGGTTGCACCGTTTCCACTGGCACTTTCATTGATGATTTCCAGCATTGCGGAACGTCCAATTCCCAATTTATCTGCAAACAGAACTGTTTCTGCCAATCCTTGATAAATAGCGGACAGGAAATAGTTGATTGACAATTTTCCGGCAATTCCTTTTCCGTTTTCACCTAAATGTTTTACCGCTTTTCCCAGCTTTTCAAAATAAGGCATTGCCCGCTGGAGATCTTTTGTTTCACCACCAGCCATAATAATCAGAGTTCCTTCTGCAGCAGGAATTGTACTTCCTGCAACCGGAGCATCAATGAAAGAGGCTTCTTTTATTTTAACGGCACCACTCAGTTCGGAAGTTACCTGGGGAGAAATGGTACTCATATCTATAAAGAGTTTTCCGCTGATATCTGATTTCAGAATTTCCTTATAAACAGCTTTCACAGCATGATCATCTGTAAGCATTGTAAATATGATATCATTGTTTTGAATCAATTCCGGGATTTGAGTGTAAACGGTTGATTTTTCTTTAAAGTTCTCAGCTTTTTCAGAAGATCTGTTATAAACTGAAAGCGGGAACCCTGCTTTTTCAAGATTTTTGGCCATAGGATGCCCCATGTTTCCCAATCCGATGAATCCTATTTTTTCTGTCTCCATATTTTTTCAATAAATTAATGCAGGCTTGTTCAGTATCAAAAGCCCAGTAAGATGTAATAAGAATTTACAATACAAAAGAGAGATCTGATATTGTATGTATGCTCTTTTTGCATCAAAAAACCGACCAAAACCAACTTTTAAAAATTAAGATTTGATTATATTTCTATTGATTTATTTCAGTAATATTTTTTCAGATTTGCTTTTAAAACCGGGAAAACTTACGGAAATTTGCAGCAAATGAAATTAATGAAGGTTATAGATATTGAAACATGGAACAGGAAAGAACATTTTGAGTTCTTCTCAAAAATGGCAAGCCCGTATTTCGGGTTTACTACAGAGGTTGACTGTACAAAAGCTTATGCCTATGCAAAGGAAAACGGGCATTCTTTTTTCGCTACCTATCTTCACAGGTCAATGGTTGCTGTAAATGCTGTAGATGAGCTTAAACTCCGTATCCTCAACGGTCAGGTAGTTTTATATGATGCCATCCATGCAGGAACTACGATAGGCCGGCCGGATGGTACTTTCGGTTTTGCATTTATCCCTTTTTCAAAAGATTTTAATGTGTTTAATACGGTGATGCAGGAGGAAATAGAAGATGTATACCGAACTTCAGGCATCAGAATGAATAACGGAGAGCTTGGAAAAGATCTCATCAGGCATTCAACCATTCCGTGGAATTCTTTCAGTGCGTTGCTTCATCCTACCAGTTTTAATAATTCGGAATCTGTCCCTAAGATCACATTTGGAAAGTTCAGCATCCGTGACGGAAAAAAATATCTCCCGGTTTCTGTGGAAGCACACCACGGACTGGCAGACGGGATACATATTGCGAGATACCTGGAAGAGTTTCAGCGACAGCTTGATGGTGAGTAATAGTAATTTCTGTTTTGAGATACGGGATACGGAATTTGAAGGCTCATTCTATAGTGACCTTTGATCTTTCCGATTAATACATAATTTTTCTCTTCTCTATTTTTAAGATCTTATCTTTTTCCATGCTCTTTATAGCTCTTATAACTGTTTCTACGCGAAGACCGGTAAGGGAAGCCAGCTGTTGTCGTGTCAGAGGGATTTGGAAAGAGTAGGGACTTTTGTCCTCATGATAGCTTTTGAGGTAATCCATCAGCTGCTTGAGCTTCAGAACAGGATTCTGAAAAGAAAGGTTATACAGCATGATATATTTGTAATACATCCTTTCTGCAAGACATTGGTATACATTCAGGGAAACTTCCTGATTTTCTTTTATTAAATTCAAAAAACGGGATTTTGGAAGCCTCAGAATACTGGAATCTTCTATTGCTACAGCATTCATTGGGTAGGGACGGTCTACAAACAGCAGTGATTCTCCGAAACTGTGGCCGTTGAAAAATATATTCTGAATGAATTCCTTTCCGCTCTCCGTATAGTTGTTGAGCTTTACCTTTCCCTGATTAATCTGGTAATAAAACATTGAAAACTCACCTTCCCGAAAAATAATATCTCCTGCTTTATACTTTTTAGTTTCTGCACCGAATGACATAAGTAAATCTTCAACGATCATGGTTTGACAGTTTTTAATTAAAATTTAAAACAAACGTTTAATCATTGATGGCTTTCATAATATAATAAACAGAAAAGCTTGAAATTTCAATAATGTAAAGAACGGTCAATTTTAATCAGATCCCTGAATTTAGCATACCATACATATACCACAAGCTTTAAATATTTCTGCTTTTAAGCCCTGTATAATGAATGATGATAATGAATAAAATCTTCAAAAACATTGATTGAGATCATAAAAAACATCATCTGCATCTTCTAAATTTGTTTAAAATAATAAACACTAATGTAATTCAGCACTGAATTGAACATATAATAAATAATCCGTTTATAAGCACAGACGTGGTATGTATGTGGTATTTCAATTCTGTAAAATTTTAATCATTTTTTCTTTCTTTGTTTCATTTAAAAATAAACCGAAGATCAAACTTCAGTTAGAAATTTTTAAGAATAATACCGGGACCGATAAAAAATGTATTATGCTATTGAATTATAAGTTATAGAATTTAAGTATATGAAGCCTCCATTTAAAATAGCTATTAAACTAGTTGGAGAAGAGAATTTGTACTGATGCTCTATGAGACATCAGAAATAAAGTCAGAGATGAGAAAAATATTATGAAAAACGAAAAACCCCAATCTAATTTAGAAGATTTGAACCAAAAAAATACAATGCAGGACGAGATTATAGCGTTGGCTAAAGAAAATTCTCCACGCCTGCTGAATAAATTCAGATTAGTTTACCCTGATTTTTTTGATAAAATTGCCAATGTATGTCCCAGTCTCAAAAATTCTGAACAGATTTTTTGCATTTACCTGAAACTCAACTTTACCACCAAGGAGATTGCAACCTATACTTTTGTAACTCCAAAAGCTATTCAGAACAGAAAAAACAGGATTCGTAAAAAGCTAAATATTCCTTCTGAACTGGATATCTATAAGTGGTTCAATGACCTTTAAAAATCTATTTTGTATCAGTTTATATTTGGATTACTGCTTTGTCCAGATCGTGATAAAGCAGTATTTTCCACTTCTCCTCGGTAGCTTCTTTTTGCCATTTCAACCTTAATTCCATTGCTTTTCTTCCGTCAAAATCGCTTTTATAAGCCAAATGATATTTCAGGTAAGATTCCTGCGGGAGATCATCTGCACCGTAAAAAGCGGTTTCTCCGTTTTCCCTGATCCAGAATACCTGCATAAAAGGAGTATGCCCGCCCGCTACTTCAAAAGAAATTTCATCACTGATATTTCC
Organism: Chryseobacterium shigense; assembly: GCF_014207845.1. NCBI lineage: Bacteria > Pseudomonadati > Bacteroidota > Flavobacteriia > Flavobacteriales > Weeksellaceae > Chryseobacterium > Chryseobacterium shigense. The sequence goes on from NZ_JACHLC010000001.1 coordinate 1,114,799, forward strand.
CTTGTCTTCATCCATCCATACGATATTCGGCAGGCTGATCAGTTTCTCCAGCATATCAAAATCGAAAGAGGGATTTCCTTTATTTTCAAGGGCAAAAGCCAGTTCACGTTTCTGGATATAGATCGTTGCATTAGGAAAAGCCGCAGCAAAACCGTTTCCGTTATTTTGAATGCTTCCGTCGATATGGTCTTTATGAAGATGTGAAAGAAGTAGTTTGGTAACCTGTTCAGGTCTGATATTTTCTTTTTCCAGTATTTCTGAAATAACGGTCTTTCCTTCAGCATTTTTCCATCCAATCCCGGCGTCCAGAAGAATATAATCATTGGCTGTAACGATCAAAAATGGTTGCACAGACATTTTAATTCCTCTGACGGTATCAAAATTCTCATTGGTCAGTAGTGTAAAGTCCTTCGTTTTGCTGGCAGAGAAATTACCTTCTTTAAGCGGAATAATTTTCATGCTGCAAATTTCCCTAATATTTTTAAAACCTGAAAACCTTTTTTTCAATAGGATTCATTGGAAAAAACGATCATACTACCAGCTGTTCAGCCCGTTTTCCATAGCTTTGGCATAATGTTCTTCATCAAAAGAGTAGAGGTCCGGAGCTTTGTGAGCGCCACCACGTCTCTGTTCATCAAGTTTTTTCAAAATTCCCAGGTTCTTTATTTTCCTGTAAAAATTCCCCCGGTTGAGCTCTTTTCCTAAAATAGCTTCATATAATTTCTGCAGTTCCGGAAGGGTAAATTTCTCAGGCAGCAGATTTTTCCCGATAGGTTTTGTAGATATTTTCTGTCTCAGGGTAAACAGGGCCTTTTGAATGATTTCATAATGGTCCATCCCAAATTCTATTTCCGGCAGTCTGCTGAGAAATACCCATTCACATGTCTCACTGAACTCATCAGGGATAAGACGAAATCCTGAAGGACTGTATAACGCATAATATCCCACCGTAACAAATCGCTGTTTCTGAAAAAGTGTTTCATCAAAATCTTCAAAATAAAACTCACTTCTGTTTTTCCTTCCGAATACACCAAATTCTTCGAGATAAACATCGGTAACTCCGGATCTTTCCTTAAGGATTCTCTTTACGGCTTCATCCAGATCTTCATCTTTTCCAACATAACCACCCGGAAGCAGCCATTGTTTTCTGTAATTGGTTTTAATAAGCAAAACTTTAAGCTCGTTATGCTCAAACCCGAAAATAACCGGATCGGCTGAAATGTGAGGCAAAAAAATCTCTTTGGCCTCCATCGACTGTTGTAAAAGCTGTTGTTTAAAATCCATGGAATTAGTTTGAAATGTGTTTTATTACAAATTTGCTAAAAAAATTGAAACAAAAAGGATATTACCACAAAATATTGACCGCTGTTTTTGCGTTAAGGTAGAATATAAAATATATAGCTGGTTTTCTTCAAACCATTACCAACAAAAAAAGTATTTCCCTATTTTCCTGCCAATAAATTATTTTACAATTAAATGTCTGTAGTTGATTGAAAGAGCTCGTTTCCAAACGGTCTTTTTTTTTTAAAATTGATTACCTTTGACAGTTCTGAGAAGCATATTTATTTTGACTTTTTAAGCCATTTATAACTCTCTCTACACTCATTCTAACATAAGCTAAATAAAACTCCGATTATATCATGCAGGTAAGTTCACCCTCCGCCATTTCCCGTACTGTAATCTGGCTGATGGCTGTTATTTCAGGCCTTGTGGTTGCCAACAATTATTATAACCAGCCTCTGCTGGCCCTTATTTCTGATGATCTGCATGTTTCCGAAAGCGCGGCAAGCAAAATTTCCGTACTTACCCAAATAGGTTACGCTTTAGGGCTTCTGCTGCTTGTCCCTCTTGGAGATAAATTTTTCCGGAAAAAATTAATTTTATTGGATTTGGTTCTTGTATTCGGATCTTTGCTTTGGATGACCTTTGCCACTCAATTATGGATGCTTTATGCAGCAAGCCTTATGATAGGGGCAACTTCGGTAATTCCCCAGCTGTTTGTACCTATTGCAGCAGAACTTTCTTCGGATAAAGAAAAATCATCCAACATTGGACTTGTAATGTCCGGACTTCTTCTGGGAATCCTTTTGTCCCGTTTCATTGGCGGTATTGTAGGAGAGGTCTGGGGCTGGAGAGCCATGTTCGGTATTGCTGCAGGATTAATGGTTTTTGTTTGGATTGCCGTATATAAAATGTTGCCCGAAATGCCTCCCAATTTTAAGGGAACGTACAGGGAATTGATGCGTTCCGTTGTTCATCTGGCTAAAACACAGCCGATACTGCAGCTGGCTTCATTCCGTGGAGCGATGGCATTCGGATCTATGTGTGCTTTATTTACCACTTTGGTCTTTCATATGGAGAAACCGCCCTTCAATGCGGGTTCTTCGGTTGTGGGAAGCTTCGGACTTGCCGGAGCGGTAGGAGCACTGGCAGCAGCTAAAGTGGGAAAACTTCAGAAATATCTTGATATCAACAGAATCATATTGTACTCCCTTTTTATTGTGATAGGAAGCTGGGCCTTTACGTATTTTGCCGGGGAAACTTACTGGGGATTGATTGTCGGGGTTATTTTGGTTGATCTTGGAGTACAATCCAGCCATATCATGAACCAGACCAATTATTTTTTAATTAAATCCAATGCAGTGAACCGTCTGAATACGGTATATATGGTTTCGTATTTCATCGGCGGATCGCTTGGAACCTGGCTGGCTTCTATAGCCTGGCAGCAGGCACAGTGGGAAGGAGTCTGTTTTGTAGGAGCTTCTTTCGGGTTGTTTGCAATCATTGTGCATGTGCTGTTCTGTAATAAAGTGAATGGATCATCAAACTGATTTTAAAAAATTTTCTTTTGTTTAAATATATTGTAACAAATCTTGTTACATTAAATAAAATACCCTAAATTTGTGCTATAAATAATTTCATCAAAAATTAAAAAATGAAAATAGAAATATGGTCCGATGTTATGTGTCCATTTTGTTATATCGGAAAACACAATTTCGAGCAGGCTCTTGAAAAACTTCCATTTAAAAACGAAATAGAAGTAGAGTGGAAGAGTTTCCAGTTAGATCCAACCCTGGATACCTCAAAACCTCAGAATACAATTGAATATTTCAAAGAAAAAAAGGGATTTCCGGCAGAACAGGCTTCACAGATGATTAATCAGGTTGCCCAGATGGGAAAAGGCGCAGGAATTGATTTCAATTTTGAAAAAGCAATAATCACCAACACTTTTACTGCCCACAAATTACTTCATCTTGCTAAAAAACACGGCAAATCCAATGAGATGGAGGAAGCTCTTTTTAAAGCTCATTTTATTGACGGAAAAAACGTAGGAGATCTGGAAGAACTTGTTTCTTTGGCAGAAAATACGGGTATTGATAAAGATGAGGCAAGAAAGGCTTTAACTACAGATCAGTTTGATTATGGGATTAATCAGGATATTCAGGAAGCGAAAAACAATGGTATTTCCGGCGTTCCTTTCTTTATTCTGAACGGAAAATATGCCGTATCAGGTGCACAGCTGGCGGAAGTTTTTGCAGATGCCCTTCAGCAGACATATAAAGAAACAGTAAGCCCGCTTAAAGATCTTTCTCAAGGTGGTGCGTCATGTGATGCTGATGGATGCAGTATGTAAGGAAATTTGAGAAATTGAGAACCTTTGTTTTAACCACTAATATCACCAACAGATTCACAAATAGCACTATTAAAGCCTGTTAAGATATGTGGAATTTGTGAAAGATCTTAGTGTTATTAGTATTTTATAATAAAATATAAATCAGCTTATTCAATATAAAGAACACCTCAATCCGGGTGTTTTTTTGTACTGTACGACTCAATAAAAACAGGAAACAGTTCCCGTTTTTATTTTTTCAATGCTTATTTTTGTTTAAATAATTTGCTCAATGATAAAAATCAATGCCGAAGCTCAATATCCAATTTCAGAAACATTGTTTGTTTTTGCTCTGGATTCCGAAGCAGGAAAAGCTTTTGAAGGAAAAAATAAATTGGTGACTGGAATAGGAAAAGTGAATGCAGCTATAGAACTTACCCGGGAAATTCATTCCAGAAAGCCTCAACTGATTGTTAATCTGGGTTCTGCAGGAAGTAAAAGTTTTGGTAAAGGCGAGGTGGTATGCTGTACGAAGTTTATCCAACGGGATATGGATGTGAGAGGGCTTGGTTTCAGTCTCTATGAAACCCCTTTATCCGGTATTCCGCCTGTTCTGGAATATGGCCTTCAGATGAATGGCCTGGAAGAAGGAATTTGTGGCAGCGGCGACAGTTTTGAGATGAATCATTCTGAAACAGACTATAATATTGTAGACATGGAAGCTTATCCGCTTGCTCTGATTGCAAAAAAAGAAAATATTCCTTTCCTGTGCCTGAAATATATTTCAGATGATGCAGGAAGCGATGCGGCAGACGATTGGTCGGTTCAGGTCCATCTGGCTTCTGAAGCATTCAAAAAATTATTATTTTAAGAGAAATAAAATGGCATCTGTTATTATCAACAAAGCTTCAACTGAAGATCTGGAAACCATACAGAATGTAGGCAGGCAGACTTTCCATGAAACTTTTGCGGAAAGCAATTCAGAAGAAGCGATGAAAATCTATCTTGAAGAAAGCTTCAGTACAGAAAAAATAAAATCAGAGTTAAATAATCCTGATTCCTATTTCTTTATTGCCTGGGAAGAGGATATTCCTGTTGGTTACCTGAAATTAAATTCCGGCCAGGCACAAACTGAGCTGCAGGACGATACTTCTTTGGAAATAGAGCGTATTTACGTCAAAAAAAGCCACCATGGTCAGAAAGTAGGCCAGTTATTATATGACAAAGCCCTTGAAACAGCCCAAAGTTTGAAGAAAGGATATCTTTGGCTTGGAGTCTGGGAACAGAACCTCCGGGCGCTTAATTTTTACAGGAAGAATGGTTTTGAGGTATTCGGAAATCATACATTCAGGTTGGGAGATGATGAGCAGACCGACCTGATGATGAAAAAAACTTTAGTTCAATAAAACGTATTACATCTTATATTTCTAAAATAGAAATCCTTTTAAGCACAGGACTTAAAAGGATTTCTCATAATGATTATCAAATATCAATGAAACATTTTAAATATTTTCAAAGTTTTTGCCCAAGTGCTCTTCAATCACAAAGAACGGGTCTTCCGTGCGGGTATGGCCTCTCATATCCAGCAAACTTACCTTACTCATCATTCTGAGCATGATTCTTCTTTCGCAGCGGTATTCTATCCCGTCAATATTTCTTATCCCTGCTCTGAAAGCCGATCTTCCGTGAGCACACAAATGATTATTGACCAATATCACATCTCCTGCCTGCGGTGTGAAGCCTGAATAGATAAGATCTCTTGCCTCCTCCCAGAACTCATTCAGATGATGATGAGCCTCATCACTTTGCCTGATGCTTGGATTGAACAGCTGTTCCGCTGCATCAAACCTCATGAATGGAAGCTCATAATTGCCATACAGAATAGCATCCAATACCTCTTCTTCATTGGCTCCAGTTTCAAGATTGGCATCTTTCGGAATTTTATACATAGGCTCAAAAAGGGGCCTGAATTTTTCCCCGATAGATTCATGGGAACGGATAGAGTATAGGGTAGAAGGTACCTGCTCTTCATTTCTGATGTACATAAAGCTTAAAAAATCAGCCTGGTGTTTCAGGAAAGCATCTTCCGTATGCACATAAAGATCTGTTGATGAACCTGATCCCGTCTGAGTTTCCCGCATTTTTTCATCCGGGATAATAGCATGCATCAATCCTCCACCTTTACGCTGTGAGTAATATTGTACCGGTTTGGACGGAAGCGCACCATGAATCAGCGCACAGGCAAAACCATAGATATTGAATTTGGAATAATCTGCAGACTGCCAGTTAGCAGGCGTAGTGCCTATATTCTCCTGGTCAATATCCATCAACCCTCTGAAAGCCAGTGCTCCGTACTGGTTCTTTGAAAAATCGCTGGCAAAATCAGCGGCTATATGTAGAATTCTTTCCGGTAAAAAATAAGAAGCAAGCTGATGAACATGGGTAATAAATTCACGGTTTTCATAGCTGCCGTATTTTCTCTGAAGATGCTCCGCTGCATCTTGTATCATTCTTCTTTCCTGAGATGTGATCTCAACGACTCTTGGAAGCAGTTTTACCGCAGTAATACTGTCGTTATCTAAAATTTCTAAAGAATTCATTAAAAAAATATTTGGTGTGTGAATATAATTTTTATATTTGTTTTTAATTATTCTAAATAAGAATTGACTGGCCAAATTTATGAATAATTTACAAACCACCAAATAAATATTTAAAAAAATGTAAAAATTAAAGACTTGACTGTCAGATATATATACTTGTATATCAAATGAATTTCACACAACTTACTGATTTTAAAATCACCTTACATAAACGTATATGAACAACAATCAAATGCCCGTTGGAGACCTCATGAACGCTTCCTTACCTCACATTTCGGGGAATTTTGGAAATATTTTTCATTCTGATAATTATGATCATTACCGTTCCGCGGTAGAAGAAACTTTAGACCTTGTGGGAACATTTCTTCACAGAAATCAAAAACCCTTCAGCGGAATAGAAGCCAAAGAAATGAAAGGCATGGTACAGCAGATAGACCTTAATCAAAAACTGTCTTCTTACCAGGAACTACTGGATGAAGTAGACACTATATATGTAAAGCACGCCACTGCTTTCCATTTACCACAATACGTGGCACACCTTAACTGTCCTATTGTAATTCCGGCATTAGCGGGAGAAATCCTTGTAAGCGCCATCAATTCTTCCCAGGATACTTACGATCAGAGTGCGGGAGGAACATTCATGGAAAGAAAACTGATCGACTGGACCGCAGAACAATTGGGATATAGCCCGGATAAAAGCGACGGGGTTTTCACCGCAGGCGGATCACAGAGTAACCTGATGGGGCTTGTTATGATGCGCGACTGTTTTTCCCAAAAGAGATACAATCATACTATTAAGCTTGATGGTCTTCCGCAGGAAGCAGGTAGGTTTAGAATCTTTGTTTCTGACAAATCCCACTTCAGCAATTTAAAAAATGCCTCTATCATGGGATTGGGCGAGAAAAGCATCGTAAAAGTTCCTACAGATGAAAGGTTCTGCATGGATATCGCTTTGCTGAAAAAATATATCAAAAGAGAAGAACAGATGGGAAATATCCCAATCGGGATTGTAGCAACCGCCGGAACCACAGACTTTGGAAACGTAGATCCCCTGGAAGACATCGCTAATATTGCAGAACAATATAATATCTGGATGCATGTAGATGCGGCTTACGGATGCGCTTTATTATTAAGTGAAAAATACCGTCATCTTCTGAATGGTATAGAAAGAGCGGATTCTGTGACGATAGATTATCACAAATCATTCTTCCAGCCTATAAGCAGCAGTGCTTTCATCGTGAAGAACAAAAGAGAACTGAGAATCCTGAAGCATCATGCAGATTATCTGAATCCCGCAGAAATGGATGAAGAGGAAATTCCTGCACAGATCAACAAATCCATTATCCAGAGTACCCGCAGATTTGATGCCCTGAAATTATGGTTCACGTTAAGAATGATGGGTAAAGAACAATTGGCCGAGTATACAGATACTGTAATAGACCTTACGAAAGATGTTGCGTCCATGATCCGCGAAAACGCAGATTTCGAACTGCTTTCCGATACGGATCTGAGTGTTCTGGTTTTCCGCTATATCAGACCAGATGTAGAAGATCTGAATGCTTTGAATCAATACATCAAAATGAAGCTTTTCTACAGCGGGGAAGTCCTTGTAGCCAGCACGAAAGCAGACGGAAATTTCTACCTGAAGTTTACCTTCCTAAACCCGATTACAACAACAGAAGATGTTCATCAAATTTTAAACAAGATAAAAGCGCATGGAGAAGACTTTGGTACAGCAAACTAAATTCACTGAACAGGCACAGGAAATTACGGTAAGAATTCTGCTGAACGGCATGCTTCGCGAACTTGGAAACGGAAGATTTTATCAGGGAGTCCCAAAATATGATACGTTAACGGCTCAAGCACTTCAAAACAGCATTTATCCGCTGCATATAAGATTTGAATTGAAGAAAAGCAAAGTCTTTTTATTCGCGCCCGTTTCTTACCGCTCTGAAAGTACCTTTCATAATTATGGCATGCCTTTATGGATCGTAGATCATAACAATCAGACAGTTTCTGAGGCTGATATTGATCAGTTGACTGCTTTGGTATATCAGGAACTTTCTGAAGCATCAACGCAGCAGGGACTTGAGCTTTTTACGAAAAGAATTCAAAGCAGTTTCCACAATCTCCAAATGATCATGACTGAAGGTTTAAAGAAGAAAAACACATTAACCTTTTCTTTCCTTGAATCTGAACAGCAGCTTCCCGTAGGGCATAATCTTCACCCCTTTACAAAAGCAAGAATGGGGTTTTCCAGAGAAGAGCAGCTTCTTTACGGCCCTGAATTCAATAAAGGGATCAAGCTTGAATATTTTCTCGTCCATAAAAACTGCGTGAAAAAAAACTCTGTTCTGGATATTCCTTACAGCGAATTCCTGAAAAGTATAGTTTCACTGCCTGAAAATCTCGAGCAGAAATATATTAATGAAAATATTTCAGATTTTTATACAGTTCCGTGTCATCCGTGGGAAGCCAGCTATCTTTTATCTACAAAAGAAGGTTCTGAAATGGTCGGCAACCGTACTTTAATTCACATTGGAACTTTAGGGGAAGAATTTTATTCAACCTCATCCATCAGAAGTATGTACAGTCCGGATGTCCCGTGGATGCCTAAGTTTTCCTTAAATGTCCTTTTAACCGGTTCTATAAGAATCAATACGGAAAAGGACTTGGCAAGAGGGTATGCATCGGCATTGTGGCGTAAACATGCGGGAGCATCTTTTGAAAAGGATTTTGATCAGTTCAGATTGCTGCTGGAACCGGTAACATTAGGCGTTTATCATGAAGATAAAAACATTGAAAGTCTGAACCTGCTTTTCCGTGAAAATCCATTTTCACCTGAAGACAAAATATTGTTACTGGCACGACTTTGCCAGGATGAACCTGCAGAGGGACAAAACTTCATCCAGCAGTTCTTTAAGGAAGTTTCAGAAAAACTGAGCACAAGCCCTGAAGAATCTGTAACGATCTGGTTTGAAAAATACGTCAGATTACTGATTGCTCCTTTAAACCATTTGTACAGCCAGTACGGAATGGCTCCTGAAGCGCATCAGCAAAACCTTCTGATCAAACTGGATGACCAGTTGCTGCCACAAACTCTTTTTGTAAGAGACGCACAGGGTTATTTACTGAGAGAAAGCACAAGAGATCAGTACACTGAACTTTCAAAACAGTATCCTGAAATTGAAGACCTTTTCATCAAAGACGAACGACTTTTAGATATAATCTCTTATCATGTGCTGGTAAGCAATCTTTCCGCACTTATTGCTTCATTGGGAAAGACAGGATGGGCCAAAGAAAGAGATCTGATCAATATACTGCATAATGAATTTAAGCTAATTCATCAGGAAATGCCGTCAGATTTCACCCGTTACGCCCTTAAAAACCGCTATTGGGGAACCAAAACAAACTTTAAGGCAGTTGCTAATGAAATTGACGGAATTACCAGCGCAGGAGCCATTTCTTATGCTAAAGTTCCGAATCTTCTTCATTATTATTATTTCTCGGATCAGCTGATTCATCCAATAGGAAAAGAAGCTTTCTTTAAGCGTTATTTCCAGAAAGATGATGTCACAGTTACCATAAGACCTATAGATATTGATGAAGACCTTGAAATGCTTCATGAATGGTTCAACCGGGAACATGCGATCAAAATCTGGCAAATGAACTGGCCGATTGATGAACTGGAAACCTACTACCGACTGATGCTTCCGGGAGATGAAGCACACAGCTACATCATCATGAGCAATGGTGAACCTACATGCAATATTGAGGTTTACTGGCCATGCAGAGATATTGTCGGCGATTACTATGATGTACTGCCAACCGATTACGGAACCCACCAATTTATTGCACCAACAGATCCGAAGAAGAAATATGTTTCACCTTCCACACAGTCTATGGTAGATTATGTATTTGCCCAGCCTGAGGTTGGAAAAATGGTAGGGGAAGGCTCGGTAGATTCTCTGGCTTCTATGATGAATAAAGCCCATGTCGGGTTCAAAGTAGATAAAGTCATTGAAATGCCTCATAAAAAAGCCAACCTCAATTTCTGCTACAGAGAATGGTACTGGGAAAAGTTCCCGCAAAACAAAGATGTAGAATTCACCGTAAAAATCACTGAACATGAATAACGATAATATATATAACGTGATCGGAATAGGCATCGGTCCTTTCAATCTGGGACTGGCAGCATTATCCAATCCGATTTCTGAATTAAAAACCCTTTTCCTGGACCAGAGAGACGGCTTCGACTGGCATCCGGGATTAATGATAGACCATGTAACCCTACAGACACCTTTTCTGTGCGACTGCGTATCCATGGCAGATCCTACCAATCCCTTAAGCCTTCTGAATTATTTAAAGGAGACAAACAGGCTTTACAAATTCTTTATCAGGGAAGATTTTTTCATTCCACGTAAAGAATACAACCGATACTGCCAGTGGGTGGTGAACCAGTTGCCGCAATGCCGTTTCTCAACGCAGGTTGTGGATATTGTCTATGAAAACGGATTGTATTTAATTACAACTATTCATACGAAAACCAAGGAAACAGAAGTTTTCAGAACAGAAAGACTGATCTTGGGAACCGGTACACAGCCTCACATTCCTTCATTTATTCCGAAAGATGATTCACGTATTCTGCATACAAGCTCTTATCTGTACCGAAAGGAAGAACTTTTATCACAAGGCAAAAAAATTGCTGTAATAGGTTCCGGACAGAGTGCTGCAGAGGTTTTCTATGATTTATTACAGAGCCGTGATGAAGATACACAACTGGGCTGGTATTCACGCCCTGATCGTTTCTTTCCTATGGAATATTCAAAACTGACCCTGGAACTTACTTCTCCTGATTATGTAGACTATTTCTATGGCAGAAGTGAAACAGCAAGAAAAACCATTTTAAGCAAACAGCAGGCACAGTTTAAAGGCATCAACTATGACCTTATCAATCAGATTTACGATTTTATCTACGATCTTAATATTGACAATGCTGATCCAAAGCTGACAATTATTCCTAACAGTCAACTGGATAAGGTAGACAACAGCAGTACAGATCATCTTACTCTTGAATTCACCCAACTGGAACAGGAAGTACCTTATGAACAGGAAGCTGACTATCTGGTGATAGGAACAGGATACCGTTATCATGAACCTGCATTTTTAAAGAATATCCAGTCCAGGATTAAAAGAGACTCAGGCGGTTTATTTGCAGTAAACAGAAATTATTCCATAGATCATAATGGTGGCGAAATTTATGTGCTTCACGCAGAGGTACATACCCACAGTTATATTTCCACTGACCTGGGAATGGCGGCTTACCGTAATTCCTATATCATCAATGATATTTTGGGAAGAGAATATTATAAGATTGAAAAGAAAATAGCTTTTCAGGATTTTGATGTAGAAAAACATGCAGCAATGTCACCCGCAAAAATATAACAGAAAATGAACACTAATTTAAATACAATCAGTCAGGAAATCTGGTTACAGGCCAACAGAGACCTTATGGCTAAAACCCTTGCAGAACTGATGCATGAAGAACGGCTTAAACCTGCTCCTGTCCTTCAGGATGAATCAGGATTCACCGTTTTTAAACTGGAAACCGGTATCGAAAATATAGAGTACACATTCCGGGGACAGAAAAGAATGATGGATTACTGGCATATCGATAAAGACAACATCGTAAAAACAGAGAACGGCATAAAAACCTCAGCTCTGAATATTCCTCAGTTCTTCTTTGAAATGCAGACCATATTCGATCTGGATGCCAATACGCTGGCAAGATATACCGAAGAATTACTGCATACCTTATATTGTGATGCCTTAATCCTATCGCGAGGTGTTAAATCATCAAAAGATCTTGCATCAAGCAATTACCAGACCGTAGAACATCAGATGACAGGACATCCCTGGGTGATTGTCAATAAAAGCAGGCTGGGCTTTTCCCCAACTGATCTTGAAAATTTTGCTCCTGAAGCAGGTAAGGATTTAAAAGTTCTGTGGCTGGCTGCCCATAAAGACAGGTCCGCATTTCAGTCTTTGGAGCATATTAACCAGGAAGAGTTTTACCGTTCTGAAATGGGAAATGAGCTGTTTGAAGAATTTCAGCAAAAGCTTATTGACGAAGGAAAATCCGTTCAGGATTATAATTTAATTCCGGTTCATCCGTGGCAGTGGGAACACAAACTGAAGATCCACTTTGCAGGTGATATCGCTTCAGGTATTTTAATACTATTAGGCGAAGGAAATGATAGGTACAGCCCGCAGCAAAGCATCAGAACATTATTTAATACAGGCCATCCTGAAAAAAGATACCTGAAAACAGCAGTTTCTATTCTAAGCACAGGTAACATCAGAGGGTTATCTCCCAAGCAGATGAAGATCGCTCCGGCCATTACGGATTGGGTTAAAGGTTTGATTAAAGATGATGCTTATCTGGAAAACAAGGGTACCATCTTTTTGGGAGAAGAAGCTTCCATTGCTTATCTGCATCCTCATTACAGTGCAATTGCCGGAGTTCCTTATCAGTACAATGAGTTTTTAGGGGCTTTGTGGCGTGAAAGTGCTTCAAAATATTTACAAGAGGACGAAGAAATGTTCACCATGGCTTCCCTTTTATTTGTAGATCAGAACGGGATTTCTTTGGTTCAGGCTTTTGCAGAAAAAGCAGGGATCAGTATTAAACAATGGATTACCAATTATCTTGATGCCTATCTTACACCGCTTCTTCATATCTATTACACCCATTCTCTTTGTGTAACACCTCACGGTGAAAATATTATGGTAGTATTGAAAAACGGAGTACCTCAAAGAATTGTCATCAAGGATTTCGTGGATGATATTGTCCTGACCACAGAAGCTAGGGAAAAACTTCCTGATCATCTGGCAGACGGACTCATTCAGTCTTCCAATAAGGAAAATGTTCCGTTGTCTATTCTGTTAGGTGTTTTTGATGCCTTCTTCAGGTACTTATCGAATGTATTGCACACTTATGCAGACTTTCACGAAGAAGAATTCTGGACACTTGTTCATGAATGTGTGGAGAACTACAAAAATCACAATCCCCATCTGAATGAACGATACGAAAAGTATGATCTTTATACCCCTGAGTTTAAGAGATTCTATATCAACAGCCTGCGTCTGAAAAATGGTGGATACAGTGAAAATAAGGCATTTGCCATTCCGAGGAAAGATGGCGCACTGCCCAATCCTCTGTATCAGATTGCCAATAAAAACTCTGTAGCGACGGTATGAGGAAGCTTCTGCATCTTGTAAAGGAAGGATCTGTATTTGCGTACGGAGCTTTGGCAGGGAAAAAGATAGAGCTTACATCAGGCAGTATCAACCGTTCTATCTTCAGTCTGGCCATTCCTATGGTTATGGAGCTTGTGATGGAATCTGTTTTCGTCAGCATCAATCTTCTGATTATTGCAAAGCTGGGGGATAAAGTTCTCGGACTTGTAGGGATTACAGATAACTACATCAATTTTGCCAACGCCATTGCTATTGGACTTGGTATAGCTGCTGCAACCCTTACTGCAAGGAGAGCCGGTGAAAAGGACCAGGAAGGTATGAGCCGGACTGCCCATTACATCATATTGCTGGCTTTTGCTTTTGCTGTACTGATTGGTGGGCTGTCATTTATTTTTGCAGGGGAAATCATCAGCTTTCTTGGGTTTAATACCGGGATAGTTGAGAACGGACTGCCTTTCTCCCAACTGGTCTTTTTAAGCATAGGTCTGGTAATCCTGCGTCTGTCCATCAATGGATTGTTCAGGGGAGCCGGAGATGCGGATCTGGCCATGAAATCGCTTTGGCTTTGTCATATCTCAAGTATGATCTTTGCCGTGATTCTTGTATTCGGACTTGGTTTTATTCCTGCTTACGGATTAATGGGACTGGCTTATGCCACCGTTTTATCACGCTTATTAGCTGTTTTGTACCAATTCTTTATTCTTCTTACAAGAAAAACCAGTATCAATATTCTGGTGAAATTCCATATTGATTTTTCACTGTTGAAGAAGATACTGAAAATCACTTTTGGAGGCCTTGTTCAATATATTATCCCTGCTTCAAGCTGGCTGATTATGGTTAAAATCATCGCAACATTCGGAACAACAGCTCTTGCAGGATATATTATCGCCCAGAGAATTGCTTCTGTAGCTACAATGCCAGCCTGGGGAATTGGAAATGCCGCGGGAGTACTTACAGGACAGAATTTAGGCGCCGGAAATCCGGACCGTGCCGAGAAAACAGTATGGAGAGCCGGAGGAATCAATATGACCTATCTGGTAGCAGTTGCTGTATTCTGGCAGTTTGCAGCAGAGTATGTGGTAACTTTCTTCACGAAGGAAGCTGAAGTAGCCCGCTATGCCGTACAGTACATCCATGTGGTATCTATGGCGTATCTCTTATTAGGCTTTACAATGGTAATCAGCCGTGCGCTGAATGCAGCCGGCAATATTATGCAGGTAACCCTGCTGTACATGATCATGTTCTATGTGATTCAGCTTCCTTTGGCTTACCTGCTTGGGGTAAGGCTTCAATGGGAACTGAAAGGAATATTTACGGCTATTGTTTCTTCGGAAATTGTATTGGCTGTACTATTCTTAATGATCTTCAAAAATGGTAAATGGAAAACTATAAAAATTTAAAATGCACACAACAGACGAATTTTATGAAATTATCGCATCAGCAATCGCTGTAAAAAAAGAACTGGTAGACGAAAACCTTACGTATCAGGAAATTCCTGAATGGGATTCTATGTCGCATCTGCTTATTGTAGAAGCTTTGGAACAGTTCTACCAGGTAAAGTTTGATTTCAACGATATTCTTGAAATGGGAACCGTCGGAAAGATCCGCGAAAAAATGAAAAAATACGATGTACTCGTAGAAAACTAAGTATATGAAAATTTTAGAAAATGTAATTGCCAACAAGAACTTGTTGTTTACAGATGCTTCCACCGGTGCCACCACGCCGGTTGGAACCCTGTACCGTTCTTTAGGCCTCAATCCTGTGGAAAAAGGATTGATCTTTTTGTACAATGACAACCAGCTGTCCAGTATTGAGGTACTTCTCAATTTTTACGGAACAGCACATGCCATTGCAGTTTTGGGCCAGAAGCTGCACTCGGAGTTCAAAGAACGCCTGGAAGGAGAGTACCGTCCAAAATACATCTTTGATCCCTCAAGAGATGAGGTTCAGGGATATTCGTTAAAGGAGTTTTCGGAAACGGTGAAAATCTTTGCTAAAGAAGATTACCAGCCGGAAGTGACCATTCATCCCGAAATCAAGATCCTGCTGAGTACTTCCGGAACTACCGGAGTTCCGAAGCTGGTGAAGCTTTCAGATGAAAACCTTTATCAGAATGCAATAAGCATCCTTCAGTATATGCCAATCCTGGAAACGGATGTAGTTCCGTTGAACGTACCGATTAATTTCGTCTACGGTTTTTCTATTTTTACCACCAACTGTATGCGGGCAGGAAGAATAGTCTGTACGGACAAAGACATCATGCAGAAAGCATTCTGGGATGAAATGGAACAATACGGATACAGCACGCTTGGCGGAGTTCCCTATCTGTATGAAAACCTGAACAGGATAGGGTTCTTCAGAAAAAACAGCGCTAGCCTGAGATACATGACCCATACCGGAGGTGTAATCAACGCTGAATTGAGAAAAACAATCTTTAATTACTGTCATGAATTCGAAAAACAATTCTTTGCCCAGTACGGACAAACCGAAGCAGGAGGAAGAATGGCTTATCTTACTACAGACGGACTTCTTGAAGAGGAAACTTCCATAGGAACTCCGGTAAACGGCGGCAGCTTCCAGATCGATCCTGAAACAGATGAACTTCTTTTCTTACATACAAGCATCAGTGGCGGTTATGCCAATAAGCTGGAAGACCTTTCAACTTATGAACAGCCCAGACTTCTGCGTACGGGAGATACGGCAAGAAGAGGACAGAATGGATTATACTACATTACAGGAAGAATCAAGAGGATTATGAAGCTTTTCGGGATCCGTCTCAACCTGGATGAGGTAGAGTTTATCCTTAAAAATGAGTTGGAAGGCAATACATTCGTCTGCCTGAATTCCAATGACAAAAAAATCATTGTACTTTATGACAACAGCGAAATTGATCCCCGGATCATTACGGAGACTATCAAGAATAAACTGCGTATCAACCCGCAGTATGTACGCACCGAACACATAGAATCATTTCCATTATCACAAAACGGCAAAATCAACTATCCACTGTTACAAAACTTACAGCATGAAAACATTTAGAACCCTTATATTACTTTTATTACTTGTCAGCTTTCCGCTTATTGTCTCTGCACAACAGAGTGAACGCGTTCACGGCAAGGTCATGCTGTCTGAAAAAGTGCCTGTGAAAAATGCGCTTTTAAGATTAGTCAATACGCCGTATCAGGCAAAAACCAATAATTTAGGAGAATATTACTTTGATAATGTGCCGCCTGGAGAATATACTCTTCAGGTGGTTTTAAATGATATCGAGCTGATGCGTGAGCAGATCCGCATTGAGAAAGATATTTTTGAAATTCCGGTAATTTATACTTCAGTAGAAAACAACGTCATTGAAGGCATCACAGTATATGCCGTAAGCAGGAATAAATTTCTGGATAAGGACAGTACTTCCATCTCCAAAATGCCATTGAAAAACCTGGAAAATCCACAGTTTTATACAAGTATTAACCAGCAGATCCTGAAAGAACAGCTTGTTTATGATATTTCCGATGCGTTAAAAAACGTTCCGGGTATTGTAAAAATGCAGGGAAGTGCCGGTAGAGCAGGAGACGGAAGTTTTTATTATAATTTACGGGGATTTCCTACAAGAGTTTCTATGGTAGATGGTGTTCCGGCAACAACCAACACCGAAATTGACCCCGCAGATATTGAGCGAATTGATGTGATCAAAGGCCCATCAGGAACCTTGTACGGTGGGGCAGTTACTTCTTTCGGGGGATTGATTAATGTAATGACCAAAAAACCGAAGGATTACTTCGGAGGTGAAGTTTCCTATCTTTTGGGAAGCTACAACCTGAACCGCGTCACAGCTGATGTGTATGGCCCGGTTACGGATTCAAGGAAAACACTTTTCCGTCTGAATGCTGCTTATCAGTACCAGAATGGGTTCAGGGATTCTGAATTCAGAAAATCGATGTTTGTAGCACCAACACTCAGTTACCAGGTAAACGACAGATTGACATTTAACCTGGGAGCACAGATTTATACCTATGAAGGAACAAACACTCCTATTATTTTCCTGTCCAGAACAAGAAAATTTTTCGCTGCAACACCTGATGAACTTGGATTCGACTGGAAAAGGTCTTATTCCAATAATGACATGAGCTTAAAAGCACCTTCCATCAATGTAAAAGCTGAGGTTAACTATAAGATTTCAGATAACTGGAGCTCACAGACCTTAATTTCAAGGAACTACCGGAAAACAGAAGGACTGTACCAGTATCAGTTCATCAGAGGAAATACCAGCGATGCCCTTTTGGAACGTAATGTACAATGGCAGAATTCTGAAGGAGCATCTACCAGCATTCAGCAGAATTTTAACGGAGAGTTTAAAGTAGGAAAAATTAAAAATAAAGTTCTTATCGGATTGGATTACCTGAACCAGTCCCTGAACAATAACAATTCGCCTATCGTTAAATATGATACCATCAACGGAAAAAATCTTACAAATGGTTACGGATTCATTTCCAAAGATCTTGTTCTGCAGAAAATCCAGTTGTCTAAAGCAGCGCTGGAAAGAAATACAACATCAAGTAACATTTATGGGGCTTATGTTTCAGATGCAGTATATATTACAGACCGTCTGATTACCCTGTTAAGCTTACGTTTCGACCATTATGAAAGCAAAGGACAACTTAATCTGAACAGTAATATCAATTCAGGCGCTTTCAATCAGAATGCGTGGTCTCCTAAGATAGGTGTGCTGTATCAGATCTATAAAAACCGCCTTTCTGCCTATGCCAATTATATGAACGGGTTCAGCAATACGCCTCCTTCTATTCAGCCGCTTTCAGACTACAGCGGAGATTTCAAACCGCAGAGATCCAATCAGTGGGAAGTAGGTTTAAAAGGAAACCTTTGGAGAAACAGGGTGAATTTCACAGTAGGATATTATGACATTCTGGTTGATAATATGCTGAGAGCAACTGAAGTAATCCGGGACGGGAAAAGCTATAATGTCACCATTCAGGATGGAGAGCAGAGAAGTAAAGGTATTGAAATTGAAACCATTCTGAATCCGGTTCAGGGGCTGAACATTATGGCCGGATATTCTTACAATGACAGTAAATTTGTGAGGGCTGCCGCCTCTGTTGATGGCCGCCGTCCTTCATCTGCAGGTCCTGCCAATGTATTTAATTCATGGATAAGCTATATTCTGCCGATCCAGGGACTTCAGGGGCTGGGATTGGGGCTTGGAGTGAACCGTATCGGTGAACAGGTTACCGTAGATAATGCAACTACGGGCCAGTTTATATTTCCGGCCTATACTTTAATCAATGCTTCTTTATCTCTTGAAAAGGAAAGATACAGGTTAGGATTTAAAATGAATAATGTAGGAAATACCAGGTATTTCGCAGGACAGGGTGTTATAGTTGCCCAGATGCCCCGTAACTTTGTTGCAGAGGTAACTCTTAAGTTTTAATATGAATCCTGTACTAAGAAAAATAGCCTATCAGCTACATCTATGGCTCGGACTAACGTCCGGGCTTATAGTTGTAATAATGGCCGTTACCGGATGTATTCTTGCTTTTGAAAAAGAACTGAAGCATACCATACATCCTGAAAAATATTACGTCAAAACCATAAAAAAGCAAAAACTGCCATTTTCTGATCTTAAATTAAAGGCAGAACAGGCATTACCGGACAGCCTGAAAGTGAGCAGGGTAGAAATATCCTCCGATCCATCAAGAAGCTATACATTCCGGTCCCTGAAAATGAATAATGAAGCTTTGACGTATTGGGGATCATATATCCATTATTACAGAGTTTATGTTGACCCTTATACCGGAAAGGTTCTTGAAGTGGAAAATGCTAAAACCGATTTTTTTGAAATTGTTATGGATCTTCACCGCAGGCTTTTACTGGGTGAAAAAATTGGTAAAACAATCACAGGGTATTCTACACTTATACTGGTTGTTATGCTTTTTTCCGGGTTGATTATCTGGTATCCCCGCAAAATGAATAAGAAAGCATTGAAAGGAATGTTCCTGATTAAAACATCAGCAAAGTGGAAAAGAGTCAACTATGATATGCACAATGTCTTAGGATTTTATGCTGTCATTCCATTACTTCTTATTTCTTATGCTGCATTGATCTGGAATTTTGAAGATTTTGATAAATGGGTAAAAAAAACACTGAACGGAAAAGCAAAGACCGAACAGAAAGCCAAAAGCACAATTCCTTCCGAAAAAAACACAGATCAAAAAAGCATCCTGAATATTGTAAGCAATAAGGTGGGAAAAAGTCTGGCTGATAAACAATCCGCACTCATCAGTTTTCCCAGGTCAGAAGAAGGAACCTATTATGCTGAGGTTACCTATGGAAACAGGCAATACCAGAATGAGCAGTTTAATTTCGATCAGTATACAGGCGAAATATTGAAGCACCAATCTTATAAAGACAAAAATATCGGATACGGAACCGCATTAAGAGAGAGGAACTATGACCTTCACACCGGAAGCATTTTGGGAATGACAGGAAGGGTTTTATATCTTTTTGCAGGTATGATCGCAGCTTCACTTCCCATCACAGGATTCATCATTTACCTGAACAGGAAAAAGAAGAAGCCAAAGAAAAAGGAGATCAAAATATAGCTTTTATATCAAATTAAAAAAACAAAAATTCAGATAAGTGTAGCGTAACAGTTACACTTTTTTTATACCAAAAATTCAATAAATTCAAACACAAAAAATCTGCTACATCTGCTCAATCTGCGAGAAAATTTAATACAAGTGTTTATCCTATCAACAATTTGATTTGCAAAATCTTTGTGATTATTTTTTTAGTCTCTCGCAGATTGAGCAGATGTAGCAGATTTTTTCCATCCTTATAAATATTAAAATTCCATTTTGTGATGTATTGTACTATTCAAATTACAAAGAATTTTAAAATTTTCACAGCAATTTTTTAGCATTTTCTGCAAAAATTTCCATACTTTTTTCCATTTCATCAGCATTGAGATTCCCAAAACCCAGTCTCATGGCCGTAAGATCTTTGGTTTGGTAAAGCAGTGTTTTAGGGATAAAAAGATTTTGCCGTGCACAGTTCCGGCTTAACTGCATCAGATTAACAGGAACTCCCCATTCCAGCCAGAATGCAAGTCCTCCGGATGGTTTCTGAAATTGTATAAACTTCCCTAAATGCTCTTCCAGCAACTCTGCAAAATAATCCCTTCTTTCCTGGTAAACCTTTAAAGATTTTTTCAGGTAACGATGGATTTCACCTTCTTCAATCATTTCTCCCAAAGCTCTTTCCATTAAAATATCTCCCTGCCGGTCTATGATTCCCAGGTATTTCCTCATTTCGGCCATCAGATTTTCCGGTGCAACAATAAAACCTGTCCTGAATCCGGGAGCCAGCGATTTCCCGAAAGACCCTATATAAATTACCATACCATTGGTATCGGCGCTTGCAAGAGGTAGAATCGGGCTTTTATCATAATGAAATTCGTAATCGTAATCATCCTCGAGAATCACAAAACCATATTCATGGGCGAGATCCAGCAATTCAAGCCTTCGCTGGGCACTCAAAGCAACAGTAGTAGGATAGTGGTGATGCGGGGTAAGATAAAGCATCCTGATCTTCTGTTTCCTGCAAATTTCCCTGACGTTTTCTACTATAATCCCTTCCTCATCTATTGGCAATGAAACAATATTAACGCCTGCTTTCTGAAAAATCATATTGACAGAAAAATAGCTCAGTGCTCCTACCAAAACCGTATCCCCTTCGGAAAGCAGAATTTCAGAAACAATATAAATACTCATTTCTGTGCTTCGGGTGATGAGAAGATTATTCTTTGAAATAGGCAGCCCCCGGGAAAGATTAAGATAACGGGATAAATGTTCTTTAAAAAATTCACTCCCGTCATGATTATAATGTCCCAGCATTTTCTGATTGGATTTTCTTTTAAGAATTGAGCTGTAAAATCTTGAATGCTGGCCGATCTGTGTTAATCTTATATCCGGAATTCCATCATTAAAAACATATTCACAGTCTGAATGCTCAAAAGGATTATCCAGGATATTTGAGGTTTTAAAAGGAAATCCTGTGGTTTTAGGATAATTCTGAAGATTGTTTTTTTCAAAATCTTTCACTTTTACAGGCTGTTCAGGATTTTTACCTATAACGAAAGTTCCTTTATTCGGAAGGCTTTCAACCCAACCCTGTGCAGATAATTCATCGTACACTGCAACAACTGTATTCCGGTGAATATCCAGAATCTCACTGAAGGTCCGGGTTCCGGGCAATTTGGTGCCATAAGGAAGAAAACCTCTCTGGATAGCATTAATGAGCTGATTCGCAATCTGCATATAGATTGAAGTCTCAGAATTTCTGTCAATTTCTATGAAACTTCTGTAAGGAATTTTAACCGGACTATCCATAATATAAAAACTGGCACCTTTTAATAGTCCGGCAATATACTACTTTTGGATCAAAATAAAATGAAAAGTTACGGGTTGCGAGTTATGTGATTCGGGGATTGAAGTTTAATCTTCTTTAACATTAAGTCGAAATTAAATATCCCGTAACCCGTAACCCAACCCCGAAACAATAAATCTATGGAATTTCATCAACTGCTAAAAAAAATTGTCCAGGATGGAGGAACTCATGCCAAATGGCTGAATACCCTTTCTTTCATGGAAAATGCCGGCGCCAGAAAAATCTCTAAATGTGAGCATCCAATTTCAGTGAATCTGATTCAGCTTAAACATGCAGCTGAAGAACACCGCCATGCTTACTATCTGAAAAAACAAATCGGAAAGATAGATCCTGAACTGTGTAAAACATATGAGGTTCATGAACTTCTTGCTCCCGTCGCAACCAGGCAATACCTTCATTTCTTAGATATTAAGGCTTGTAAATACCTTCAGACTGCTTTCAATTTAAATAAAGAAGAATTAAAATATGCAGCCTATCTTTTTGTAACCTATGCTATCGAGGTTCGTGCAGATGAGCTGTATCCGGTATATCAGGATATTCTGACCAGAGCATCTTCAAAAATTATGGTAAAATCCATTATCCTGGAAGAAGAAGGGCACCTTGAAGAAATGATTCATCAGCTCAATGAATTTTCCCCGGAATGGAAACAGCATGCAGAACATATTCTGAGAATAGAAAAGGAATTGCATAATCAGTGGATTAATGCTATAGCTGAAGAAGTATCACAACCGGATTATGCTTAATAAATTTCAGGAAGCTCTTGACCGGAGAAGAGAAACAGGGATCTTAAGAACATTAAAGCCTGAATCAAAAGGCATTGATTTCTATTCCAATGATTATCTCGGAATGTCAGGCAATGAAGAATTTCAGTTACAGCTGCTTGAAATGATCCAAAAGAATCCAAAACTTCTTTCAGGAAGCTCCGGTTCAAGACTGATCAGCGGAAACAGCAGCATAGTAACTGAAGTGGAAAATTATATTGCCAAACAACATCAATATCCGGATTCCCTGCTTTTTTATTCAGGTTACAATGCCAACCTGGCCCTGTTTTCTACATTACCGGACCGCCATGATACCATTATCGTTGATGAACAGATTCATCGCTCAGTTCATGATGCCTGCAGAATGTCTCATGCTAAAAAAATAAAGTTCAGGCACAATAACCCGGAACATCTTGAAAATATTCTGAAAAAACAAACGGGACCATGTTATATAGCAATAGAAAGTCTTTATTCTATGGATGGAGATTTTGCTCCCATTCAGGAAATTGCAGCCTTATCCAAAAAATATAATGCAGCACTGATTGTGGATGAAGCCCATGCTTTTGGAGTTTTTGGCTATGGTATGATTGAAAAATATCAGCTTCAGAATGATGTTTTCGCAGCCGTAATCACCTACGGAAAAGCTTTGGGAACACACGGAGCCGCAATCCTATGCCATGAAACAGTGAAATCTTATCTGGTCAATTTTGCATCTCCGTTCATCTATACCACAGCCGCTCAGGACTTCTTGTGGCAAAGTATAAAAACAGGCTATCAGTTTTTAAAACAGAACCCTGAATTATCAGAAAAGCTTCATCAGAATATAAAAATTTTCAGAGATCAGCATATAGATACACCTTCGTCAGCAGTGAGCCCGATACAAGCTGTACTGATCCCGGACAATCACCAGTTAAAAGCTCTGCAGCAGGCATTATCTGAAAAAGTATTTTCGACTTATGCAGTATACAGCCCAACGGTAAAAGCAGGCACTGAAAGACTCAGAATATGCATTCACAGCTTCAATACGGAAGAAGAGATTATTGAACTGTCAACCATAATTAAAAAATTCACCTGAAGCAAAAAGACGAAAACGAAAAAGCAAATGAACCGATTCACAGGCTTTTTTATCAATCATTCAACAACTCGAAACCCGTAACAATTCAATGAATAAACTCTTTATCACCGGTATTGGTACAGAAGTAGGAAAAACCATCTGTTCGGCAATTTTAGTGCAACATTTTAAAGCAGATTACTGGAAACCCATACAGTCAGGAGATCTTGATTATACAGACAGCCATAAAATACAGGCATGGACAGAAAATACCATTTGTCATCCGGAAGCCCATCGTTTTAAGCTTGCAGCGTCACCACACCAGTCTGCAAAAGAAGAAAGTATACAGATCAGCCTTGATGATTTTGAACTGCCAAAAACCAGCAACAAAATCATTGTGGAAGGAGCAGGAGGGCTTATGGTCCCACTCTCAGACGAATTTTTCATGATTGATCTGATTAAGAAACTGGAAATTCCTGTGGCACTGGTAATCAGGAATTATTTAGGATGCATTAATCATAGTTTACTTTCAATTATGGCATTAGAACAAAAAAAGATCAAACTGGAATTTCTGATCCTTAACGGATCTTTCCCTCCTGACACGGAAAGAGTGATTTCCGGATTTATTAAAAAGGAAACAAGGATTATCCACATTCTTGAGATTGAGCAGCTTACAAAAGACAGCATCAAAAACGCAGCAAAACAATTAATCAAAACAAATTTATGATAATGGACAAAAAAACAACCATCAGAAACAACTGGACAAAAGAAGAAATAGAAGAAATTTATCATCTTCCTCTGCTTGAGCTGATTTATAAAGCATCAACCGTTCACCGTGAGTGGCACGATCCGTCAGAAGTGCAGATTTCAACCCTGTTATCCATCAAAACAGGAGGCTGTCCCGAAGACTGCTCATACTGTGGACAGGCAGCACGTTATCACACCAATATCAAAGTTCAGGCATTACTTCCTACAGAAACCGTTATAGCCCATGCCCAAAAAGCTAAAGACAGCGGCTCTTCCCGTTTCTGTATGGCCGCCGCATGGCGTGAAGTCCGCAATAACCGTGATTTCGACAGGGTAATCGATATGGTAAAAGGAGTGAATGAACTTGGATTGGAAGTTTGCTGTACATTAGGTATGCTTACCGAAGAGCAGGCAATCCGTCTGCAGGAAGCAGGTTTATATGCTTACAATCACAATCTGGATACTTCAGAACAATATTATGAGGAAATTATCTCTACAAGAACCTTTGATAACAGGATCAACACCATCAATAATGTAAGAAAAGCCGGAATAACCGTATGTTCAGGAGGAATTATAGGACTTGGCGAAACCCACAGGGACCGTATTTCAATGCTTCTGACTTTAGCAACAATGCCGAAACACCCGGAATCCGTTCCCATCAACGCGTTAGCAAGAGTAGCAGGAACGCCGCTTGAAGACAATGAGAAAGTAGACACGTGGGAAATGGTAAGGATGATCGCCACTGCAAGAATTGTAATGCCTTCTTCAATGGTAAGATTAAGCGCAGGACGTATCGAAATGAATGAAACGGAGCAGGCCTGGTGCTTTATGGCAGGTGCCAATTCTATTTTTACAGGAGAAAGAGAAACTTTACTGGTAACCCCTAATCCCGGTGTTTCCGAAGATATGCAGATGTTGGAAAAGCTGGGATTGAAACCTATGAAAATGAAAGAGAGCAGCTGTTGCTAGTTACATAGTATGGAAGTTTGGGTGTAATAGGGTTGGAGAGTGGGTGTAGAATCCGGAAATAGTGAACAAACGGCAAATATCTGGTGGCTGAGGCCCTCGAAGCCACCAGTACTAATAGCTCATAAGATTTTTTTTACCGGAATTTATTTGTTCATTATCAAAAAAGTAAATCAGCTTATTCGCCTCCTTCATTTTTTATCCTTTTTACACCTTTTCACCTCAAATAATCATTAATACACTTTACATGAATACCTTAATACAATCCCGCCTTGCAGAAAGAGATAAAGCCGTCAACTGGCACCCTTACACACAGATGAAAACAGCAGGAAATCCTGTTCCAATCGTTAAAGGAAAGGGCGTCTACCTGTATGATAATGAAGGTAAAAAATATATTGATGCCGTTTCATCATGGTGGGTTACTTTACACGGACATGCCCATCCTTACATCGCTGAGCGTGTTTCCCAGCAGCTAAATACTCTGGAACAGGTTATTTTTGCAGGTTTTACGCATGAACCGGCAGTTCAGCTTTCAGAAAACTTATTAAAACTTCTTCCCGGAAATCAGGAAAAGGTTTTCTATTCGGATAATGGCTCCACCGCAGTGGAAGCAGCGCTGAAAATGTGTATTCAGTATGCCTACAATCAGGGAAAAGAAAAAACAAAAATCCTGGCGTTCAAAGAAGCTTATCACGGAGATACATTCGGGGCCATGTCTGTAAGCGGAAGGAGCGTGTGGACAAAACCCTTCGGAAGCATGCTCTTCGAAGTCATTTTTATTGATACTCCAACTGCTGAGAATCTGGAACATTTAAAAATTCAGATCAAAGCCTTGGCAGGAGAAACGGCATGTTTTATTTATGAACCTCTGGTACAGGGCGCCGCAGGAATGCTGATGTATGAAGCCGAACATCTTGATGAGCTGATGAAGTTCTGCAGAAATGAAGAGATCCTGATGATTCAGGATGAAGTATTTACAGGCTTCGGAAGAACCGGAAAATTGTTTGCAGCAGATCACCTGACGGAAATACCGGATATAATGTGCTTTTCAAAAGGGCTGACCGGCGGGACAATGCCCATGGGAATTACAACCTGTTCAAACCGGATTTTTAATGCTTTTCTGTCTGATGATAAATATAAAACATTATTCCACGGACACTCTTTTACAGCAAATCCTTTGGCATGTACAGCAGCACTGGCAAGCATGGAACTGTTATTGAAAGAAGAAACTTTAGCTGCAATTGACCGAATCAGCAGGCAGCATTCGGATTTCACCGGAATTCTGGCCAGCCATCCGAACGTTGAAAATGTCCGCCAGACCGGGACTATTCTTGCTTTTGAATACAAAACGGATCAAAATACATCATATTTCAATGAAACCGGAAAAATCCTGTATGATGAATTTCTGCAGCGGGGAATTATTATGCGTCCTCTGGGAAATATTATGTACCTGGTTCCTCCTTACTGCATTACTCCGGAAGAGTTGGATTTCATTTACCGGAATATTCTCGAGGTTCTGGAACTATTCAGGGAACCAACTTGTTTCCCCACTGATGAAGCTGCTCGAGAATAGGCTCTAATTCCCCGGCTTTATCAGTAAGCTTATAATAAACTTCCGGAGGAAAATTATAGACTTCAATCCGTTGGATCATATGGTTTTCCTCCAGTTGCTTAAGCTGCTCAGAAAGTACTTTCTTCGAAACTCTGGGCATCTTACGCCACAATTCTATAAAACGGACCTGATCTTCTTCAAAAAGATTCTGAAAGATCAGCGGTTTCCACTTTCCGGAAAGAATGTCCAGGCTGCGCCTGAGTCCACAATTTTTAAATTCTTCAAAATTCATCCGTAAAAAATATTTATAGTTAACCTTTTGGTAACCATCCATTATTTAGTCTTGATTAAACAATAGTTTTGCAGAACAAAATTAAGCAAATGAAACTAGAATTATGGCGTAACGCTACATTGGTACTTCAGATCGGAGGAAAGAATATTTTAATTGATCCCATGCTTGGAGAAAAAGGCTCACTGGGTCCATTTCCGATGACAGGTAATGAACTGCTGAACCCTTTGGTTGATCTTCCTTTCAGTGAAGATGAATTAAAAAATAAACTGTCCGAAATTGATGCTGTAGCTGTTACCCATCTTCACCCTGATCATTGGGACGGAAAAGCTATTGAGCTTCTGGATAAAAATATTCCGGTCATCTGCCCGGAAGTTATAGCGGAACAGATATCCCAATCCGGCTTCAGGAATATTATCTCTGTTAAAAACAATATTACCTGGGAAAACATCAGTATTTCTACAACAGAAGGCCGTCACGGAACAGGTGAAATAGGAGAGAAGATGGGAACTGTAAACGGATTTGTCTTTAAAGCAGAGAATCAAGCAGTTTATATTGTTGGCGACAGTATCTGGTACGAAGGCATTGCAGCAGAAATTGACAGGCATAAGCCGGAACATATTATTGTAGCAGGCGGTGCAGCAACTTTTGTAGTGGGAGATCCTATCATCATGACCAGTGAAGATATTATCAGGGTTTGTAAGCACGCTCCTGATGCATCCGTTTTAGTAACCCACCTGGAAGCAGTAAGCCACTGTAAAGAGGACCGTGCATTTATCCAGGATAAAATTGATAAAAGTGGTTGGCAGGACAGATGTTTTGTTTTGCAGGATGGCGAAATACATTCTTTTTAAATAATTTGAAAGAAACTGATTATTAGTAAAAAGACTATATCTTTTGTAGGATACAGTCTTTTTTATTAATAATCTTCAACAGATTTATTTTCTGCCGCTTCCGTTAAAAAATATGCTTCGGTAAGGCTTTGCAAAAAAAATCCCCGGGTTTCCCCGGAGATCCATTTTAATCTAAATTAGTATCAGAACTTAAATACACAGCCGCAAACGCTCATTTTGCCTTCTACAACTGTGGTCCATTGTCCGTTCCATGTGCCTCCGTAAGAAGCACAGATTGAAGGGCATATTTCTTTCGCATCTTCATTGCTCCAGATAGGGCCCGCTAAAACATCCATAGTATATTCGGTGCTTCCGGTTGGCTGAGTATTGTATTCAACCTCGATAACGCTCATCTGACCTTCGACAATAGTGCTCCATTGTCCGGTAAATTTTCCTAAATGTGCCGCAGCAATACGGCCTCCGATTTTTTGTGCTTCGTCATTGCTCCAAAGCGGACCGGCAATGATGTTGATTTTGAATGTTGACATGGTGTAATGTTTTAAATTGTTTAACATTACAAAGTTGTCACTTTAAAGAGAGATATGATAGCGTAGAAAGTACCAAATTTACTATTCCGTATTTTCACTTAAACATGAAATAAACAATTATGAATGCATAAAATGAAAAAAGGTCCCCAAAGGAGGAGACCTTAAAAAAACACAAATGATGAAAAAAAATTATTTCGATCCACAAATATAAACAAAATTTATATTATGTGGGATATCATATGAACATAAATATTAAAAAATTATTAATTCCATTTAAAAAAGAAGGCATCTGGCAATACTATTATCTTATCAACCCATCATATAGGATATTATGATAAAATCAAAATAATAAGTAAATATTTAAACATAATTAATATTAACAAGAAAGCATTACATTAATTATATAACACTAGTTGAAAATGTACCTGTCAATAAAATATTTTACCATTCTGGATTCTTACCGTTTTTTCTTTTTCCATTTTTTTTACAACTCTGATAACGGTTTCTACACATAAACCGGTAAGTGAGGCTAAATGCTGTCTTGTAAAAGGAAACTGGTAAGAATACTTGTCGGTGTACTGATTATAAGATTTAAAGCAATCCATTACACGTTTTACTTTTGTTCCGGGATCGGGAGCGGAAATATTACTCAACATCACATGCCTGTAGTACATTCTCTCCGCTGTATAGCTGTAGAGTTTTAAAATAAGATCCGGCGAGCTTCCGGTAAGTTCCAGAAATTTATTTTTATCAAGCCTTATAATCTCACAATTCCCCATTGCCACTGCGTTAACAGGATAGGGCTTATCTATGAAGAGAGAACTCTCTGCAAAACAATGACCGTCAAAAGGCAGACTGTGAATAATTTCCCGGCCATCTTCATGATAATTGTTGATTTTTACAGTCCCTGTTCTGATCTGAAAATAATACTTCGGCTGATCATTCTCCTTGAAAATAATATCATTTATCGAATAATTCATCAGTTCTGCTCCTGAGGAAAGTAAAAGTTCTTCATCTATAACCATAGGCGTATATAACTGTTGTGTAATTCGCAAAATATAAATTCAGGTTAATTTCGTTTCTTAAGGTTCTGAATTTTTATTCAAAAATAATTATTACTTTATAAAAACACGGTAAAACTTTAAAATTTAAAATTTAAACAAATTCATAATATATTTATAACAACATGACTCCAGTCATAAAATAAATCGGCTATTCCTCCTACTTTTGAGAATTGCGATTAACTTCCATATATCTCAATACATTACGTTTTAACATGGGCCTCTCAACTGAGAGGTTTTTATTTTAAAACTATTAGAACGCACTTCCTGATTTTCGCAAAAGAATGATATTTGGCATATTTCCGAAATTAAAAATATTATTCAACGCATAACTAACATTTAAATGATAGATTTAAGTAATTAAAAATACCGGGTTGAATCTGTCAATTCCGTATTTTATTTATTCTCAATGAAAGAATTTTTATCAAAATAAAATGACACATAAACCATTACACAACTTCCATATTCCGGTAATGGGCCTGGCGTATACCATAGACAGCCCAATCCGCGTTGCCCAATATGGAATTTCTTCCGTTATTTCCATTATTGATGATGAGATCCTGGAAAAAATGAAAAACTTCTACAACAGGAAATTCAATCTTGATTACCTTGGAATTTCAACAAAAACAGAAGATTACAGGGCAAAAAGAATTACAGCTTACCTGGATATGGTAGATGATATCGTGAATGAAAAATTTGAAACCTTCAAGCAGGAAATCACTAAGAACGGGGAAGCATTAAAGAACTTTATAGCCATTCTGCCCAATACTTCAGATCTGAAAAACGGGCTTCAGAACTTAATAAACCAAAAAGACAATGTAAGCTCAGGCATCAGGAACTTCATTGAATCCAACCTGAAGCCGGGAAGTATTGACGTTAATATCATGACAAAAGTTGATAAAGACAACTATAAAAAAGACGAGCAGCTTCCGGTGATTTTTAATGATGCCCATGCCTCACTGCGGGGCTTTGCACAAAGCAAACTATCTTCTTCCATGGTACTTTCTGCAGGAATGAATCCGCGTTTATACAGCTATATTGAAGAATTTGATGATTTCTTTCCTGATCAGAACGGATTTTTAAAAAAGAAGATCATTCTTAAGGTAAGCGATTTCCGTTCAGCGATGATCCAGGGAAATTTTTTAGCTAAAAAAGGATTATGGATTTCGGAATACAGGATAGAATCCGGACTGAACTGCGGAGGACACGCATTCGCTACGGAAGGGATGCTGCTTGGGCCTATCATGGAAGAATTTAAACAGAAAAAGGATGAATTGATCCGGTCTGCTCATGCATTAATGATTACAGCTTTAGAACAGAAAGGAAAACATACGGTTTCTGAACCTCTTGGCATGAAAATTACCGTTCAGGGGGGAGTAGGAACTTCCGAAGAGCATGAATTTCTGCTTGAAAACTATAAGGTAGACAGTGTTGGATGGGGTTCTCCATTTCTTTTGGTTCCTGAAGCCACTTCCGTAGACACCGAAACCAGGAACCTGCTTTTAAAATCCAAAGAACAGGATTTTTATCTGAGTAATATCTCGCCTTTGGGTGTCCCTTTTAATACAGTAAAGGGTACTTCCAATGAAATTTTGAAATATCAAAAAGAAGCTGCCGGAAAATATGGAAGCTCATGCCCTAAAAAGCTGCTGGCTTTAAGCAAAGAATTTTCACCGCAGGGAACCTGTACCGCTTCCAAAAAGTACCAGGATATTAAATTAAAGGAACTTCAGGATGAGCAGGAACTTACTGCTGAAGAATTTAACAGGAGAAAAACTGAAATTACAGATAAGGCATGTCTTTGTGTAGGATTGGTAAATGCGGCATATATGGAGCAGAATCTTGAAATAAAAGGAGAAAAACAAGGAGTTGTTATATGCCCCGGACCCAATCTTGCTTTTTTTGATAAAGAAGTTTCCCTTTCCGAAATGGTAAAACACATCTATGGAAACGCCAATATACTTACGGATAATAACCGTCCGAATATGTTCATTAATGAACTGAAAATGTATGTTGATTACCTTAAAAAAGAAATCAGCAGCTCTTCAATACAGATTACCAGTTCCCAGATTAAAAAATGGAATACATTCAAAAAAAATATATCCGAAGGTATTGAATATTATCACCATCTGTTCAATACATCCACTTTCTTTACAAGCGGACTGAAAACCATAGAACTGCAACTACAGGAATATAAACTGATGCTTACAGCTATTGAGATTCCCCAAGCTAAAAAGTAACAGTATTTTTTTATTTTAATTGATAGATAAAACAGTCTTCATCGTGGAGGCTGTTTTTATTTTGAATTATGGTTCTTAAAGCATAAAGAATGTGTGGGAATAAGCATTTTCATTTATAATAACTATAAGCAGCATGCTTATTTTTGAATGTGAAATGATGAGTGATATTCCTTACCTTAGATACTTCTTACAATTTTAATTCAATTTGTTTTTATGGAAAAAAGAAAGATAAAAAATACAGATCTGTCGGTAGCGCCTGTCAATTTTGGAGGAAATGTTTTTGGATGGACGCTTGATGAAAGACAGTCTTTTGATATATTGGATCAGTTTACAGATGCCGGATTCAATTTTATTGATACTGCAGATACATATTCATGGTGGGTGAACGGAAAAGGAGGTCAGTCTGAGGAAATTATCGGAAAATGGATGAAAAACCGCTCCAACCGTCAGGATATAGTGCTGGCAACCAAAGTGGGATCCGAAACCAAAGAACATGGCTTTGATATCAGTAAAAAACATATTTTAAAATCCGTTGATGAATCCCTTCAAAGGCTTCAGACCGATCATATTGACCTTTACTATACCCATTTTGACAATCATACCACTCCGGTAGAAGAAACACTTTCTGCATATGATGAGATCATTAAAGCAGGGAAGGTACGTTATATTGCAGCATCTAACCTTACTCCCGAACGTCTGAAAGCATCATTTGAAGCTTCAGAAAAATATAATCTTCCAAAGTATGCTGCGCTACAGCCTCATTACAATCTGATGGAAAGAGAAGGCTTTGAAAAAAATTATGCTCCGTTAGTGGAGGAATTTGGATTGAGTGTGTTTCCGTACTGGTCATTAGCAGCAGGTTTTCTTACCGGAAAATACCGCACAGAAGCTGATTTAGGCAAAAGTCAAAGAGGCGATGGCGTAAGAAAGTACCTGAATACCAAAGGTCTTGAAGTATTAAAAGCGTTGGATCAGGTAAGTGAAAAGCATCAGACAACACAGGGAACTGCAGCTTTGGCATGGCTCTTGGCCAATCCTTTAATTACGGCCCCTATTGTGAGTGCAACCAGCGCTTCCCAGCTTGAGACTTTATTCAATGCTCCCAAGCTGGTTCTGGATCAGGAAGATATTGAACTGCTTAATCAGGCAAGTAACTAATTTGAAGATAAAATACATACAATATCCGTTCAGTAGCTGGGCGGATATTTTATGCTTAAATGATTAAAGTTTTATTTGAAAAATCAATCGGAGTATTCTTTTAAAAGCTGTCTGTAGCTCATCAGAATGGAAGATTTTGAAATAAATCCGGTAAAATTATTATTCTCATCAGTTACAGGAAGATGCCAAACCCCGGTATCATCAAAGATCTGAAGAATTTCCAAGGGTTTATTTTTCCGGTAAATTACTGCAGGCGGAGCTTTCATAATTTGGGAAACCGTCATTGAATGGTCTGTTTCCGTATTAAAAAGATATGGACGGATATCATCCAAAGTTAGAATCCCTTTCAGTTTTCCGGCTTCGTCAGTTGCTGCGAAGATGTTTTTATTTCCGTTTTTCACCTGTTCAAACAACTCGGTAACTGAAGCATTTTCATTGATTGTTTCTGAATATTTATCTATAAATTCTTCAGTTTTTAAAGCAAAAAGAAGATTTTTATCGTGCTTATTGGTCAATATTTTTCCTTCGTCAGCCAAAGATTTCAGTTCAGGGGAGATTGGAGAGAACCATTTTGCAATAAGATAGGAAATGATGGATACAATCATCAGCGGAATAAAAAGATCATACCCGAAACTGGATTCGGCAATAAGGAATATAGCTGTAAGAGGGGCATAAAGAACACCACTCATTGCCCCGGCCATTCCTACGAGAACCAGATTGGTTACCGGAACTTCTGTAAAACCGATATGCTGGCAAACCAGTGCAAATAAATATCCCACCGTACCTCCGGCAAAAAGTGAAGGGGCAAAATTACCGCCATTCCCTCCGCTGAATATGGTAAAAGATGTTGCAAAAGCCTTTAAAAGACATATGAGAACTAAAAATATGATAATCGTCCATTCCCCGATTTCAAAATACCGGAAAAAACTGTTTCTGATGATAGACTGGGTGCTTCCGTTAGTAAAAGCCTTTACCGTATCATATCCTTCTCCGAACAACGGAGGAAAAAGAACGCACAACAATGACAGAACCAAACCGCCAAACATGGCTTTCCGCATCCTCGAAAGTTTTAATCCTTTGATAAAGTGTTCCACTTTTTGGGAAATGACTACAAAATAGCGCGCATACAGCCCGGTTACAATTCCCAGAATAAGATAATAGGGGACATTCTTATAATTAAAAGGTTCTCTTGTATAGAACCTGAAAAGCACATCTTCCTGCAGCAATATTCTCGACAGAAGACTTCCGCAGACCGCTGCAACTACCAAAGGAATGAAATCTGTAAAAACTACACCTGTCAAAAGAATCTCAAAGGCAAACATAATCCCGGCAATAGGCGCATTGAAGGCTGAAGCGATTCCTGCCGTAGCACCTGCCGCCAGAAGAAGGGTCCTTTCCTTATAACTCAGCCTGTAGGTCTGTGCATAATTGGAACCGATGGCAGCACCGGTAACTGCTATAGGGCTTTCCAGTCCTGCAGAGCCTCCCAACCCGACCGTTACGGCACTCTGAATGATCTGGGAATACATTTTTACGGAAGCCACGATGCTTGAATTCTGGGCAATTTCATATAAAATGGCACCAATCCCTTTCCTGTCCTGCCCCTTAAACAGGGTAAGAACAATTGCCGTAGTAAGCACAATTCCCAGGAAAGGAAAAACAATATAGAATAAGATCTGATACTCAAAATGAACCTTATGTGTAATAAAATTGTGAATGGTATGCACCAGAGTTTTCAGGACAACTCCGGCCAACCCTGCAGTACAGCCAACAAGAATCCCGGAGAGTACCAGAAACTGGTTTCTGCTGAGCCTGTTATTCAGCCAGTGGAGGATAAGCTCATAACTTCGGGCTTTTTCCAGTCCATATTCCTGAAAGTCTCTTTTAAATTTCAGAAAGCTTAAATACTTTTTTTTATTGTGAATTTTCACCTGAGAACCAATTTAACACTGTAATGGCTCCTTAAATTTATGAAATATCTTTATAATAATTTTGTTTCCTTTATCAGGGTTAATCAAAAAAAGGTAATAACGCATTGAATTTAAGATATTTAAATCAATTGAAAATAATTCATCATCGCGTATCAGCTTCGAAAAAAGAATGCTGTAAAAATATTCTAAGAGGCAGATTCCAAACTGTCTTTTTTAAGGCTGCTGATAAAATAGGAGGGGCTTACCCCGGTTTCTTTCTTGAAAATAACCGCAAAAACCTCCCTTGATGAAAACCCGCAGGCTTCAGCCAGGTAGCTGATCTTATATTCCCTGTAAATAGGGTCTTCATAAAGCTTATTGATAATATAACTGATGCGGAGACCGTTGATATAATTATTGTAATTATTCTCCCTGTATTGCTTGATGATTTCAGAAAGATACCTGGTATTGGTACTCAGATCATTGGCAAGGGAAGTAAGGCTCAGGTCCTTTTTGATGAATTTTTGTGATTTCTCAAACTTTTCAAGTTTAACGAGGATCATTTTAACTGTTTCATCGGTAATATTAATGCTTTTCTCAGAAGATATTTCCACCTGCATATCAGCCACAGGAGTATGATTGGCTTTTTTAAGATTATCAATAACAGCTTCGTAACTTTTATGAAGTTTTCTCTGATTTCTTTTCCAGAAAATTATCCCGCCTGCTATAATTAATATAATGAAAACAGAGACAAATACCAGGATCTTCTGAATATTTCCGGAATGTGCTTTTCCCTGTTCATCCATCATTTTTTTTACCGGAGTATTAATGGTTTTCTTTTCTTGGTTTACAAGGCTGTCATTCAGTTTTGTATAAAGATTCATATACTTTTTTGAAGCTTCTTTTTCTCCAAGCTCTACGTAAGATTTGAAATTAACTTCATAAATATCTCTGCGGATATAGGGTATGCTGATTGATTTCTCCAGATGCTCAGCCATTTCTGCATAATGTACTGCCTGGCTGTATTTCTTTTGATCGTAGTACAGCCACGCATATTCATTCAGAATAGTAACTTCCAGATTTTTGCGTACGCCATACTGCTCATTCTGGGATATTTTCAATGCTTTTCCAAAATAATCTTCTGCATCATTAATGCGCTTTGAGGCAACGCTTGTCATTCCCAGGTTCATGTAGGATAGGGCAAGAAGATGATATTTTTTAGACATATAATCTTTGCTACTGCCAATATGAAATGCACTTTCCAGACATTTTTTCTGGTAATATATAACAGAGTCCAAAGGTGCATTCACATGAGCCAAGTATAAGCCTATTCCTGTATAAGTTAACGCCTTCAGGTAGTTTTTCCTGTCTTCCGGCACTACTTTTTCAGATATTTTTAATGCTTTTCTAAATTCTATGATGCTTTCGTTATTGAAGCCCAATTCTGTGTAGGATGAAGCCCTCAGCCTGTAAATATTAGCCAGTTTTGCATCTTCTTTTGCATCCAAAGCAAGTTTTTCGGCTTCTGTACTTAAATCAATTACTTTTTTATGATTCCCGGTGTCAAAATACCTGGCCATAAGCATAGAGCTGCTTTCCAGAATGCCTTTTTGATAATTGGCCTTTTTAGAAGCACGGTAGAGCTTTTCAGAAAGTTCTATTGATTTTGCCGGATTGCCCTTGGACAGTTCTTCGGCGCGGATAATTTCAGAGTCAATTTGTGAATTTGTAAGAGATCCGGAATTCAGCTGGGCATGAAAAAGTCCGAAAATCATACAGAACAGAAGTAAAACGGTATTTTTCATTTTGTGTGTTTTTGAAAAAGCAAATTAAGTACAATATTAACAATTATAACTCAATAATAGCGTTAGTTTTTCAGAATTTATGTTATTAATTAAATTTATCAATAAACTGATCTTAAATAATTTAACTTAAAATTATTGTCTTAAATCCGGATTTTTTCAATCAAATAAAAATAGCCCCAAAATAGAAGTTTATTTTTCAGAAATCATTTTATACTGAATTTTTCCCTGTCTGATCAGGAGTCTAAATCTGTGCATATTTTAAAAGAGCAGATGGTTCATCTACAGCTATAAAACGCATCGATACTGAAGGAAAAATTGTTGGCCATTATCAGTCATCATCCTTCCGGCACTCTGCAAAACTGATTATTTAACCTGACGGATATGGAGGTTTTACCCGACAAGATGGTATATAGTGAAATATTCAGAATTTACAACACCATACATTTTTATATCGCAGGATAAACCTTTAATCTTGTTGTCAGAATCTCACATAATGTTTACATGGAAAAACAAAATCAGGCTTAAAATTCTAAAGCACAAGTATGAAAAGCAATAAACCTGTCAGAATTTCTAATCCCCTCAATTAGGAATTTTGTCCTATTGCTTTTCCTTTGTTCATCACTATTCAATTTCAAAATAAACATTTAGAAACACAAACAATTAAAAAGATTATGGACCTAAAAAACCTTAACATTGGATCAATGATAAAAGAAAAGGTTGCTAAAAGCGGTATAGAAATGTCCCGCATATGTAAATTTTTAAACTGCAAAGAAGAAGATGTCATGAAAATGTATAATTCTTCGGCCTTTGATACAGATGTATTGCTGCGCTGGTCCAAGCTTCTGCAATATGATTTTTTCAGGCTTTACTCCCAGCACCTTATTTTATATTCTCCGCAGTCTTCCATGAATTATGTTCAGAAGAAAAGCATACAGGATTCCTTGCCGGCCTTCCGCAAAAGCCTTTATACTAAAGAAATCATAGAATTTGTTCTGGATAAGATCAGAAAAGGGGAGATGACGAAATCAACTGTAATTTCCGAATATAAAATTCCCAAAAGCACCCTCTACAAATGGCTGCATAAATATAATCTGATAGAACAATAGAACACACAATGGAAAGTATCCCTGATTATAAAAGAATCTATACAGATCTTATCAACGAAAGACATCCTGATAAAATAGAGGCATTTAAAGCCATATTTTCCAAGGAGAATTTCTCTGTATTGGATGTCATTACATGCAGTAACCTTCTTACAGACAATACGGACAAAAGCACCTTTACTTTTAACCAGAAACACCGTTGTTTTGACCAGCAGTCTATCCTTGAAATACTGAATTTCCAAAAGAAATACGGATATAATAATGCACAGCTGGCCCGGCATTTTAAACTAAGCAGAAATACAATTACAAAATGGAAAAAGAAGTTTATCTAGCGCTTGGGATAAAAGTAAAGTAAAACAGACGCAAAAGAGTATAAATAATTATTTATCACTATATTACATAAATTAATTAATGTACTTTTTTCCGAAAACATTACAAACAATATTTCCCATTTTGAAAGAGTTTGTCAATCTTTGTAACCAACAGAGAATGTGAATTTTCAGTTTCATAAAAATTTAAAATGACTGTAAAAAGCATTTTAACCTTAAAAGTTCCATCAAAATAAAACCCCGACATTTAAAAACACAATTCAATGAAAAAAAAATTGCTATTCTTAGCACTTGTATCTTCATCGTTCATTAGCGCACAGATAGGAATTAATACCAGCAAGCCGCTGGGAACCCTACATATAGACGGTGCTAAAGATAATGCAGCTTCAGCCACTCCCGAACAAATCAGTAATGACCTCATTATTACCAATACAGGTTTCATAGGGGCAGGAGTTTCAAATCCAACCGTAAAACTTGATATGCGGTCAGCCGGATTACAAAATGCTGTAGGATTAGGCTCCACCAATATGACAGCCAGTGCAGCAGGAGCAGGTGCCGTGAGATATGAACCTACTCAAGCCAAATTTCAGGTATCTGACGGATCTGTCTGGGAAGCGGCAATTATTCTTCCCACAAAAGCGGTAGTGGTGGCAAGACTAACCAGTCCTGTCTCTATAGGCTACAATTCTGATGTAAATATTACAGGATGGGACGAAGTCAGAGATTTATCCAATAGTTTTGACCCTACAACAGGGATTTTTACAGCACCCAGGGCAGGTGTTTATACGTTTTTGATGACGTATAACTTTGTTTCCGGTTCGGTAGCCAACTCTTCTGAAGTCACCAGCCAGTTTTACAGTCCAAGCGCAGGATCCATCCTTGCCCGTTCTTATAAAACATTTGCAAGGGCCAATGAGGATGCCCAGGTAGGAGGATCAGCTGCTATTACGGTTAATTTAAGTGCCGATCAGACTGTCCGTCCGCAGCTTAACCAAAACATTACAGGATCCGGACCAAGAGCTTTAAGGGCAAATGCAGACTGGACTCATTCGGATGCCGGCTTTAATAACCTGACTATTATCGAAAATTAAAAACACAAAAATGAAAATGAAAAACTTATATAAACTACTGGTCTTTTTCCTGTCGTTCTCTGTACAGGCTCAAACAGGTGTGTTCACCAAAGATCCTATGCAGCCCTTTCACATAGATGGTGCAAAGGATAACACCAGTATACCTCCTTCTGCATCTCAGATCATAAATGATGTAGTAGTTACTTCCGACGGGAAACTGGGAGTAGGGATTTTAAATCCTAAAACAAAAGTAGATGTACGTTCGGGTGATCCCAAAAGTATTATCGGATTAGGCACAAGCACCCAAACGGCTGCTGAAGCCGGCGGTGGCGCAATTCGTTACGGCTCCGGAAATATTATCCAGTATTCCGATGGTGCAGCATGGCATAACCTTCCCATGACCCTGCCTCCGAAAGCATTGGTATTAGCTAATAAAAGTTCTGCGCTTACTCTTAATAACAACGCTACAACTCTGGTAAACGGATGGAATGTAGTAACAGATTCCCAGTCTAATTTCAACGGCACTACTTTCACTGCGCCCAGAAACGGGTTTTATATTGTTTCTTTCAACATCACTTTAGCAGATAGCAATATTGCGCAGAATTCAAGAATAGAAACAATTATTGAAAGTAATAATGCGACCAATAATATTCAGACCTACAGAAGCGTAAACTCGTATCCGGCCTGGGATGTTTCTACTGTCGGTAATATAGTGGGAGGTAACTGTACGGCTATTTTCAATTTATCCGCAGGCAATACCATCCAATTTAAGGTATATCATAATTTTGGAAGCAACAGAGGTATAAATACGGCAAACAGCGGAACCAATAACAGTATCAGTATTTACGAATTATAAAACAGCAAAGATGAAATTAAATAAAAAAAACATACTATTACTGGGCTCCGGAATTCTTTCGAATTTACTGTCAGCCCAAATGGGCATTGGCCTAAATAATCCCAGTTCTGCGAATGCTGTTGAAATCAATACCACAGAAAAAGTCATCATTGATAAAACCGGAAAAATAGGAGCAGGAGTAGCCACCCCAAAAATGGCTATTGACCTTAGAAACGGCGCCAACGGCTCTATGGCAATAGGAATGACGAACCAGACTGCTGCTGAAGCCGGAGCTGGTGCTATGCGTTACAATCCCAACCCTGCTATCGGAGTACAGGGCTATATAGAATATTCTGACGGAACGGTATGGGTTCCTATTTTACCTTACGGAAAGCCAAGAATTGTAGTTATGGCTGAAAAAACAGATAACAATTCCACCGTTTTTGAACCCGGCTTATGGCCTGTAGGGAATTATACGGACGGAATTCCCGGAAGATCTTCTTCTTACCTTACTTCATGGACGGAAAAGCTGGATTCGGATTCCGGGCAGCCGAGAACTAATTTCGATCCTTCTACTGGCGAATTTAT
This sequence comes from Chryseobacterium shigense, assembly GCF_014207845.1. NCBI lineage: Bacteria > Pseudomonadati > Bacteroidota > Flavobacteriia > Flavobacteriales > Weeksellaceae > Chryseobacterium > Chryseobacterium shigense. The sequence continues at coordinate 1,155,576 of NZ_JACHLC010000001.1, forward strand.
CGCTCCAAGATCAGGGGTATACTTTGCTACTTTTACTTTTGCCCTTGCACCAAGCCAGGTTAATACCAGTTTTGGGCAGAACCAGACGGAAGCGATCTGGGAAGTGAGAAACTCTGCCAATTCGGTTATACAAAGGATAAAAACCAATAATGGTTATCCTCAGGATACAGGAAACTCACCCAATGCTGTGATAGTGGGATCTGCCTGTACTGCAAGTTTATATCTGAATGCAGGCGACAAGCTAAGACCTTTTGTATGGATTAATGTATCATGGGATCCTGATAAGCGTCCTCTTCTTAATACGGGAGGTTATAATGTTCTGACCGTTGTTGAACAATAGTCTTCATCTCTTATACTTAAAGATCATCATTTATCAGGAAATCAGAATAGCCTCTCATTCGGGAGGTTATTTATTTTTTTATATTGAGTAATTGGCAATTAATAATTTCTCCAGGCTTCGGAAAAATTTGTGTGATTCATTTTTTATCTCTAGCTGATCATACAGATATTTGATGAAAATATGATCCGCAAAGTATTCATCAAGAGGTTGCTGACAATTTCGGCATTTATATTTCTTTATGACTATACCACTTTTGCCTTACGGACAATTTTAGCCAGAAGATCGGGAAAGAACCTCTTAAGATAAGTTCCCATAACTTCCTGTCCGCCTATGGAAGCCTGATTTTTCTTTTTCCGGATTGCGGAAAGCATTTTTCCAGCAAAAATATCAGCCGGCATTCCCTTCATGGTGGCATCATCCATAGTTCCCTGTAGAGAACCGCTGCCGGTTACTGCATTAATGGAAATATTGGTCTGTACAAATCCGGGGCAAATAATGGTTACTATAATATTTTTTGTATACAATTCAGCACGCAGAGAATCAAAAAAACCGTGGAGTGCATGTTTGGCGGCTGCATAACTGCTTCTCATCGGAGCTCCGAAAATCCCCATCATGCTGGAAACAACAGCAATATGTCCGCCACCGTTTCTGACCATATAGGGAAGAACAGATTTGGTGAGGGCTACGGTTCCTATAAAATCAACTTCTATTAAACGTTTATCAACCTCTATATCTGTTTCCATAGCCAGAGAGCGCTGGGAAAGTCCGGCATTATTGATTAAAATATCAATTTTTCCAAATTTCTCTATGACTTGTGTTACGATATCCGGCATCTGTTTATAATTTTCCAGATCTAAAGGCAGTATCATAAAACGATTTGCATCAAGTCCGGCCTTTTGGGCAACGGTATTTAACTGATCTTTATTTCTTGACGAAAGAATAATTTTCGCATTGCTTTTTGCTGCCAGTTCATGAACCAAAGCTTCCCCGATTCCTGATGAAGCTCCCGTGATCCAAACCACTTTATTATTAAAATAATTTTTCATCCTTAATGTTTTTTTGTTAATTCTTAAAATTCATCATGATCTTTTTTAAAGTCCTGCAATATATTGTCCTGCCTTCATCCCGGAAAAGATGCATCCTCCGAGAAATGTTCCTTCCAGAGCACGGTATCCATGCATTCCGCCGCCGCCGAAGCCTGAAACTTCTCCTGCAGCATACAATCCATCTATTACGGTATCATCATCCCTTAAAACCTGTCCGTTAAGATTGGTTTTAATACCGCCTAATGTTTTCCTTGTAAGAATATTAAGCCGTACAGCGATCAGAGGTCCGTTTTTAGGGTCCAGTATTTTATGCGGGGAAGCAACACGGCCGAGTTTGTCTCCTAAATAATTTCTTGTATTCCGGATATAGTTAACCTGTGTGTCTTTTGAATATTTATTGTCCAGCTCGCGGTCTCTGGCTTCAATCTGCTCTTTGATTTTTTCATAGTTCAAAAGGGAAGTGCCTGTCAGCTCATTCATTTTTTCTACCAGATCTTTGAGATTATCTGAAACAATGAAATCTTTCCCATGTTCTTTAAAGGCTTCTACAGGGCCGGGGGCTTTTTTTCCAAAAATCCGGTTGAGGAACAGGGCGTAATCTTTATTGGTAATATCCGGATTCTGTTCTGATCCTGAAAGGGCAAATTCTTTTTTAATGATTTTCTGGGTAAGTATAAACCAGGAGTAAGAAAATCCTGTATCCTGTATGTGCTTCAAAGTTCCCAGGGTATCAAATCCGGGAAGAAAAGGAGCGGGGAGGCGGTTTCCTCTGGCATTAAACCATAGGGAAGATGGGCCGGGAAGTATCCTGATACCGTGTTTCGGCCATATCGGATTCCAGTTCTGTATTCCTTCTGTATAATGCCACATTCTGTCCGGGTTGATGATATGTGCCCCGGAATTTTCTGCAATACCAATCATTTTTCCATCTACATAAGCGGGCACACCACAAACCATATTTTCCGGGGCTTTTCCTAGTCTTTCCGGTCAGTTTTTGCGGACCAGTTCATGATTGGCTCCTATACCTCCGGATGCAATAATTACATGAGAGGCATGATATTCAAACCGGGAAATGACATTTCTGTTGGTTTCAGCTCCTCTTTCTTTATCATCGTTTTCGAGGATATCGCCTTTAACGCCTTTGGCTTTGTTGTTTTCTATAATCAGATCGGTCACTCTGTGCCTGAATTTCATCTGTAAAAGGCCTTTCTTTTCGGCTTCATATGCTTTATCTACAAAAGGCTTTACAACTCCTGTTCCTGTTCCCCAGCTGACATGGAAACGTGGCACAGAATTCCCATGACCTGTTGCTGATCCGTCTCCGCGTTCTGCCCAGCCTACCATGAACATAAATTTGATTCCCAGTTTAGAAACATAGGCATATTTTTCATAGGCTGCAAACTTCAGATAAGCTTCTGCCCATTTTCCGGGCCAGTAATCTTCCTCACGGTCAAAACCTGCTGTGCCTTTCCAGTCCTGAAGAGCCAGCTCATAAGAATCTTTGATTCCCAATTTCCGCTGTTGGGGAGAATTAACGAGAAACAGGCCCCCGAATGACCAGAATGCCTGTCCGCCAATATTCTGTTCTGTTTCCTGGTCCAGAAGAAGTACTTTTTTCCCGGCATTGGTAATTTCCATTGCAGCAGTGAGTCCTGCCAGTCCTGTTCCTATAATAATAACATCAGGCTGGAATTTTTCTTCCATTATATTGATTTGCTTTTGTTTGTACTTGCATTATATTTCCTATAATAAATATATAAAATATTTACACTCAAAAAGCAGCCAAAATATTTCAGAAGCAGATATCATTTCCTGTTTTATTTCTGATGGATGGTAACATCAAAAAAAGCAGGCCGGAAAATTAATCTGCGGACCTGCTTTTATTTGATATTCAGTAGTGCTTCAGCTATGATCAGAGAGGCTTTTTACCTGAAATAATGTTATAAAGTATTACAATAATGGCAATTACCAGAAGAATATGTACCAAATATCCGGTACTGATTCCCGGCACGACATCTAACATTCCAAGAAGCCAAACAACGATACAAATGACAGCTACTAACCATAATAAATTTCTCATGACTTTAAATTTTTAATGTTATTTCCTGATTTAATACACATTCTATGCCTTTATGAAATAAAATTGACAATAATATTAAAAATGTGGTACCTGTAATCTTTTTCTGATATAAATAAAACAAGTAAACAGAAGTATTCTTGAAAAATATCTTATCTTAAAACAATGAAAACAAGTGCGGGCATTTTGCTGTTTAAAAGAGTAAAAAATAATCTGTATTATTTCCTGGTTCATCCGGGCGGACCTTTCTGGAAGAATAAAGATGCAGGCACATGGTCTGTTCCAAAAGGGGAGATACAGCCTGATGAAGATCCGCTGGAGCGTGCCTTAACTGAATTTAAAGAAGAAACGGGGAAAACGATACACGGTGAATTCATTGCTCTTGTGCCCGTTAAGCAGAAAGGAGGTAAAACTGTTCATGCGTGGGCTCTGGAAAGTGATCTTGAAATATCCGGACTTTACAGCAATACACTGCAGATAGAATGGCCCCCAGGATCTTCTAAAATGATAGAAATTCCCGAGGTAGATCAGTGGGAGTGGTTTGAATCGGTGGAGGCTCAAAAAAGAATCAACCCGGCACAGATTGCATTTATAGCAGAATTAGAGAGGATATTGAGTGAACAGGATTCTATTTCTTAATTCCAATAGATTGTAAGGCATTAGCTGTAAGATATATATCCTCAAAAACAGTAAGTGCTTCAATATCTGTAAATGCAGTTGACATAAGATCATTTTTATTGAAAGAGAGTTCCACTTCCTGATCATAAGAAGCTACGATTCTCACTACGGAATATCCGTTGTAAGCGATGATAAACCCTTCAAACAGACATTTTTTTTCTGCTTCCTGATAATGAATATGCTCTTCAAATCCGGCAATATCATTTCTTTTTACAGCGTTATGATCAAGTGATTTCCAGGCAGTGTAGTTTCTGGGTTCTTTCAGTACATTTCCGTTCGGATCTACAGGAACAAACATTCCAAGAGTTAAGGGCAGTCTTAGAAAATTAGCATAGTTTTTCATCAAACGTAATGTCTGAAGATCGGCATATCCTTCGTTAGCATAGTATTCAATAACAAAATCTGTCATCGGAATCAGCTTGTGGGAAGCTTCAGTCGGCATAATTGGTGTTTTCTTTTCTTAAAATAAAAATAGTACTTTTATTTACTTTACCAAACAATAATCTGTTCCGGCTGCAGGAAAGCCGGTGCTGAAATTTTCAGATGCCCGGAAAGTAGACGGGAGATCATGGCCTGATTGTTGAGATTACTGCATTTTAGAGCATTTCGGGCATATCCCGCTCACTATAAAATTATATTCCTGTGCTATAAAATCCGGTGGCAGGCTGATATCAGGAACCACATTTTCAATACATGTTACCGAATGGCATTCTTTACAGTTAAAATGAATATGGTTGTGGAAGTGTTTTTCTGTACTGCATTTTCCGCTGCATCTGGCAAAATTCACCACTCCGTCTATATTTACAATTTTATGAATGAGTCCTTCATTTTCAAGCCTTTCCAGTACCCTGTAAATAGTCACTCTGTTGCACAGGTCGCCCAGCTTTTTCTGTATATCTGATTGTGAAAGAGCGATGTCAGAATGATTAATGACATTTAAAATTTCAGTTTTGGCCTGGGTATTTCTGATTTGTTTCATTTTTTAATGCAACAAAGTTGCTTTAATTAAGATTTTATCTATACTTTTGCAACAAAGTTACAATAAGAAATTTAAATCCCCGGTTTTTATGAAATCAAAAATTCTTGATGCAGTAGGAATTTCTGCAGCAGTTCTGTGTCTTATCCATTGTATAGTTTTTCCTCTGTTACTGATTATTCCTTTGGGAATATCCCATAATCCTTATATTGATCTTGCTTTCCTGATCATTGGTACTGTAGTGGTTTACAGGGTTACAAAGAGTATAACCCGCCATTGGCTCAGGGTCCTGCTCTGGGCTTCCATTTTTCTTATTGCGGTTTCTGTTTTTGCAGATTTGATCTTTGAAATTCATATTCCTTTATTATATGCAGGAGCAGCAGGATTAATCACGGGCCATATCATCAACTTTAAAAATCATCAACATTAAATTCTGAAATTATAAATGACCAGTCCTGAAAATAGTACGAATTACAGGCTGGTCATTTTTTTATGGAAAAAGCAGAACATACAAAGCTGCCAGGATGATGAGAATGCTGAGAATAGCAGTAAGCCATTTCAAACCTGAAACAATAATTATTTTGATTTGAAAGGTAGAGATTAATTTATTTTTATCATCTTCATTCAATCTCCAGTCTTCGGGGTTGGTTATTCTTTCCTGTTTAAGGATATCCAGCTTCTCCAGCAGGGATACTGTAAAATTATTTTCAAGTATATCCATAGCATAAGCTGCCAAAGGAAAATACCAGCATTTAATCAGCAAAATGTAAATGAAAGAATAGGGCCTGTCCATAAATCTTAACCAGAAATAAAAGAATATCATCAGCAAACCTCCGTAGGCAAAGGGCATAAAATACGAATCTGCTTTTAATGCTTTATTTATAACAGTACTGGTTTTGGAATCAATTCCCAAAAGGATGTCCTTCAAATAGGTCTTTTTGAAGGGAAGCTGTAGACCGGCCAAAGAAAATTTTTTGAATGTATATTTATTTTCACAGGTTTTTATACTGTAAAGAAAACCTTTTGAGAAGGAAGCCAGATAGGCACCGGTTGTAATGGTCCCGATGGATGTCAGAATAGCAATCCACAAAATCAGCTGATCAAAATTATCAATTCGAATATGCTGATCCAGATAATAATTTGTAATCTTTATCATGACTAAAATTTTTAATAGGTGAAACTTGATCTTTCTTTCATTTTAGGACTCAGGTTTTTATAGATCTCTGCTTTTCCTCTTTCTCTTTTGTAACTTTCCCAATTGAAGAAAACATCAGGATAAATGAAATCTTCTGTTCTGAAGTCTATAATTCCAAAGTCTTTACAAGCTTTTTGCATCAACTTGTTTTTTTCTTCAGAAGTCAGATTTTCGCCGGAAAGGAAAATAGCTGCAGCTAATGCCCCTCTGTAAAATAATTCTATCTTTTCATTCCTGGAAGGATTAAAATTAAGCCAGCTGATATCTCCTGTATCTACGCTCCGTACCGTTTTTTTGAAATTGCTGTTTTTAATCAGGAAATCACGGTCATAAAAATACCTCATTGTAGAGATCATAGAAAGGGCCAGCTTGGTTTCATTATCAATCAGTTTATACAGATCATCATTATCATATTCCAGTTTAATTCCGAAAGTAGGGCGGGTAGGTATAAAGTGAGTATTGCTGTAAAATACATTGATAGGGAAGTTGGATAATGCTCCTCCATCCACAAACAGAATCTCATTATTGCCCTGGATAAAATTTTTGTAAGCTCCCAGCTTTACCTTCCATGTGTTATTGATCTTTACCATCTGTGTATTGGACATGGTGACTTTATAGGGCTTAAAAAAGAAAGGAATAGACATAGATGCCCGAACATATTCAGCCGGAGAGATGGATTCATCACTTCCCCAGTAAAACTCGTGCATTCCGGGAAATTCTACTTTAATCTGGTTGGTAATATCTGCCGCAACCACCACAAGCTGCTGGGGGAATTTATAGCTTTTGGTACCCACTATAGCATAGGTGTTTTTAAATAGTTCCCCTATAATTCTTTCTACTATTTTTTCGTTGGCATTAATAGGAATAAAATTCTTTTCAATAAGCTGATCATTGATTACTTTCAGATCATGCCAGCTCACCTGATTAAAATATTTGATAACGGAAATAATCTGGTTCAAAAGGCCATCCACAAAACTCTGGTCTTTAGTGTTTTTATGTTCCTTTAAATATTTCTCTATTGCATTTTTGATGTCATTGTCAATTAGAGATTCCTTTAATTTTTTCCAATCGATTGTAGTTTCAGATTGTGATTTGTGGCTTTCCTCAACTAACTCTACAGGTTCGGTGGTCATACTGAGCTTTAAACTGTTTACATCTTCTGTAATGTTCAAAAGCTGTTCGTTGCCTTCACTTTTTCCTCCTGCCGAAGACAATGAAGCATTAAAAGAGGATTCATGTTCCGAATACCAGCACTTGTAAAGGTCGTTTTCTTTCAGCATTTTATTTTTAAGATCGGCTACGCTGTTTATCCTGTTTTCTTCCATGAGGGTTTTTATCCATTCTTTAAAATTGTCCCCCGGATTGATCCCCATTTTTTCACTGTTAAAATAAAGCAGCCGCAAAACCATAAAGTTTTTAATAACCATACATATAGAGATTATAAACCCCATCACCGAAACAATCAGTAAACGGTGAACCCAGATCTGCCACACCGCGATTTTGCCTGAAAGTATCCCAACTCCTATGGCAGCTACAATCATTGTAATTAAGAACACAACAAAAGAGTATACTGTAATTCTGGCTCTGAATTTTATTTTATCTAAAATGGGTTTCCGGTCCCGCTTGGAAAATATTTTTAAAATAATAAATCTCCATGACGGATGCCCGTCCACAAGTTCCGTAAGATCCTTTTTCGAAAGATATTCAAGAATTTTTTCAGATCTTGTTTCATAATACTGGTTGATGAATTCTTCTTTTTCGCCCATCATAATGGCGTCCCGTTGTGAATAAACACAGTTGAGCATCATGGTATTGATGGCTCCGGCACTTGTTCCTGCGCTGTTTAGAAAAGAGATCCCCATTTTCTCAAGCACATAGGTATATCCGGCCAGTGCAATTCCGTGTACTCCGCCGCCTTCCTGTATAAGGTCTACATACTGGCGCGGTTCTTCGCCTATATTATATTTCTCAAGCAACTTCTTTTTTTGCGGGTCGCTCCAGTCAATATCATCTATTACATCGGAAACTTTTAAAGGCTTATTTTTATAGAGTGTTTTAAGGTGAGTGATGAGATGAGCAACTGCACCTGTAAACTGCTCAACTTTCAGTTCTTCTTTCATGGCAATAATTTTATGATTCGATAATGAATAAAAGTATAGAGGTATACTGCAATCTCATACCAGAGACTGCATAGAGAGCATCGTAACGCTTACAATTCTAAGTACAGAATAAAAGCTAAGCAGTTGAGTAGAAAATAGGAATAGAGTTCATGGCTGTTAAGTTTTAATGGTTTTGTTTTTAATTTTATTGATAAAATTAATAAATAATCACCTATATGCAGACAAACCCCGACAAAAAGAGGAAAGTGTCAACATATTGATGATTTTATAGGGTGCAAATTTAGACATAAAAAGCCATAAAACAGCCATTGAGCGACAAAGATGACGCTCTAAATCGTACCCCCTTATTATGCAGACAAAAGGGAGACACAAAAAGAGCTAAAATGGCTGTGTTTGGCTTATAAACGACTGATATTGTCCACCCTGCAAACCGCTCATTTTTAGAGGTTGAATTTAATTTTACAACAATAGAAATGTAGCGTATGAGAAGTACATTCAAAGTCCTTTTCTTTTTGAAAAGAGACAAACAAAAAAAAGATGGAAGTGTCCCTGTATATTGCAGGATTACCATTGACGGAAAAGAAGCCCGTTTCGGAATGAAGAAATACATTGACCCGAAGCTATGGAACATCAAAGAAGGAAAAGCAACAGGAAAAAGTGCAGAATCTTCCGAAATCAATGCTCTGCTTGAAAAAACAAAGGCAGGAATTCATAAAATTTACAGGGATGTTCAGGAAAGGGAAAATACAGTTTCAGCCGAAAAAGTAAAAAATATTTTCCTTGGAATCGACAGTAAGCAATATATGCTGCTGAAGGCATTTGACGAACACGTTGAAGAAAAATTTAATTTGATAGGCAAACGAATTGTTAAGTCTACCTATCATAGATATTATTATCTTCGGGTTAGGCTATCGGAATTCCTTACGGAAAAATATCACCTTTCGGATATTCCACTTCGGGAAATCAATTACCAGTTTATCCGGGATTTTGAAATGTATTTGCTGACGGTTCGTGGAAACAAGCAAAGTACGATTGCCCAATATCTGATTAACCTGAAGAAGATTGTTGAGCTGGCTTATAAAAACGAATGGATTTATCGGAATCCTTTTATCAATTACAAAATAGAAGACGAAAAATCGGAACGAGGTTATCTTTCCCAAAGAGAAGTGGAAATTCTAATGAATTGGAAATTGGATAAAAGACTGGAACGAACAAGAGATGTTTTCATTTTCTGCTGCTTTACGGGTTTATCTTATATTGACGCTTTTAAATTAACTAAAGAGCAAATTCAACTATCTATTGATGGACAGCAATGGATTATGGGAAAACGGGAAAAAACGGATATGGACTATTTTATTCCGATGATGGAAATACCGAAGAAAATCCTTGAAAAATATAAAAACCACATCTTTAAGGATGGGAAACTTCTTCCTGTAAAAACCAGTATTATGGTTAATCGTCATTTAAAACAAATCGCTGAAATCTGCGGTATAAAAAAGCATCTGACTTTTCACCTTTCTCGTCATACTTTTGCTACATTGACGATGTCAAAAGGTGTTTCACTAGAAAGTGTGAGCAAGATGTTGGGACATAAAAACATACAAACCACTCAAATTTATGCTAAAATGACGACTGAAAAAATTGGCAGAGATATGGCAATTTTTGCAGAAAGCATAAGGGAAACCGAAAGAAAATTTGTGGTAAATTTTTGAGTGAATTTTGATTTAATTCGTAAAACGGAAATGGCTTTTTTTAAAGCTGTTTCCGTTTTTTTTGGAATTATCGCAAAATTTATTGGGAATTTTTGTACTATGTTTTGCTGAATTAGCTAATAATGAAGTATCTCCTATTTTAACTATATTTTGTTGAGCAATTACCTAGTAATTTATTGTCAATTGTGTCATTCGTTTTACAAACCTATTTTCGCACTCAATTAATTCGTCCATTGTCTGATTTTCGTCAACATAAATTCCATCTACAATAAAACCTATATTGTTGTTGTCGTTTCCGTATAATGAGTTTGAATGGGATTTGTCTAAGTTTAATTTTTTTGATAATGGATAAATAAGACCACTTGCAATTAATTCATTTTTGTAATAACCCGAATACGAATGTATTTGATGTAAATCCGCTCTATCAACATCTCTATTCTGCATTTCTATTCTCTTAAATTTTGCATCAAGAACAATAATTTTTCCACTTGTCTTATGTTTCATTATTAAGTCGGGGAAAAAAGACCTGTGATAAAACTGTTTTTGGTAAATCGGAAGTTCAACCTGTCCACTCACAAACCATTCGGGAAAATTTCTACTCAAAAGTTTTTCAAGATAGATTTCATATAATTCAGCAATATCAAAAAGATAGCCACTTGTCGTTAAGTTTTGTTTTTCATAGTCCGGCATTAAGTCTTTATTCAATAAAATAATTTCTGCATACTCCAAAACCTTTTTAAAACCACGATACATTGGATTGTATATAGATTGGTGTCTTTTGGCTTTTTGTATAGTTTCGTAGTTTACAAAACATCCCGAATATTGCTGTTTCAATAATTGGCATAGTCCCAGCAAACGACTGTGAATTTCTTTTCCAAAAACACTTTCTAATTTTCTCAACGCTAAATATAGAACATCTACAATTTCTTGAGCATATATTCGTTCTCTGAAAGTTGTTGTTAGTTTTCCTTGAAACGGAATATCTCTTTTTAAGTAGTCGCTGAAATTTATACTTCCTCTCACTTTTTGGCTTCGCTCTTGCTGTTTTTGGTATTGTTGTGGCAAACCCAAAACGACTACTTTTTCTAATGACTGAATAAATAAATGAGCAATGATAAATAAGAATTGATTTTCAGTTTCATCTTTTTTAGCTTGTATTTGTTCATTATCTACATAAATGTCATTTACGAAGTTAAGCATACGCTTTAGAAAAGCGCCACCATACCTTGTTGTAATATTTATTTTACAACCTTTATGAAATAAAATTCCAGCATATAAACCTGTTTGAATGTAGTATTCTTTCTCCTCTTTTTCTTTAGAATATAATTTTAGAATTAAACGTTCTTCGTCTTCCTTAAAAATTTTGTTGCGTTTGCTTTTGAAGTTTAATACTTTAACTTGTTTTAATTGCTCTGCACCAAGTTTTAACTCATAGACTGAAGAAAATAATTTTTGTAAATGTTTAACTCCCGATTTGTTTACATCAAAAGACTTACTCAAAGTCGATTCTAAAATTGGAGCTTCTTCGTAAAAATTATGATTGACGGGAACACTAATTCTCATTTTACTTTATTGTTTCTTTGAACTTATTCAACGCTTCATCTAACTTGCTATCTAATTCGCTTTCAGCAAATACTGCTCTTAGGTATTCTTTCAATGTTGGTCGCAAGAACAAGTTGAATAGAGTTTCAACATTATTTGCCGTAATTTCTTTACGTTTAGCAATGTCTCCAATCTTCATAAAAAAAGAATGACCAAATTCATACGATTTTCCCAAACCTAAATCGTTAGAAATATAGTTGTTTAATTTTTCACAGGCTTTTACATACTGACCGATATTATGAAACTCATCTTTTCCTTTGAAACGTGTTTCTTCTTCAATTACTTCATAATCGCAATCTTTTCCAATCCATTTAAACCTTCTACGAAGAGCTAAGTCAAAAGCATCAATACTTTTGTCCACATCGTTCATCATTCCGATAAAAAACACATTTTTAGGAACTCCAAATTTTACGTCTCCATTTATAGCGTTATAATCATATGCTAAATCTTTATATTCAGCAACAGTAGGATTATCTTTAATCAACTGTTCAATCAGTGCGGAATACTGTGTTTTTCTTAAATTTCTACCGCTTCCATCATCTCTGTAATCTTTTTCTAATAACGACAATGTTTCGCCAAATACAGTTGAAAGATTGGCACGGTTTATTTCATCTACTACGAAGTAAAAATCTTTCTTAGGCTGCTTTTTCGCTTTGATACAAAAGTTCTTAAAGACTCCATTTACCAATTCAAAACGAATGTTCCCGTCTTTTGAAACTCCTTTTGGTTTGATACCTTCAATAAAATCTTCGTAAGTAAATGATGGATGAAATTGTAAAACTTCGTATCGAGATGTATCACCTTGACATACAAAATCCAAACTATTTTTTGCAGAAAATGTTTTACCTGTTCCTGGAGGTCCATACATTATAACATTCGGATTATTGATGTCCGCAATGGCTTTAGAGTTTACAAATCTCCACAAAAAACGTGAAAGCAAAACAAGTTCATTTTTATCTTGCTCATTTACTTCTAAAAGCTTTTTTGCAATAATACAGACTTGATGGTTTTTTGTAAAAATACTTTCAGCATCGCCATCAATAAACTCATTATACAATTCTTCTAGCCACTGTGTAGAATAGATGTATAGAAAGTCTGATAAATTATCTAACACCGCCAATTTCATTAAAATCTGTTTGGCACTATAGTTTGCATTTTCAACCAATTGTATTTTTTCCAATGGATCGGTTTGTGAGACAATATTTTTCAACAAATCTTTTATGTTCTCGTTGAAATAATTTTCTGCTTCTTGTCGGCTTGCATTTGATTGATTTGTACTTTTGATGTGATATGTTATGTTGTCATCATTTAATTTCACTTCAAAATTAAAAGCGGTACCAGGCTTTGAAGAGCCCAAAACAATTCTTGTAGCTCGTTCTAAAAAATTACATAAGTAACCTCCCGGCATTGTTGCTGTGGAACTACTCAAAGTATTTGTATAATCATCCAAACTCAATGTATCATTTAAGATTTTGTCTTTGTATAATTGCCATTCTGCAATCCTTTTCTCAACTTCGTCATTGCTGAATTTTCTATCTTCTTCTTTTGTTTCAGACTTAAACTTATTCCAAAGCGTTTTGATTTGAGCTTGTCGTTCTGCTGATAATTTTATGTTTTCCATCAATTGTTTGATAATTTGTTTTTCTAATTCCGCAGCTAACAAGTTTACAATTTTCTTGTCTGCTTGAACCTCATTAGGTTTTAAATGATAAAGTGTTGCAGGTTGTTTTGATTCGCCCCAAGTACTGTCATTAAAATCAAGCCCTAATTTATCAAGTCTTTCTTTCGGAATTGTAAACTTTAATTTTCGGTTTTGTACAGTTTCAGGTGTACCATCCAAATGTTCATATTTTGCTTCTGAATCTACAAAACCGCACAAGAAAAATTTTTTATTTGAGTTTTGTCCTTGTGCAATTAATATGACATCACCAATTCGGATATCATTTTTGAACATTTGCCCAAAACGATGTTGATCATCATACCCAATAAATGCCCTCTTTAAATTATTAATGGCGTTTTTCCACTCTGTTTCATCTGCACCATTCATTACGTTTGGCGATAGTACCCAATACTTTCTTTTCATTTAATTTGTTACTTTTCTTAGTGGCTACGAGAGTAATAGTTTGTCACAATGACAGATTTTAATGCATTATAAGATTTGGTATAGACTATAGCAACCCCTAAACAATTTCGTTTATATATTATACCTCAGTTGAAACATATAAACCCTGCTGAAAGTGCAAACAATTTTACTTATTTAGATTACATCCCGTTTATAAAACAAAAGGTTTAATTGATTCTGACAGTGTAGCTGCAATGGTAGGAAACCAACTTTTGCATAATTCCTCCAATGTTGTACTCTTTTTGTCGGGCGGAGTTTTTTTTACCGTTTCTACTATTTCTAATAGCTTACTTGTTTGTTCAACGTTTAGACCATATTGCTGACTAAAATCATTGATATTTACTTCACCGTGATTGTCATTAAAATTAATATTTGCCATAGTTTCTGTAATTAATATATTATTATGAATTGAAAAATTAATGCGATTTGAAATTTGTTCAATAAAAAGATTTACTTGTTCTTCTGTTTTTTTATCAATAGAAATGGAATTTAACACATTTGAAACCTCATACTTATTCATTTTATTCTGAATAATTCTTAACCCTAACTTCTTCCACCAACTGTCCAGCTCAATAAGGCAATCTAAAAGTTCTGTATTTTGAGAAACGATGGCTGTTTTGACTATTGCAGATAGATTATTTAGTGTTTCCCATATTTTTATCTCATTTTTTTGTATTCTTATGTAAAATTCTTCTAATTCTAATTTTTCATCTGTAAAATAATAATAACGTACAAAGTCTTTCTTTTGCTCTACAATTTCTACTCCTAAATTTGTAGATTCTATAAGTTTAAAGTAATTACAGAAAACATTTGTAAGGTCTAAAATGAAATTCTGGTTTGCTTCTGATGTTTCTATTATGAAATCTTCAGTTCTGCAACTATATTTACTGCAACTTGGTGATATTGATACAATGTTTGGATTTTCCTTTTCAAGCTCAAGCAACTTAATTTTATTATCCAAATAGATTGTATTCAAGTCGAAATTTTCAAAAGAGATTAAGCCTTTGGGCGTTTGTTTGTAGTAAAAAGCCATTTCGCTTTTTACCATTTTATCCATTGGTTTCTTTCCTCTAAATAGAATTTTCCCTGTTTCATTTATTATATTATTTCCAAAAGTTACTCCGCTATAAAAATTGTTCAAATTTTCAGGTAGTAAAAACTCCGTTTCTCTAATGCCTATTAAACCGTTAACTACATTATTCTCAAATAAAAACTCATTTAGCATATTACATTTGTCAAAAATAACTTCTTGATTAAGGGTATTACCATCTATAGCAACCCTTGGGGTGAAAGATGAGTTCTCAAATGTAACTGAGTGGATTTTGCTATTTTTTATAGATAACTCGCAGCTTGGAGAATTTAAAGGATTGTTGAAAATACAATTTTCAAAATAAGAAGCTCCATTAAATTCTGATGTTTTTATGCTTAAGCTGTAATCAAATATTGAGTTAGAACCGTAAATATTAAAGCCAATATTGACAGACTCAAATAAAACTAAATCAGAAAAATGGCTATTCATCAAATTAATAGAAGATGTGCTGATATTTATCAATTTAAATTTTCCATAAAAATTAGAGTTTGATAAGTCTATCGAGTTGTTAAATTCCATATTATTTAATAGCAAATCTTCAGTAAAAACAAAACCTACAAAATCATATTTCCAGAATATTTTATCCGTATCTTTAAAAACCAATGAAATAGTTGAAAGTAATTTTTCAAAATATGTTTCGAATGAATTTTTTGATTTGAATTCTTTGTCTCTACTATGAAAAATACAATACCCCTCATTATCAAGAGGTAATTCAAGGAACTGTGGCTTACTTTTATCAGAGTAATAACAAGTTTTCCCATCGTTATTTCTTCCTTTATTTTTGTATATATAGTTGCACATCTTCGTTCTTAGAGTTATGATTTTTATTCTTAATAACAAATATACTTCTTATTATATATCCTTCAAGTTATTCTAATTAAATATTTTCACGCATAAAAATACTACAAAGTTTAATCATTTTACCAGTGAAAAATTACTCAGGGCTTAGTAACTAGCCTATAAAGAATAATGTAAGGTTCAATCTGCACCTGTAAAAAATAATTTAAGGTTACACTTCCAAGCCTATAAAGAATAATACAAGGTTCAATTTGTAAACTATAAAAAGTAACATAGGGTTTTGCTTCCAACCTATAAAGAATAATGCAAGATTAAACTATCAAGCTATAAAAAATAATGTAGGGTTCAGCCGCTTAACTATAAAGAATAATATATGGATTAATGCTCAACCTATAAAAAATACTGTAGGGTACAAACCACTTACCAGTAAAAAATACTTTAAGGTACAAGTAATAACCTATAAAAAATAATGTCGGGTTTAATCGTCAACCTATAAAAAATACTACAAGGTTAATTACCAAGCTGTAAAAATTAATGTAAGGTTCAAACTGCCCACCTATAAAAAATACTACAAGGTTAAGCCACTTACCAGTAAAAAATACTTTAAGGTACAAGTAATAACCTATAAAGAATAATGTAGGGTTTAATCGTCAACCTATAAAAAATACTACAAGGTTAACTACCAAGCTGTAAAAATTAATGTAAGGTTCAAACTGCCCACCTGTAAAGAATAATGCAAGGTTAAGCCACTAACCCATAAAAAATAATATAGGGTTCAACTGCTGACCTATAAAAAATAATGCAGGGTATTCATTTCCTATTCCAAAAATCAGATTTCCAAAAATAAATACTGATAATCAACAACTTATTAAAATCAGGGTAACTTCATTATCCACTTTTCAGAACTCTGAAAAAATCAGCCCATTTATTAAGCAAGATGTGTCTTTGTATATACAAACTTTTCAAGTTTTATATCCAAAGACCCTCTTGCCTTTTTTGCAAAAAGGGGAAAAAACTGCGGAACTTGTTTTTTTAGATAAATCAGGTATAAGAATCCAAATTAGTACAATTTATTCTTTTTTAATCCACGCCTATTCCAAACTAATCCAGACTAGTCTTATTCAGTCCAACGTCCTTGAATACTATTGTTTTCACGAGTTTGATGTTCCAATTTTGCAGAGGAAATTTTAATCAAAAAAACAATGAAAACAATGATTTATTTTTTTCTGCCATTTATCGGAATGTCTGTTCAAGGACAGGTGGGCATCAACACTCAAACGCCTGAAACTACTTTGGAAGTGGTAGGAAAACCAAATGACACCAATCATTTTGATGGAATCATTCCTCCCCGCATTACAGGAAATCAATTAGCAACAAAAACATATTCAATTGCTAAAAAAGGAGCTGTTGTTTTTGCCACAACTTCCGCTTCCAATTTATCGGGTCAGGTCAAAAATATTACCGAAGCCGCACCCTATTATTTTGACGGGAATTTATGGCAACCATTTTCAAAAGAGATAGCTCCTATTGAATATCAGATTATTTTATCATTTGATCCAAATAGTACAACTGCACTTACCGCAACTTCCACTTGGTCTGCACCTGTTAATTATTCTGGAAACACGAATGCTTATTTGACATCTACAAAAACGTATACTATTGGAACTAAAAATTTTGGAGGATTGAAAGGAGGTGTTTTATTTAGAAAAGTTCAAGGAATTGTAAATGTGAGATTTCAAATATATCGATCAAGTGATTCATCACCAATTTCGGGGAATGCCTTTATGAATATATCAAATATTTACAGTGATATAGGATATATTCCTAATCAGATTGTTTTACTGCATACTGAAAATTCAAGCCAATTTTTTCCTGCATTGCTTGAAAACTATGCCATCCAAATTCCTCAGACATCTTTATCTGCAATGTCTACATCATACTATACCTACGGAGAAGTTCAAGGATATTCTAACAGGATTAAACCTTTTTTACCATAACCATAATTGTTAAATAAAATGAATTGCAATGATGATATTACTTATAAATGATAGAAAATAAAATGACTTATCCTAAATGAACAAATGGAGAACGACGGAAAAGAAGGGCTGATTCTCATAAGAATTCAAAAAAACCGAAAGGAACACTGGAAAAAAATCTGTTTAGAAAAACAAATTTCCTTAACCAATTTAATCATTGATTCGGTAGAAAACAGAATGATGGATAATGAGAGAAAAAAAGTATTAGCGTTCATTGAAAAACAAGACAACATCTTTGTAAAAATCGAAACCAATATCAATCAGATTGCAAAAATGGTGAATGGTCAAAAGTTCATTTCAGAGAATGAATTACAGAAATTCTCTAACCAGCTTACTGAAATCGCAAAGTTGAAAGCCCAGCAGAATGAAGTTTTTATCAACATCTATTCAATGCTTGGAAAATGATTGTGAAATTGATGAAACCCGCAAGTTCTAATTTCCCTGGAATACAGTACAACGATAAAAAAATAGATAAAGGAAAAGGCGAACTGATGCTGATGAAAAATTTCCCTTCATTCATCAACGAATCGAGCAGCAAGGAAGAAGTAAAGTCCTACTTGGCTTCAGTTTCTAAAAACGAAAAGGTAAAAAAGCCACAATTCCACGCTGCTTTATCCACAAAGTTCAGGGAACATTCCAAAGAAGAGCTTACGAAAATCGCTGAAAACTTTATGGATGAAATGGGTTATGGGAATCAGCCGTTCATCGTGGTTTTTCACAACGACACTGAAAACAATCACGTCCATATTGTTTCAACAAGAGTCGATAAACAGACTGGGAAAAAGATTAACGACAGTTACGAAAAGCTGAAATCACAGAGAGCTTTAGCCAAAGTAATGGAAAAAATATACGGAATAAGCAATGTAGAAAATATTAATAAGCTTCTGAGTTACCGGATCAGTTCTTTAAAACAATTGGAACTTTTACTAGAAAGAAATGGATTCCGGTTAGCTCAGAACAAAGAAGATGAAACCCAATTGGATATTCTCAAAAACGGAGTTCGAGAAAAAACCTTTTCTGGAAATCAGATCGTTTTTGACAACAAAAAGAATGAAAACAGAACAAAACAGATTAAAGCGATCCTGTCAAAATACAAAGACCTATTTTCCAACAAGGTTTTTAAAGTTCAGGATTTTAGAAAACAGGAAGCAATGCTTCCAGAAGAAAAACAGAATGAAGAAACCGAGCCGAAAATCGAATTTGAAAGTGAGCTACAGAAAAAGCTGAAAGACACCTTTGGAATTGATGTGGTTTTCCATCAAGTCGATAAAAAATATCAAAGCGAAGGGAAATTGGAGGGCGAACTCCGCCCTTTCGGATATTCTTTGATTGATAACAGAACTGGAACGATGTACAAAGGAAGTGAGATTATGAAAATGAATGAATTATTTGAATTCACTTCCGTGATGATGGACAAAAGGCTCTTTGAGCGATTGAAAGATTTTAACATTCCAAACAAAGAAACTAAATCTGTTCTCATAAATTATTTAAAATATAAATATCCCGAAAGTGAACTGTATGACTTTATGCTTTTCGAGAACAAAAAATTTAAAAATAAGGAAATATTCAGTGCTGTCAGAGATGACGTGAAAGAATATCTCAAAACCCAAAATAACGATGATGTAAGCATCATAAAATTAGAGGACGGAAAATATTACATCATTCATTCCAAGCTCCACTACATCGGAGAATTGGAAACATTAATTGGAGAAAAACAGTTTCAAAACTTTTTAAACCCAGTTGTGAAGGCTGAAAACAAAAAAGAATATGGTTTGGAAAAGGTCATTGATGATTTCCTGTTTGATATGATGAAATCTTCAGCAACAGCGAAAGATCCAGCCGAAGAGGAACTCAAAAAACGTAGAAAAAAGAAAAGATAAAGTTGATGATTGTCGGTTAATAGTTGATAGAAAAATCAGCTTACACATTTTCAAACCGACAACAGGCAACCATCAACCGACAACTAAAAACTAAAGGTATGATTATCACATTTGCCACCCAAAAAGGAGGAGCCGGAAAAACCACGCTGGCAATTGCTTTTGCGAATTATATTTCGGAAAGATCCGACAGAAAGATCAATGTTTTTGACTTTGATTATCAGAAATCCTTTTACAACAAATGGAAAGAAGATGAACTTTTAGAATTGCCAAAACTGTATGAAGTAGAAATTGCAGGAGAAGGCGAGCGTCTTTTTTCAGATTTTGAACAGTTGATTGATTTGAAGGAAAGCAAAGATGTGAATGTCTTTGACTTAGCAGGAACGCTCGATGAAAAATACAGTGATTTGCTGATCTACAGCGATGTGATTATCATTCCATTTGAATATTCCGATGTATCGGTAAAATCCACATTGGTTTTCAAAAATGTTCTCGGAATGCTTGAAAGTGAAGCAGAACGAATTTTTATCCGCTCCAAATACGACAAAGGGTACAAATATCTCAATCAGAAAGAAATGGA
The DNA here is from genome assembly GCF_014207845.1 of Chryseobacterium shigense. Taxonomy (NCBI): domain Bacteria; kingdom Pseudomonadati; phylum Bacteroidota; class Flavobacteriia; order Flavobacteriales; family Weeksellaceae; genus Chryseobacterium; species Chryseobacterium shigense. The sequence goes on from NZ_JACHLC010000001.1 coordinate 1,175,825, forward strand.
TGCCGAGATTTCAAAATACGGAGTGATGGTAGAAAGCCCGGTATACAAAAGAAATTGCTTACAAACCATTGATACCAGAAAACTGACTTATGAACAGAGATATGCCGTGAAGAATCCTTTTAATGAAATCATAGAATATATAAATGAAACCTTGAAATCGGAAATATAAATATCAAAATAATATGTTAAATACCGACAACTATCAACCATCAACTGACAACTAAAACAAAAAATAATGATAAAATTCTCACTCCTGCTTTTAACAGCTTACCTACTTTATTATGCAGGAAATATCATCTACGACCTTTTTCTCAAAAAAGAAATCACCACCCATCAGGAAGAATCAGAGTTCTTTTCTCTTTCAGATTTTACTAATGAAAAAGAGAATCCGGCAATGGTAGGCATCGAAGATGTTGAAACCCTCAATATGCCGAAATCTTTCAACAAAAAAGAAATTATACCGCAGCGCTCCTCACAAAATGAAGAAAGGCTGAGTCTGGAAGAACTAAGAAAGCGTTTCGAATCTGAGCAAGATTTGGACAATCTTCTTGAAGTGCAACCCGAAAAGAAAAAAGAAGCCCCAAAAGCAAAAGATAACGGATGGCAAAATATTCTTAACCTTTCGGAAACGATGGTTCAGCTGGTTTCCAATATAGACGGACACAAGGTATACCATTCAACAATGTAACTTAAAATCAATTCATATTTAACCTAAACTTTAATTTTTTATTATGATTAAAAACTTTTTCAAAAAAACCGTAACCACAAAAAAAGCACTGACTCTTGCTTTAGTAATGATGGCACTAACTCCAATCTTTGCTCAGGGAGGGGCCACCGCAATCTCGAATGCAGCCAGCGACATTAGGGATTATTGGGATCCCATCAAACTGATTTTAAAAGCAGTCGGAGGATTGGTCGGCTTTATCGGAGGATTGAGAGTCTATAACAAATGGACGAATGGCGACCAAGATGTCAACAAAGAAATCCTTGGGTATGGAGGAGCAATGATTTTCTTGATTGTCGTTCCGGAATTCGTAACAGCATTCTTTGCCTAATATGGGATTCTACCTTTACAAGGGGCTTAAAAAACCCCTTGTATTTTTTGGACTCAAAGGCAAGTACATCTTTTATGCAGTTGGTGTTATTGGAAGTGGAGTCATTGCCGCTTTGATACTTTCAAAGTTTGGTTTACTCGGTTCTCTACTCGGCCTCGCAATCACAGCGGGAGGAGTTTATCTCATCTTCAAAAGGCAGGATAAATACGGACTGTATGATAAAACAAAAAATTCCGATCAGGTTTTAATTTTCCCAAAAAAAGTACATAATAAAAAAATATTGAAAAATACAATAGCTGAAGTTTTAATAAATAATGAGAAAAAAATAACTTCAAATGAAATCGCCATTAACAATTGGGCGATAACATATGGCAATTAAAAACAATAAAAGCTAGATATGAAATCAAAAAAGCAGGCATTTAGCATCCCATTTATTGGCTACGATTATGGAAAAGATTTCAATTGGGATTTTGATGTTCTTTTCGGTCAGTATGGTAATCCTATCATTGGGATTAGGATAAAAAATATGGTTGAGCAATATTCAGCCGATCCCGACAATTATCTGAATTTTCATACGATTTTAAATCAGGTTGTATCAATTATTGGCGAAGGAAGAATTGTTCAAAAACTTGATATTTTCAGTAAGAAAAAATATACCGCAGAGCCATCCAATCAGTTTCTTCAACAGAAATACTCCGAACATTTTGACGGCAGGCTTTTCAAAACCATTGAAACGGTATTGTTCTTCACCGATATTATTGATGACAAACTGAAAAAGAAGAACAAGCAGTATCAGTTCTCTGAAAAAAGCTACAAAGAGCTTCGGGACAAGTGTCAAAAAGTATGGATGCTTTTGAAACAGAGCGATTGTGAACCCCAGTTTTTATTCGAAAAAGATTTTGAATATTATATATCAGGTGTTTTGTCAATGAAGTTTACCGATGTGCCAACATTTGACAATATCAAAAGTACCAATGAGTATTTACAAATTGGAAACCGTTTCGTCAAAAATATCTCTTACGTAGATGTAGAAAACATTGATCTGCCTTCGGAGATTGAACCTTATTCGTTTCTTGGAGGAAACGGAGCCGCTGCAGAAACAGCGGTAGATAATTTTACATTTATCAATGAACTGGAAGATTACGAAACGATTATTTATAATCAGGTTATTACGATTCCACCGCAAGCTCAGCAACAGAGAGAACTCGACAAAAAGAAGAAAAAGCACGAAGGGGCTGCCAACAATTCGCCTTCCAATGCCATTATTGCCGAAGAAATTCAGACGTTACTTCACAATATCGCTATTGATGGACAATTGGTGGTGAATGCCCATTTTTCCCTAATATTTTCAACAAACACTCTGGAAGAAATGGAAGGGACACAGTCCCTTATTGAAAATAAGCTGTTTACCAAAGGGATTATCGTTTCCAAAAATGCGTATAACCAGCTTGAACTCTTTCGTTCAGCCATTCCAGGTAACGGAACCGAATTGAGAGAGTATGATTTATTTATGACGACAAGCGAAGCAGCCTTGTGTTTTTTTTTTAAAGAAAGTTACCCCTTGAGTGAAGAATCCAACTTTTATTTACGATTTACCGACAGACAAGGTGTTCCGCTAAAAGTGGATCCTTCAGATTTACCAATGAAAACTGGAAGAATTAATAACCGAAATAAGTTTGTTCTTGGACCCAGTGGCTCAGGCAAGAGTTTTCTAATGAACAACATTATCGAACAGTATCTTACCTACAATTATGATGTTGTGATTGTAGATACAGGAGATTCTTACTCGGGAACGTGTAAATATAAGGGAGGAAGGTACATCCAATATACTGAAGAAAAACCCATTACAATGAATCCTTTTCTGATGGATAAAATAGAGTTCAATATTGAGAAAATAGAGTTTTTGACCAACTTGATTTTCCTGATTTGGCAAGGTCCCGATGCTGCAATGTCATCTGCTCAGAAATCCATATTAGATAATGTATTAATGTCTTATTATCACCAGTATTTCAACTCAGGAACTGTGTGGTATGAAAATAAAAATTCTGAAGAACTTATTTTATATCTGGGTAAGTACAACATTCACGAAGAGGATATTTTCGAAGAATACGAGAACGATACCAAAGAACAACGTACCTATTATGATATTCTGGGTATTGCATTCGATGCTGAATCAGATGAGATAAAGGAAGCCTTCCGAAAATTGGCTATTGAGTATCATCCTGATAAAAACATCAATAATCCCGATTATGACAGCGAAAAATTTTACAAGGTCTATGAAGCCTATGAAACCTTACATGACGAAGAAAAACGAAAAATATACAACGAAACACAGCTGATTCTCATTAAATCCAATGAGATTATCAGGCAACCCAAAACAGCGGAAGAATGGAACGAATCGTTCAGAAAAGCCATCATCAAAAAAATAAAGCAAATCGAAGAAACATTAGAAACGAAGGAACTTTCCTTCAATGGTTTCTATGAGTATTGCGATAAATTTTTACCTCTTTACCTAAACAATAAGAAACACAGAATCACGGAAAAAGAATTCAATCTGCGTACTTTCTTATTTGTTCTGAAGGACTTTTACAAAGGTGGAAGATATGGAACCACACTAAATAATAAAGGAGACGAGAGTCTCTTCGATGAATCATTCATTGTTTTTGAAATCGACAATGTAAAGGACAACCCGAAGCTGTTTCCCATCGTAACGCTCATTATTATGGACACTTTTATTCAGAAAATGAGGCTTAGAAAAGACCGCAGAAAAGCACTCATAATTGAGGAAGCGTGGAAAGCCATTGCAAGTAAATTGATGGGGGGATACATTCTGTATCTCTACAAAACCGTAAGAAAGTTCTGGGGAGAAGCAGTAGTTGTAACTCAGGAACTGGATGACATTATCGGAAATGCCGTAGTAAAAGACAGTATTATTAACAATTCAGATACGTTCATTCTGTTGGATCAGACGAAGTTCAAAGATAATTTTGACCGCATAGCGGCTTTATTGTCCCTAAATAAGGTAGAGCAGAATAAGATTTTTACCATTAACAATCTCAACAACAAATTCGGAAGAAGCCGATTCAAGGAATTTTATCTGAAAAGAGGTTCTAAAGGCGAAGTCTATGGAAATGAAGTTTCCCTTGAGCAATATTTAACCTACACGACGGAAAAACCCGAAAAATCAGCAGTTGAATATTATGTCCAGAAATACGGAAGCTATGATGAAGCGTTGGTAAAAATAGTAGACGATGTAAAGAATTTTGGAGATGATATGGGAAGTATAATATCCTTAATTAATCTCTATCAAAAGCCGTTAGACCAAAAAGTTTTTAAGTTCTATCATAAGTTTAAAAATAAACATAAGGGGCAAAATATCTTTAAGAATTTACAAAATGAGTTGGAAATGAATGAACAGACTTTGGAGGAATATATCGGTAATGCTGTATTTTCCAACTTTTCTTGAAAATTGGAAATGAGAGTACATGTGTCAAACTAAAGAAAAATCTATGAAAGCCATCATCAAAAAAGAAAAAGAACGGACGGATTGCAATTCTGTAGCTGAGAATGAAATTCGTATTGCAACTTGGGAAAAAGCGATAATTCTCTCTCATTGCTTTACACAAAACACCATTAAAATAGATACTAAAACAGGTCAGGAGATTGTGATTACGTTTTCCATCAGTACTGAAGATGTAACACCTGACTATCAGGAAAAAGACGAAATATGGATTAAAACGGTAAAATATAAAGCGATATGAAAAAATTTATTCTCAAAATAGTAATGCTGCTTTTCTCCCTTTGGGGGACAGGGGTATTCGCCCAAAACACCTACATCGACCCAACGGTAACGGCAGCTATGATTCTCTATTCGGAAAATCTAAAAGCCAAACAAAATGAGGTAATTGAAGAAACCTCCAAATTAAAAGATGCCCAAATGTGGATAGGAACTCAAATGGTAGCCGCCAATGATATTCAGAATAAAATCCTCAAGGGTTTAAAGGAAGTTTCCGGAACATTACAAAACGGAATTCAAGTGCAACAGATCTATTCTGAATTGAATAAATGTTACACCTATTCCTCACAAGTCGTACAATTAGCATCCCAGCATCCACAGTATGCGATATTCGGAGTGAAAGCTTCGCAAAAAACATACGAACAAAGTTTGAAAATAGTAACTGATGTTTCTGATATTCTGGCTTCTGGAGAACTCAATTTGGCAACTTCTGGTGATCGTTACAAAATCCTGCATAACATTTCCGAGAATGTGAAAAATCTAAAACTGTGGCTTTTGGCGATTAAACTGCGATTAGAAAAAGCCAACCGGTTAGGATTTTGGAATTCCATCAATCCGTTTGCAGGCTATATCAATACCGATAAAGGCATTGTGGAAAATATAATGAACCGATATAAGCGAAATTTTTAAATATCATAAGATGAAAAAATTTTCTCAAATTTTGTTGATACCACTGATTTATGTTATTCTGACTTCTTCCGGTGGTGGTTCCACACCAGCTTGGCAACAGGAAAATGTATCATTTCCAATGATGAATCTTGAGATTAATGCGACAATGAAAGAAAATGAAAGGCAAAAAGAAATGAGGCAAAAGCAAACGATAAATGCCACGGTAGAAACAGTTAATAAAACCCAATGGAACAATTTTAAAGATAAAGTTACCAAAGTTCAGGACAGACTGAAGATTGTTTCATTTGCCATTCAAGCCATACCAACAGGAATAGCGATGAACAGAGAGATTACAAAAATAACCAATAATCAGACCGCTATTATTCAGGAAATTAATTCTGCCCCCTATTCCATTATAGCAGTATTGCCTTCTCAGGTACAGTTTGTAGATGATTTACAAATGGTAACGCGGCTGATAATGGGCATTGTGATTTCTTACGGAGCCATCAATCAAATGGAAAAATCAGAGCGAAAAATTTTATTGGACTATGCTTTAGGAGAAGTCAAAACACTCAGCAGAAATTCTACCCATATGCTTTTAAAAATTAGAGACATCAAAGCCAAAGTTTTACGAAATAAAAGAGCTTTCCAGTACTATGTGAACAGAGATAAGCAGGTGGTGGAAAGTATTATGGATAACATTAAATCCTTTTAGAAATGAAAGCGAAGATTATCTCCTTTCAGTTGATAAAATCGAAGATTCGGCGTAAGCCAATGTATTTCGCGAATACCATAATAAAAAATAATAAAGTTATGAGCAAAAAAGTAGTAACCTTTGGATTATTATTGTTTTTAGGTGTTTCTGTAAAGAGCCAGCAGATTGTGATCAATGACAAACTTTTAGCTCAAATCACCAAAAATCATGCTGTACGATTAGCCAGTGAACAAACATTTCTGGACTCTTATGAAAAACAAAAGCAATTGTATGATGATGTTAAAAACAAAACCGCACAAGTCATTGCGATACAGGAATACATCTATCAGCAACTTAAAAATGTTAATTCAGCACTAACGCAGAGTAAAAAACTCATATATCTCTATCAGTATCTTGGGAAGATTGTGACCAATTCGAATAAAATGCTGGATTTATCCGCACAACATCCTGAATATGCCATATTGGTTTCAAAATATTATGTAGAAATCGGAAAGCAAACCCTAAAGCTCAAACAGGAAGTTACTCAAGATATTTTGAATGAAAACAAAGATTTCTTAATGGATGCAAGTGATAGAGAAATGCTTATTGAAAAGGTCTTTACAAGGGTAAGAAACATCAATGGAAATATTCTCTACATCATTCTACGATTAGAGAATGCCAAGAAAATACCTTACCTGTATCAGGTTCCAGTACTCAGAAATTACATCAATATCGACAAAGCCATTGTTGGAGACATTATCACCAAATACCAATACATCTTTAACTAAAATTATGAAACAATTATTCAAAAAAGGAACATTTTTTCTCTTACTATTTGTTACAGTTGGAGTATCTGCACAATTGAGTGTAAAAAGATTAAACGATCCTTCCATTGTCGCCCAACACAAAAGAATGACCTTCGAACGTTGGGGCGATTGGCGACCTTATCCAAAATACTTTTTAGGAATCCAGACCAATTTTGCCTATGCAACGGTTTGGGGAATATGGGCTCCGAGTAAAAACAGGGATTATAAAGACGGTCCCGACATCAGACCTTTAAAGCCAACCGGAGAACAGAATCTAAGATTTGCCCAACTCAAATTTCAAGAAGAGGAAGCCAAAAAAATCAAAACAGCTTCTGACACCATTCATAAAAGAAGCGTTCAGGATTTTGCCCATTGGACTTCCGCTACGGTTGATGCAGATCCGCTCTGGTTGCTGTATTACAAACGGATGCTAAAGCCCATTACCGAATTTCCTGATCATCCACAGAATTTTATAGAATGGCGGCTGAAAGACCAGCAGACGTTTGAAACATTGAATACAACAGGTACCATAACAAGACTACAGGAAGAACTGGACTTAATCAAAGAAAAATATGATATGTCCAGAAGTATGGATATGCCGAGAGGAAAACGCTTTATCATGTACCACGAAACGCTTATCAAATGGCGAAAATTTGTTCAGGAACTCAGAAAGTACAATAACAAGACAACACTTCTCTTGGATTATAAGAATATTCTGAAAAACCATTTATCCACAGCTTTGCCCAACCAATGGACTCCCGCATCGGATAAACAGATTGTTCATAGCACAATGCAACAATATAAACACCGATTTTAAAAATGAATAAAAAACTAACATTTATATTTTGCTTATTTGCAATACTTTTTCCCATCATGAGCTTTGCTCAAACTGATGGTGATTACAGTAACCTGCTCCAGTTTCTAAAAGGCGATGGTGCTTTTGAAAAATGGTTTATGGAAGTCTTTACCAAACTGGATAACAGCGTACAGGATAGCGCTCAAGGTTCTGCTTTGGTTGGGAAAGCAATTGGAGGAATGGGGGCTCTGATGTATCTCGGATATATGGGTTGGCAAATGGCAGCGGGAGACCGAGAATGGGAAATTACTCCGATGCTAAAGCCTATTCTCATCGGTTTTACCTTGGTGTATTGGACGGGATTTGTCAATTTAATCCAAGCCCCTTTTGAAGCCATTGCCCAACCAGGAATTGCCATTTTCAGTGATATAGAATCTGAAGTCAATGATTTGCGGGTTCAACGATTCAAAAAACAACAACAATTATTAGATGCCGTCATCAAACTCAATGCGGAAGAAGATGCCAAACAGGAAGTGATTGAGAATACTAGCGAAGATGCAGACGATTCTTGGTTTGATGTAAGTGAAGGTTTGGATAAACTCATTCAACCCATCAAAGAATGGCAGATCAGAATGCAGTTTCAAATGCAAAAATTAGTCGCAGAAGTCATTGAATTTGTCTGTCTTTCTATCTTGAGAATTTGCGTGTATCTCATTTTCTTCATCCAAAAAATTTGGGCATACATCCTTATTATTTTAGGACCGATAGCTGTTGGAATGGCACTCATTCCGGGATTTGAGAATTCATTGTACAGCTGGGTATCCAAATTCATCAATATTAATCTGTACACTTTTGTGGCTTATACCATTATCAATATCGGTCAGCAACTCATCGCTTCGGGTTACGAAATGGAAATTGAAAGATACGACACGCTTTTATCCAACGGAACCATTACCAATTTAGATGCTTTAATGGTGTATGTTTCAAACTCTGGAATGATTTACAATCAGCTCTTTACTTGTGTAGCCTATATCGTTACAGGAATTGGAGTGTTGATGACGCCAACCATTGCCGATACCATCGTTACTGCCGGAGGAGCTGGTGCAATGACCAAAATGAAAAGTGCGGCAGGAAAAATGGTTAGTAGTGCAAAAACGGCAATACTAACAGCCAAAACAGGTGGAGCTTCTCTCACATCATCCGCAGCAAAAAGTGCGACAGCAGGTTCTGCATCGGGAAGAGTACAGGAAGCAATGAAAAACGGAAAATAAATCTAATTATCAATTAGAAATTACGAATTACTATCAACCAACAACTATCAATCAACAACTAAGATAAAAATGCTTATTAAAAACATAGAACAAAGAATTAAAATCAACAAGGTCGTTTCGATTTCCACCATTGCTTTTGCAGTGTTCATAGTCATTGCCGGATTTTTCTTTGCGTATAGAATGATTGAGGATTCCAGAAAATCCATTTACATTCTAGACAACGGAGTTCCGGTACTTGCCAAGCAAACCGATATATTATTGAACCGACCTGTGGAATACAAAGCGCAGATTGAATTGTTCCACCGACTTTTTTTTACCCTTGCACCAGATGATGCCTATATCAAGGATAATATTCAGAAATCATTGTATCTCATTGATGACAGCGGAAAAAAGGAATATACCAATCTGAAGGAAAAAGGATTTTACAATCAGATTATTGCTTCCAGTTCAATGGTCAGTATTCACGCAGATTCTATTGCGCTCAATATGGAACAAAAGAAATTTGCTTTTTTTGGAAAGCAGATGATTACAAGAAAATCATCAGTCATCACCCGAAAACTCATTACTGAAGGCTTCTTTGAAGATATTATCCGAAGCCCCAACAATCCTCACGGTGTGATTCTTAAGAATTGGAGAATCATTAATAACGAAGAACTAACCAATCAAACCAAAAACTCGTACTAAAAATGAATACGACATTACAACAAGCTGGGCAAAAATGGCTGAATTGGGCTACTCAAAATCCGAAAAAATTCTTTACCTATTCGATGATTTTTTTATCCGTGTCCTTTATAGGCTCTTTGATACAGGGGATATTCTTTCCCTCTGATACGGCATTTAAAATCAAGCCTCCCATACTTTATTCCAAAAGTAAGATGGCACAAAATGCTCCAGTAAACAATGAAAAAGAAATGGGAAAGATTGTTAGTGAACTCAAATTATTAAAAATGAAGCGAGACAGAAAAGAATTAAAAAAAGAAGACAGTTTACGAATAGAATACCTGTTTAACCAATATCAACAATTAAAAAATGACCGGTAGCACCGGAGGCAATTTATCTAAAAATCAAAACTCAATGAAAAAACTTAATTTCAAACAGAAGAAATATGTGCTGCCTCTTTTAGCACTGCCGTTTCTGTTGCTATTTGTCTATGTGGGAGCACAGTTTACCAAAGAGGACACTTCGGAAAAAGATCAGTATAAAGAACTGTCTCTTTCATTAGGTGAAACGCAGGATTCCATTATGACGAAGAACGATGCGTATGATGCGTTTTTCAAAAAAGACGACAACAGAACGATGTTGGAAGGTCTGGACAAGGAAGAGGACAGTCTGTTAAGCTATGAAGATCAGCTATCTTTAGACCAAAAAAGAAAAATTGATTCTTTGAAGGCAGTAACAGCAAGACAGAATCAATATCGGGGAAAAGGAAATCCATCTTCTTACTATAACCCTAATTCCTCTCAAAGAGAAGATAAAGATTACAAACGATCTTCGGATATCATCAGAATGCTGAACGACAAATCCTACGGAAAAACCGAAAATGAGTATGCATCAGAAATCCCGAAAGCTCCATCCAGAAATGAGCAACAAGATCCAGTAAAATATCTTAAACAACAAATGCTGGTAATGGATTCTTTAGAAAAATCTCGTGACCCAGAATATCAAAGCAAACTCGCAGCTGAACAAAAACTCAAAGCCAATAGAGAAAAAATGGATGAGTTTCTGAACTCCACTTTCAATGTAAATAAATCAGGAATTAATAGCGACTTCAATGCTTTTTACAAGGAAAAAGAAAACAGTTTTATCAAAGCCGTCATTGATGAAAATAACAAAGGCTTTTTGGGAAGCAGAATCCGTTTCCGATTATTGGAAGACATTTTTGTAAACAATAGAAAAATTAGGAAAGGTTCTATTTTATATGGGCAGATTTCAGGGTTTTCAATGCAAAGAGTTGATCTTAAAATTATATCGGTATTTACGAAAGGAGAAATCTATCCAGTTAATCTCTCCATTTACGATGTAGATGGAATGAAAGGATTGTACGTTCCCCAAAGTGTTTTCAGGGATATGATTCGGGAAATGGGAAGTAATTCTGTACAGGGAACACAAATGGATATGGGTGGACAAGGATTTTTTACCAGCATTGGCTCTAAGTTATTTACATCCACTTCCAAATCCATTGCCAACCTGATTAAAACTAACAAAGCCAAGTTGAAATACAATTCTTATGTATTTCTAATTGATGAAAAACAATTAAAAGATTCACAAAACCAACAAAAAAAATAAGATAATGAGAACGATATTATACAGTCTGTTATTATGTACAGCTCAATTTTTAACCGCACAAACAGCCACCAAAGAACAAATCATTTCCGATTTACCGGAAATAGAAATTACCGAAGGAATTAATTTACATATTATTTCTCCCGAACCGATTCAGTATGTGGATTTATCCACGCAGAAACTCACAGGAGATTTACCAACCACCAATATTGCCAGAATTAAAATTACTGACCAGCCAGAAACCGATTCAAAAGATAAATCAAAAAGCCCAAATACTTTTTCTAACGGAGACCAAATCGGAGTGATTACCGTTGTCGGACAATCGTTTATTGCGCAATACAAAGCCATTTATAGAAATTCCGAAAATTTGAATACGGTCACCAATATTCACATTCAACCCGAAGAAATGCAGCCGATTGAGTTTGATAAAATGGTTTTTTCAAATCTTGAGCTGAGAAAATTTGCAATGGACATTATTCAGAAAAAATTGGAGAAAAATCCGATCAGAGAAGAAAAAAATCTGAAGCTCAATATGCAACTCAATAATGTGTATGTCATCAGCGATTATATTTTTTTGGATATGACTTTTAAAAATAATTCCAATCTGAGTTATGACATTGAAGACCTAAAGTTTTCCATAGAAGACAAAAAAATATACAAGGCCACCAACAATCAGAGTATTGAGATGGCTCCCATTTTTCAACTGAATCCCCAAAAGCAGTTCAAAAAAAATTTCAGAAATATTTATGTCTTCAAAAAATTCACTTACCCCAACTCTAAAGTGATGATGATACGATTAATCGAAGAACAACTTTCTGGCAGAACCATCGAAATGAAAGTGAACTATTCGGACATCCTTAAAGCTGATACATTTTAATCTATTAATATAATGGACAATTTTACAATTATCATATCTATAGCGAGTTTTACACTCATTTTACTGCTTGTTACCTTTATAATCATTTTTGAAAAAATACGGAAGCAATTTATAAAGGAAGATGAAAAGCTACTGATCTTAAAAGATTGTTATGAAAAAGTGTCAGAAGAAGCAATTCGCTCACTTATTATTGAAAGGGTTGAAAAAAAAGGAAATGAATTAATTGATCAATTTAATAACTTGAATATCAAACTTGTTAAAATTAAAGAACGGCAAGTACAATTGCAAGAACAGCAAAAAAATCTACACAATAATTTACTTGAACAACACAAATTATTAAATGAATACTTTGAAAACTATTCGTGATGCAAGAACAACAACATCAAATAAAAATTTACGGATTTCTGCAAAAAGCAGTGTACGCGGTAGTTGCACTCGATTGTGCTTCGCTGTTTTATCTCAATGCGAATGTTCCAGTAGTATCCAACTTATTGAAAAATTTTTCAAAGCTGAGTTTTATTTATCCGCCAATCAACGCAAAGTTTGCCACATTGATTTTGATAGGATTAGTCGCCATTGGAACAAAAGCCAAGAAAAAGAGAGACTTAAATATTGCGACAGAAATAGTAGTCCCTATGGTTGTGGGATTGCTGATGATTTTCTCTTCGTTGGTTTGGCAGAACGAGGCAGGAAATACAAAACTTCCAAAAATATTTCCAGGAATGAATCTGTATCAGATTATTTATGCGACACTTTCATTTTTAGGAGCGGTTATTCTTCAAATGGGAGCTGACAGTATTTCTAAACTGATGCAGCAAAAAATGGGAAAAGACCGATGGAATGTAGAAGAAGAATCGTTTGACCAAAATCAAGAATTGATAAAATCAGACACCAATATCAACATTCCTTATTTATTCAGATACAAAGGTAAAAGCAACAAAGGTTGGATTAATCTGAATCCTTTTCGAGGAACAATGGTGATTGGAACACCTGGCTCAGGAAAATCATTTGGTGTGATAAATCCCGCCATCCGGCAAATGATTGCGAAAGGTTTCTGTCTCTGCATTTATGATTTTAAATTTCCCGATTTAGCGCAAATTGCCTACTACCATTATTTACTAAAAAAAAGTAAAGAATCGGAGTACAATTACAGTTTTCATGTCATCAATCTGAATGAAGTAGAAAAATCAAGAAGAGTCAATCCGTTTCATAAAAAGTACATCCAAACTTTAGCAGAAGCACAGGAAATGGCAGAATCAATGGTTTCCTCATTGCAAAAAGGAGGTTCGAGTTCAGGGGGTGGTTCTGAAGCATTTTTCACCCAATCAGCCATCAATTTTCTGGCCTCCTGTATTTACTATTTTGCAAAATTAGAAAACGGAAAGTATTCAGACTTACCCCATATTCTTTCCTTTATGAATCGAAGCTATAAAGAAATCTTTGATACGCTGTTTACCAACGAAGAGATAGGTTCCTTGCTTTCTCCTTTCAAGACAGCGTATGATAACAAAGCTTTTGACCAATTGGAAGGACAAGTCGGAACATTAAAAATTTTCCTTTCAAGGCTAGCTACCAAAGAAAGCTTTTGGGTGTTTTCGGGAGATGAAGTTGAATTGAAAATGACCGACAGAGAAAATCCGTCCATCATTATTCTCGCTTCCGATCCCGGAACACAGGATATTAATTCGGCATTGTATTCTGCGGTTCTGAATAGAACGTTGCGTTTGGTCAATTCCAAACACAATTTGCCAGGAGGAATTATCGCAGACGAATTTCCGACGATTTATATCCATAAAATCGACAACGTGGTGGCAACCGCGAGAAGCAACAGGGTTGCTGTGTTGCTAGGTCTTCAGGAACTACCACAATTACGACAGTTCTATAAAAAAGAAGTCGCAGATACCATTTCTGCCATTGTTGGGAATATATTTTCGGGTTCAGCAAGAGATAAAAACACCTTGGAGTGGCTTGAAAAATTATTCGGTAAAATCAAGCAAAAGTCGTTTTCTCAATCCATATCGCAACAAGGAACAACAACCAGTATTAACGAAAAAATGGATTTTATGATCCCTGCAGGAAAAATAGCCGCATTAAGAACTGGTGAAATGGTGGGAATGATCGCACAAGGAGAAGAAAATGACACTGATGAATACAAAACATCCGCTGTGAATGGTAAAATCAATTTGGATATGAAATCCATTAAACAAGAAGAACAAAACTACATTCCGATGCCAAACTACTATTCATTTGTAGACAAAGCTGGAAATAACCGCAAAGAAGATGTTTTGATGACCAACTTTAGAAAAATTAATAAAGAAGTAGAACTCATCATCAATGAAAATATAAAAATAGCATAAATGAAAACCATAAAAAAATATTTTATAGCAGGATTGATTTTGTCTCTTCACATCTCAATATACGGACAGTTTAATACCCTTACGCCGACACAGTCAAATAAAGCGAATAATCCAAAAATTGTAGAGCAAATAAAAGAAGCGGATAATCCGAAGCTAAAAAAAGAGAAAAAGTCGTGGAAGGATGTTTTTAATATCACCACAAAAGCCGATTTGAAAAATGAAACCGAAGGTTCGACGAAGTGGTTAAAGAATCAAATTGACTCTTTGAAAGCAATGCTTAAAGAAGGTTCAGCATCCAACAGCAAGAAAGAGAATCTAAAAAAATCACAGGATTTTCTCATCTTAGCCACTAAAAGTAAAATAATTAATGACTTTCAAAATAATATAAAAGTCCCCTTTGCGGGTTTGGGAGCCTATGATTTTATAGATGAGCCAGAAGAAGTCAATTTTTCAAAAATTGTAATGCCGTTACGTCGAAAAATATCCATTACATCACCTTACGGAACAAGAACACATCCTATTTTCGGAACCTCTAAATTTCATAACGGAATTGATTTGGCAGCCCATTATGAAAATGTCTATTCGGTTCTGGATGGAGTCGTTACGGAAACAGGAAAAGGCAATAAAGGAGGTGGAAACTATATCAAAATCAAACACTTTAACCGATTTGAAACCGCTTACCTCCATCTTTCCGAAATTTATTATCGTGTCGGAGAGCGTGTGAAGGCAGGATTTATCATTGCTAAAAGCGGAAACTCTGGAAATTCAACAGGACCACATCTGCATTTTTCAGTAAAAGAGTTTGGGAAAAGCATCAATCCGTCTCATTTTTTAAACGACCTCATAAAAGTTAACCAATTAATCGCTACCTATTATGCAAAATGAACATTTACCAACCGAAGAACTTAAAAAATTCGGTATTATCAATGAAGACTTATCATTCTCTAAAAAACTAAATGCGAATGATATTCAGAAATTCCTGCAAGGATACACCATCGTTGCCGACAACGATAAAAACAGGGCTACTTTTCAATTGGTAGAAAACAATACCAAGCTAAAAGTTATTTTTTTGGAAAGAGACAAAAGCCTGTCAGAAATTCTGGAAAAGAGTAAAGAAAGAATTCAGTATTCTGAAACAAAAGTGCAATACGATGTTAATGAAAATAAACATTCTGCCCAATTGAGCTTTTCAAAACAGGCATTTGTTTTTGACAAAGATACGAATACAGTAAAGGAATTGGATTTTATCAAAAATGCTGTAGAGCTTACCAAACTCGTTGTGGGAAGAAAAAGTCCGAATGAAATCAGTCAATACCAATTAGAGCTTGAAAAACTTAAAAGTTTTCTTTACGATAAAATGGACCAATATCCGGAAATCGCCAAAGCTATTGCTGGTGATTTGAATATTGTAGATAAGGAAATCAGCTCAATTTCCAGCATTTCCAATACTGACTGGCAGGTTGAAAATGACCATCGCAGAGAGGTTCGGTTTGACGTAAACGATTCTGATAGGTATGAAGATGCCAATCGAAAGCGAGAAGAAGAACAGGAAGAAGAATTACACAGACCAAGAGGTAGAGGAAGATAATTTTTGTAGGCATATTAAACAGGTACTTATTAAGTGCCTGTTTTTTTATGTCAAAATTCCATTTCAGAGTAGTTTTTAGTCTTATTGGGTCTTTTTTAGTCTTCAACCTATTGATTATCTTGTATTTAAAAAGGGCTTTGCGGAAGTTTGCAATATCAATTAATTCATTAAAATTCAATCAAAAAAATTATGGAAACAAAAAAAGAATTCGACCAGGTAGAATATTTAAAAAATCAAATGAAATACCTAGGCTTTGGAGAAGGAGAAAAACTCCACAAAGACTTGGAAAAAGGTATCAATTCTAAAAAACAACAGTTTGAAATCAAAACCAGTTCCGACAAAACGTTACCCGGAAATAAAGCAGATTTTACATTGAATTACAATAAAACCGAAAAGGGCGGAATTTTCCTAAACTCTTACGATGCCAACCTTAGCAACGAAAAAGGGGAATCTGTTTCCCAAAATTTTAGGGTTTCGAGAGACAACTCCTTCACGGCAAAAGAGGCTGTCAATCTTTTGGAGGGACGTTCCGTGAAAATAGAGTTCGACAATCCGAAAACCAATGAGAGAGAACCTGCTTTTGTAAAGCTGAATTTGGGCAAAGAAAAAAATCAATACGGCAACTACAACTTCCAGACTTTTTATAAAAATTACGGTGTTGATACCGCAGAAATCGTAGAAAAATCCAATCTCATTTTCGATAAACCTGAATATAGGGAAACCACCATTAAATCTTTAGAAAAAGGAAATGTTGTAAAGGTGAAGTTTGAGCAAGATGATAAGATTATTGAAGGAAAAGCCATTCTTGACCCTCAAAACAGAAACCTTAAGTTATATGATTCTGATATGAACCGAATCAACACCAACAAACCGTTGGAAGGTCTGGAACAAGACAATAAGCACGAAAAAAACAATGTGAAAGAGCAAAGCATTAAACGATAAAATACTACCTGACCCTAATCCGAAAGCGGTGCGTCTAATGATTTGCCGCTTTTTTAAATCGAATTAAAATGAAAGTAAAATCAATATTTATACTCGCCATTCTTACAATATTTTTAACTTCTTGTCACAAAGAAATAAAATCCGAAAAAGGCGGAATTGATCTAATTTCCAATGTGTATTTCAATGCCTCCAAAGGCTTGGGAAATATGCAGACCTTCCACATTTCAAAACTCAATTATCAAAACGATTCGATCATCGAATTGATACCCGATTTGGAATTTCCAGAAATGACAAAAGCTACTTATTACATCAAAGATTCGGTCTTTTATGATTTGGAAAATGATAGTGCTTCAGCAGTGTTGTCAGAAATACAAAAAAAGCAAAAACCGAATTTAGTTTATACAAAAAAAACTGGAGCCATCTTTACAAAAGACCCAATCCTCAATTACAGAAATCGTCGAAAATTAAGCGACACCATATTATTCAAAAAGAACTACAAGCGTTTTGAAATCAATTCGCCCTGGAATTATACCCGATATTATATTTATCCGACCGATACGATTCTGCCTTATTCCCTATACAAAGAAGTTGAGGAAGATTATCACGGAAGAATTGAAAGAATAGATTCTTATGATAAACAGAAAGATATTTTCGTATCCCTTCAGCTGATTCCAAGAAAAAAATGGGATTCAGAAGCCGAAGAATTATTCCGATTTAACCGCTTTATCGAGGACAGGAATAAAAAGTAATTGTATGATTGATTTTCCGAAACAAGAAGATGCAGCGATTACAGAGAATCAACTTCCTGCAAGAATCATCAACCAAATAAGCCCTAACAGATACAAACTCACGGACTATTTTGAGGAAAAAGGGATTTCAAAAAACCTTATTCATCAAAATACTTCCCAGATTTATTACGAATATTCAGGAAAAAAATATCTCGGCATCGCCATACCTAATCATTCCGGAGGATTTGAAATTCTGCATCCACAGAACCATCATCTTATCGGAAAATCTGGTATTTCAGAAATTAAAGGAAGCAAAAACGAAATGGTTGTTTTTGAAAATGCTTTGGATACCCTGTCTTTTCTAAGGCTTTTGGAAATGGAAAACAGAAAGAACAGCCGAACCTTAATCACACTGCATTCTGCTGAAAATATGGATTTTCTTTTCAAACAGTACAAAAATTTTGACGGAAAACTCATGCTTTGTTTGAGTGGAAATGCCATAGGAAATGCTATAACCCAAAAGATTTCTGATTTTTTTGAAGGCAGGAATATTCGGGATGTCCGTTCATTTTACGGCATTTCAGAATCGGGAAACAGCAATCTGAATCATTACTTGATAAATAAACTCCGTAATGAACAGAAAATTGCTAATTTTAGCACATTAAATTTGTCAAAAGATGAAAACACTGCAATTAAATCTGGAACAGTTCCCGAAACTCAGCCAGTGGAATCAGGAACAACTCGACAAGACGCTGGAAAGTCTTTCGAGGAAAGCCAATCCGTCCAAAACCGAAATAACACTTCAAGACAAGCAGTGGGCAGCAACAATGCTGGAAATGGACTTGCAGACCCAGAGCGGAGCAATTTGGGAGGAGGACAAGCAGGAAGATCCTCAATTAGCCCACAACACAATGATGTTCGAAAAAATGAAAAAGGAGAATATTCCCTGGGCGGAATATTAACTCCAACAACAAGAATACAAAAATTAGATGCTCTTATTTTACAATATAAAGAGCAAAAGCTCACTAATCAACAGGTTGCGGAAATAGTTTCCGCAGCCTGCTTTGTTTCTGATGATCAAAAAATTCATCTCAGAGAAAACCTAATTATCACCGATGATTTAAAGAACATCTGTAACCAGTACAAATCCGGTGGAACAGATAAAAAAGGTCGTGGAATTTTAGATGAATATTACACTGATTCAAAAATTGTCGATACCGTTCGAAATCTCATTAAAGACGAGTTTAAAGGCAAAAGCCACATCAGCGTTTTAGAACCAAGCATAGGAACAGGAAATTTTGTGTACGCTGCAAAAGGTCTTGATGTAAAATGTACTATTACAGCTTTTGAAATCAATGAAACCACGGCAAAAATTGCCAAAATTTTTCATCCTGAAACCGACATCAACCTGCGCTCTTTTGAATCGGAATTTATTGGGGAAACAGGAATTAAAACCAATCCGAAAGAATTTAAAAACAAGTACGATCTTATCATCGGTAATCCGCCTTATGGTGATCACAGAGGCTATTACAAAGGTTTAGGAGAAGAACCCCATGTATCCAAATACGAAGATTATTTTGTAAAGCGAAGCCTTGATGTCCTAAAGGATGGCGGAACCTTGGCAATGGTTCTTCCTTCTGCGTGGTTGAACAGACAGAAAAAACTAAACGGTGCAGAAGTAATCAATGCATTCAGGCTGCCTTCGGGAGTTTTTGCAGGAACTAAAATCGGAACCGACATCATCATTCTTAAGAAAAATACCCACAAGCAAACTCAGGATATTTCCGGTTATTTTGACCAAAATAAGGAAAGGGTTTTGGGCGAAATGAAAGAAAGAAGCAACCAGTTCGGAAGAATGGAAACCTATGTTTCTGGAAACTTGGATGATGCGCTGTTGCAAATTGAAAAATTCCAATCTCAAAAAAATACCGCAAGAATCGGAAATCTTTTTGAAGATCTTTTTTCAGATAACGATAAAAGTAAGGAAGTAGAAGGTACTTCACTATCAATCAGAACAGGAGAAAAAACACAAACCGTTATTTCGGATACAAGACAGGAAAGAAAAACGTTACTTACCAATGCTCAAAATAAAGTAATTGAAGTTCTCCAAACGCTCAACGATATTAAATTCAAATCTCCCGCTGTCAATGCTGAAATCCGAAAATATGAAAAGTATAAAACATCAGTAGACACTCTTTCACCAGAGCAACTGAATACACTTTTTAAGAATGCTGAAAAAATACTGGAAAGAAATTATTCGAAAAATGAAGAATACAAAGTTCAGACTCAACCGAACATAAAACCAAGTATTCTCAAATACCAATTCAAAAAAGAGGATACTATTGTTCCCACCTCTTTGCAGAACAACCCCGATATTTCACAGGAACTTATCAATGCTTTCAAAGATACTCATTATGACGGAACGCTCAATAATTACGGTAAACACTACCAATTTGCCAATTACGTTGATGGACAATGGATTCACGATTTTTATTACGCTGAAGGAAATATTTACAAAAAGTTAGAACAACTTGAAATCGACTTCAAAGACAAGTATGCGGTTGGTGGAACAGAAAATCAATACGAAAAGCAGAAAGCTTTATTGGAAAAAGTGCTTCCTAAAGCCAAAACATTGGATGAAATCATCATCAGTCCCAATCATGAGTTTGTTCACCAATTTCATTTAGGAACTGTTGAGAAAATTCGGTATAACCAAGCTTCAAAGCAACAAGAAGCGGTTATTGAAAGTTACAGTCTTGCGGATAAATTTAAGGACTTTGTTCGTGATCTTCCTTCTGAAGCTTTTGCAGGTTCATCTTCGTGGGAAGTCAGGCAATTTGTAGATAATGAAACGGTAACAGGAAGTGATAAGGAGCGAAATGCCCTAATCCGAGAAAGGAGAAAAGAGGCAGCCAATGATTTATTTAACAAATTTCTCCGTGAAGAATTACCAGAAGATTTGAGGAAACGTTTTGTAAAAGACTTCAATAGGAATTACAACAATATTCACGTTCCTGATTATTCAAAATTTCCTTTGTTTTCAAAAATTTATCAAAATTTCAAAGGAAAAGAGCTTCGGTTAACCGAAGTTCAAAAAGCAGGAATCGGAAGGATGACCACAAAAGGAGTTGGACTTCTAGCACACGAAGTAGGATTCGGGAAAACCTTATCGGGTATTCTTTCGATGTACGAAGCCATGGAAAGGGGAAATGCTAAAAGACCACTCATTGTGGTTCCGAATGATACTATTTTGAAACAATGGGTGGATACGATTTTTGAAACCATTCCCGATGCGAAAGTGAATGTTTTAGGAAATCTCGGTAGAGATTATGATTTATCAAAATTCGATAATAAAGATGGAGAAATCACCCTCGTAACCTACGAAGGTTTCAATAATATCGGTTTCTCTCAAGAGATTACAGAACGTTTGGCTTCTAGATTCAATTACATCTCTTCAAGCGAGCTCAAAGGGGTAACGAATTCCGAAAGGGATTTTCAGAAAGAACTGGAAAAGGATAAAGAGATGCAAGGTAAAATGAAGCGTGGAAAAGTCTATGATTGGGAAGATTTTGGGTTTGACCACAAAACTTTTGATGAAGCTCATAATGCCAATCACATCATCGGAAAAGTAAGGATTGAAGACCGCCGTTTCGCTTCCGATTTTCGGAGTCAAAATCAACAAACCTCAAAATTGGGTATTAATACTTGGATGGCGGCACAATACATTCAGGAACAAAATGACGGGAGAAATGTCACCCTACTTTCAGCAACACCATTCACCAATAAGCCTTTAGAATATTATTCAATATTGTCATTGATTGCCAATAAACGTCTGGAAGAATCGGGATATTTCAATGTTAATACCTTCTTTGAAACCTTTATGGAAGCGGACAATGATATGGAGATTGATGCCAAAGGTGATGTGAAATTCAAAACCAATGTCCGCAGGTTTAAAAACAATTCTCTTTTTCAGCAACTTTTATCAGAATTTATTGATATTAAAGGAGAAGAAGACAATCCAGATCTGATTCGTCCGAACAAAATCAATAAAGAATATAAAATTGAGCAGAATGACCTTACCCAAGAACAATATGATGTATTGACCGAAAACTTTAAGGAAGGCGAAAAAGGAGCAATTCTTACTCATATTTTAAATGCACGAAAAATTGCGATATCACCTTATCTTTCTCCTTACTACGATGGCGAAATCCCAACGGTAAAAGAGTTTGTGGAAAATTCTCCGAAATTAAATGAAACGATGAATTTAATCCGGCAGAATAAAAAAGACATTCCCGAATCGGGACAGATCATTTATTCCGAACTGGCAGTAGAAGAATTTCCGAAACTCAAAGAATATCTTGTACTGCTGATTGGCTACAAACCGGAAGAAGTTGGAATAATTACTGGAGCAACAAGCAAAGCCAATCGGCTGAAAATTCAGGATGAATTCAATTCCGGAAAAATAAAAATCGTTATCGGAAGTGAAGCTATTCAGGAAGGAATGAACCTTCAGGAAAACACCTCGGATTTATATTTACTGTCTTTGCCGTATAATTTCACATCGCTTCGCCAAACGGAGGGAAGAGCTTGGCGACAAGGCAATCAATGGGAAAATGTCAGAATCAATTTTATGCTCACAAATGATAGTATTGATGTGTTTATGCTTCAGAAATTACAAGCTAAACAGGCGAGATATTTGGAGGCGATGAAGAAAGGTGCTGATGTAATTGATATTTCGGATATTGACACGCAGGAACTAAAAACATCTATCATTACCAATCCTGAAACCAGAGCCAATATTGAAGTTGAAATTCTGAAGAAAAAATTGGAAGGTGAAAAAAGCCGATTTCTTGCGGACAGTGCTTTTGTATCAAGAAAATTTGAAGAGTACACCAAAGAAAAGGAAAAAGTAACCCAAGCTGAACTTTCTTACAACAGAATTGAAGGGTATGCCAATGAAAATGATGACAAAGCGGATTATTGGAAAGACCAGCTTCCATACTATCAAAATAAGATTGAGCTTGCTAAAATTGACCTCGAAAAAGTAGTTCAAAAACTCGCTGAGAAAGGGGTAAATGTTTTGGATATAGAAAAGCAAACCGAAATCACGGAAGCTAAAATCGAAGAACTGGATATGCAAATAGAAAATCTTCCGGAGCTAAAAAAGGAATTAATCACTCAATACAGATTAGAGAAAAAAGAATCCCTGAAAATTGCTGAAAACCGTGATTATGTGAAAGAAAGGGAAACGGAGAATTTTGAATTATTTATAAATAAAGAACCTTACACAACTTTGAGCGCTAATTCTGTGATAGAAAAAGAAAATATTTTAAAAGAACAATCTGAAAAATATTCTGGAAGAAAAAGGTAAAATCGAGACAAAATTTCTCTTTTTATTGATATTCTATAGGAAATAAGTCAAAAAAATTTGCGTAAATAGAAAATCGTAAATACATTTGTAGGAAACGTGAAAAACCAAATGAAGAAAAAGCGTGTCAATTTCTTACCCAATGTTGATCCAAAAATTTATATAAGCTTCGGAATTATCTTATTTTTAAGCTTATTTTTTTTACTCTACCAGTATTTTCGTCATGTAGATTGCGAAAATGCCAATTACTATATTCATGCAGATGAATATATTGTTAATAAAGTCGTTGAATTCAATGATAATACAAAAGGAGCCACTTCTTGGGAATGGGATTTTGGTGATAGCACAACAATAGACACGAGGCAGCGTACTCTTCATTATTATAAAAAGCCGGGAGAATACATTGTAAAGCTCAAAATCAATGGAAACTGCACCCACGAAAAATCAGTAACCATTACCAGCATTAGTCAGCAAACAGGATATTTGCCTATTATTATGGCTCCTGATGTAGCAACAGTAGGAGATCTTGTTTATTTTGATGCAGAAAAAGAAGGAGGAGAATCGTGGGAATGGAGTTTCGGAGAAACAGCCAGTACAGATGCGTTAGGAAAATCCCCTGTGTATCGTTTCAAAACAACGGGAGATAAAAAAATAACCCTTATTGTAAACGGAGATGTAGAACACAATGCTGTAAAAACAATTTATGTCGCTCCAAAGACAATTAAAGCAAAACAAAAAATTGATATTAAATCTTACGAATTTGAGAAGCCTCATTCTACATTTTCATTGCCAATAGGAAGTGCACAAAAAGATCCTTTGGTGGATATGTTGCAATATATTCCTGTTTCTCCTAAAACAAAATCCAAAAAAGATTCCATAATAGCAGCAAAAAAAGCTCCAGAAATTTCCAACGAGCAGTTTCAGTTATTGCTTAATCAGGTAGCTGCTCAAGCCAAAACTAAAGACGATTTTAAAGATTATCTCTGTGAAAGGTACGATATTCCTGTTGTTGCCAATGATAAAAAGCTGATTCCTTTTGAACAGTTCTGTCAGAATATTGCAGGAAAAAAAATAAAAATTACAGCATTACGCCTAAATAAAGATGCTAATAACTGTATTCAGAATATCAATATCCAATATAAAGTCAAAAAATATTTGATTTGGATGAAGGAGTAAAAAAAAATAAAAACACAAAATTTTAAGATGAACCAAACCAACACCTATAATCTGGAGGTTACCAAAGCACTTAACATTGCCCAAAAAATTGGCAGAGAAAACCTTAATGCCTATTACACAGGAGCACATCTTTTAAAGGCAATGCTTACAAGAGATTTATCCTTGCTAAAACAGCTAGAAGCAATGGGTATAGATGTTTTTTATATGGAAGAATGGGCAGAAGTTCGTATAGAAGAGCTCCCAAAATCTCCTAACAAATACTCTTGTGAACCCGACGAAATT
Organism: Chryseobacterium shigense; assembly: GCF_014207845.1. Classification (NCBI taxonomy): domain Bacteria; kingdom Pseudomonadati; phylum Bacteroidota; class Flavobacteriia; order Flavobacteriales; family Weeksellaceae; genus Chryseobacterium; species Chryseobacterium shigense. Next base: position 1,200,453 of record NZ_JACHLC010000001.1, read on the forward strand.
ATTGACGAAATTTTTGCAGAAGCAGATTCGGTAAGAGAATTATTGGCAGAAGAAGAAATATCTTTATTTGCGGTAATGGTGGCAGTAAGCTCTCCTGGAGTGGCTTTCAACTTCGATCAAATGAAAACCTTCCCCGTTTCCCGAAACGAATTACTAAAGGACGTTTCCACATTCGGAGGCGCAGAAACACAAGGAATAGCAGAACCTACAAAAAAAACAAACAAAGGATTTATACAGAAATACTGCATCAACAAAAAAGAACAAGTTAAAAAGAGAAATAAAAAAGAATTATTGGTTGGTAGAGATACAGAAATTAATAAAATTACCGAAATTCTTTGTCGTTTTAGTAAACAAAATGTATTGGTTATTGGTGACCACGGAGTAGGAAAAACTGCTTTAATAGAAGGATTTGTACAAAAAGTTTTGCTAAAACAAATTCCAGATATACTTTCTGGACTTGAGGTGTTCGAGCTGGATATGGGAGCATTAATTGCTGGAGCTTCTTACAAGGGAGAAATAGAAGACAGGATTAAAAATATTGCTCAGGAATTAAAAGCCATCCCGAAAGCAGTACTTATCATAGAAGAAATCCATTCTCTTTTTAGTAGCCACGGTTCAGATTCTGGGATTGTTAATTTATTGAAGAGTGAGCTTTCTAATGGTTTAACGCTCATTGCAACATCCACCATAGAAGAATACACCAAAAAAATTGAAAAAGAACAAGGTTTAGCAGGAATGTTCGAGCTTTTAAAATTGGAGGAATCCAATGACGAAATGCACCTAAGAATGCTAAAGCAAACATTGGAAGATTATCAAATACATCATAAAATAACCATTGATAACGAGACAATGAAAGAAGCAATAAGGCTCTCTAAAAGGTATATGAAAGAGAAAAGTTTACCTGCTTCTGCCATAGATTTAATAGATCATACTATGTCTGTACTAAAAACAGCAGGAGAATCTTTTTTAAAAGAAAGAAATCATTTAATCACAAGGATTATCATTTTAGAAGACAATACCAATAACCATACAGAAGAAGAAAGAAGAATGCATGCAGATTGGTTGCTAAAAGATTTTGTAGAAAAAACCAAATACCTCATTAGTACAGCAGACGCACAAGAGGAAGAAAAAGAACTTCCAAAATTTGAAAATACCGACGAACTGCTTAAATTCTCCAGAGAATTGATTGAAAAAACAGAAAAAATCGCTCAAGAAAAAAGAACGCATATTACCGAGTTTGATTTGGGATTGATTATTTCTCAAAAAACAAATATCCCGATTGGCAAACTGAAAGAGGAAGAAAAACAAAAGCTCAACGATATGGAGGGCGTACTCGCCCGGAGAGTAGTTGGGCAGGACCACGCCATTACCATAGTTTCGGAAGCCGTGCTAGAAACCCGTTCTGGATTAAGCAAAGCAGGGCAACCAATAGGATCGTTTTTCTTTTTAGGACCCACAGGAACTGGAAAAACCGAATTGGCAAAATCTTTGGCGGAATTTCTTTTTCAAGATGAAAACGCCATTATTCGTTTCGATATGTCGGAGTTTAAAGAAGAGCATTCCGCAGCATTATTGTACGGAGCTCCTCCAGGATATGTTGGATATGAGGAAGGCGGACTTTTGGTAAACAAAATAAGACAAAAACCTTATTCTATTGTGCTTTTTGATGAAATTGAAAAAGCCCACGCTTCCGTTTTTGATGTTTTTTTACAAATTATGGATGAAGGAAAATTGCACGATCGTTTAGGGAAAGAAGGGGATTTTTCTAATGCCATCATCCTTTTTACCTCCAATATTGGTTCAGATTTTATCGTAGAATCCTTCGGAAGAGGAGAAATCCCACCATCATCAAAATTATTAGAAATGATGAGCCGTTTTTTTCGTCCAGAGTTTTTGGGTCGTCTTACGGAAACCATTCCTTTTGCGCCAATTAGTAAGGATAATGCATTGAAAATCTTCGAAATACACCTTAAAAAAGAATTGCTGGATTTGGCTAAAAACCTTAATATAGACTTAGTAATAACCCAAGAAGCCAAAGAATATCTTTCTACAGAAGGATACGATATAAAATACGGAGCAAGACCATTAAAAGGGGTAATTCGTGGAAGATTAAGAAGACCTTTAGCGAAAAAAATCGTTGCTGGAGAATTTAAAGATGGTGATACTGTAGAAGTTTCATTGGCAGATAATGACCTGATCTGGAGAAAATTATAATGAATTATGCATTGCATTAATTGTAATAAAATTTGATTATTATTCACAAAGTATTTGTTATTGATGAATATGAGACTGTTTATGATTGATATAATTTATAGTAATTAAATAAATGATATTTTCATAATTTATTCATTTCAGTTTTTTATTTAATTTTTCGTTAATTTTTAGTCTAAAAAGCTTGTTTATTGATAATATTTTATAGATAAATTGCTATATTTGTTAAAAACCAAATTTGATGAAATTTAATAAGCTATTTTATATAATCGTACATTTGATATTCTGTATCATTGCTTTTTCATGCAGTAGCAAGAAATATATCAGAGAGATTCCCTATAATTATTCATCTGACTCATTTTCTCAAACCGTTCAAAAACAAAAAGAACAATCTGATTCCAATTATTCAGTTGTAGATGATAATCCAGCGGGTCTTAGTGATGATATTTTAAAAATCAAAGAAAAGTATTCCATTATTTTGGAGGTGATGCCGAAGGAAATCAGAGATTACAAATTATATTCTTATTTGGATGAATGGATAGGTACTCCTTATAAGAAACAAATGTTGGAAAAGCAAGTAGGCGTGGAAGCATCCTATTTTGTTCAAGCATTGTACAGTGATATATACAAAGAAACCTTTCCCAAAACTCCAGACGGCATCTTTCGTTCCAAAGCCATTCAGCTTTTTACAGGAAGGACTTTTTTAAAAGAAGGAGATCTCATTTTTTTCCGCTATGATAAATTCCACCCCATTTCTGATGTAGGAATTTACCTTCATAATGACAGGATTCTAGCATGTACAGCTCAGGGACTTAACATTTACAATTTTAACGACGAATATTTTCAGCTTCGCTATGTGGCAGCGGGAAGACTAAAAGAAAAGCAATAAATGATGGGGCATATCAACTATATAGCAGATGTTATTAGAACGCTTGAACATGATGTAAGAGCTGAAGTAATCATTAACAACCTACAAGAGAATAACGATATTACAGATGAACAATATGTAATCCGTAAAGAAGGTCAGTTCTCAAGAGCATACCGTTTCGATGTACTGGATTCCAAAATAGTTGATTACAATTACGACAGTACTCAAATACTGAGTTTGGATTTATCCCGAGACAGCATGTACGATATGCTCCCTGAAGGAACAACACACGCTTCCAAAAATGACACTCCCGAAAAGGATGTAGATGTTATGATTCGGGAATACAACAACCAGAAGAAGCAACAAAAATCCGCAAGAATATTCTTTCAACCTTTTGAGAATGAAATCTTCAGGTATGGCGTGAGTACAGAAAATTTTGAAAATGAATTTTTGTATGGGCTTAACGGCAGTTCAGCACCGGAAATGTTTTATGACTTCTGGAATATTGATCGTGATTTTCCACCGCTATTGGTTTCTAAATTCATACGGTTATTACCTTTTGCCTATAAAATAGTAGGAAATATTCCGCTTGCTACTCACATTCTTTCTGTTCTGCTAGAAGAACCTGTGGTAGTAAATGACAGGGATTATCAGGAATATGCCGATGAAAGTCAGGGAATTTCCTTGGGAGAAACCCGTCTCGGCTTGGATAGTATTACAGGCACCCGTTACGACGATTATTCTCGCCATCTTGACGTTAAGATAGGGCCGTTGGAAAAATCTTCGTTTACTGATTTTATCCATGATGGTAACAAAAAGAAATTTACAGAAATGTTTTACGAGCACTTCTTTCCGCTAGAAGTCGAAATAAAAACCATTATTCTTCTTCCGAAGAATAAACAAAACTTTGAATTTAATAACACAGAAGCACCCGTTTTGGGCTATAATACGAGCATATGAACAAAATAAAGAAATATTTCACCAATTTATTCGATCCCCAATTGCTGGTCATAGTACTGGTAGTGATTGCGGTATGTATTATTCTTATGATGATATTTTCACAGAAAACGTCTGATTTTAAAGAAAAATACCGGTCTAAATTTTACATTTATCTGTTTTCGTTTGCTTTTGTATATGCCATTATTGCTTTATTGGGGTACAATAAGCTTTTGCAGGATAATAATCTGTATGAATTTATTTTTTATCAAGTGTGTTCCCTCATCATAGGAATCATTCATTGTTATGCTTATCGAGGATATTTTGAAAAATTTGGTTCTAAAAAACCAGTCAATGAATACCTGTTTGCTTTATTGTCCGTATGCTTTGCATCGGTTCCTTTTATGCTCATTTATACATTTCTGAATGGAACTGATCTTGTTTACCTGATGCTGGGACATTTCATCGTATTTTTCATTCCCACTTTCCTTAACGATACTTTTAACCGTGCGATGAACATTCCTCCCAAAGTATATGTTACTTGGCAGTTTCCAGAGAATTATAAAGAAAATATAGGACTTAGCGATGAAGAATGGCGAGATATGGTAGTGCTCACTTATGTTATGGACAAAGATAAACAAGCAACCAAATACAGCGTTTACCGTGCCAAAGGACCAACCAGAATAGATTTTGGAAGACTTTTTTACAACTTTATTGTAGACTATAATCAAAGACATCCCGGAGATGAAATACAGATTGAAGATGAAAACGGTCTTTTTGACTGGGTCTTTTTTCTACAACCTAAATGGTATGAACCGACCAAATATATTGACCCTAAATTAACTCTTTATATGAACGGTATCGAAGAAAATAGTGTGGTTTTCTGCATGAGAACAGATCAGATGTTAGGGGAAAATAAATCAACTCAAAAGACGGATTTTGAATATGATCAGAAAAAAGATAATGAACGAGTAATAAGCGAATAAACTTAATAATTCCATGATAGAAAAATTAAACCATTTTCCCGTAAACTGGATAGACGGGATGAAAATTAATAAAAACCATTTCACAGATGTACAGAACTTTGTAAGCGATTCTGTACGGGATGCAGTGGGAGTCCATACTTCAATGATTGGTTATGGCCTATTGCCTGTAAAAGATCCGGTTAAAATCAGTTTGATTATAGATAATCATAAACTTTTGCGAATAAAAGTAGAAGAATGCCACGCGATTACACCCAACGGTTCGAGAATAGAAATCGGAGAAGGAACATCAGAAAACCTCAGTCTTTCCATTCCTTATCCAGAAGCGGTAAGAGAGCTGAAAGAAAATGAAGAAGCCGTTTTGCTGGCATGTATTTCAGTCAACCCTTTCAAAAGAACACCTTATGGTGAGCCCGACCCCGAAGAAAACCCACCAAGGTATCCGTACACACTTCCCGAATACACATTGAATCTTATTCCAGAAGATGAACTGAAAAATACCGTAGGATTCGGAACTCATTATCTTACCATAGGTAAAATACTGGTGAAGTCTGGTGAGTCTAAGATCGATGAAAATTACATTCCTCCTTGTGTAACGGTTTCCAGTCATAAAAAGCTTCAGGAACTATATACCGAGATTGATCGTTTTTATGGACAGATTGAGCAATATGCTGTACAGATTGCTCAAAAAATATATTCTAAAAAACAAAGTAATTCACTGGCAATGATGATGGAACTGATGGCAGACAAAACGCTGAACTATCTGGGAATGGAGATCAATAAGTTCCGTTGGATGTCTCCCCATGCTTCACCTGCAGAAATGTTGGTATCGGTGGTTGCTTTGGCAAGGGTGTTGAAAAATTTTATTGACGCCCGTTCGGGTGCCGGAAAAGAAGAGTTGCTCAATTATTTCGCTGAATGGTGCAATGTGAGTCAAGGGGATTTTGAGATTATTTTTTCTGAAGCAATCAATAGCGATTATAGTCATAACCAAATGGATGTTGTAATTGTCAAAGTGAAAAAATTTATGAAAACACTAGAAGATCTCTATGCTGTGTTAAGCAGGCTGGATTATATCGGTAAGAAAAGAGATGGAAGTATTTTCGTTTCTGAAAACACAGATGAAAGAGATGCTGTGATTCATGCTAAGCGAAGCAGAACCTTTTTAGCAGATTAAGCAGAAAGTATCATCTAAAATTTATAATCTAAATCTATAATTATACTTATGGAAGTTTTAAATAAAACACAACGAAGAAGTGCCTATTGGTTTTTTGTATTGTTTTTTCTGATCACCGTTGCAGTGCTGATTACAGCTGTTTTCTTTAACGCCTATTTTCCTTTTAAGGAAAATAGCCTTCTGAAAACGGAAAATGCCAAAATGAAGAAAGAAATGGAGACACAGGAAAAATTTTCTTTCCAGCTGGAAAAAGTAAAGCTGGCGGTAGATTCCATCGGAGTTCCTGGACAGAACGACTTTTTTAATGAAAAGCTGGCACTCTCTATTCTAGCAGATATGTACAAGCAACTCCCGAAAGATACTCTGAAAAATAAAAATATGTACAATAATACCATTATGACCTATAAAGATCTGATAGACAACAAGAAACAGGTAAAGCAGCTTTCAGGAAATCAGGCACTGATGGATAGCTTAAGTACGATTAACAAAACATTGAAGGAAGAATATGATAAAATGAAGACCGACTTAGATGTTTGCAGACAATTGTACCAAGCACAATAGCGATGATGATGAAGCTAAAAAACGTTATTTTCTTTAGTTTTTTTCTAGTCTGTTCGGGATGGTTTAATGCTCAGGACAAAGAAGCCGATTCTCTGGAATTTGCGCATTTTGATTGTGGTATTACCCAGACAAAACAAAAGCTTGACAAACAATTTTTCGCAAGCACAACTCCTATTCAACTGAGGATTAATAATGATGAATTTACCTATACCACCATTCTGTTTGGGAAGAGAAAAAACAAAATCTATTTATACCTTAAGATATTGGCAGACAATGTATGTATCAAAAAAGATAAAAACGTGGATGTGTATTTTAAATCAGGAGAGGTCATTACCTTAAAAAATGAGTATCTCCTTAATTGCGAGGCTTTCTTCGCAAAGCAGATAAAGAAAAAAGAACTTCAAAAGTTAAAGGAGAATGAGATTTCCCTTATCAAAATATACACCTACAAAAAGAACTATGAGATGTACGTGAGTGAAGTACAAAATCAAGACATTCACCACTATATTGACTGCCTGTCTGCTTATAAAGTCAAAAAAACCGATGAAGTGAAAGTGAAAAAGAAGAAGCAAGATGAAAGATGAAAGAACCGAAAGCCAAGAGTCAAAAACAAACCAGCAACCGATAATCGACAGCCAACAACCAAAAGAACAATGAGTCCATTACCAGAGCTTAATCTTAATTTAGGAATGACCAATAATCCAGGTTCCCCATTTTACGGAGGAAAAGGAGAAGAAGGTGTTGTCGTGCGTACCGATTCTGGTTTAAAAAAGCATACCATCACCCTTATTATCTCGGATCAGGAAGCTGGAAGTATTTCTCTTAAATTAGGAGAAAAAGAAATTGAAGTTCCTACCTATAAACTCACTGTAACCGATGACAAGACTGAGGAAACAGAAGCGTATCAGGTAACAAGGGACACCCTCAGCTTTGTGAAAAGCAAGACTAAGAAAAGTTTTTTATCATTTTTCGGGTTCAAGCGGTTTGATAAGACTTCTTTTCTGTATGATACTATTGCTTTTGAACCTCAAGTAGAAAACATTGAAAAATTTGATATTTCGAGGCATCGGAAATTAACCCATGAGCTTTTGACCTACGAACTGGAAAGAGACGGACAAAAAGTAATGTTATATGCAGGAGATATTAACGAGTTTGCCAAGCCAGAGCATATCAACCAATATTTTGTGGTAGTAGATAAAGATGGTGGAAAGAGTTTTATCGGAGATATTTTGTATCGTGAAAAATTCCTAAAACTTACCCCCAAAGTGGAACTTCATCTCATTAAAAGAAAAAAAGTGCCTAAAAATTTTGAATACGATGACAAAGGGAATATCAAAAAAGTAATGTATATCTAAAAAATATTTGAATACCAATGAAAGGAGTCTACTATAATTTACCCCTAGATTTTGAGTCTTTAATCGAAAAGAAAGATGCTGAAAAGGTTACTTTGGAGACCTCCATTCGTCAGCATATATTCCTATTAGCGACTACGGCTTTAGGCGAATGTAAATTTGATGAAACCTATGGCACGGAGATATGGGAAATGGATTTTGATTTAATGAAGAGCGACAATATGCTAAAAGAGCTGATTGCGGAAACATTGAAGACTTCCGTTACAAGGCACGAGAAACGATTAACATTGGAGAATGTAGAAGTATCCATACATGATTATAACTTAGGAACATTCGGAAAAAGAAAGATGAAAAAGAAAGTGACCCTTGCTATTAAAGGATTGATATTGGAAACCAACCGCCCTTTTACTTTCAGTAATTCCTTCTTTGTAGGGCCGCTGTCGTATTAATAAAAGAGCCGAGAATCAAGATAAAAGAGTAAAAATCCAACAACCATCAACTGATAACCAATAGCCAACCAACGTATGAATCAAGACCGCATAAAAGACCGCATATTAAGAAGAGCAGCCCGAATGTGGGGGTATAATGAACTAGAAGCAGAAACCTCTTTTGATCCTGTTATCAGTTTGTTATTGTCAGCCTGTGCAGCAGAATTGGAAAAGATTGGATTTGAATTAGAAAGCTCACGAGCCAGAATCATTGAAAGAGTTTTAGAGGTGATGTTTCCAGAGGAAGTTTCGGGAGTTGTTCCTTCAAGAACACTTCTTCAGGTGAGTCCACTAGAAAATAACACAAAAATATCTCTTTATAACAGTTTTAAAACGTCCATACGAAAGCAGAATATTTACAATCCTGCGGAAAGCACGAGTAAAGATGTCTATTTCAGTCCTTCCATAGAAGCCAAACTGACCATAGCAAAAGTGAAATATATTGCCTATGCTAATACTTTAAATCAGGTTGAAAGCTTCTTTTTCGAAGATACCATCGGAAAAGCAGAAACGCATCTGCCTTCTGGAGAATTATGGCTGGGTATCCACTCTCCCAACAAAGAGAATCTTGAAGATTTGCTGTTTTTTATTGACATCAACAATACCTATCAGAAAGAGATGTTTTTTTATTATCTTCATCAGGTAAAGGTTTATTTTGCAGATAAAGAGTATGAACTCAAAGAAGGTTATAACGTTGAAAATGAAGGTTTGAACCTTGAAAACATCATTACCAAGAATTATTCTGATTTGGAATATATCTATAATGAAGTCAACCAATACTATGCAGGAAATTTTTTTACACTGAAAAATAAAATTGATTTTTCGGAGAAACCTGAAAAAGAAGAGTTATTCATTAAAAATTTCCCAAACCACAGAGCAGGAGAAGAAGAAGATGTCATTTGGCTAAAGTTCAGATTTTCTGAAGCCATTGTACCGGATATATTAAAAAATGTTCGTTTTGCCCTGAATTGTATTCCCATGCTCAACATCAGAAATAAAGAAGCAGGGCGTAAAATTAAAGGAAGACTGAATATTATTCCTATTGATGAAGAAGATTATTTTTTAGACTTGGATTATGTTTCTGATGATCGTAATGGCAAAAGATTGGATGTTAAAAATTACGATACAGAAAATGAAGGAATGACCGCTATGTTAAGAAAAGGCGGTGTTTCCCGATTTGATCGTAGAAACGCTTCAGAGCTTTTGCAATACCTTTTGGAACTCATCAAAGATGAAACAGCGGCTTTTGCTGCAATGGGTATCAATTCGGTCAACGAAACCCTAAAACAAATCAACCAACACGTCGCTTCACTTCATCAGGTAGCCAAAGAGAAAAATTTTACAGAAGCCAACAACCCATATCTTATCATTTCTTCAGGAAATGAAACATCAGAAATTAATTGTACGATTTCCTATTGGTCAACAGCTGCTGAAGAAGCGAATAATCTCAAACCTGGAACGATAATGACAGAAGAAAACAAAGGAAACCGCTCTATGAATCCCACCGCTGTAATGATTCAAACCTCTGTAGGAGGCAGAAAGAAGCTATCCTCTCAGGATAAAATTTTGGAATACAGAAGCGCACTTCTTACCCGAGGAAGAATTGTTACAGTAGCCGATATAAGAGCTTTCGGGATGAATCATTTCAAAAACACCATTACAGGGATAGACGTAAAGAAAGGAACCAAAAAAGAAGTGTCCTTGAAGGGAGGCTTTAGTAGAACAATAGATATTTTTCTGATCCGAAATAAAGAAAATGCAGAGGCAGTTGAGGAATCCGAATGGAATTATTTATGTGACAGCTTTTCATTAAAATTGAAAAATGCCTCTGCGAATATTTATCCATACCGATTATTCGAAAAATAAAAATAAAGTTTTGTATTAATCAAATTTTCATATATTTATAAAAACAAAAAATACATTGATGAAATCATTAAAATTCCTTACAAAGCCCGAATAATTTTCGCTTCAGTTTTTCTTTTTCGGAAAATACGATATCATCTTTAGATTTAGAATTTTGAATAACAAAAAAATAATTTTAAACCATACACTATGTTAACAAACAAAGGAATTGGTGGTAATGAAGTACCACTAGATGCAAGTGAAGCGATTTTCGAAATCCCACAAAACAGAACGCTTTTTGCGCAGAAGCTTACAGCGGATGACCCCGTAAAACCGGAATTGGTAGAAGGACTTACTACAGTAGAAAAAGTCTTTGAACATTACAAACCAGAAGTGAAAGTTGATTTCGAAGATGCGAACGGTTCTATCAGAATGGAGAATCTAAAATTCAAAAATCTTGGAGATTTCGGGACAAAAGGAATTACGGCACAAAGTGGCTTTCTTACCGGACTGGAAACAGAAAAAGACCAGTACCAAAAGATAGTGAAACAATTGAAAACCAATAAAATTCTAAAAGCAGCATTGGAAGATCCTGATGCTAAGAAAGCGCTCCATGATACACTACAATCGTTAATCAAAGAATTAGAAGAAAACAAATAACCTAAAACACAAATAAACAATGTCACAAAAACAGCAAGAAACACAACAGTCAGTAGAAGCTCCTGTTTTGGAACAGAAAAAAGGAGGACAAGTATCATTAGATAAATCCATCGAAAAATTAGCCCGCTACGGAGGTTTTGATTTACTGGAGACATCTATTGAAAATGTCCAAAATATCAACCCAGACCGAAAAGCAAGAAGAAAAATCTTCCTTACTGAAAAAGGGAAAGAAAAGGAAAGAGAAACCCTAAAAAAAACGCTAGAGCTTTGGGCAAGTGTTATCAGTAAAAGTGATTCTCTGACAGATATGGTAGCACATTGCGAAGACCAAAGAAAATCAGCAGAAGAATTGCTTTCTAAAAATCTATCCAAAGCAGTGGATACTACAAGAGAACTTGAAGCCAATTACAGAACAGTAGCACTATTTTATAAAAATACAGAATCAGAAAAAGTAAAGAATGTAACAGTAGTCAATGCTACTTTAGAGCAATTGAAAGATCTTGACAACACTCGTTTCATTGATACCATCCACGCAGAATTATCTGATAATTATGACCGTTTGGATCTTAAAAACAATTACGGACTTTTAGTTATTCCTGGATATTTGGGTTCTAATACTGTAGTGGAAAAATGGGCGAAAATTGCACACCAGAATAAAGTGATGCTCGTGACTGATTTTGAGCACCTAGATGAACCAGATGATGTGATGGAAATGTTCGATCAGGCTTATCTTACAGGAGGCGATATTTATCGTTCCAATGTATTGATGACCTGCAATTGGCTAGTAGGAAGAGGAAGATTTGAAGAAATTGATGAATTGGATGATCTTTTCATTCCACCATCAGGAGCATTGGCAGGAAAAGTATATAAAACGCTGATGTCACAAGTAACCGCAGGGAAAAAATTCGGAGGAATCAATGAAGTAGATGGGGTGAAATTCGATTTGAAAAAAAGCGAGATTGCTAATCTGGAGAACTTAGGATTAATTCCGATGGTAAACGAGTACGGAAAAGTAATGGCGTTCTCGGGGAAAACATTATTCAACGGAGATAACTTAGGATTGCAGACCTATTCTGTAGTGAGAGTATTTGATTATGTAACTAAAGTATTAATGGATTTCCTCAACAGAAGAGCATTTGAAAACTTTACAGCCGTTACAAGAAAAGAAATTATGAACCAAATCGTTCGATTTTTAGATGCCATCACAGGACCCGGAAAATTGATAGAAAATTTCGAGATTAGAAAATTTGAGCAGGATCCTGTTCAAAAAGACAGAATCCATTTGGATATTCATATGAAACCATATTTCCCAGCTAAAAACTTCCTCATTAAAATGGACGGACATAAGGGAGATGATGGCAATGAATGGGATACAGAGTACGAACAGAAATAATATTAAAATAAACTACAAGTTTACACCTTATTTAAGAAATAGCATAGAAGTTCAAGATTTTATCTTTTTTCTTAAATTTTTCATCATTTGTGTTTTTTTAACAGGAGGGAGTTTTCTCTCCTGTTTTTATTAAGATTCTATCTTTTAGTCATTTAACATAATAAAAAAGATTGAAAATTTTCTATAAAAAATTTGGTGGATAAAAAATAATGCGTAAATTTGATAAAAATTAGTTTTAAAAAATCTGTAAAGATTTATTAATTTTTAAGGATATCATCCATATTTGGTGTATGTAAAAAGGTATACAATGAAGAAAGAGAACATAGATAGGATATATTCCATTTTTGGTAGTATTAAATATTAAACCTTTAAATATATTTATTATGTCATTTAAAACCCTATTAGAGTACGCAGGAAAAAAGCGTAACGTACTATCTGTAGAATACGCAATGCTACAGGAAACCGACAAAACAGGAAGACCCTCTTCCGTTACCCGTGGCGGTAAAATCTTTATCACAGTAGAAGGCACAGGCGAAACTGATCTTTTTGAGTGGATGACCAATTCTTTCGAGAGAAAAGATGGTGTGGTTAAGTTCATCAAAAGAGATAGTGATGCTACGCTTAAAGAACTTAAGTTCAAAGAAGCCTATATTGTAAAATACACCGAAAACTTTGACGCATCGGGAGAAAATCCATTAACAGAAACTTTTGTGCTTTCCGCTAAAGAAATTGAGCTTGGAAACGCAAAGCATGTTAATGAGTGGGTATAATTCTTATTCACAAATCTATTAAATTTCTTAAAACCATTTAATTTTATTTTAGAGATTGAGATGAATTGATTTCAGTCGTGTCTCCATCAATTTTAAGTTCATTGGTTGAAAGATTTTTAAAAACACAAATTCTATTTATAACAATTAAAATTTTACAATTATGTCATTTCAAGCCATATTAAAAGTATCAGGAAAAAACTATAATGTACTCAACGTAAACTACGGATTATTCCAAGAAACAGATGCTACAGGAAGACCATCTACCATTACCAGAGGTGGTAAAATAGAAGTAACCGTAGAAAGTACAGGTGAAACCGATTTATTTGAATGGATGACCAATTCTTTCGAGAGAAAAGACGGAAGTTTCGTATTTTACAAAAGAGACAGCCAATCTACCTTGAAAGAACTCAAATTCACAGAAGCTTACTTAGTGAAGCATAAAGAGAAGTTCGATTCCACAGGAGAAAATCCTTTAACCGAGACCTTCACTATTTCTGCTAGAAAAATAGAAATGGGTAGCGGAGCGTATGAAAATGAGTGGGTGTAACTCATCTAATAAAAAAATGGGTAATGTAATGATTGCCCATTTTTTTGCTTTTTGAAAATTGTTTCAAAACAGATAAGTTAAAATCCATCAACAGACAATCATCAACCAACAACTAAAATATGTCATTTTTATCAAAATTAGAATTAGACGGTAATACCTACAATATATTGGAATGCAAATACAAGTTTGTTCAGCCGATAGACACCACCGGAAAGCCTAAAGGAATGCCAAAAGGTGGTGAAATCATCATCCGTATCGAAAGTACAGGGAATCCCGAATTATTAAGCTGGATGCTTGATCATAGCCAAGTCAAAAATGGCAAGATTGTTTTTTACCGCAGAGATGCGATGAGCAAATTGCAGGAACTTGTTTTTGAGAAAGCCTTCTGCGTAGAGTTCTCAGAACATTTTGATTCCAGTAATGATGAACCTCTACAAATCGAAATGCATCTGATGGCTAAATCATTTAATGTGAGCGGAGCCCATCACGAAAAGCTTTGGAGTGAATAGATCGTAAAGTAATGGAAGACTTGAAATTTGAATGGACAGGTATTCAGCAAAAACACCGACTTTATAACGGTTCGGAAATAAATGTGCAAGCTTTTTTAGGAGAGCAATTGTTTATATACAACCATTTTGCAAACAAGCATTTTTCATACTATCCGAAAGAAAAAAGACTTATTTATCGGGATGGCAAAAACCTCTTGTGTACTCCGAAAGGAATGATACTGAAGAAAGGTGTTTCTGAAAATATTTCATTCGATAAACCAGGAGACTCCATCAATTTTGAAGATGGAGGTATTGGCTGTGTTTTAGAAGAAAAAGATCTTCGGGAAATCCTTGAAAATTCATTTTTTCTTCCCCATCAACCGCGTTTTTATGATTTTATTAAAGATGATCTTCTATTACTGAAATGGTAAGAAACGTAACCTTTTATCAAATATACATAACATTAAACAACTCAAATTATGGAAAACGAACCTTTTGACCCTTCGATATTCGGTACATCACGATCCTTCAAAGAACAGCTAAATGATCCTAAAAACCCCAATGTTTACTGCTTGTTTATGATGGATGGCAAAGAGTTTCTCCTGAAAAACAGTTACAACACAGAGCTTCATCAGAAAACGGCAGATCACGATACTTTTTCTATTACCGTTCCAGATGATGCTTTGGATAGTTTTAAAGGTTATGTGCTGGAAAACTCCAAAAATATTCTTGGGAACGACATCACCATTAATTTTTGGCAATGGGGAAAAATTCAGCAATCTTTCAGCGGAATCATTGGCGGTATTGATAATGCGAAGAATGAAGGTGGCGGTTATGGTGATTTGATTATTACCGGATTTTCCCCAAGTATTTTGTTAGAAAGCGGGAAAGACTGTCAAAGTTTTGAAGATAAAACGCTAGAACAAATTATAGGTGAAGTTTGTGAGACTTATCCCAGAGAAGCCCGAGTAAAGGTTGATTTACCTAATGTAAAATATGCACTCCCCTACACCGTTCAGTATAAAGAATCAGATTATCAGTTCATTCGCAGATTGGCGGTACGTCACGGTGAGTTTTTCTATTACAATGGTGAAGAGCTGATTTTCGGAGCAGGGACACAACCTACCCTAAAACTAAGAGAAGGTAACGAACTCATCGATGTCACTTTTTCTTTAAAGATTGGTGCACAAGATTTTGGTTTGATGAGTTATGATGCTGGGAGCGGTTCTAAAGTAGAAAAAGACGGTACGTCGCAGCAAAGCGAGTTCAAGGCAAATCTTTTTCAAAGTGTTGCCATAAACCGTTCCAAGAATCTCTTCAGAAAGAAACCCAAAATGCACTTTAATCATACGGGTATCTCGGATATGTCCGAAAAAGAACTGCAAGAAGCCCTTCGGTTAGAAAAAGAAAAAAAGGAAAACCTGATGCAGGTAAAAGCCCGAAGCTACAATCCAGCGGTAAGAATTGGCGGTCGTGTGGAACTTTCGGACATCAATGGCAAAGCGATGGAAACCTACCGCATTATCGAAATCAAACACATCCACGATCCGGGAGAATATTACAACGAGTTTACGGCAATCCCCGATTTGTTCAATGCAGCACCTTACATCGACACTGAAGCTGTACCAAAAGGCGAAGAGCAACCTGCAAGAGTGGTAGAAAACAACGATCCAATGGGAATGGGTAGAATACGAGTGCAGTTCCCTTGGCAAGAAGATAAAGGACAAAGAACACCTTGGGTTAGATTGATACAACCCCACTCCGGAGCTGGAAAAGGTTTTCATTTTATTCCTGAGATTGGCGAAGAAGTTTTGGTAAGTCACGAATCCCAAAATGCGGAGAAACCTTTTGTGATGGGAACGCATTATAACGGAAGTGAAACGAGTTCTTATCATACGAGTGGAAATGATAAGAAGGTGATTCACACAAGATCGGGAACTAAGATTATTTTAAATGATGCAGAAGGTTCTGTTTTCATAGAAGACCCAAGTGGGAATACTTACTTAATGGATGGAGCTGGGAATATTAATGTGAATGCGCCGAAGAATATGACGTTTACTGCGGGAGAGAATGTAACAATAACGGCGGGAATGAATATTACTGCCTCTGCTGGAATGAACATTTCCGAAACTGCAGGAATGAATCACAGTAGTTTTGCTGGTGCAATGATGATGCAAAATGCGGTTGCAGATTATTCTTTGATGGCAGCGAATATTATGGAAGTGGCACAGGGTGAGAGAAAATCTAAAGCACAAAAAGTGACAGACCAATCTAAAGAGAAAAAGATAATTTCCGAAAATAAAAACGAGATCCATACCAAAGGTACTTTTGATAATAATGGAGGTGAAAATTCTAATTTGCATTAAATATGGCAGGAGGAAATATTACAAGAATAGTTGGTGGTACAAACAGTATAGAAACTGAAGAATGGATTGTTCGTACAAATGAATTTTCGGCTTATGCAGGAAAGGGAAGTTATTTTACTGCTGATGGAGGGACAATCTTTGGTGAGCCTAAAGATAGTCAGGAAGCATCCGAAAATGATAATTCTTTTGTCCCAATAGTTTTGATTGACGAGTCGGATAATGAACTGTACAAAGTTTCTGAAGAACAAAATACGACTTGGACTCTTGACAGTCCCATAGATGAAGATAAAAGAAAAACCAAATCTATGGTAATCAGGTTAAAAAGTAAAGAGAAGACCAAAATCAAGTTCAATGTAAAAAAGGGATATGTAAATGCGAATGACAGTGACGGAGGGATTATAAAAGCTTTTTATTTTAAAGCAGATGATCAAAAATCAGGAGTCAGTACGGAGCATGAAGTAAGTGGATATGACACAACAATTGAGCTTGAACTTTCGAAAGAACAGGGCTATCATCATATCCAATTCTATGCTGATGATAATGACAGCTTTTTTGACGGAGGTGTAAAAAATGTTTATTGTGGAGCGGTAAAGCTTACAGGATGCTATTGTAAAAGGGATTTTACAGTAGAGGAATTAAAAAAAATAATAATAGAATTAAGAAAATTAGAGAAAACGGGAGCTACACAAACGTTAAGAGATAAAAATAATACTAGCAGATATGAAATGGGCGAACCTGTTCTTGATAAAGATAGTAAAATTATAAAAATAGAACAGACCCAATATGATGAGTTAGGAGAAAACTTATTTAATTTAAACCTTCCAGAAAAGATAAACAGTGATGAAGCAAATTTCAAATCATTTACCGCTGCAATTAATAAAGCAATGACTGATTATGAAATAAATACTTGTATTAGAAAAATTCATTTCTTGGCGCAATGTTATCATGAAACCCAACGTTTTACATTGTCTTATGAAGAGAGACCAAAATCAACTTATCATGGAGGAGAATATTTTAGAGGTAGAGGATTGATACAAGTAACGCACGATGATTGGGGATATCTTCCATATTACAAATATCTATACCCTACATGTAAGGAGAAAACAGACCCAATAGATAGAAATAGTAATTTTTATAAAACAGTATTGATCCCTTTTTGCAAAAATATTTCTACTAAAATATCATATGCGTGTGATTCTGCTGGTTGGAATTGGAAATTTAAAGGAGTACCTACTGTCGGAGAAAATATTAACTTACTTGCTGATAAAGATAACGTTTTATTAGTCTCAAGAGCAATTAATGGGAATGTAACCAGCCCTTATGGTCTGGATAAAAGAGAAGAGTTTACAAACTTTTTGAAACAAATTATGAAATATAATGAATGTGAAAACCATTAAACTTATAGTTTTATTATTCTTATTTATTTTTTTTTGTGGCTGTTATGAAAAAAATAATCAGTACAAAGAAGATATTGAGCAAAAGAATATTATAGAATACCAAAAACCACAAAATTTATTCAAAAATTTAAAAAATTCTAACGGAGAAATCATACAAACTGACACTTGTAATTTCACTGTAATTTTTAAAAATGCTATTTTATTAAAATATAATAATATAAACTTTAAGAGAAATGCATATAAAGATTATCAATTTAAAATAATCTTGGAAAATATTTTGGAAAAACCTTTATACATAAAAACAACTAACTATTATGGATATTTACAGTTTAATTGGGAGTTGAAAAAGGAGGATGGAGAATATATCCTACAAATGACTTCTGATACGAGAGATTATGTTATGGATGAATTTAAATTAAAAAAGATAAAGGGTCATTATTCGCTTTATAAAGTTAGCAATATTATTCCCTTACGAAATGATTCACAATTTTCAAAACAAATATGCACTTTACCAATAGTGAATTTACAAAAAGACACAATTATTGATTGCACAATTGACAATTTAACTAATTGTTTATCAGTTAAATGACGTGGTTTAAATAAAAATCGTGAAAATAAAAAATAACATACATATTATAGTTGTTTATTTATTATTAGTAAGCTGTAAAGAATCGAAAAACAATATGGCTATAATGAATAAAAACATAAAACCAAGTCCTCTGATTTTTAATGTTGTCTATGAGGATTTTGGTGAGAAACGATTGGCATTCAATCCTGAAAAAATAGAAATCGATTCATTAATATGGGCAAATCATGAAAATGATAGTATAGTATATTATAAAATTTGTCTGAAAAATATAGAAAAAAGACCTTTTGTTTTGAAAACAAAATTAGTGGCTACAAAAATCCCTTTTTTATTAAGATACAGCCAACAAAAAAATAATGAAATAATATTGGAGGTAATTCAACAGTTCAATACTGTTTGGAAGGATTCTTTAATTTTTAGTAAAAATGGGAATTACAAAGAGGTTTATAGGATAGGATATTATCATAATGGAGTAAACGAAGCCAGTCGATTACATCCTATTTATAAAAATGACACATTAGATATTACTAATCAATAATATTATTAATAAGCATTTGAAGCAATAATGAAAATAATTGATTATGAAAATACATGTGTTAATAAAAAATAATTTTTTTTGTTGATTTTGTTGTTAAAATCATGTAGTCAAAATAAAACAGAGACTTCATCATCCAAAATTGAAAATAAAAAAGAAAACCATAATTTCAAGTTTCAAAAATATGTAATAACAAAAGTAGTAGAAAGATTGCTGCAAATATGGAAATCGGGAAGCGATCCTACAGGAGAAGATTTGGCTAAATATGTTACCAATAAATATACCATACACCCAATGTATCGTAATGCGACTTGGGCAGATGAAGTGGTAAAAGGATGGGCATCTTCTAAATATAAAAACACGGATATTATTAAGAGAATACAGAGTGCCACTATATATGATCATGCCCACAAAGTAACCAAAAGGGTAATAAGCGACGAGAAAATCCAAGAAATTTTAAAATATTTTCAATGATGAAACAAATCATTATATTACTTTTATTAAGCAGTATTTTGCTGCAATGTCAAACCAAAAAAGAACCTATGCCAGCAACCGATTTTTATATTAGTGAACAAAAAATAACCTATAAAGGTCAAGATTTACCTTTTGGAAAACCAGTAGAAGAATGGGTGAAGATTTTTGGCAAATATGATAGAGTGCTACCTCCATTGGGGAAAGATGGAATTGTTAGAAGAAATTATATTTGGGATAGTATAGGCATTATGATTGAAGAACATGGGAGTGATAAAGAAGTAAAATCGATACCTAATTTTTATATTTTTTTTATGAATTTGGAAAGTCCCTTAGCGAAAGAAGGGGTATTAGATTTTGCTGAAGGATATTATATGAATACTGATAAAGATTCCAAAAATTATGAATATCCTTTCACCATTTATAAAAAACCACTTAATATAGAAGGAGCAGAAGTTAAGAATGGAATGAAAATTTTAGATATTAACCAAGAAAGAAAATCAAGAGATTTAGAACCCATCAGTTATATAGATGCCAATATGAACGGTAAGGTTGAAGAGGAACCCGAAGAACAAGCTAACGGTTATTTCAGTAATTATGGTGCAAAAAATAATCCCCAACAACAAAGAAGAGAAGGCGAAAAAAAGAATTTTTATCACATCATGTTCCGCCAAACATCTGGAGAAGTTGAATACATTAGAATTGTACAAGATAAGGGGCAGGAATATTTTAAATATTGACATAGGAAATATTTAAAGTCGATGTAATAAACAATAATATTTGTAAATTGAAAATATTTGTATTCTGAAAATATATGAGCTTAACTTTACCTAAAACCTGCAAAATATCTAAAGGCACAACTCTTAAAGAGTTGGCAAACTTCTTTAGACTTACCGAAGAGCAGCTTAAGAGATACCATAATACCCACTGTCCTTTAGATGATTTGATTGGATATGATATTCCAGAGCATGTAAGAATGATTTATGTTCCGCCAGATGACATAGAGTCAAGAGAAAAAATATTTAATCCCAAAGGAGGAAATTCTGTAAATTACAAAAGCAAAAACACATTATACAACAAGGGCTCATTCAACAAACGATACGGCATTATTCAGAAAACATTCATCAATGGTGAGGAAAAACTGAAACTCCATTATGAAATAGAAATTAAGAAGAACAATAATAAAGTAGAAATAAAAAGAAAATCAGTTTATCTCAACCATCAACGTCCCGATTTGATTGTGGAACAAATGGCAGATAAAATTGGGAATATGATGTATCCGTTAGAATTAGAACTCAACGATGATGGTACTATTAAAGAAACAAGTAATCAACAAGCAATTCTTGACCGTTGGTTAAGGTTAAAACTAGAACTTGAAGATTATTACAGAGGAAAAGAAGCGGAACTTATTTTCCAAAATGTTGGTAAAAATATAAGAAGTAGAAGTAAATTTTTACACAAAATTAAAGATAGTTTATTTTATGGAATGTATTTTTTTCCTTTGTACGAAACCTTTACTGAAGATAAGAAGTACATTTTTCAAATGTATCTTCCTTTAGAAGAAAATTCAGGAAAAGTGCCTTTTGAGGTTACATTATCATTAAATGAAGAAATATCAAAAACAAATAAATTTTTGATTCAGGCAGAAGGAAAAAGTATAGCTCCTAGGTTATATTCTATTCATATCCCAAAAAATGAAAATAATAATCAACCTACAACTGAGGGATATTTTGATTTCACTTATAAATTCAATTCGAAAGACAATAGCATCTTTGCTATCTATGGAGAAATGGGGTTGAAATCTCAAAAATTAGACAAAAAAATAACTTTTGAATGTTATGAGCAGTTAAAATAACATCTAAAAAAAAACAATATGAGCCAGAAACATTTAGTTTGTCAAGGAGCTTTATGCAAATGCAATTTCGGAACCACACCTGATAAGCTCAAAGTAAAAACCCAAAGCAAACGTTATATCAATGATAAGGATGGTAGCGAAAAGCTAATGGCAACACATAAGGATATTGGAAAAACCTTTGAGAAAAATACTTTTGGTAGTTGTGCCAAGATGAATAATAATCCTTGCCAAGTGGTGGTAACAGAATGGAGCGGATATTATGAAAAAATTACCTTAGATGACAACAAAGGAAAAGCCTTATTGGAGGATAGCAAAGCAACCTGCCCTATCGGAAGCAAAGATTGTATTACAATCATTAAGCACGGACAAACTGCTGAAGTTTCTTCACAGAATGTAAAGAATGCAGATAAAGAAGCTGTGGCAGAATTGTGTCCTTTCATGGATATAAATAAATACATTCGTAAAACTGACGATAAAACTGATTAATTTTTAAATTCTAGAAGCTATGGGAGAAAACTTAAAATTAACTGCAATTATATTAGCCCCGGTCAATCCAGAATTTGATGAGCAATATAGGGCATTGACAATTAAGGAAGGTGAACGTTTCACTGTTGGAATTAAAGAATATGAAGATGGAAAAAAAGATCTTCAAAAAAAGATAGATGATTTAGAAAAGGAAAAAAATACTATTGATTCTAATCTAACAACAAAAGAGGAACAATTATTTCAGCAGGCAAAGGAAAGGTATAGTGAGGGAGGAAAATGGCTGGATCCCAAAAAACACAATGGCAAAATCATTAGCCAGGCTGAAGAAACTTATAAGGCAAATCTTGATCAGGAAAGAGCCAAAGCCCAAAAATTAAAAGGAGATAAAGATATTCTAATTAAAAAATTAAAGGACGATTTAAAGTCTTTGGAAGCAACATTTGACTCTGTTGTTTGGGCGTGGAATCTAGCTCGCAATAGGAGCAGTAAACCCTCAGGAAGACTTAAGTTTGGAAAAGGGCAAAGAGAAAGAACAATTATTATGGATAAACTTTCCAGTGGTGGTGGGTTTTCTTGGATAGAGCCCTTTTTTGAAAACGATAAACCTACAGGAAGTATAAAAAATGGACTCTATTATCATAGCATACCTCAAGAACCGGATGCCATAATTGCAGAATGGTATGGAGTAGATGAATCAGAAAACTTTGTAAAGATTGACCAACCTGTTGCCCCTGGATCGAAAGTCCAATTACATATATACACAAAAGACTTGTATGGTCAAAATATTGGAGTTGAGCTAAAAGCAAATGGTAAAACTTTAAAAGCCAATACATATTCACCGATTATCTATTCTAAACCAGCTAAGGATAAAGAAAGTGAAAAAAAACGACCAAAGTACGATACTTATGAATCTGAAGATATATTTTTAACTGAAGTAGAAATTTATGACTATTCTGATCCTTCTAGTATACAACCCCCTGCTGTAGCAATAAAAGGAAGTCTTACAGATACTAAGGATGATTTTTCAGACGGAAGCCCTACTTCTTTACCAAATGTGCAAAAAGGCATACTCAATTTTTACATTGATCCTATTTGGAGTTTTGGAGTTCCAGAAATTATTATAAAGCCAACAATTCACTTTTTAGGAAAAAACAAAGAGTTAAGTGCAGAACTAAAAATTAATGGACACAAAAATCCCGAAATAAGAATTCCGAACACAGGTAATATGCCTGTTTTTGTAGATAATGTGGAAACAGATTTTAGAGCGTTTCATCATTGTAGATATGATTTAATAAAAGGTTCATATGCTAAATTAGATGAAAGAGATGAAAATGAGCCGGTTGAAGTAATTATTTTTGATTCTACAAAAGTTGGCTCCGAAATGTCTGAACTTTTTATGCCTGTTATTGCAGGAAATAAGCAAGGGCGTAGGAATTTGAAAATAACAACAGATGCAAAAACGGAAGAATGTAATTTTAGTGACAACAAATCAAAAAGTCATAGTCATAAAGTCTTTGATTTATCGCTTATACAAGAAGCAGTAGTTGTAGAAGAAAGTACGAAAGTAGATGAGCATTTAATATTCAGTAAAAATGATTTTAAAATCGGAAACATAAATTTTGGTAAAGAAGAAGAGGGACACAAAGATACAAATGACGATAATGAAATTAATGCAACACATTCAAAGGGAAAAGGAGGTATTAATGGTCCTGTTGGAATTAGTAGAACAAGTAAGACAACAACCTTTAAAGATGAAAGAAAAATTGGAAAATATGCAAATTCTGACACAGAAATTGTATTGGATGTTGGTTATCAATATGAAGGATCTCTAATCAAATATATATGGCCAACAAGAAAGGCAATTATACAAAATTACCCAGTACTATTACATACTTGTGCCTATCCGCAAAAGACCTTAAATATTCAGGTATATCCAGATATAAAATGGATATTACAGTTTGCATATGATTGTGACCCCGAAGAATTTAACGAAATGCGAGGAGATGCTTATGATAAATATTTAGTTAAAGTTGAAAAATTAGACAGTAAATACCAACCTGAAAAAATTGAAGATAAAATTTCAAGAATTGATAGTGACTTACAAAACGCAAAAGAGACTAAAAAATTTGGTAATAGAAGTCAAAAAAGGAGTGCAGAAAAATTAATTTCTAATTTAGAGGAAAGGAAAACAAAGCAACAAACAAAAGCAAATAAATACATAAAAGAAAGTTCTAAAGCAAAAAAACAATATAAAAAAGACAGACCAGACTTATTTAATTTTAAAGATAATATAAGTTCAGGTTTGTCTGATTTGGTACTATCTTTAAATGTCGAGTACGATCGTCCTGGTGAAGCATTGGAAATTTCAGCAAGTTATCAACGTTATATCGATCTTGTGAAACAGATTATTGAGGTTAAAAATACGATAGAGTTAATCTTAGATGGTAAGAAAAAATCCAAAAAGAAATTAGATAAAAAATATAAAGAAATAGATGAAAAGACGGCTTCTGAAAATCTTGAGAAGCTAGGGGATGCTTTAAAAGGTAGACCGTTATTCTCTTTTGATATAATTCCACCTTCATTAGCGGTTTTAGGGTCTTGGTATGCTGAGAGTCCTAAAGATGTAAATACTGACAAGGTTGGTATTGTCGGCGAAATCCAAGTTATGGCAAAACCGTTTATTGGCGCTGCTATCACAATGGATTTTTTAGCTTTAGCACAAAAAGCTCATCCTATTGCAAGAGGAATTATTACTGTTATTGATGTTGCAGATGCTGTAGGTATAGGTCCTAAAATAACTCTTGAAATGGAAGTCAGTGGGGAACTAGAAATAGAAGGAAAGTTTATGTATAATTCTGCTAGTGGAAATACCAATTTTAATCAAGGTTCTTTATCACAAGATTCGGAAGATGATAGTCCACTTACGGTTAGTGGTGTATTTAAACTTGAATTGAGAGGAAAAATTGAGTTTTCCAAAAAAGCGAATTCTTATATTTTTGGCAGTGTAACGGCATATGCTAATGCTGGTTTTGAAGTCAAGACAGGTTTGACACTTTCAGGGGCAATAAAAGCTGATGAAAAAGGCTTTTTTATTGATCCCCTCTTGACATTTCATGGTTTAATTGTTTCGGGAATCGCTGAAGCAGGATATAGAGCTGAAAATTCTGATGGAGGTGAATACTTTTCCGATAGTATTGAAGGTAGTTTTGAATTAGTTCTTATGCATGAATATGAGGGTAGTTTTGAAAACTCAAAAGGAGAAAAAGTTCAACTGTATTTAACATAAAAACATGTGCAAGATGAGATTTTTTTTAGTAACAATAATGATTTGCTTAACAGCGTGTGCACAAGAAAATAAAGAAAATAAAAAAAATATGAAAACAAGCCAAGATATTTATAATCTTCCTAATGAAATCATAAAATATAATGAAGAGCCACTATATAAGCTTATACTTACATCAAGTGAGTGTTCATTCTATTTATTAGTAAACGATATACCATTATATAAATTTTTTGGGATCAGCGGAGGAGTTGGAGCAACCTCTTTACCTATGAATTGGAATATAGAAAAATCAGGTAAACAGAAAATAACCATAAAAATGTATCCGAAATTCAATTCTAATTCAAAAGAAATGGACGAAAATTTAGGTGCCAATGCTGGTGTAAAATTTAGCATCGAAAGAGAAATTAATGACGAAGATGAAACTATATTTGAATTTAACACACCTTTTAAAGAATTTAACGGTAAAGGAAGTGGTGGATTTTTATATCCTGAAAGAACATATTATGAGGAAACAATTTATGTTGATTTGAAAGTTCCTTACTCATTGTCTATTTTGGAAAAGGCACAAACTTTATATACCGAAGATTCTGAAAAATTGAAAAGATTAGAAAAAGAGGTTGTTGCTAAATATAATCAGATTAGAGATATTTATTTAAGTGGGTCAAAAGATGATTTAGCAAATATCAATTTTACCAAGGAGAAACGTTTAACTGAGCAAATGTATTTTACAAAAGAAGAAATAAAAAATGGATGGGATAATGATTATCAATTTAGAACTGATTCCAATTTAGAGTTTTTTGACTTAAAACCCGTAGAAAATTATAAAATGACTTTTTATGCTGATGGAAAAATAGTTTGTTTAGAAAAAATTAATAATAAAAAATCTGCACTTTGGGGAGGTTTTAAGCGCAAAGGCAAAGATATAGGAACAACAACTTATATAACAGTATATTTATACCGACCTAAAGGAAGTAATACATTGGACGTATATTAAATTATGAGTGTGATAAAAATTTTCGGTGCTTTTTTTATTCTTTTGGGAGGATTTTTAGTTTATGCTATTCTTGGAACTTTTTTCAATGTCATCTCAGGAAAGAAAATACAAGCAAAAATTGTAGCAGTTGAAAAGGTTGAAAGTAAAAGATTTACCTATTTATATTATCCTATTTTTGAATTTAGTTACAAAAATTGTATTGTGCGTCAAGTAAATAGGAGTCAAAGTATTGATTTAAAAGAAATAGGAACAAAAACAGATATTTATTATATTGAGAATCATCAAATTAGTAGAGGTTTTACAATTGTTGAAATTATTTTTTCAGTTGTGGGAATTTGTTTTATTTTTTTTGGTATGGTTACCTTATTTAAACAAAGATGAAATTTGTTAAATGTACCTGAGTTCGGTTTAAGGAAAGTTTAAAAATAATTGACCGTCATTTACTTTTTTCAAGTTGAGTGACGGTTTTTTTGGAAAGAAGCAATATGCTGTAAGACTTCCCAGAATGTTCATCATAAAATTATTCACACTTCGGTGTCTCGTGTGTTCCACTTGGCAATGATTTTTTAATTCATCGTTTATGGTTTCAATAATGGCTCTTTTACGGAGCAAAATCTTGTCTTCCATTTTCATAATATGATTTTTCATATTCTTTCTAAGTTTGGTAAAAAGTTGGATCCCATCAGCAAAAAGCAACTCCCACAAAGATTTTGAAAGATATCCTTTATCTGCAAATAGTTTTCCAAAAAGCTGCTGAGTCATATTTTTAATGTGCTTGAGATCTCTGTCATCAACATTTCCTTTCGTCAAATAAAAGGATAAAAGTTCGCCTTTTTCATTGCATACCAGATGTAATTTGAAGCCATAAAACCACCCCATTGATGACTTTCCACGTTCTGCCAAACCTTTGAAAACTTTATGATTGTGTATTCTCTGGTTTCTGCAAACTTTCAAAGTTGTACTGTCCATAAAACTTATTCCTGTGCATTTTCCCAAGCATTTTTCTTTTAGAAACAATGCAAAAACTACAAAGCTTCTCTGCTGAAGTTCAATAAATCTATTATAAGAAAGGCTTTTAGGAAATAAGTCCTTCCAATAACCACAAACAACTTCCTTATAATAGTGCTTAAAAGTTTTGTGAGCGCCCAAATGAAAGCCAATCATAATGGTGACGATTTCAGAATCCGACATTAGCGAGGTTCTATTTCTTCTTTTCTTTCTATCGCCGAGTGCCTGGAGCTTCATTTTTTTAATTTGAGCCTCAAACTCTTTACAAAAATCGTCAACTTGTACAAAAATATTTGTAATTTGGTCTTTCAAAATCATAAGCAATAATTCATTAAATATTTGAACGTTAGATACTTAAATATACGAATTATTGCTTTTTTATACAAATTTTATTCCTTGTTCTTATCCCGAACTCAGGTTAAATGTATATAATGTGTATTAGCTTTATTATCTCTTGGAATGTTTTTAGTCTGGCAAAATAACTTTATTATATGGGGAAAGTATCATTTCTCCATGTTCAATTTTAACCAACATATTCAAATCTTCAAAACTTCTGGTTCTGAATGGGCAGAATATTTTGATATTTTTTTCGGGAAAAGCTTTATGTAGTTTTATGGCTGAAGCCATAGCGGTACGACCCAAAGTCAATACATCATCTATCAAAATCAGATTAGATTCCATAATCAATTCCAGTTCAACAGACAAGCTGTCCAAATGTGTCTGAACCGAATTTCTTGTTTCAGCAGAATATTGTCCACTGGATTTAGGAATTGCGACTGTTCGCTTGAGGCATCCTGACACACCATTACCTAAACCGTTTCTTACTAATGTTTCAGCAATGACGTTAGAGGGAAATACAGCTCCCTCAACAGTCGGGTACTTCTTGGGATTGGTACTAAAACCGAATTATCGAAAAAAGAAGATTCGTTGTTTTCAATAATCTGTCCTGCCAGTATTCTACTGAAATCAGGATTACCATTTTTACAAGCTCCTAAAAGCCGTCTTGATTTTGCTGCATTTTCAGAGCTTCCACGTGGAGAATATATAAGAAATGTGAAAAAATCAAAATGCATATTCCTCTTTTGATGTTAGATATGGAATGTTTTCGATAAGATCCTTATAATTATCGTTGGTTAGAACCTGCGCACCATAATGCAACATTTCTTTTGCCCAGATGATATTTTCCTTTATCACATTTTCCATAATAAAAAGTTCCCGACCTAACCTCAATGATTCCCATCCCTGGTGTTTAGTTCCACTTTTTTCGCTGGCTTCAATGATAATAGTAGCATCACTTATCAAAGCCATTGTCCTGTTTCGAATAGGAAAATTCTTAGGAGTTACACTATAATTTTCAGGAAATTGAGAAACCAACAAATGTTCCTCAGCTATTTGGTCTTGCAGTTTCTTATTCTTCACAGGAAAATACTGCCCCAAAGGCGTACCTATGACCGCAATTGTTTTTCCTTCCCTTTCAATAGTTGAAAGATGAGCTGTCGTGTCAACTCCTTCAGCTAATCCACTCACAACCGTAATCTGGGTGTCCACTAAAAAATTACTGATAAAGCGTGTTCTTTTAATTCCCATTTCCGAAACATTTCTTGATCCGACCACAGATACCCTTCTACCAAATTCCAAAAGAGAGAAATCGCCTTTGAAAAATAGTTCTTTAGGACTGTTTTTCTTTTCTATTTCAGTGAGCTTATTATAGTAATCTAAATAGGTGTTCATATATTTTAAAAAGTAAAGACTTAAATATCCAACAAAATGCGGAATAGTATTATTCAAAGATAATAATTACACTATTATTAATCTCAATATTTTATGCAAAAGTAATAGTTGTATATTTTCAAAATTACAGTTTTTCCTTTAAATACGGTTATAAATTCTTTTAATTTGAGAATCGATTATTGAAAACAAGCCATTACACTCATATTTTAAATTAATTTTTCTGAATAAAAAACATCTGCCAAATTGCTTCCTACTGTGGTTTGGCTTTTTACTATTGCAAATGTAGGACAGCATCATTCACTCAAAAAAATCTTTTTGGGTTTCTACAAAAATTCTTTCCGCCTCTCTCCAACAATTTTTCCAGACACTCCTAAATCCTTCGGACAAAAAGATTTCAAGCCCGATTCGAATTCTGTTTTTTTAAAACGGAACTGAATCGGGTTTTGTGTGCCTGATGCTGTCCTATAATCATCGGCAAAGAAAAAGCCGGAACCTCAGTTATACGAATCAATTTAACAGCAGACGTTCTTTGACATCAACGGAAAAATAAACAAAAAAATAAAGACAAATAATGCTTTTCCAAAAAAAGAAAAGAAAAAAAGAAGCCGAGTGTCCTCGATACCAAATCAATTTACAACGAAATTTTAACCCAAGAATAACAAATTTATTAACAAGCAAAAACGAAAAGTTATGAACACAATCATCGGTAGAGTTACCCAAAACGCAGAAATCAACACATTAGCAAACAACAAACAAGTTGTTAATTTTTCAGTAGCAACCAACGAAAGCTATAAAAACAAACAAGGAGAACGCAAAGAGCAAACCACCTATTTTAATTGTTCGTACTGGATAAGTCCGAATGTAGCCAAAATCCTTACCGTAGGAGCTTTGGTTGAATTATCAGGCAGAGTAAGTTCAAGAGCGTGGATAGGAAAAGACGGAGAAATAAAATCGGGATTGAATTTTCATACTTCACAAATAAAACTTCACAGTAGCGGACAGAAATCTGACACAGGAGAAAAGCAATCGAATGAAACATCACAAGGAACAAATGCCTTTGCCGATGAAACAGAAGATGATTTACCATTCTAATAATCATTAATCATTTCAAAAATGGAAGCACAGTTTAATTTTCAGATAAAACAGCGAAAAGACAAGAGAGGATGGGAAAATATAGAAGTCTATTACAGAATCCATTGTGACAGGACAACCGCAATACGCTATGCAAGAAAACTCTCCAAGATATTCAAATCAGAAATCCGATTGACAGAAGGAGCAGAACCACTCAAAACAAGCGGAACATACATTTACGAAAATACACAACCTTTAAAAATCAAGCATTATGGCAAATTGGTGCAGTAATACGGTTGCTTTCGAGGGAACTCCCGAAGCAATTGAACAAATAAAATGGTTGTTTCAAGCAATGGCAACCAAAGAACAGCAGGAACAAAAAGGACAACTTCCCGATTGGGTAAATCAACACAATGGCGGATATTTCTTTGATTTGTATTTTGATAATGATAATACAGAAGTGTTTCAGTATCAAACCAAATGGTCTCCCAACCTTGAAATCATACAAAAAATAGCAGAACACTACAAAGTAGATTTTGTGCAGGATTATGAAGAAATGGGAAATCTTGTATACGGACAAGCAACGTATCACAACGGAATACTTCAAGACATCTATCTCGAAGATGAAGATTTTGAGCAGTACGAATATGACGAAGAAACCGACAACTATTACTTTGAGGGCGAAACCTACAACAGCAACACCGAAATCTTAGAAATCCTTTTAGAAAGAAAAACTGGCAATCATTTAAACCCAATGAAAATAGTAACCCAATGAAAACATCAACAAAACCCACCGAATATTTACTGATAAAAGCAATGACCAATAGCGAATGGGACGACTGTAATTTTGCTATTATCAACATCAATAAAGACTGGAAACAAAATCAAAAGAAAAGACTGGAAGCCGTAAAAATGGTTGAAAACGATTACGATTTGAAATGGTTAAACTATGCAGATACCAATGTAGAATTTTTCAAATTTTCGGAAGAAAAATATCCCGAAGTTAAAGAATGGCTTTCAGAAAGAAACCAAGTTTTTATTGAATTGGAAAAAGAGGATTTTAAAAATTTCACTTTACCCGAAAATAACCTGCATTGTTACCAAATGCAGGTTTATAAAAACGGAAACGCTATTTACAACGCCTTTGGAAAACACACAAGCGAGGAATTTTGGACGGAAGAATTTTCATTATACCACTTAACTCAATAGTAATGAAAGTAACAGATTTAAACGGTTGTGAAATAAAGGTAACCAATTTGGACGAAGCCATCCGAATTACAGCAGAATACAAGCAATATGAACACATCAATGACGGATTTTCAGATTTGGATAAAAGGCTGAACAATTATTGGACAGATATGTACGAGAAATTAATAAAACTAAAATCGAAACAGAATGAGCAATCTCGCCAATAAAACGGAATATAAAGCATTGACTGTTATTGCTCAAATGATTAAAGAATTTGAAAAATTACACTATTTGGATATGACCAAAGAAGATGACTTAGATGCTACAAGAGCAAGAAACTTGTTAGAGAGTATCATTCAAACCAATGGATACAAGATTAATTACGAAAAGAACAGCAAAAAAACACTTTTAAAAATAGAATAATGCAAACCAATTTTTTCAGACATATAGCCAAAATGGGCTTAACAGGAGATTTACAAATCACACTCCGTTCAACCACAGAAAACAGTTATGTTCTTTCCGTATTGCTCAACAATGATGGGTGCGGAGACGAAGCAAGAAAACTCATTCCTCCTTTAAATCTTCGGGGAACAGCCGAAGATTTAGACAACGGATTTTTTGAGAGTATTTCCGCACCGTTACAGACCGCTTCGGGATTGATGGTGGATATGGAAAGTTTTATGAAACAACTCGAAGAAGCCCAAAAGCAATCCGCAATGGAAAAGGAAAAAATGGACAAGGAGAAAAAAGAAAAGGAAGCTAAAGAAAAGAAGTACAAAGAAGCTTTCCAAAAAGCCGAAGGACTCGAAAAAGAAGGCAAATACAAAGAAGCGTGGTCGGCACTTCCGAAAGTATCGGAAAACCCCGATTTTGCAGAAGCTATCCGCAAAAAACAGGATGAATATGAAAGACATTTTGCTCCAAGTCTTTTTACCGAAAATCTGACAGAAAATTTCACGGAAAGCCAATCTCAAACCGACAACCATTAACTAACAACCAAATACTAAAATTATGTTATTAGCCACCCAATTAGAGCGGATTTTTATATTGAAAGATAACGGACAGGAAATCCGCCTTACAGACCCCGAACCAAAATGGAGCGTAGAAGCTGTAATGAATTTTTACGCCAATACCTACCCAATTTTAACCACCGCCAAAGTTTCCACACCACATATTAAAGATGATACCATTCAATACCGATTTGAAAGCGTAATGGGAACAAAAGGATAAAATTAGTTGATGGTTTTTGGCTGACGGTTGATAGAATTACAAACTAAAAACTGACAACCTACAACCATCAACTAACAATAATCATTCATCATTTATCAATCATCATTTATCATTCATCATTTATGAAAAACTATGCAACACAAGATTATATTGGGAAAAATAAGCGTTCTCGAAGAAAAAGAACAACAACGATTACACCAACAATTGGGCGAGTTTTCACAATGGCTTCAAAAACCAAAGACAGCGAACGAAATACGGAAAGACAAACTAAAATCCTTACCCATTGCAATGCTTCCAATGGTTTTCTAAAATGGAGATTTCTGCCAAAGCAGGAAGAAATACCAACAATACAAGATTGCAAAGAAATGGAAAAAACGGAGAGGGATTTTTATAAGTCCCTTTCAAATTTTGCTAAACATTACAATGTTGAGCTAATTTCAACTCAAGAATTTGAGTTTCCATATAATATTTCTTTGGCAATGTGGGATTTAGAAAACAAAATGAAGCAGACAAAAGAAGATTGGAATAGTTTCAAACTCATTCGTAATGATAAGAATATTCATTTTGCGAAAGAGGAAAAATACGGTACAGGAACATCTCTTTATTATATTCCCATTGTACCGTTATTCCAAATGCTTAACGATAAAAAGCATAGAAACAACGCCCAACTATTGCTTTCAGTTTGCAGTTATCTGTATCTGATTGCAGACATTCCTTATTACAGACAGCAAGACAGTTATCTGTATTGGATATACGAAATGCAGGAAGATTGGATAGAACAAGGCGATGAAGCGGAAGAAGATTTGCAGGAGTTTAGACGTGAATTTAAAATCTCAAAAATCATAGGAGATAAAGTAGAAAAAAAATTAGGTAACCCTAAAAATTTGGAAGTATTTGAACAGCGATTGGGAGATTTCAAAATCCGAAATACCTTTGACCACGACTGCTACGAATTGGCTTCCGTTGCTTTTACCCTTTATTCTGAATATCCGAAAACAACCGTTTTCCGAAACAAACCAACTCCCGAACTAGACCCTTACAATGATGATTACGGCAATAAAGCCATTGGAATGGATATGTATATTTCATTCGTTGCCGATACCAAAGGTTGTTTGTATAGCAATATTGAAGAAAGCATTAATGCAGAGTTCAATGAATACGGAAGTATCGAAGAACCTACGGTTTACACACTCATTAACGGAACTGCAATTTCAAAAGCCAATTTTGATTTTGAAAACCGCTTGTTTACCCTAATGGAAAACCTGTATAAAGTATTAACATTAACCCATTAACTCATAAAAAAATGAACGATATAATAGACATCGCCAAAGAATTCGGAACATTATATGAGCCAAAATCAGCACTTATTTTTTATGAATCTTTAGATAGCAATAAAACGATGTATGTAGAGCATTTTGATATGGACAGAAACGGAAATCCAATCAACGCCCATCCTTTGACCGTAAACGAAGCCAAAGAATTGGCAAAATCATTAAATACTGACGAAGAAAAGGACAAAACTTTTTTACAATCGAAAGGGATTTTACCAACCTATATTCTGAATATCAATCCTAGTCAAAACGGTTCTGTACTTTGGCATTCTCCATCACAAGAAAGGCAGATGTACTTTGTAAAAAATTTGGAAATACCCAACGGAAAAGCAAAAATTCCTGCATTACTTTGGCTTGCCAGTAAAGAGCGTCTTTCCGTTTTTGCTTTGGCAAATGATAAAAGACCAACCGAAAAAACACTATTGTATTACGCACCTTTTTTCAATGTGTATGAGGACGGAGCAGTCTGTATGGGAACAGTCAATATCCATATCAAAAATTCGGCTTCTGTAGAAGAATTTACCAACGCTTGGGAAGATTACTTTTTCAATTCTTATTTCAGTCATTTATTGGACAATTATAATCCGATAAAAGGAAATTGCGTAAACCTTTGGGAAAAATTAATAGAAACAGGCGAAACTTTTCCTGTGGGAGTATTGAAAAAAAATGGTAAAACCCTTAAAAATGTATTGCGATGAATAGCAAAATAATACTAAATCAAGAAATAAAATCGAAAGTCCATTTTACTGATGGTGAGTTAATCAGTCCGACCAATCCGATTTCGGTAAATCTAATCGGAGCAGGCGGAACAGGTTCTCAAATGCTTACTGCATTGGCAAGGATGAACCATGCATTGACGGAACTTAATCACGCAGGTTTATCCGTAAGATTGTGGGATGATGATCTAATTACCGAAGCCAATTTAGGCAGACAGCTATTTGCGGAATGCGAATTGGGATTGTACAAATCCGTTGCATTAAGTAATCGTATCAACCGATTTTTCGGCACGAATTGGAAAGCTGAAACTGTAAGATTTGAAAAAGACCGTTTTGACAGATTGCCCGAAAACGCAAAAGCAACCATTACGATTACCTGCGTTGACAATGTACAGGCGAGATTTGGTATTGCTGAAATTCTGAAAGAAAAAGTTAATTTCGGAAGTTATCGGGACGAACCAAAATATTGGATGGATTTTGGAAACGGTCAATACACAGGACAGGTGTTTTTATCAACGGTCGGAGTAATCCGACAACCCAAATCCGAGAAATACGAAACAGTGGGAAATCTTCCTTTTGTTACGGATGAATTTGGAGAGTTACTCAAACAATCTGAAACCGAAGATGATACGCCAAGTTGCAGTGTAGCCGAAGCACTCGAAAAGCAGGATTTGTACATTAATTCGGTTTTGGCACAAATGGGAAGTTCATTAATTTGGAATTTATTCCGCAACGGATTGACCGAAAATAGAGGTTTTTTCCTTAATCTGAAAAATTTCCATTCACAGCCTATTAAGTTATAATTTGAATAAGTTTTGTCACCTTATAGACCCCATAAATTGCGGCAGGTGGCAAAAATGCAATTCCTCTCTGCGGTCGGAATCGCATTTTTGCAGTTGAAAGCGGATGCAACCCCATTTAAAAACATTGCCATTGATTTTTACCAGCAAATGTTTTGAAAAAAGGTTGCGAAGTTTTTTTAATTCTTTGAATTTTAAGATGAATTGAAAAAGATGAAATACAGAAATTAATTCCAACTTACTTTTAAGTCTTTAAACTCTAAATTTGACCTTATTTTTTCAAACGAATTCCTGTCTGGCTGTGATGTCGTTTTGAATCTAAACATTTTTATAAACATTGGTTCGCCCTGTATATCTTTAAATGAAAAAGTAATTTTTACAGGAATATTTTTGGCTAACTGCGGAAAGGTTTTGCTAGATTTAGAGAAATCAATTTTATATTCATTTCCTTCAATATCTATAGCAAATATATCTTCGATAGTCATTTTTTTATTCTCATCTTTAGATTCGATCAGAAATATAATTTCGATATTTTTTCCGACTTTGTTCCCTGTTACTTTCGTTATTTTAAAAGTCGAATTTTCTTTTTCTGTTTCGAGTATCGGTTTGTTAATATCAAGCACTTTTTTCAAATATTCATTTTCTGAAACCAAAACTTTGTTTGTTGATTGCAAAGCTTCATTTTCTTTTTTCAAAGCATCACAATTCGTTTGACTGTATCCAAATGTTGCAAATAATAGTGCTGATAAAAATAAAAATCTTGTCATATCTCTATATTAAATCCTTTGTTTAGGGTATTCAAATTTACAAATAAAATTGGTTTTTATCAATTGATTGAATTCGAAAATACTGTTTTAACATTCCTTTTACCTGACAGTCAGTACGTTTTCAGTATGCAAAAGTATAAATCCCATTTCTGCTCAAAAAAATATTTTTGGGTTTCTACAAAAATTCTTTCCGCTTAGCTCCAACAATTTTTCCAGACACTCCTAAATCTTTCAGACAAAAAGATTTCAATGCCTTCATTACAATGCTTCCATTTCGGTTTTGGCTGAAACGGAATTTCTATCGTCAAAAAGCAATGAAAAACGACAAGTTGCTCAGATAAAAACAAAGTGTTCTTTGATATTTCAGAAAACAATAAAACAATAGTAACAATTTTAAAAATTTAATTATGAAAAATCCAAACATTTCAGCAAATGAATTCTACAATGATTTTATAGGTACAGAAACATACTACAAGTATCTTTTAGGACTACTGCTAACTGATGGTGTAAAAACCGTTGCTGATGAAGAACATTGTTATTGGTTTCTTGACTGCATTGCATCTTATCAGTTTAAAGAAAAATTTAAGCAGGAAGAATTTCAGGTCTGGAAAATCGAACGAGTTGAAGACTCTAGATTTAGGCTTTCTGCAACAAGCGGAAATAATAAAGTCTTAATTACACAGGATATTGAGTATTCCGATTTCTTTTTTAATGAACTAACCATTTGGAAAGAAAGTAATGTGCTACTGCTTCCGAGCGAACATTAAAACAATTAGACCTCACGATGTATAGGCAATCGTATTTTTTTACCTTTAAAAATGTATTACAATGGAAATTTACTCAATTATTTATGTAAGAAAGCCTTGAAAAATGGAAAAGGAGGTCAATGTAAAGCACTCGGAAATAAATTCAAGAGTGCTTTTTTGTATTTTCTATGCTCAAAATTTTTTAAGGAAAATGTAGGTTGGCAAAAATGCAATTCCTTCCTTTGGTCGGAAACGCATTTTTGCATCAAACGGAGCAACCCCATTTCTAAAACATTCCTTTCTGTAGCTTACCTTTTTTTGAAAAGAGGTTGCGAAGATGATTTTATCGAAATTGATGACCAATTATCCATAAGTTGATTAATGCTACAAAGTATAGTCTTGTATTTTTACTTGTCTATTAATCAAAATTTGATTTCGGACGTTTTATAGTTGGCAAAGAAATCTTTTGGAAAGCAGCACTGCTTGATTGTAATTCACTTTGAAGAAATGGCATTGCGTTTTTTATGGAAGACTTCCAGTTCGTTATCGGTTTGTCGTAACCGTTTTTCCATTCGTTTCCGAGCCAACTG
The DNA here is from genome assembly GCF_014207845.1 of Chryseobacterium shigense. Lineage (NCBI taxonomy): Bacteria > Pseudomonadati > Bacteroidota > Flavobacteriia > Flavobacteriales > Weeksellaceae > Chryseobacterium > Chryseobacterium shigense. The sequence goes on from NZ_JACHLC010000001.1 coordinate 1,237,880, forward strand.
TCATATTTTTCTTTAATAAGAATATCTAATTCGGGAACATAGTTGTCCAGTGTTTTCGCATACTGCGTAAATTCTTCCAACAAAGGAATATTTCCTGAAACCTGAATAAGTGTTTTAGCTGGAATTTCCAGTTGATTATCTGCAGATAAATTTTGATTTTTTGGAGCTTCAATTTTCTGTGAAGACTTTTCTGTGGTTTTATTTTTTTTCGAAATTATCTTTTGACTACTTTTAGTAGTCGAATCTCCTTTGTCGGTTTCAGGTTTTGCAAATACAGATAACGCAGGTGAATATTCCAAAAGAATTTTGTAATGTCCCGGAAGTCCGTTTTTGGACTGATACTGAATCATTCCCAGAGTAACCAATTTTTGGCGCAATGCAATAATCGTAGGTCTTGTGATTTTCAGCCCTTCACAAATTTCAGTATCCGAAAGATTGAAATCATTTTTTTCGTTTTTTTTCCATATTTCAACCAAAAAAAAATAGAGGGCAACCGCAACAGCTCCCAACGGTTCTTTTTCGTTGTATTCCCAAAACTGCATAATTAATCCCGACTCATTCATTTTTTATGCAAAGCCATCAATTCCATTGCTTTATCTTTATCGATGATTATTAGATGTCCGTTTTGAATAATGGCATCATCCAATATTCCGCTGGATTTGATTTCCGCTGCTTTCGAGCGGGAACATCCAAGCGTTTTGGCTAAACCTTTAAGTCCATATTCGTACTTTTTTTCTGGAACATTGTTTTTTTGTAAATCCAGAAATTCCTCGACAGTCAACTGAAGTAATGGCTTTTTAGGATCTATATTCATATTGTTGGGGTTTTCTTGATTTCAGTTATTATCTAGGAATTTAGGTGTTTGGATCAATAGTGTTTGAATCTTATTTTTTGAGCTCATAACTATTTTCAGCATCTTTAACAATCAATCCTTTCTCACGCATAAATTTTATATAACTCTTTGCCGTTCGGTCTTTGACTGCCATCATACTTTGAAGTTTCTCACATAATCCAGCATAGGTATAACGCTTTTGTTGCGAAAATAGATTTCGGGCAATATTTGCCAGTTCTATCTCTTTGCGTTTCTCTTTTTCTTCCTTGGTTTTTTCCCCGACAAAAACGTGCATTCCTTTTTCCTTATCCCAAGAAAATTGAATAAGCGGAACATCCAATGGGCTTCCGTCTCTTACTTTCAATGCTTTTACCACAGATATTTGGGGATCGTCATCTTTCTCGATGGATAAAATAGCGGCTGCTTTTCTCTGGAGTTCGCTTCCAAGATGTCCCCGAAGTTTTAGTCCGTTGGGTGTAAAGTGCAGTACACCGACAATGCAGGTTTTGTATATTCCTGCCATACGGTAGAGCTCGTCAATTAAGGCAACACTCTCTGCTTCATCATTGGCACATCGTATCAAATCGGCAATTCCGTCTATCACGACCATATGAATTCCTGAAAATTGGTAGTAAAATTTATCCATACTCTGTAATATTGCCTGCATCCTTTCTTTTCGTGACATCCCTGCCAAACAGTAGGCTTTGAAATAGTTAGGCATACTTTCTCTTCCAGATCGTTTCAGAATACCTGAAATGTTTTTGTACAGTTGATTTTCGGATTGTTCGGTATCGTAAAGCAAAACGGCTTTACCTTCGTTATTAGGTAAAATATGGGTTCCTAAAGTATCTATATGGTCGCCCTGACATAATGTTCCGGCAATCAGGCTTCCTACATAATTACTTTTTCCGGTTCCTTCACCGCCTGTTAGTCCCATTAAATTTCCTTGTGTCCCTAAAGGAACATCATTAATAGAAATCAAGGTTTGTGATTGTAATGGAGGCTGACTAAAGTCGATTTCGCAAGGTTTTAGTATCGCCATAGTTTCATTGTATAATTGGTCTAAAAATTCAAGAAATAATTGGTTAAAGTCATTTTTGGCATTTCCCATTCTGAAAAAATCGGAAATATCCTTTTCCTGTTTAGTTCCTGAAAGAGGTAGGATCAAACGATTTACTCCGAAACCAGACAATTGCTTCTGATGTTTGAGCGAAGCCTCCAACCCCGTTTTGTCCACATCATACAAAATCAGAATGTGTTTGAAACGATAGGAAAGTTTTTTAATCAGACTTTCTGATATCGAACTGGTTTCACTGTTGAAGCAAATCGCATAGAATCCTTTGGAAGCTAATGAGAGTACATCTTTTTCTCCTCCCGTAATAAACAGGGTGTTTCCTTTGGCAGGCAATTGTTCTAATCCAAAACAATAGGATTCAGGCAGATTTCCACCGTACAGGAAACGGATTTGGGAAAAAGGACGGTAAATTTTAACATACTTTTTGCCAAAATACCCAAACATAGGCTCTTCAACTGAAGATTGTATGGTAAAAGGTTTTGAGTCTTTATTTTCACTTGTAAATTCATCTAATGAAACCACTTTGTACAGTTTCAGAATTTCACGAGTAATGCCATATTGTTTCCAAAACTCAATTTCTTTCAGTGTAAAGCTGCGTTCAAATACGGTGTAAGGTTTAGGATGATACGCCAGTTCTTTCACTGAATTTTCATTTACATTATTTGCTTTTGCTCTTAAAGAACTTCTATCTTGAGGCAATGCATAATTATTTTCCAATCCCAAATTCATTTCTTCATTGATCTGTTTCAGGATTTCTGTAAAATCCTTATTACAGTCTAGGTTTTTTATTTTTCCTACCAATGAAAAACAATCTCCGTCATAATCAGGATTACCAAAATCCTTTATACGATACATATCGCTTCTCCGGTCAAAGTAGATGTTGCACGATGCTTTGGTATCGTCATAAAATGGATTTTTGAATTTTCTGCCCACACGCCAATCTCCGGGAAGGAAGTGTTTGAAAACATCTAGTCCGTCACGGGTGCTACTGAGTACCTTGTTTTTGTCTAACATTCTTTTGGTGGTTTAAGATCAGATTTTGTAAACAGTCTTCACTCCGACGGATTAGGTTTTCCTCCATCATTCTTTTAATTTCACTGATTTTGTAGTAATTTTTCCCTCTAATACGGGAATAGTTAATTTTATTTTCACTGCGTAGTCTTTGCAGAGTTCGGTCACTAATCTTCAAAAAGGTACATACCTCATAGCTGTCTACCCAACTGTCTTCTTCATCTTGTATGTTTTGCTGGGAAATAACATAATCGAAGATTGTGTCTACTTTTGACATCAAGTTTTTAAAAGCTTGTGATTCAATAGTGATTACTTCCATTAGTTTCTTTATTTTCAACTCGCAAAATTAATGGCTGTGGTTATGCAATGCCAAATTGTGAGGTGGTCAATAACAGACAAGAAGAAGACAATAACGGACTATGTGGGGGATATCAGAATATAAGCCCAAAAAATAGATTTAAGCTAACATCAGCAAAAAAATAAAGAGAGTTTTTGAGATAATTAGATTATGGCTCATTAGGGCAGGTGCAAAGGTGCAAGTATATATAATACTTGCACCTTGCACCAGTTCCAAATGCCGATGAATAAAGGATTGGTGTTTTGAATTTTTTTGGCTAAATTTGCACTATGAGTGGTTTGCAGACAAAAGGTAGACACCAGGCAGGTCAAAATAGTGCAGAAAACGCTCTAAATCGTACCCCTCAATTGAAAATACATACATTTAATATTGAATATTAGTTAGTTATGTGTTATTTACTAATTTTATATTAAAATTACTAAAATTAATTTTACCTTTTTATTACACAAATGTGTAATTTTTAATGCCTGAAGATGTTCTTCCAATAAAGCATAATTTCATTGGAAGGAGAATATGTATTTAAATTGAAAATCTGAGAAAAATAACAGCTATTAAGATCTGGGCTTACTGACATATTTATTGCCTTTAACATAGAAGCGCCAGGGCAGTAATGCATCTTCCTGAGCATAGGCCACCCCAATCCGCGGCCCGGCTATGATTTCATCAGAAGAATATTTAATACCATGATCCTCAATCCATATTTCATTTTCAGTAAGATCTTTTTTATTAAAAGAACGGTCGATCCCCAAAGCTTTTGCTGCCGAACCCGGACCTGATGAAATAGCAGCCTTTGAAGCCGGCATATTCCTTCTAAGTTCCATAATTTCAGAACCTATTAGCGGTTCTACGGCTCTTACCAATACTGCATGAGGTTCATCTTCAACAGAGCTTACAACATTGAAGAGATGATGGATCCCGTAACATAAATAGACATAAGAAATACCTCCCTGACTGTATAACGTTTCTGTGCGGTCTGTACGGCGGCCTCCGTAAGCATGGGAAGCTTTATCGATAACCCCGAAGTAAGCCTCGGTTTCTACAATAATCCCAGCCGTAACATCTCCGTTAATTTCCGTGAAAAGTACTTTTCCCAAAAGATTTCTGGCAAGAAAAATAACATCCTGATTGAGGTAATAGGAAAGGGGCAACTTCAAATCCATTTATTGATAACTGTTGAGCAAAGTTAAACATCTGATTCCTATTATCAAAGAAATTGGCTTGAACCGGAACATTACTATTTTGATATAAACAATAAAAAAAGAGACCCGGTGGCGGATCTCTCTTATACATTGAATTAAATTCTACTTAGCTTTACTGTTAATAGCGGTATCTGCTATTTTGGTTAACAATTCATCACATTTTTTTTCTTCATTAAGAGTGGCCAGAAGATTCTTCAGGCATGTTTTTTCTTTCAGTACTTTGGCATAGGCAGCCAGCGATCCATAGGTGGCAATTTCATAATGTTCCACTTTTTGTGCAGCAGCAACAATACCTGCATCTCTTACAGCACCTGCCTGTGTTTCTTCCATGATGCTTTTACCTTCATCCAGTAATCCCTGCATGGCATCACATTTTTTGGCCTGAGCTTTTTTACCAAGCGAAGCAAAGCATTCTTCCAGTCTTTTCACATGAATTTCAGTTTCATTAAGATGGTTTTCTATCGCTGTTTTAAGCTTTTTATCTGTAGCATTTTTATGCATCTTAGGCAGGGCTTTTACCAGGGCTTTTTCTGCCCAGTATATATCTTTCAGGGAATCTTCAAACAGATCTTTCAGCTGTTTGGCTGCCTCTTTTTTAGCAGGAATCTTTGCTGTTTTTTTTGCTGCAGTTTTCGAAGTTGTTTTCTTTGCTGATTTTTTAGTTTCCATAATAATATAATTTAGTGGTTGAATTTTTGATACTTTACTATCTGCAATTATAAGACCAGCCTCTATTTTAAAGTATTGATGTGGTAGGAAAAGTAATTAATAAAAAAAGAAGGAAGTGTTATTTTGCGTGAAATCCGGCAGATATGAAGATCTTCAGCTGTTCAATTTTCCCTGTGAAACCTGCCACTCACAGCTGTTAAGAACAATTCTGCTATCAAGAGGTTTCAGTGTCTCATTCTGATATAAGCTACTCTAAAGCCATTTTATAAAATACGGTGTAAATTATTCATTTTTAAAGGAATATAACAAATAACTCAAATAATGACATACTTATAAAACAAAACACATATTAACAAAATATTAAATAATAAACACTTATATTTGATTTTATTATAAAATAATATACAAATATTATAATTATTCATATATTAGTATTACAATAATCATATAAATTTTATATCATGAAAAACTTAAAAAAATTAAACAGAAACGAGTTGAAAACTATTTCAGGTAACGGAATATTCGATAACATCGGTGGTGTTATCGGAGGCCTGGGCGGAGTCGTTGGTGGAGTAGTAGGCGGTGTGGGTACGATTGTTGGAGGCGTTGTTAACGGTGTAGGCACTACCGTAGGTGGTGCGGTAAACGCCACGGGAACTCTTGTAGGTACTACATTATGCAATGTACAGTGCGTGATTAATGGTGTTGTACATATTCAGGTGCTTGCATGCGGATCTACTTGCTAATACCAGGCCAACGTTAAAACATGATACCGCTCTTTGAAAAGAGCGGTTTTTTTCTTTTAGGATTTAATTATTATAATTTTTCTTTTCAATTTTTTCAGATAATAAAAGGATCTCTTTATTTATTATATCAGCATTTTCTTTTTTCGTAATGATAGTACTATGGCTTGCATTCATAATAATTTGTTTTCCATCAGAAGAGAGTTCTTTTAGTTCTTTTTGCATATCAAACCACAATTGAACTTGCTTTTCAGGATCAATTCCATCTTTTCTGTATCTCTTTTTCTGGGATTCTTTATACTGTTCTGTAGCAGTAAATACCAAAACAGGTAATGAATCTAAATCCTTTGCTTTACCTGCTCGCATCAGTACTTCATTGGTTAATTCATTCTCTCTTAAAAACATGCGATAAACTTCTCCGGAATTATAAGTTAATGATCGTGAACGACTGTGTAATTCTTTGGGCAACCCATCACCCTGATATACTGGCTTAGCAATTGTATTATTATAAATACCCAAAATACCTAAATCTGCAAATACAGATCCTATTTTTAAAAGTTTTGCCTGTCCTTTAGGAACCAATTCTTTTTGAGCTAATCGTTTCCATTGTTCAGGATGGCTTGAGTCTATGAAAACAATTCCTTCAACTTCGTTTGGATAAAGATCCCTGAATATTCTGCTATAAGGTCCTCCCATAGAATGACCTACCAAAATGTAAGGTGGTTTTTCGCCAATTTTCTCTAATAATTCATGAAGCTGATGGGCATAAAATTCAGGAGATACACTATCATTATTACTCGATTCGCTAAACCATTTTCCATCTCTGTCATAGCGTATAACTCTCGTATTATTTTTTAACCCTTCTGCCAGCCAATGCAACATATCTGTATTACTGTGTGCACCAGCTTCAATAATAATAGTAGGTAAAGATTTCTTTTTACCATCTATTCTTACATGAATATTGGTCCCATTAACATTAACTAATTTACCTGGTGGAACTGGTTTTGAACTAAATAATCGGTAGCCTCCGCCCAAAAACAATAATAATATCAGAATTCCAACTATAAGTTTACCAATAAACTTAAATGTTTTTAAAATCAATTTCATAGTAATCTATTATAGCAGTTTTAGGCTTTGTGTAGTAGGGGACATTCCGACGTTGAAATGTTCAACTAAAATACAAATATCTACCGAAACACAAAACGTGAATTATATACTTTTTCCTCTATTGCAAGGCCCTTGTTAGTAACAGACAATTATTTTTCATGGAGAATTTGCTGTAATATTAATGCTGTTGCTTTTGCATCGTCTAATGCTCTGTGAAATGTAAAATTTTCTTTTATATTCATTTTTTCCAGAACTCTTTCTAATGAAATTCCAGATGTAGAAATGTTATTTTTTGCCAGCCAATAAACGCCTAGTGCTCTGATGTCAAAACCTCCACCAACAAAATATGTATTATAATCAAATCCAAATTCTGTAAATTCTTTCCTCAAAAGAGGTAAGTCGTAGTACAATCCCCAACCGGCTAAAGTTGATTTATTTTTTTCTCCGTACCAATCTAAAAACAGGAGAATTGCCTCATCAAAATACTTTTCATTTTCAACCATTTCATTTGTAATGTTTGTAATGTCCGTAATTTCGGGTAGAATTGGAAAATGTTTTGGTTTTATTAAAATTGAGAATTCACTTTTTATTTCAAAAGTTTTTTTGTCTAATTTTACAGCTCCAATTTCTATTATATTCGTTTCATTTATTTCATTTTTTCCAAAAGTTTTGCAACTTCCTTCTAAATCATAAATTACCAAATCACTTGAAAATTTCATATTATAGCTTTAAATATTTACGGTATTCAAAAATATAGTATTACTGCGCAATCTATTGGCGTATCACATTATTTTTTTTAATTGCATGAATACACAAATTTTAAATCAGTATAAGGAATGTAACAAAATAAGTTTCATATTTAATTTAACATAATATTAATTATAGGATAAATAATATTTCCTAGTCAGTTACCTTTAGAAACATCAATTCTGTCCAAATTTCCTCTCCAGGTATTCTTTTACAACTTCTACAAACTCTTCCTTTGTCATATAGCGTTCAAGAAATTTTTCAAGGGTTCCTTCGTTTTCAATTTCCTGAAAAAAAACTTCATGATCTGTGCTGTACACAGTTGGATTTTCCTGGTCAGGATCTGTGAGACATACAAAATAATGATCCGGATATCCGTACGAATAAATAATACAGATAAAATCCATTTCTGAGCCTTGTACAATTTCCCGGACTTCTGTTTCGTCTACAAGCCCGTCCAGCTCTCCAAAATCTTCTGAATTTTTTTTAAACGGTGTAAAGAGCCAGTTTTTATAGAAATCCTGGCCATAAGCATTTTCATGCTCAGAGAAATAATGATCAAGTAAATTCTGATAGAAATCTTCTTTATTATTGGCGTATAAATGCCTGTTGCTTTCATAAAACTGGTCGATTCCGTATACGTCCCATTCTTTATCATATAAATAATGATTGAATGTGATACTTTTCCAGTTCTCCGCAAAAGTTTTCTCTTTGTTTACATGATCTGTATTTGCTCCTAAAACAGTAAGTTTCTGCAATATATTCGCTTTCATATTATGTTAAATTGAATAGGTGTAAATATTTGCAATATAATTTTTATATATAAAACTTCCAATTCTTAAAGGACATATTTAATTCTTTATTTTTCAGTCATATAGCCTGTACCTGACTGAAAAAGCATCTATATAAATCTACTTTTCACCAATTTTCATGCTGGAAACTGCTGATAAAAAATTTACCTGAGTTTCAGAACTATCAAAAACTTTTTACCAACCCTATTCCTAAGCTTTTTTCCTGATAAAACGGCATTATCATGGTAGATGCATTTTTATTTTTACCTCCCAGCATCGTATTGATCTTTGGAAACAGCCAGTACGCCAGTTCAGTGGAAAGAATTCCAAATCCGGCTCCTGCAACCACATCCCCTACCCAATGCTTATCATTCAACATTCTGTATACTCCGGTAAAAACAGCTATGGGATAGCCTGATAAACTTAACCAGAAATTGGTATCCTTATATTCCCTGAACATAAACTGTGCAGAAGAAAAAGCTGCTGCAGTATGCCCCGAAGGAAAAGAAAGATTGTTAGACTCATCAGGCCTTTCTTCTTTTACCAAATGTTTCAGAGGAAGCGTAATGGCGGCTGATATTGCCTGTGATGTAACATAGATAACAGTCCGGTCCCTGAAATTATGCTTTCCTTTGATCCCTGCGGCATTCAGTCCGTATACCAGAACTGCGGGTGCATATTGGGTAAAATTGTCTAATTTTATATGATCCGGCCTATGCTCATTAATTTCATCTCTTGTAGAAAAATTGAGCTGCTTCAGATCTTTTACTGTTAAGCTTGCCACTCCATACCCTATAAAAGCAGCGGGAATAATTAAACTTTTATAATTCAGACGGCTCTTTTGGACATTTGGAGAAATTACACTGTCCTGTACGTTTCCATGGATCTTTACCGTATCATTTTGTGCTGTCATTCTGCCATATGCAGAAAGTACAATAACAAAACAGAAAATTATTTTTTGACGAAATGCATACATCTTATTATTGGTTTGTTTTTAAAATTTATAACTGTAACCTAGTCTTATCACTTGCGTTTCATAATAATCGTCGCTGGTGTATCTAAATCCTGAGCCCTGGATCTGCTTCCTGCTCACCATAGTATTCAGCAGGTCTGTCGCATTCAGAAACAGCTCGCCTTTACCATTCTGAATGGATTTTTTTACCCCGGCATCAATTGAAAACCGTGATTTTATCTTACCCTGCGGAATAATATCCGGAGCCAGGTAAACTGCGGTAAGCTGGGCATCAAATCCTTTAGAAAATTTGAAAATATTGTTGAATTTTAAGTTTCCCGAAACAGCAGTCTGTTTATCCGCTGAAAAAACAACAGGCTGAGGATAAAGATTTTCCACCGAAAATGCATTGATCTGATTTCTGTACAGGTTTCCATTAATATTAAAGGAATAAACTTTGGAAAGTTTTTGGTTCCAGATCATTTCCAGACCGGAATTATAGCTTTTGCCTGCATTCTGAAATACAGCATAAATCAAGCTGCTGCCCGGAACAATGCTCGAAATCCTGGTAATGGTTCCGTCTGAAAAACGATGGTATATTGCGGAATACAGATAACCGTTATCCCAGCTGTATTTTTGCCCCAACTCTATTGAATTGGTAAACTGAGGTCTTAAACCAGGATTCCCGACTTTAATGATTTCCGCATCATCATATTTTGGGAAAATGCGGATATCGACTTCATTGGGCCTGTCTACCCTCCTGTTATAAAACAGAGACAGTTTATGATGATCGTTAAACTTATAGGCCAATCTTAAATTGGGAAACGGCTGGGTATAATTGTAGCTGTCGCTCTTGTAAGTGGGATGGTTAGGATTTACATCATATTGAACTTTAACATACTCCAGCCTCATTCCCAGCTCTGCTTCCCATTTTTCGTTTTCAAAAATATAATTTCCGTAAACGGCCGGGATTAATTCTTTATAGGTAGCTTTTCCTCCTGCACTGGTATCCAGTACAGAATTGGCTCCGGGTATGAAATTCATATCTGTAGGGATGCTTCTGCTTCTGAGCTTTACTCCAGCTTCTATACGTCCGTATTTTAACGGTTTTACATAGTCAACATTAAAATCATATACCTGCTCATCGGATAACAATTTGAAGGCATCTGTTCCTGTTGATGTCGGCAGATAGTTATCATAAAAGTATTTTTCATCTTCCCTGTGGAAGGTATAATTAAATCCTGCGTTCAAGAGGTGCCCCGCTTCTTTGAATTTATGCTGATAGGCTGCTGTAGCCATCACGGTGGTTTTCAATTCATCTTCCAGAAACTGCCAGAGACGGAGGCGCTGCGAAAGATCTCCGTTGAAGAATGGCTGATCTCCCCTGTCTATAATTTTTTCACTTCCGTAAAGCCCGGAAATTGTTAACGTGTTTTGCGGGTCAATATTCCAGTCTATCCCGGCTTTGGTGGTAAGGTAATTGGTATTCCTGTTTCGTTTTAACTGTGAATTAATAACTGTTCCGTCATCATAATTCCGGGTTACAAATTCATTTTTATTGAGGGTTTGGGTATAGAGATTATCGGCCTGTAAAAAGATGTTTACCTTATCTTTCCTGTAATTTAAAGAAACTGACGGATTGATTTTTGGCGTTAAAGTATACTGAGGCCTGATAGTCGGCTGATTTTCCTTTCTTACCCAAAGAGAGCCAAGCCCGGCGGTAAGGCCTATTTTTCCGTTCCAGCCGTTCTGCTTGTTTTTCTTCATAATGATATTGATGATTCCTGCATTACCATTTGCATCATATCTGGAAGAAGGATTGTTGATGATCTCAATTTTATCAATGGCGGAGGATGGAATATTATCCAGTCCTGTCTGGCTTCCGAAACCTGTTAATGCGGTCTGTTTTCCATCAATCAAAACAGTCACTTTATCATTTCCGCGCAGCTGAACTTTGCCGTCCTGTACTGTAATTCCCGGTAAATTCTGCATACTTTGCAAAACAGATCCTCCACTTTGGCTTATATTATCTGCCACGGAATAGGTTTTCTTATCGAGCTGGCTGCTTATATCATTTTTTTTCGCTGATGTTACAACCACTTCTGCAATTTTTGTTTCTTTTTCATCTTTTTCCTGTTCAAGCTCTATGGAAGGAATTTCAAGAAATTCTGAAAGATTTCCCACAAAAAGAGACTGGTTCTGTGCATGATATCCGGAAACAGAAATTTCCAGCCTGTAATTTCCCGGTTTTATATTTGTGAGAGAGAATCGTCCTTCTTCATTGGTGATTGTTCCGGCAACAAATGCGGTATCTTTTTCGGTTTTTGCCAATATATTTACATAAGGCAGAGCGGATTGGTCTGTTTTATTTTTAACAATTCCTGAGACAGTTACATCCGCCACCTGGGCAAAAGACATCACAGAAAACATCATTGAAACTGAAAGAAACAACAGCTTTCTATTCATTTTCATCATCGTCAGCATACCTATTAACTTTTTCATTTTTTACATTTTATTAACTGTGCAATATTGGGTAATGATTTAGAAGGAATTTTGAATTTCAGGTTACTGGCGGTAATTTCTTTTGTCTATAGTGCGAAATAGTAATCATCAGAAACAGTAAAGCTAAAGAAACCAGTGATGCATACAATGTGCTAAGGTTCAAGCCGCCTTTTAAAATGGGCTTGGTGAGAAAATCCCCGAAAGTGGCCCCGAACGGTCTTGTGAAAACAAAAGCAATCCAGAATAATACAACATGATTGATCCTGGTGAAATAATGAAGAAGGACAACCACAAGTATAATGGATCCTGTAATAACAGCTCCTTCCAAATAAGTATATCCTAAATTATCACTCAGAAAATCTCCAAACGCTGTACCCAGGCTATTGGAAAAAAGTATGGCAATCCAGTAAAATATCTCTTTGTCTCTTCCAAAAAGCGGATATACTTCAAGACTGTTATATTTTTTATACCATAATAAAAGTGTTACCGAAAGACCTCCTGCCAATATTAAGCTTCCTGAGAAATAACCTATTTTCAGGGTTCTGTCAATAAAATCAGAGATTTCCGTGCCCAGTGTTGTAGTACTTACAATTACCATCCAGTAAATAAACGGGATGTATTTTTTTACACTAAGCTGTATGGTAATAACTATAATGAAAAATAGAAATGTAACTCCTATTCCTACAGAATACCCCAGGTTAAGCGTCATAGAAATAAAATCCCCGAGGGTTTCGCCAAGTGTGGTGGCCGTAATTTTCATCAGCCAGAACAAAAGGGTTACAGCAGCTACTTTATTTAGCGTATTCATGTTTTTTCTTACAAAATTCAGGGGTAATTTTGTAGAAATTTAGAATCTGGATATTTTATCTCTAAGTGAAATGATATTTCAGATAAAACGGTTTCAAGTAAAATCTATATTTATAATGATAAATCAATTGACTTCCATTAAATTTATATAATTCAATAAGTTAAATTAAATACTTTTTTAGCCCTTCCATAATTCCCTGCCATAAAGTATTGAAAAAGCTTTTATTCGGATCACGTTCTTTTTCCACTTCCACATGATCAGGTTCTCCTTTGGAGTCATTTTTAACGAAAATATTGGCTACGGCTGTAAGAAGTTTTCTTTCTTTACCTGTATTTTTATTCATGAAATTAACGTGCATGTCGTTATATTTAAAATAAAAATTCCCGCCGATTTTTTGGCTGTTACCCTTGTAATCGAATTTCAGATAATGAATTTGCCCATCCAGGGTTACATTCAGATAAGGCCGTACAAAAAGATTTGCATTGTCCACTGAAAGATTTTTTATAGTTCCGTTAATGGCATAATCATCATTTCTGTTGGCAACATCAAACTGCCAGTGAACGTCCGTAGGAGCATCTCCGAAGAATTTAAAGTCAGAATCCACTTTTACCAATGTTGGTTTTCCTTTCATTTTTGCACTGTTCACGCCGGTCACTTTTGCATTGAAATGATCAAATGTTATTTTTCCCGGAATCTGTGCTTTTTCTGCGATTTCTTCGTAAGTCAGTTTTGAATTTTTAATATCTACCTGTTTTATAAATAAAGGGAATTTTATATCACGGAGCTTTTTGCTGAACATATAACGGACACCATTATCATCAGGTGGAGCAAGATCATGATAAATATTACAGTCTACTCCGTCTAAAGCAATATGATCAAGATCTATACTGGTTTTACCACCTATGGCCGAATTTTTATCCGTGATATCCACTGATTTTACTTTGATTGTATACAGATCTTCTTCTACAGCAATTATTCTGTTAAACTGATCCCTTGAATATTTGGGAAGGAAAGCAAAATTGCTGATATGGGTAGTTTTTCCGGAATTTTTTATCTGATCAACCTTCAGTCTGTAGTACTTTCCTGCATCTATATCTAAAGTATTGGCCGTGATCAGATGACTTTTTACATGAAAAGGAATAGATTCTTTCAGAACATCTTTGTTTGTCGTAATTGAATTCAGCCTGACATTGAAATTTCCCACCTTCATCTTTTGAATACCTTGTTTCTGCTGACTGAAAGTTCCGTTGATCAGATTCAGAGCCCCGAGATTCACCATTAAATCAGGTGGCTGATTCTGTGTTTTTTGGGTAACAGGTTTTTTATGGGTTGCGGCAATAATTTGGATGTCGGGAGAATATACATTAATTTCATCCAGTTTAAGCTGTAGCTGCTGCCCGGCAAATTTTGAGGTATTGTTCAGGATGTCAATCTTTTCCGTTTTAATGTTGAAGACATCTTTTGTACTGCTTTTTCCGATTGCCTGAAACTGGGCATCATTAATGAAAATATCGGCATTATCCGAACTGATTTTTTTAATGCTCACAGCCTGCAAAGCATCCACTTTAAAATAAATATCATCCAGTTCAACATTATGGGTGGAAAATGCAAAAGGTATTTTTTCCTTTACCGTATTTTTATCAAAAACAATATCTTTCAGGTTCACACGGAAATTGTCTACAGAAGCTGTTTTCGTTTTGTCTTTCTGCTGAACGATTACAGAGCCCTGCTGAAGATCAAGATCTTTAATGCCGATTTTCAGATTAACTTCTTTCGGGTTTTCTTTTACCGTTTTTTTATTGGTAGAAGTGACGGTCAGTTGAGGTTTGATGAACCTGGCATTATCTATAATAAGTGAATCCTGATCAACGGTGAAATTCTCCGCAGACAGTTGATTAATCTTAAGATCAAAAACATTTTTTGCATTGTACAGGGCCGGGCTTTCAATAGGTTTCAGATGAAATGCTGAGATTTGAAGCTGTTTGTTTTTAGCGTCAATCCTATCCGCGGAAATTTTATAGAAATCATTCACGGTGATCAGTACATCATGCGCATCAATTTTAAATTCCTTAAAAGCAACAGGCATTTTGGAGGCATCTTTACTCTGGCGGATTTCTGTAAGCTTAATATTGATATTTTTCCCGTTAAAAAGATCTTTTCTGTCATTTCCTTTCACAGAAATATTTCCGTTGCTCACCAAGATATTTTCAACCTCAAAGTTCATTTTCTTTTTTGTGGAATCTTTTTTCTTCTGTGATTTTCCGGAAACTACCTGAACATTCGGGTCAATCAGTTTAATATTATCAACTTTGTAAGACTTATTGAATATGGCATTCCAGATTCCGAAATTTTCTATCTGGAGACTTTTTACATTTCCTGATATTTGGGTGACAGCTGGATCATTTGTATTTTTCGTTTTAATTGAGATAGAATTGGCCGAGATATTACCTCTGAAGAGACTGAGATCAAAATCCTGAAGGCTTATCTGGTAAGGTGTTTTCTTGTTGACAAGCTCCGGTAATTTATGTTTAAGATAAATGTTAAGTAAAAATGGAAAAATAACAGCTAAAAGACATACTACACCCAATATAACAAGTATAATCTTTTTTCTTTTCTTTAATTTCTGATTCGATAATAGTTTTTTCATTTTGTTTGTGGCTTTACAGAATTTAAATAATCTCTAGAATCCTAATAACTTGAGTTTAAACTGAATGGCGAAATTATCTTTAAATTTTGGGGTATTGTAATATCCTACCCGGTAGAAAAAACCTAAATTAAATTGGGAGGACAGGAAATTATTCCATTCAAGACCTACTTCATTATACAGATGATCAAGCTTTTTAAAATCAAACTGATGAAATTCCGGGTTTTTCATATCACCGATTGTTCCCCTGTAGATAAAGTCGAAACTTGAAACATTTTTCCCGAAACTTTTAAAATACCAGGGCAGCTTGTGTGTAAGATAAGCGCCCACAAATTTGTCATTATAATACTTTCCGCCTGCCATGGTTGCAAAACCAAGGTAAGAAGTAAGGTTGAAGTTCAGCCCTTCCCTTCCGTTTCCTAATCCATTCAGGGTGAAATTCTTCCAGATTGGTGCGTCACCTGTAACCAGACCACCATAAAGCCTTAAACCTGTTACACCAAGTTTTGTTTTAAAATTGTGAACAAAAAGAGCATCAAATCTGCTGAAATTAAAATCACCTCCGAATGCTTTATATCCCTGTTCATAGTTCAGATAGAGCTCCGGAAGATTCTGCTCGTAAGTATATTTTCCGGTAGGCGTCATAATATTCTTTGAATTCGGCGAATATTTCAGGGTGATGACTGATGATGCAATATCAAACTGATTCCCCAGACCTTTAAAATTATAATCAAACATTGACTCTTCCTGGGTTCTTTTTGCCGCAACATTGATAGTCAATGCGTTGGTAATATCATTTTCATAGCTTAATTTGAACCCTTTATGGCCAAAGAAAACATTATTGTTCAGGGCAACACCGGAATTCATTATTTTCATCCTGAAATTCCATAGGTTTTCAGAAAAACGGCCTGCCGCCATTACATCATTAAAATATTCTGCACGGAAGAACGAGTTTTTCTCAAGGGTTGTACGAATATCAACACCGGCTCCGTATTTAAAATCTTTGTCGTAAATACCATACGCGAAATAAGCATCAGGGGAAATATACCTGTTGAACTTATCATTCAGCTTGGCACCTGCTCCGAAACGGAAATGTTCATACTTATTGTAACCGATGATTCTGGCAAGATCAAAATCTACCATCCCGACTCTTATTTTTCCTTTTAGCAGACCGGTTAAGGCCTTCGCCCTTTGGTTAAGCTTATATTTTGCGCTTAAGCTGTCGATTGTTGTATAGGTAGCAGCTTCACGCTCAGTCAGATTTTCGGTGCGGTATTGGTCAATGCTTTTTCCGTCTGAATTTTTCACATCTATGGTATAGCCTTTGAAATCTGCTGATCTTTCTTCGATAGGGGATTGGAAGTCAAAATAATCAGCGGTGACAAAAGCATAGCTGCCAAATCTTTTTGTATTTTTTTTATCGGCTTCTTTTTCTTCTTTGGTTTCGTTTTTATCAGATTTATCATCATTATCAAAAGTGGCTGAAGCCATTTTCAGCTTATAGTTTTCTTTTACCAGAAACCATTTGTTATCAACAGGTTTCCATATACTGGTAATGCTGCCTTCGCTTTTAATTTTACTGTTACTTTCAATTTTTTTCAAAGCGTAGGTATCCTTATCTACATAAAGATATCCATTGAATTTTCTCTGTTTTACAGGCTGTTTGTAATCAACCTGACGGAAGCGGATCACGTAATTCTGCCGCCCTTCAATTTCAATAGAATCTGTTAAAAAGAAACGGTAAAGGTTCCTGTTTTCTTCACGAATCTCCTTCGGTATCTGGTTTCTGTTGGAACGGAAAGCCATCAGCTCATAAATAGGTTCTTTTATGCCGGCAACTTTATTGTCCAGGATATTAATTTTTTCACCATATTTTTTTGAATACAGATATTGGGAAGCCCTTTCCCAGAGGAATATTTTACTTTCACCCAAAAGCTTCATAAGGTTAACGGATTCAAGGGAATCTTTTTTCTCTGCAGCTTTCATAGGGCGCTGTGGCAATCTTTTAAGGGAATCTATCCTGTTGGCGATATAGCTGTTATATGCATTGATACTGTCTTCATCCAGATCCAGGGAAATTTTCTCATAAGATTTGAAAGAATAGGAATCTAAGCTTTGGGGGGAATTCTGTTTATAGTTTTCGTTAACTTTTTTCAGAATTTCTAATGCCCTCGGATCACTTTTATCTTCCAGAACAATGGTTTGTATATTTTTAATATTAGGATCTGCCTTGGTTAAGAAAACTTCCATTACTTTATCAACAACCACATCGTCGTCCTGAAAGCCATTTGCTGATACCTCTACTTTTTTACATTTTGTTTTAAAAATAAGAATTCCTGATGCATCTGTTTTACCTGCAATTTTATTATTGCAGGAAATTGTTGCATTTATAACAGGCGATTGATCCGTGGAATTTTTAACGATAATTTTTGATTGCGAAAAAATGCTGAGATATCCAAACGATAACAGCAGGATTATAATTTTTTTCATACAAAGTTTTTTTGACAGGTGTGATGCCATAATACTTCCAGATTACAGGAATTATTACACAAGCTTATACATGCTCTGGCAAAAAAAGTGCCGTTGGTGCTTTTTTTGAGTTTTTGTAGGAAAATTTACTATTTTTAAATCATATAATATCATTTTTTAAACCATTACTACATAATAATGTAATATTGAAAATATTATACCTTAGTATCATGGGAAATGTATTGGAAGAATATTTAATTTAATTCAATTTCGCTACATCACTACAGAAAATGAATGCCGGTTATTTTCAAACCTATAAGTAACCGTCCATCCGTGAAATGCGCATATTTCTTTGATAATAGACAATCCCAGCCCGCTTCCGCTGCTATCTGAAGACAATTTTGAAAATCTTTTGAACAGCAGATCTTTATCCAGCATTTCTGAGCCAGAATTGGCTACCTCAAAAACTGAACCGGTCAGTGTAACGGAAATAGAGCCATGAGGCGGTGTGTGGCGGATTGCGTTTAATATCAGGTTATTAATCAGGATCTCTGTTAAACTGCTGTTTCCATGTACCTTTACCTCTGAAACAATTTCTTCTTTTACAGAAATGTACTTCTGTTCAAAATGTTCTTGCAGGGCTTCCATGCTGTGATGAAGGAATGTATTGAAAAGGAAAACCTCCGAATTATCGAACTGGTTGTTCTCTATTTTAGCCAGCAGTAACAGGTTTTTATTGATTCTTGAACTTCTTGTTAAGGCTTTGTTCATTTCTTCGGCAATCCCGTACTGTTTTTCTGTAAGATCTTCACTCTGCAACAAAATATCCAGCTTGTTTTTAAGAATGGCCAAAGGTGTCTGCAGCTCATGTGAAGCATTTTCAGTGAATTCTTTCTGGGTTTTGTATACGGAAATATTGTGTTCTATTAATTTGGTTAATGACCGGTTTAATTCTTCAAATTCAAGAGTATCTGTGGTATTAAATTCAATTTTAGTTTCATTGTTCAGGTTAAATTTTTTCAGTTTTTCCAGCGTATCCCGGAAAGGTTTCCAGACTGAACCTGAAAGCCTCCTGTTAATGAATAAGAGCCCCAAAACAATCATAATAAAGAAAAAAACAGTGGTTATGGCAATCACAACAATGGTTTCCTGGGATTCTTCGATATTGGTTTCAACGGTAAAGCGGAACGGCTTATTATTGACATAAATAATGGTTGAAAGTGATCTGAAACGGTCAATATTAGGTTCTTTGGTGTAGGATTTTTGTTTTTCGGAAGTAAAAATGCTGTCTTTCAGCAGGTCGTTCTTTTTTATATTCTGAATATTTGTTCCCGGCTGAATGCTGTTCCAGAGTTCTATACTTTCCGACAGCTTTTGATCTGTAAGCTTCAGTTTATTAAGCCCGTATGCTGTTTTTTCTGCAATAATTTTATTGTGCTCGTCCAGTTCCGCTTTCCATATGGTATCCACTACCAGATAGTAAACGGGAATACTGATGACCAGCACTACAAGCACATAGATCAGAAAAGGTTTGGTTATTTTGCTTAATAAGGGTTTCATGACCGGCTGTTTAGTTGCTTTCCCATTTGTATCCGGTTCCGTACACTGTTTTCAGGTAATGATCGCAGCCGGCATCGTATAATTTTTTCTTCAGGTTTTTCACATGGGCATATACAAAATCATGATTATCCAGCATATCTGCAAAATCTCCCGAAAGATGCTCTGCAAGAGTACTTTTGGAAATTACCCTGTTTTTGTTTCCTATAAAATAGATCAGCAGATCGAATTCCTTTTTGGTAAGGATAATGCTTTGATTGTTAACGGAAACGGTTTTTGCCAAAAGATCGATCTGCAATTCATTCTGCATGATGATATTGGAACTACTGAATTGTTTCCTGCGGATGATGGAGTAAATTCTGGCCAATAATTCCGAAAGGTGAAAGGGTTTTGTAAGATAGTCGTCTGCTCCCAGTTGCAGGCCTTTTATTTTGTCGTCCAATGCATTTTTGGCGGAAATAATAATAACACCATCCTGTTTATTCTGCCTTTTGAGCTCTTCTAAAATGGTAAGGCCATTGCCGTCCGGCAAAGTAATATCCAGCAGAATACAGTCGTAATGAAAGGCTTCTATTTTATCCATTGCCTCTCTGAATGTGGAGGCAAACTCGCACAGATAGTTTTCTTCCGAAAGGTATTCAGAGATGCTTTTGGCCAGTTCAGCTTCGTCTTCTATTATCAGTAGCTTCATTTTACAAATCTATAGAGTGAATTCTGAAGAAATTTTGAATTTTTATGCAGAACCTTAAATATAACGAAAACTATTTAATATATGTAACCGGAAATGCCTTATACTTTCTTTAATATTATCTGGTTTTCGGATACAATAACCGCTACCCTGTCCCCTGCTTCAAAGCCACAATCCTGAACCCATTTCCCGGCAATCCTGATCTCCGGAAAGAAAACTTCATTGTAGTATGCCCTTGCGAAGGATTTACGGAAAACCTTAAGATTCCGGCTTCGGAAAAGCTTATATTTGTTCTGAGAACTGATCTTTTTTTTCATCATTTGCTGTTTTTTCTGCAAACCAAAGGATACCAGCCGGTATATACCAGTTTCTGAAAGGATATTTTATGTGAAATGAAGGATATTTCAGAATATAATTTATTTTATTTTTGAGCTTTATTTTTCTCTCCTAAAACTTTATATTTGTTATTATGATTGACACAGATATGCAAAATAAAAAAATACATCAGGGCCGAAACATCAAACGTTTCCGCGAAATGCTGGGCATAAAACAAGAAGCCCTTGCCCTGGAACTGGGCGACGACTGGAACCAGAAGAAAATTTCCCTTCTTGAACAAAAAGAAACCGTAGAAACGGATATTCTGGCCCAAGTTGCCAAGATCCTGAAAGTTCCGGCTGAGGCTATTGAGAATTTCAACGAAGAGCAAGCAGTAAATGTTATTGCAAACACATATTCCTTCCAAGATTTTAAAGATAATGCAATTGCTTCAGGGTTTAATTATCAGCCAAGCTTTAATCCTATTGATAAAATGGTTGAGCTTTATGAGCGTATGCTTGAACAGCAGAAGGAAATGATTGAAAAGTTGGAGAGGTTGATTGAGAAGAAGTAATTAAAAATCTCTTAGAATGTTAATTTAAAATTAATAGTAATTGTAATGGCTCAAATTGATTCTTATCGAACAACATTAATAAATAGACAAAATGAATTGTCTAGACTTACATCTGACAAAGCAAAAGAACAAGTCAAAATTGCAGATTTAAACAAAAAAATCAATTCTGCTTCTGATGCTATTAAAAGAACAAAAAATATAAGCTCCATTAATTCTAAGCTGAAAGAAATAGAGCGATATAATAAAGATATTGCAAGTACTACTAAAAAAATTGCTGATTTAGAGTCTAAAATTGTAAAAAAAAACAAAGAGATTTTTGACACTCAGAAAAAGATTGACAAAGAACAAGTCTCAATTGATAAAAAACGAAAGATCGAAAGTGATAAACTTCAAAAAGATCAAGAAAGAAGTTTAAGAAATATAAACAATACTTTAAATCATCATAACACATTACATCAAACTACTATTAATGAAATTCAAGAATTAAAAAAAATTCCTGAGAAAATCACTGTATTATTTTTAGCTTCAAACCCAATAGACCAAGTACAATTAAGGCTTGATGAAGAAGCAAGAAGTATTACTGAAATGATTAGAAAGACTAAACACCGTGATTCTGTTAAATTTGAATCACGGTGGGCACTTCAAACATTGGATTTATTACAAGCACTTAATGAGCATGATCCAACTATTGTTCATTTTAGTGGACATGGCTCAAATGATGATGAAATTGTATTTCAAACTCAAGAAGGAATAGCCAAATTTGTTAGCAAAGAGGCGATTGTACAAACAATGATGGCATCTGCTGACAATATCAGGTTAGTTTTTTTTAATACGTGTTATTCAAGAAACCAAGCAGAAGCTGTATCTGAATTTGTAGAAGCAACTATTGGGATGAATACTACAATTGGTGATGAAGCTGCTAGAGTATTTTCTTCACAGTTTTATTCAGCAATTGGGTTTGGACTTTCAGTTGGGAAGGCTTTTCAACAAGCCAAAGCATTACTAATGATGGAGGATATTCCAGAAGAAAATACCCCTGAATTGTTTATTAAACTTGGGCTTAATGCAGAGGAAATAATATTAGTACAGCCTAAATAAACTTAAAATACCATACAAAAGCATTATTATAATAATTTAAATGGAGAATCTTAAGTTCTCCATTTTTATCTTCATAATCAATTTAATATAAATTTTCCTCAAAAAAACTTGCGTAGTCAAATAACTTCATTTAAATTTGTAGTCAAATAACTACACAATGAATTTAAGAAGAGATGTATTTCAGGCTATAGCAGACCCTACCAGAAGATCTATCCTGATGCTGGTGGCGGCACAATCTATGACCGCCGGGGCCATTGCTTCCAATTTCGATACCGCAAGACCTACCGTTTCCAAACATCTTCAGATCCTCGCAGAATGCGAACTGCTGAGATCTGAACAGAATGGCCGCGAAATTATCTACCACCTCAATCCCAATAAAATGAAAGAAATAGCAGATTTTATAGAACCTTTCCGCAAAATGTGGGACGAAAAATTCAATAAGCTGGAAAGTGTAATGAAAGCGTATCAGAATAGAGATGCGTGATGCGACATACGGGGTTATTGAGATTCGTGGTGCGGGTTCCGGGATGATAAATGGATTGCAGTTTAAAATCTCAAAAATCTTCATCCACAAAATAACTCGAATCTCTTAACCCGAAACGCGTAACACGTATCAAACTCTCCCACTCTCAAACACTAAAACTCAACAGATATGGAACTCAAAACAAAAATTCACGCCGAAGACGGCAAACAGGAAATATTCATCACCAGGGAATTTGATCTTCCGGTAGAACTGCTTTTCAAGGCATATACAGAAGCAGAACTTTTCGAACAATGGATGGGAACTAAAGTGACAAAGTTTGAAAATAAACAACACGGCGGTTACCGTTTTGAAACCTCAAACCCTCAGGGAGAAGTGATGTTCAGTGCCAATGGAACCATTCATGATATCATTCAGAATGAGAAAATTATAAGAACTTTCCAGATGGAAAACACACCCTTCCCTGTTCAGATTGAGTTTTTAGAATTTGAAAAACTTACGGACAGCACCAGTAAGATTACCATACAGACCATTTACAAATCGGTAGATTTCAGAGACCAGCACCTGAAAATGCCATTCGCTCAAGGGATCAATATGGCGCATAACCGTTTGCAGGAGTTACTAGGTAGCAGGTAGCAGATGATAGGTGGCAGGTAATTTGGTCATAAGTTGTAAATCCCATTACCCCACAACTCTCCCACTCTAATACTCTAATACTCTAATACTCTAAAACCCTAAAACTCTCCAACTCAACACCCCTCAAACCCAAACTCATGAATCCAAAAGTTGATTTTTTCTTTAACGAACCCGGCCAATGGCAGGCAGCATTTGAAAAGCTAAGAGCAATTGCCCTGAGTACAGAACTCACAGAAGATCTGAAATGGGGATGCCCATGCTATACCTATGAAGGGAAAAATATTTTCCTGATTCACGGCTTTAAAGAATATTGTGCTTTGCTCTTTTTTAAAGGTGCTCTGATGAAAGATCCCGATCATATTTTAATCCAGCAATCTAAAAACGTGCAGGCTGCAAGACAGATCCGTTTTACGGATGTACAGCAAATTAATGATCTGGAAAGTATTCTCCGGTCTTATATGTTTGAGGCGGTTGAAATTGAAGAATCCGGAGCTAAGGTTGAAATGAAAAAGACGAAAGAATTTGAAATGGTTGAAGAATTTCAATCCAGACTGGATCAGCATCCTGCATTGAAAGAAGCTTTTGAAGCACTTACTCCCGGAAGACAAAGAGCTTACCTGCTTCACTTCTCATCAGCCAAACAATCTAAAACACGGGAAGCCCGCATTGAAAAATGTATTCCGCAGATTTTTAAAGGAAATGGATTAAATGATTAACACTAAAAACTATACGATATGGAAACACAGAACAAATCACAAAAAAGGAACAGAATCATCTACTGGATCTTCACCTTATGGATGGCCTTGGGAATGGTGTCTACAGCCATTGTACAGCTTATGAAAAATAAAGACGAGCTTGCCAATTTTACCAACCTCGGCTACCCTGCTTACCTGATGACCATTATCGGAGTCTGGAAAATCCTGGGTGTTATAGCCGTTCTTATTCCGCGATTTCCGGTATTGAAAGAATGGGCTTATGCAGGTTTTTTCTTCGTAATGTCCGGTGCATTGATCTCGCATATCATCGTTGGTGATGCTGCCGGAAGAACTTTGCCGGCCCTCCTATTGCTGGTTTTAGTAATCATTTCATGGTATTTCAGACCTGCTGACAGGAAAATTTCTATGGTTAACCACTAAAATATATATGCAGAAGCTTTAATTTTAATAATGAAACCACTTAACAATAATTGATATGAGTAAAAAGAAACTTTCAGCGGAACAAAGCACAGAACTTTTAAAAATTTTAAAAACCCGTTTCGAGAAAAATATGACCCGCCATAAAAACTTAGACTGGGGAAAAATTCAGGCAAAACTGGAAGCAAATCCCGAAAAACTATGGTCACTGAACGAAATGGAAGAAACCGAAGGCGAACCGGACGTTGTAGACTACGACAAAAAAACAGACGAATACATTTTCTTCGACTGCTCCCCGGAAAGCCCGAAACGCAGAAGCCTTTGCTACGATTATCAGGCCTGGAGCTCACGAAAAGCCAACAAGCCTGAAAACAATGTTATTGACAGAGCTGCGGAAATGGGCATTGATTTATTATCAGAAGAACAATACCACCACCTTCAGGAGCTCGGAAAATTTGACTTGAAAACTTCCAGCTGGATAAAAACACCTGAAAACATAAGAGAACTGGGTGGTGCTATCTTCTGTGACCGCCGCTACAATAAGGTTTTTACCTATCACAACGGTGCAGATTCTTATTATGCTGCGAGAGGATTCCGGGGAGTTTTGAAAGTGTAAAATTAGTATGGTTCGGGTTCCGGTATCCGGGTTTTGAGTTGAGTTTGAGCATTCAATTAACTATAAATTCCCTCACATAAAATGATTATAATAATCTACATCATTCCTACCAGCCACCAAAAATAAACCCGAACATCTGCTCAATCTGCCCCATCTGCGAGAGATAAAAAACATCAACTTTCAAAACTATATAAATTAAATTTTTCAATATTTTTCAATATTTTTAAATAACGTATTATTTATAGTCCATATTCTTCCATATCAAAATACTATTATTAATTTAGTACGCAGAAATTTGAATTTAATATAACAACTTTGGATATGAAAAAATTAATCTTACTGGGTTCACTGTCAGTTTTTCTTATTAACTGTAACAAAAAAACGGAAACTCCCGCCCCAAAGGTTGAAGGAGATGCAACGGCTGTAGCTGAACCTGTAGTAGATACGCTTGGGCCAAAATCTTTCTGCTATATGGGTGTTACTGGAAAGGACAGTGTTTTTGCATCTATTGATGATAATCTGGGAACCATTACCGGAAAATTAGCTTATAAAAACAATGAAAAAGACAGTTCTATAGGAGATATAACAGGTTTTAAAGCTGGAGATACTCTTAAATTAACCTATGAATTCCAATCCGAGGGAACGAAAAGCAAGAGAGATATTTATTTCATTCAGAAAGATAATATTTTAACGGAAGGAATCGGGGATCACAAAGAGGAAGACGGACAGTCTAAATATGCAGATGAGAAAAAGATCAGCTATAAGGATGGACAAAAGCTGGAACCTGCTGACTGTAAAGTGGTTTTAAAAGCTTTGAAATAATACAAAAAGGTGGCTTCGAGATCCTCAGCCACCTTTTTATTTACTTTCTGATTAGAGTTCTTTCTTAATAATTTCTATAAAGCGGTCTACCGGCTCATCTCCCGTATTCCAGGAAGTAATAAGACGGATTGCAGACGATCTTTCATCAATTTTTTTCCAGACATAAAATTCAAAATGCTCTGAAAGAATTTCAATAAGTTCATTGCTTATAATAGGGAAAATCTGGTTGGTATAGGTATCCGACAGAAACTGTACTCCCCTTTCTTTCATGACATTTTTAATCTTCATCGCCTGAATATTAGCATGTTTTGCCAGATCAAAATACAGATCATCTTTCATAAGCTCCATAAACTGAATGCCCAGAAGACGTCCTTTAGCCAGCAAAGCCCCTTTCTGCTTGATATTAAACGCAAAATCCTGCTGTAAAGCTTTATTATTAATCACAATAGCCTCTCCTATCAGTGCTCCGTTCTTCGTTCCGCCCAGATAAAAAACGTCTGTAAGCTCCCCTACTTTTTCCAGTGTAAGATCACTGATTTCAGAAGTAAGACCATGCCCTAGCCTTGCTCCGTCCATAAACAGATACAATCCTTTATCACGACAGAAATTTGAAAGTTCTTCCAATTCTTTAGCCAGATAAATCGTTCCCAGTTCTGTAGAATTTGATATATACACCAGCTTTGGCATTACCTGATGCGGAATATTACCGTGGCTTTCCAGAACAGGAATAATGTCAGAAGGTCTGAGTTTTCCATCCGCGGTATCAATACTTAAAACTTTATGGCCGGTGGCTTCAATAGCTCCTGTTTCATTATTCAGAATATGCCCCGGTGCTGCAGATATCACACATTGATAGGGTCTTAAAATCGAAGAAATTACAATAAGATTGGCCTGCGTTCCTCCGGAAACTAGATAAACCTCTGAATCCGGATTTTTGATCTTTTCTTTGATCAATTTTTTTGCCTGAAGTGAATATTCATCTTCACCATATCCGGCCTGCTGCTCAAAATTAGATTGTAAAAGTGCTTGTAGAATATTCGGGTGGCATCCCTCTGAATAATCGTTTTTAAAAGAAAATTTCATAGAGTAAAATTAAAAAAAGTTAAAGGAACAAGACCAGATTTTACATAATATTTTGTTAGATTTGTAATGAAAATCATCTAACATTTTGAGAACAACATTAACAGAAGAAAATTATCTGAAGGCTTTGTTTCATTTAGTTGACAATGAAGGGAAAGTAACGATCAATGAGCTCAGCAAATTTTTAAACGTGAAAATGCCGAGCGTAAACAATATGATGAAGAAGTTTGCCGAGAAAAAATGGGTAGTCTATGAAACCTATAAACCTCTGGTAGTTACAGAAAACGGAAAACGTGAAGCTGCACTGGTAGTCCGCAAACACAGGCTTACCGAAATGTTCCTGGTAAAAAAAATGAACTTTGGGTGGGAAAATGTACACGAAATTGCAGAACAACTGGAACACGTTCATTCACAGGTATTTTTCGACAAAATGGATGAAATTCTCGATTATCCTAAATTCGATCCGCACGGAGAACCCATTCCGGACAAAGACGGAAACATTATCTCTCAGGATCTCCAGAAACTGAGCGCCTGCACCGTTGGAGAAACAGTAATATTTGCTTCTGTTACCCTTTCAGATGATGGTTTTTTAAGTTACCTGAATGAAAGAAAACTTCTTCTGAATACGAGGATCAAAATCATTAAAATTGAAGAATTCGACAAATCCATGACCATAGAAATTGGAAATACCAAAGAAATTCTCAGCAGAAAAGCTACGGAAATAATATTGGTGAAGAAATAAATACGATGGTGGCTTCGAGAGCCTCAGCCACCAATGCAGCATACATTATAGAACAACGCAAAAAACAAATGAGAATCATTCTATCAACAGCAATCATGCTGGCATTTTTTAATACAACAAAAGCTCAAAAAATATTCACGTCTGATATTGACAACTTTTGGATTGCTTATGACCATATCCGGAAAACGGAAAACAATAAAAAAGAAATTCTGGAAACCTCTTTTCTGAATAAAAAAACGGAAGGATTAAAGGATTTCATGGAAATCAAACAGTTTGGCGGAAACGATTATCTTACCGTAATTGAAAAATACCCCCAATTCTGGAATTCCATCCGTAAAAATACTTTTATTGACAGCAAAAAAATCAGTTCAATAAACCTGGCTCTGAAGAAACTAAAACTGCTTTATCCCAACAATTCAACCGGAAATATTTATTATACCATTGGAGCTTTAAAATCTGGGGGAACAACCCATAATGAAGATTTGCTTTTGGGAATTGAAAAAATTGTAGGGGATAAAAATACAATAGTTTCTGAATTTGATAATGAAAACCTTCAGAAAATGTTTTTGTATATCAATAATTCACAACTGGAGCACATCACCGTTCATGAATTTGCTCATACCTTTCAAAAAAAGGGTGAAATTAACGTACTGTCAAAAGCTATAAAGGAAGGCTCCTGTGATCTTATTGCAGAATTAACGATGAACAAAAAGTTTTCTTCACAATATATGGATTATGGATTTAAAAATTATGATAAGGTAAAAACCCTATTCAAAAATGAAATGCTTACCCATAACTTTGAAAACTGGTTTTATAATAGCAGTACAAGTAAAAATCCCGATTTAGGCTATTTTGTAGGATATGTTATTTCTAAAAAATACTATGACAATTCAAAAAATAAGAAAAGCGCAATTAAAGAAATCATCGAATTGGATTTTAATAGTGAAGAGGCAATATTTCAGTTTTTAGAAAAATCAGAATTCTTTGAAGAAAATATTGAGGAAATAAAATCTGTATATAAAGACAAGCAGCCAAAGGTTGTCCGGATTATCGGATTTGAAAACAACAGTCAAAATGTAGATCCGAAGATAAAACAGATCCAGATCGTATTTTCAAAACCAATGAATGAAAATGTTTCCATTAATTTTTCAAAATTTGGCAAAGAACATTTTCCGTTAAAAAAAATTACAGGCTTAGACAACACAAAAACAATCCTCGCGCTTGAAACAGTTGATTTACAGCCTGACACTGAATACGACTTTTACATTACAGACCGGGGAACAAAATCTGAAGAAGGTTATCCTTTTCCGGAGCAGGAATATAAAATATCATTTAAAACTGAAAAAAAATAGCTTCTGGCCCATGTAAATAAGTTAGTGTATTGGTGGCTTCGGGAGCCTCAGTCACCAATGCTGCTCAAAATTATCATAAGAAATAACAGGCAGACGGCTAAAATTACAACTGGTGGCTGAGGCTCCCGAAGCCACCAGAACCTATCATTCCAATATTTCCAAAACCCTTGCGATTTCCTCATTAGTATTGAAATAGTGTGGCGACAAACGGATAGCCCTATCCAGACCTTTCAATGTAAAATCAATCAAAGCATTACTTTTATTGCTTACTGAAAAATATACGTTGTTTTCTTTCAGTATTTTGTAAATATTTTCAATATTACCGTCCTGGGGAACAAAAGTTACAATACTGCATAAATTCTGTCCTTGATCCAATACCTTTAAGCCATTGTTTTGCAGGCGTTGTCTCAAATCTTCTGCAAGTTTTCTATTATAATTTTCAATATTCTCCAAGCCAATTTCATTCGCATATTTCAAGGCTTCCGTAAATCCAAGAAGCGAGCTGATTGAAGTTTCCCACAGCTCAAATCTTTTAGCAGTTTTCAGTAATGTATAATCATCA
Source organism: Chryseobacterium shigense (assembly GCF_014207845.1). Classification (NCBI taxonomy): domain Bacteria; kingdom Pseudomonadati; phylum Bacteroidota; class Flavobacteriia; order Flavobacteriales; family Weeksellaceae; genus Chryseobacterium; species Chryseobacterium shigense. Next base: position 1,267,443 of record NZ_JACHLC010000001.1, read on the forward strand.
AAATCCGTCCATTGCGCACCGTTCATATCCAGAAATACAGGAACCATATTTCTTTCTAAAACCCTGTCTGAAACATATAAGAACCCAGTTCCTCTTGGACCGCGCATAAATTTCCTACCCGTAGCAGTAAGAAAATCACAGCCTATTTTCTCAACATCTACAGCCATCTGACCAACAGACTGACAGGCATCAACAAGAAATAATACATCATATTGACGGCAGATCTTTCCAACTCCTTCCACATTCTGAATTAAACCGGAATTGGTAGGAATATGAGTAACAGCAACAAGCTTCGGATTATATTTTCTGATTATATTTTCAAGATCTTCAAGATCCAGCTCATGATCAGGAAGATTTTTAACCCTGATCAGCTTAACTCCCCTCTTTTTCTGCAGTGAAAAAAAAGCCATCTGGTTCGAGATATAATCATCGTTGGTAGTAATGATGACATCCCCGTCTTTGAATTCAATGCTGGACAAAGCTTTGGCATAAGCATCAGTAGAACTTACCGTAAAGGCAATATTTTCAGGCCTTGCGTTGATTATTTTGGCTGCTTCCTCATAAAACCTGTTAACGTGTTTCTCATTTTTGTCCGCAGCTTCATAGGCTCCGTATTGCTGTTCCAAAAGAATGTGATCCGTCATTGCTTTAACCACGGTCGAAGGCATCAGTGATCCTCCTGCGCTGTTTAAAAATATTTTATCCGCACAACCAATTGTATTTTGTCTTATGATATTTAGATCCATACTATTATTACTGAATGATTTGAATTTACAAACTGAACTATATTTTTGTTTTATGCATAAAAAAATCCCGAAAATTTCAATCCGGGATTTATACTGTTATTTATTCTGTTAATCTAAAACACTCCAGCCTCTTTTCGGATTGGTATTGGAAGAAACTTCCTGTTCATTAACAATGATATTTTCTTTTCTCTGACCAATATAATCAAGTTCGCTCAACTTAGAGAAAATTATTTCCAGGCTGCGTAACATCTGTTGGATATACAATAAGGGTTCTCCGCAATTATGATGGTCATAATTAGTTTCTGCCACTATTGAAAGCTGGTTTAATAAGGTATGAGGTGCAATTTCACTCCATTCCAAGCTGTAGTTCAACATTTCTTCCAGTTCTGCCGGAACTAAAAGCTGGGTTGAATTATAAAGATGAAGCGCCAGTTTTGCAAATGACTCGATTAAAAATACAGGCGGCTGCCACGGAATAATATTCCTGAACTGGAAATACATATCTCCAAACGTATTCACCATGGTAGTACACAAAAACTTAACGTTCTGTGCCAATGCTGTATTCTGGTTTTTATGAGATGCTTTCTGAATGATTTTAAATGCATACTGCTGCAGGTTTCCAATGGATTTTGCGTAGCTACTGTAATAATCCAACAAAGCAGGATGGCTCTGGATAGAGGTACAAGGCGGGATAAAATTAGAATCTACCTGTGCTATATTGGCCCTTAAATCTACTTTTCCGATAATAAGATAGTTTCCTCCGGAATAGCTGCTGTTCAGTGAAGTTACCGGAAGAAGTTCAATATGGTGGTTCGGCTGTGTGTTTGGATGGCGCGGTGGAATCTCTTCTGGATCAATATCTCCAAAAGGTACCTTGTCAAAAGGGTTTACAGAGATCAGGATGTAATAATCCCCGTCTGCCTGCTCTTCGGACATGGATTTTGCCAGGGATTTAACGCTTACTCTTCTGTCGCTCAAATCTATACGGTAACCCGCCATTGTAATGGCGCTGCATCTTTTGATAACAAGCTGTACATCATTGGTAGCGGTATTGTGAACATCGAATATTGTTTTATCCGTAAATTCGTTAGGAATAGGCAGAAGTCCGTAATTATATGTAGTGATCCCAAGCGAGCTGGAATCCCTGATGGTGTCAATTAAAAAATTATCCTGATCATTAAGGTGTCGCTGGGAAACTTTCATCCCGTCTACCCAATTGATCGCAAAATGCTTAATAGGCTGTATCATAGTTAATACTTTTTAAATTTGTGTGATTATGATTTTTTCAATACTCCTTCTTCCTCATGCTGGATCACTCTTTTGCAGATCACTACTTCATTTTCTGAAATACCGTTCATAGAGATATCCTGATCGAAATCAATATATTTTCTAAAGCTGAAAAACGATTTTTTGGTGTAAAAAATCCAGTAATAAGGCTCTTTTTCTATATCTGAAAGGTGGATGATTGAGTTTGGATTTTTATGGTTGTAGTCGTCAACCACTCTATAAAACCAGTCTCCGAAGGTTACCCCGGTCGGAAGTGTTTTGGCTTTGATCCTGAAACGGTTGGCATCTTCAAGGTTTTTGCTTAATTCTACATTCAATACCATTAATCTGTCAAAATCCGCCCCTTCAAAATCCGGAAGCTTCTGGTCCGGCGAGTATCTCCATGTTTTATAGATATCAAAAGGAATGCTTATAAACTGAACATAGCAATAGTAAAACACCATCGGAACAAGGAAAATCACCATGCTCGTAGCAGCCATAACCGAATATCCTGCTCCTTTACTGATCCAGTTAAAGATCAGGGTAAACAGATATCCTCCAAAAGCAATACATGTTAATGAAAGAATGGATTCAAACAGAATACTCATTCCTACAGAATCAATATGTTTCCTGAAATATCTGTGTAGCAAATTAACGTGAATAATACCAAAAATAAGATAAATAACTTGTGCTATAAGATACCAGTACGGATTAAAAAGGTTTCCTGCAAAACCAAAGATCCCGGGCAAAGCCAAACATAAACTGCACAGAAGAACGTATATAATAATGACTTTAATTTTAATCGCAGGCTTGTTTCTTCTGATAATACCCAGAATAATCATCATAATTATTGCGATTAAAGGCATTAAAATATACCTTAAAAAAATACCTTTTACTGAAGAAATTTCCATTCGTTTCTTTTCAAATTTATACTTTGTTGGTAATTGTAAATATAATTAAATTATTTTAGAGAAATGTAGAATATCCCAGCCGGCTGGCATTTCTGTCATCATCTTCAAGACTGAACGAATATTCTTCCTTTTCCGTAACGAAGTTTTCCTCCACATCTACCGTTACCGGAAGAAAATAATCATATAAAGCCTGAAGAACCTTTCTGAACGGGCTTCCGGAAATATACCTTTTCATTTCAGTATAAGGAATCGGGCCTATATTCACTACCCAGTTCCGCTGTCCGTCCATATGTTTTCCGCTTGGAATATAGGTAACTCCCAGTTTAGAATTCCCCAGTAACATTGAATCGTCATTTCTCTCTATCCTGTCGATAACATTCGGGGCAAAAGTAACTTCTACCGGAACCTGAAGAAAAGCCGTCATACATCTTTCAAACCATTTTTTATCTCCCCTGATCTGATGAAAAAAGGGTAACAGGTAAATGAAAATATAAGCATTCTGCTTATCCAGCAGTTTTATCAGCGGCCAAAGTTCACTTACGGTATCCAAAAGTGTGTCCGTACCACTTGAAATATCAAACTCTGATTCTTTAAGCAGGGAACTGATTTCTGTAAAAAAAACTTCCAGTTCAAAAGGCTTGAAAAATTTCCGGGCGTCCTCTTCTACTCTTTTCTGTTTACGGATTTCACGTACCACTGAATCCACATTTTTTCGGGAAGCTCCTAAGGATGGCGGATGGAAAAGCCCTTCCGGCAGATAATCATAAATACCTTCCCTGTAAGTCTCTATGGTAAAAACTTCCTCATCAAATCCCAAATAACTGCTCGAAATACTTTTGATATCTTTAAGATAAGCACGGTCATTAATCCCGATTCTTTCTATAAATATATTGCTTACCGCACGATGATATTTCAAAAGATTGACCGCCACGGCTTCAGCTTTGAAGTCGGTCTGCAGTTTATTGTAATACATGTCTACAATATTATTCTCATACATAGTGTTTCCTGTGATTATGACTTGTAAAGATAATATATCTCATAAGTTTGAAAAAATAATTCGGCTATAATTTTATTCTAAAATACTAATTTATTGACACTAAAAGGAATATTCTGTGATAAATTCCGTAAAAATACGGTAATACTGCTTCTTCAATGGATTTCAGGTTCCAAATTAAAAGTAAATGCAGCCGCTGACAGGCAGAATTTTATAATCTGTTTAAAATTTAAGTGTAATCTGTTTATTCAGATTAATTTTTATTAACATTTCTGAAGTAAGAAATTGATTATAATTGATGCTTGTTCCGAAACCGGGCCGTATCTTTGCAGCTTGTAAAATGTTATTTATAATGAAAAGTATTTATTCTAAAATTCTGATTTTAGCATTCATTTCATCCTCACTTTACTCTTATGCATGGGGACTTACGGGGCACCGTATTATTGCAGAAATTGCAGAAAACCACCTGTCCGGTAAAGCAAGAAGGGAAATAAAAAAAATAATGGGTAAAGAACGCCTGGCTTACTGGGCAAACTGGCCGGACTTCATCAAATCCGATACCACCGGTGTCTGGAAGCAGGCTTCATCATGGCATTATGTAAATATTGATCCGCAGGCAGACTTTAAAGCTTTTGGCCAGAACCTGAAAATGCAGGCAGGTCCAAGTCTTTATACACAGATCAACACCTTATCCAGCCAGATCAAGGATGAAAAAACGTCTGAAAAGGACAGAAAAATTGCCCTGATTTTCCTTATTCATATTATGGGAGACCTTTCCCAGCCTCTTCACGTAGGAAGAGCGGAAGACCTTGGCGGAAACAAAATCAATGTTACTTATTTCGGGGATAAAACCAATCTTCACTCTGTATGGGACGGAAAGCTGGTAGATTCACAGAAATACAGCTATACGGAATATGCCGGTCTTTTAGATATTAAATCCAAGGAAGAAGTAAAGCAAATTCAGGCCGGAACTGTAGAAGACTGGCTGTATGATTCCCACAAGATTGCCAATAAAATCTATGCCCAGACTCCGAACGATTCAAAATTATCATTTGATTATCAGTATAAATTTAATGATACGCTGGAAAGACAGCTTCTTTACGGAGGCCTCAGACTGGCAAAAGTATTGAATGATCTTTTTTAATTATTGATCGTCGACTGTTATCAGTTAATAGCTTGTCAAAATAATAAAAGCGGGACTTAGGTTCCGCTTTTGGTTTTTTGATTAAAACCCAATGTGTAAAGTCTCGTTCATGTCTGAAATCTGATATCTCACATCTGAGGTGTGCTTTAATTTAAAAAATAATTAAAAGTGGTGTAACCTTTGTACCTCTTCATGCGTATAATATACAGTAACTCTTTTTTGAGGATAAAATTAGATGAGACAATTAAAAATCACTAAGCAGGTTACCAACAGGGAAACCGCTTCATTAGACAAGTATTTGCAGGAAATTGGTAAAGTGGAACTGATTACTGCGGACGAAGAAGTAGAATTGGCACAAAGAATACGTGCAGGCGACAGAGCAGCACTGGAGAAATTAATCAAAGCCAACCTTCGTTTCGTAGTTTCCGTATCCAAACAGTACCAAAACCAAGGTCTTTCTTTACCCGATTTAATTAATGAAGGTAATTTAGGACTGATGAAAGCAGCAAAAAGGTACGATGAAACTAGAGGTTTCAAATTTATCTCTTATGCGGTATGGTGGATCCGTCAGTCAATTTTACAGGCTTTAGCTGAACAGTCCAGAATTGTAAGGCTTCCGCTGAATAAAATCGGTTCCATCAACAAAATCAATAAGGCATACGCTCACCTTGAACAGGAAAACGAAAGACCACCTTCTCCGGAAGAACTGGCTGAAGTTCTTGACATGAGCGAGGAAGATATTAAAGAATCTATGAAAAACTCCGGAAGACACCTGTCTATGGATGCGCCTTTAGTAGAAGGTGAAGATTCTAATCTTTATGATGTATTGCGTTCAGGAGAATCTCCGAGTCCGGATAAAGACCTGATGCTTGAATCTCTTCAGATTGAGATTGAAAGAGCATTGAATACTTTAACTCCAAGAGAGGCCGACTTAGTAAGATTGTACTTCGGACTGAACGGAAAACACCCAATGACTTTAGAAGAAATCGGTGAAACTTTCGATCTTACAAGAGAGAGAGTTCGTCAGATCAAAGAAAAAGCAATTAAGAGACTAAAACATAATACCAGAAGCAAGATTCTTAAATCTTATTTAGGTAAATAATTTTAGCGTAAACAATGTATACGGAGTCTGGTTTCAGGCTCCGTTTTTTGTTTTAACCTGAGTTCGGGATAAGAGAAATTCTGTAACATCGATAGGAATGGGCTTTAGCCCATTTATGTAACGAATAACAAACACGGCTTTAGCCGAAACTTAATTTAAATTTTGGCTAAAGCCCTTATGTATTTACCTCATTCGAAACATCGGGCTAAAGCCCGACGCTATTGATATTGAAATTCAATAATTTAAACTTAATGTTTATCCCGAACTAAGGTTATTTTATTAAATCATGGAATAATTGCAGGTTATTACGGAAGTGTAAAATTTTAATCGCAAAGTTTTATTTTGAGAATGTGAAATTTGAGAGTGCAAAGAAATAATCAATCTTTGATTGATTTGATTAAGCAGGCGTAGTATCAGCAGCTTAATCAATGGTGGAAGCATATACTTTGCATAACTCAAAGTATAAATCAAATTTTCATAAAACTTTGCGTTTAAAATTCCTATTTTTTATAATCCATTGAAATATATCCAATAATATAAAATGTAACAATCTTCAAAGTATTTCCAACTAATAAGAAACAAAATCAATCTAAAAACTTATGAAAAAAATACTCTTTGCATCTGCGCTGGCTCTCTCCATAATTTCCTGTAAAGAAAACAAATCCAGAAATGCTCCGGCTGTAGAAAATGCCGTAGATAATGCAGAATCATCTGTATCAAGCTCTCTGGAGAGTTCCCGCAGCGAAGATATGATTGATAAAATTTATTCTGAACTGATCAAAAACAATAAAAACCTAAAAGCTCTGGATGACAAGCTCATCAAATTGCATGAGGACAACAGAAAAGTTCAGGAAATATATGCGGAGACCCTTCATAAATCTGAATTCTTTTATCTTGATGCCTATAACCAGGCCACTTTCATTAAAGATTCACTTCTAAAACACCAGGTGGAAAAAGAAATTAAAATAAGTTCAGACCAATATGACCTTAAAATCAGCAAAATAAAAGAGTTAATGGCAAAAGTGGATAAGAATAGTGATAGTATTACTAATCTGTACACCGCTTTCAAAATCAGAAAAACACTTCCTGAAATCGAAAAGTACCAGAAAGCTCATCCTATGAAAACGGACAGCCTGGAGAAATTCATCAATAAGCAGACTCAACTCCTGAATAAGCTGAAAAATCTGAAATAATACTGATTATTAAATATTTTACAATTACCAAAAATAATAAATGAAGTGAGGGTGAAACCTCCCAGAAAGTCCGAAAAATATAACCGCCTTACTTTATTGGTAAGGCGGTTTTATTATGTTCAGTTTTACAATAAACTATAACAAACCTAATCCGGTAGGAAAATTCAATTCATAAAAACGGAATTATTTGGAATGATTAAAATAATTCCCATTTCATATGATAATTTTACAATAAAAACATAGAAATATGTAATATTTCCAATAAAATATTCACATAAATTAATTAAACCAAATCAATAAAAGAAAATTTTATGAAAAAAACATTTATTTACTCAGTTATTGTGTTGTTTTCATTAACCAAAATTAATGCACAACGTAACATGAATGAGCAAATCAAGCCAAGTCAGGAAGAATTGCAGAGATTTCTTTCCAACATTCCTAAAGGGGAAGAAAAAGACTTTGGCTTTACTGACCGTGAACAATTCAAAAAAGCAAGTCTTGGAAATCCAATTCTCATGAAAAGCTTTAATGAAAAAGGAGAAATTATCACTGAAAACAGGTACCGGATACCCGTAATTGTGAGAGATAAAAAAGTACTGTTTATCACAACAAGGCTTACAGAAGGAAATCTGGAAATAGTAGATATGGGTGGCAGCATACTTGCCCGTGAAATCGGGAAATATGAAGCTTCAGGGATTAAGGTATATAATATCATGAGGCTTTATAATGCCAATATAGATTTTGTGCAGATAAATGATACAGAAAATGAAAAAGAAGCAAAATATTACCCGCTTTCTTCTGCTGTACAAAAGCTTACGGATGAAAAATCTTCTAAGGAATATTATTCTGCTGAAGACCTGAGAAATATCTACAAAAACACACCAAAAAACAATAATTAGCCATGAAACTGATCAAGTATTTATTCCTGTTAGGATTCTTTGCTATAGGCAAATCACAGGTTTTAAGTGTTCCCCAAACCATTCAGGAGCAAGACCAATGGTGTTGGGCTGCGGCTTCCAAAACCGTTTTAGATTATTACGGTTACCCTAAACAGCAATGCGAAATAGCCGAGTATACGAGAACAACCGCTACATTTCATAATTTTGGAAGCACAAAATGCTGTATAAGTGCTTCTGCAGGCTGCAATTATTGGAATTACCTTTCCGGTTCTTCAGGAAGCATACAAAACATTCTTTCCAATTTCGGAAGCATTACCACTTCTTCTTCCAATTCATCTCTTACCCTTTCCCAGATCAGTACGGAAATATCAAACAAAAGACCGTTCGTGATAAGATGGGGCTGGGCAGCAGGCGGAGGCCATTTCGTTGTAGGGCACGGGGTAAGCGGCAATAATGTTTATTATATGGACCCGTGGTTCGGCGAAGGTAAACATATCTCCACATACAGCTGGGTAGTTGCAGATGGAAACCACACCTGGACACATACCTTAAAAATGACAAAAAATCCTAACAGAACAACTTTTAAACAAAGTCAGGCAGAAAATAATGACGCGGTAAGTACTTCTGCCACAGAAATATCTCCTAATCCCGCCAAGGATTTTATCAATATTAAATCTGAATCTGAAATAAGCTCTTATACATTTACCTCATTAAACGGAAATACTCCTGTAAAAGATCAGAAGTTTGAAAAAGATAAAAATATTGATGTAAGTTTCCTGCAAAGTGGAATATATATCGTCAATTTGAAAACAGCAGATGGAGAAAACATATCCGCTAAGTTTATAAAAGAATAGAAAATACTTTTATAAAAATATACAAAAAGAGGCTACTAAAAAGTAGCCTCTTTCCAATTTATTTTCTGCTTTAAACTTCTAGTAAGTCAGGGTAATTCCTGCTCCCCAACCCATTTCATTGTCATAATTTCCGGAAACGGATAACCATTTCTGCAGAATATACCTCAATCCGGTTGAGAATTCACCATCAGAATTCAGAGTAAAATTTCCTCTGACCCTTCTGGAAACAGGAATATCTTCCCTGCTTAATTCCAGCAAGACTTTTCCGTTCTGGTCTACGCTGGCATCAGCTGTGATCAGCATGGGTAAAAGATATTGTACTCCTACCATAAAAGCATATTTATTTTTTGAAGCTTTCTGCTGACCAAACCATGTTTTCTTTCCACGGAATTCCATTTCCATATCTTCCATCATCTGTCTTTCCATGATCTCATGATTTTTCTGAATCCTGAAACCTGCATACGGAAGTATCCACTGGAATTTTCCCAGAAATCTTCCTACTTTTACATTTCCTTCAAAATGATCAAAATCCCAGTTGGAATGAAACTGGTTCAGATTAGCCCATCTCGGTCCGAACATCGTCATTGTTTCTGCATGCACTTTATTGCTTGCCATATCCAGCATGGCCATAGAACTGATCATTTGGTTATCTTTCAGGAAATTTTTCCAGGCTAGTTTTCTGTCGGGCAGCTGTGGATTGGGTTTTGAATTTTCATAGCTGAATATTCTTCCCATTCCGGCCATCATGTGGTATAATATATGGCAGTGAAAAAACCAGTCGCCATCCTGATTGGCTGCAAATTCAATGGTATTTGTCTCCATTGGCATAATATCCACAACATTTTTCAGCGGAGAATATTCCCCTTTTGAATTAATCAGCCGGAAATCATGACCGTGAAGATGCATCGGATGGCGCATCATGGAATTATTGTACATGGTAATTCTCAGGATCTCACCTTTTTTTACAAGGATTTTATCTGTTTCAGTCACAGTTTTGTTATCCAATGTCCACAAATATTGATTCATATTTCCTTCCAGTGTAAATTTCAGTTCCCGTACGTTTTCACCTGGAAGAATTGTTTTTTCAGGAGATTTTAAAATATTGTAAGACAGTCTTTTAATTGTTTTCTCTTCCTTCATATTCATCCCAGAATGTTCACTGTGATTGGTAGCTGAGGCATTTGAAGCCGCGTTTTCCTTCGTCTTGGTCCCCATCATCTCATTCATGTGCTTCATTGTCATTTTTCTCTGGCTTTCAGGAAGTTCAGGATACATTACCTCATTCATATCCATCATCTGGTTTCCCATCGTCATATTCATTGGCTTCATGTTTCCGCTCATTTCCATCATGCCGTTCATCATTTTCATTCCTTCAAAAAGCAACAGCCTCGGCAGATCAGGAGCCGCCATTTTTTCACCGGAACCCAGCCATAATGAGGCATGTCCTATCCTATCTTCTGATGTGGAACGGAACTCAAAGCTTTTGTTTTCAGGGATTGTTACTTCGATGTCATAAGTTTCGGAAACCCCGATGATGAGGCGGTCAACTTCTACCGGAACTACATCATTTCCGTCATTTCCCACCACTTTTATTTTTCCGCCTCCATAATTCAGCCAGAAATAAGTGGATGATCCGCCGTTGGCAACTCTAAGTCTTACTTTATCTCCTGCTTTGAGGTTAGAATAATCAGAACTTGGGACACCATTGATGAGAAATTTATCGTAATATACGTCACTTACATCCATTGCCTCCATCCTTTTCCATTCATTCAGAGCTTTGGTTTCAAAATTACCGGATTTGATAGCTTCCCAATAACTTTGCACTGCATTTTTCTTAATGGCATACCAGTCCGTATTGGCCATATGAAGCCTTCTGGCGATCTGCATAGGATCTTCATCACTCCAATCTCCCAATAATACAGGTATTTCTGCATTGTAAGACGGCTTGGGCTCTCCTTCCCTTTTGTTAAATACAAGAATACCATTCATTCCGATCTGCTCCTGTAAAGCTTCATGGGAATGATACCAATACGTTCCGTTCTGAGATACCCTGAATTTATATAAATGCGTTTCTCCCGGTGTTACAGGCTTTGTCGTAAGATATGGAACGCCATCCTGTTCATTGGGAAGGATCACACCGTGCCAGTGAAGACCCGTATTTTCCTTAAGCATATTATGCAGATAGATTTCTGCGGTATCTCCTTCTGTAAAGTATAAAGTCGGTGCCTGTAGTTTTCCGTTGATGGCAATTGCTCTCCGGTTCTTTCCGGTGAAACTGACAATCGTATCTTTTACATAAAGGTCATACCGAACTGTTTTCCCTCCGAAAGTTATTTTCCCGTTTTCAGAATTTCTTTTGAATACATACTGATCTGTTTTCGGTTCTTCTGTTATTGTATGCTGATGGGTTTCTTTTTCTACAAGCTCCATACCACATTTTGGGCATTTTCCCGGTTGATCTGAAATAATTTCCGGATGCATCGGGCAAGTGTAATTAGTTTGAGGCTTATCAGAATGAGCTTTATAAGCAGCTCTTTCTTTTTTTGCCTCTATAACTTTTGGCTTTATCTTAGTCTGAATTTTAGTTTTATTTTTCTTAGGTGTTTCTATTGCTTTCTGTACTGTTTTAATCTCGGATTTCGGCTGTGGCTGGACCGTAGTTTTGGTTTTTACCACAACGGTTTTCTTCACCAGTGTCATTTTGCATTTTGGACAGTCTCCCGGTTTTGAGGATACTACTTCAGGATGCATAGGACAGGTATAATAGGTTTTTGTTGATTGAGCGAAAGTAAAAACAGAGAATAAAAGCAACAGAAATATGATTAGTTTCTTCATGATATTCTGAACTTTTTAAAGATGCACGACTTAAAGCTAATTAAAGATTAAACCTCACAACTTATTGTTTTAAAATAAAATACAATGATAAGTTTAAACAGATCTGATCATTATTTTATTTCTGACTTTACACTTCCGCAGGAAAGCATGGATTTTCCGTAATATGGGTTTACAATCTGTTTTTCGTCACTTAGCCAGCTTGAATCTGCCATTGGACAATATTGTACATAAACCGGTTTTTCTGAAAGTTTAAATTCTTTGGTTAAAGCGATCATGTTCTCTGAAAGATTGGAGAAGGTTTCTCTTTGTGCCGTAATATTTCTTGCATCGGAAATAGCCGTGGCATCTTTTCTCAAAATAGTAAGATTTCCTTCTGAAACTATTTTATAATCAACAGTTGAAACTGTTTTGATGAATTCTGTGGCTGCTTTTGAAGTTTTATCTGCATCATCAGAAGCCAGCGCGGATTTAATATCAATATAGTTCTGATATAATTTTGAAAGCTGGGCGTCTTTTTTAGATTGTGCAGAAAGTGAAATAATAGAAAATAAAGACAGTACTGCTGTAATGATATACTTTTTCATTGGTTTAAATTTTAGAATTAATGTTTAATAAAGAATAACTGAAACGCATCATGCGCTGAACCGTGTTGCCTGCGAAGGAATGCTCATCCGATACATACCAGACAACAGACGGATCTTAAATTCTAAAATGACAATGATTGATATAAATAGGAACAGGCCTGTATTCCGGCGGACCATTGATTCTTATCCGGGTAAATTTTGAAGCTGAAAAAGATTTGTCGGCAAAGAAAAACTGATGCTCAGTAAATTCCGGAACAATTTGGCCTGAAAAAACAATTTTAAGAAGATCAGATTTTTGGGAATCATCTACTTTTACAACTTTAATCTCAGTTTTACAGCATCCTTTTTTTTCCTTAACACCACATTTACCACAGATATCTGTAGTTTTCTGACTTACAGAAACAAATTCCTCCATACAGAAATGTACACTGAAAGCTGCCCCGGAAGAAAATCCAAAGTAGAAAACAGAGAATAATATGGCAAGAATCTTTTTCATTGGTAAGACAAAGGTAGAAATATCCCGGAAACCCGTGTTATAAAATTCTGTATACTTGTTATAAAATTCTGCAAAATAGAAAAGCTCCTGAAAAATTTCAGAAGCTTTTATTTTTTCTCGCTGATTTTGAAGATTGAGCTGATTTTTACTATTAAGTTATTAACTAATTTCTAAAATCTAACTTCTAACCTCTATCTATAGTTTGAATTCAAGTTTTACATTGAAGAAACGTCCTGTAAGGCGTACCGGAACCGGATACATTACATTAGAATTATAATCTGTGATCCACTGGTTGGCAACGGTATTGTTGATATTAAATGCGTTGAATACCTGAACACCTAAAGTTAATTCTTCAAAATTACCCCAGAAACCATATCTGCTTTTCTTGTTTTTGGAATCAATGAATACTTTTGACAATCCTAAATCTACTCTTTTATAAGCGGGTAATGTTCTCTGATACTGGTAAGGATCTGTGAAAACAGGTGCTCCGTTCGGAAGTCCCATAGCATATACCAATGTAAGGTTTACGCGCATTGACGGGAATTTCGGCATATAATCCTGGTAGAACATGGCAAATCTGAATCTCTGGTCTGTAGGTCTAGGAATATTTCCTTTTCCATCAATATTTTCATATATTCTGGCATAACTCGCAGACAACCATGAATCTACTCCCGGAACAAATTCTCCAAATAACCTGGTATCAATTCCATACGCATATCCTGAAGCATTATTCTGCCCTGAATAACGGATTCTTACATTATCCATATAATAAGGAATCAGGTCATCCATTTTCTTATAATAGGCTTCCGTAGTCAGCTTAAATGGCCTGTCATACATATAGAATTCGTAATCATGACCAAGGATCAGCTGCATGGAACGCTGGGATTTTATACTGGAATTAAAGTTTCCGTCAAGATCTTTGATCTCTTTATAGAAAGGTGCCTGGTAATAAATTCCTCCGGAAAGCTTGAAGAGCATATCTGAATCCCAGTCAGGTTTTATGGCAAACTGGAATCTTGGTGAAAAAATAGTTTCTTTGTTAAAGCTCCAGTTTGCAACCCTTGCTCCGGCATTCACAAATACTTTGTTGGCTCCCCAGTAAAATTTCTGGGAATACTGGGCATAAGCAGAAAGCCTTGAAGGTTCTATTTTATTTTTTCCTGCGATCTGGTAAAACAGTTCCAGATCTCCTGACTCCCCGGTTCTTGGATCATCAACAGGTCTTGGAATACTGTATCCTGAAGAATCTACCAGTTTCCATTCGTTGGTATTATCATTCAGGTTTTCTTTTTCATATTTAACTCCTACTTCTATATCCGTATTGATATTAGGTGAGAATTTTGCTCTGAACTGTGTTCCGTAAGTTCTCACAAACAGGTCATTTCTGGCATGTTCTATCTGTCCGCCCCCGTCAAAAGAAGGAACCGGATCTCCTGTTACAGGATCAAAAGTCTGGATCTCATAGCCTGAAGCAATGGTATAATATTCTTTTTCTCTGTTCTGATAGGCAAAACTGTCCAGCGTAAACTTCCATTTATCTGAAGGTTTATAGTTCAGAGAGAAAGTTCCCATCATATTTTTATACATATCCTGCTCACGTCCGCCATAGCCAATATTTACGGTAATCGGCTGCTGAAGGCTTCCGAAAGTAACGCTCTTGGCTTTTGGAACCATTTCGTAATCGTTCTTGGAGTAATATCCAATGAATGACATGGAAAATTTATCGCTGAGATGATAATTGATATAAGACTGGAAATCCCAATAGGTTGGATTAAAATCCGTATCCTCATTCAGGGTGTTGAGAACTAAATTGGTATTTCTGTATCTTCCTGAAAATAAAGCAGTCAGTTTTTTGTTTTTTGAAGCTAACCCCGCTGTCAGTCTTCCGCCAATCAAACTTGCTTCTCCAGAAAGTTCAAATTTTTCAGGTTCGCGATAGTAAATATTCAGGGCTGAAGACATTTTATCCCCGTATTTCGGTTCAAATCCTCCGGCAGAGAAATTGACTGTTGAAACCATATCAGGATTGATGATACTCATTCCTTCCTGCTGTGAGTTTCTGATCAGAAAAGGCCTGTAGATCTCAATATCATTGATATAGATAAGGTTTTCGTCATAGTTTCCACCACGTACCATATATTGCGAAGACAGCTCGGTATTGGAGTTTACGGAAGGAAGTGTTTTAAGAATACCTTCAATTCCTCCTCCTATGGAAGCAACTTCTTTAGCATCTTTTGCCGAAATTCTGACATTGTTAATGTCGTTCGTTTTTCCGATTACTTTTTTCTGGAAAACGACTTCCTCAATATCGGTTACTCTTTCTGCCGTATCTCTTTTTTTATTTTGAGAGAAAATAAGCATAGGAACCATAAGGCTCAGCGGTAAAACTAGTTTTTTCAAAAGAAATATTTTAAGAATTTCTAAAAATAGGGATTTTTTAACAATTACAAAATGGATTCTCTGATTCTTGTTAATTTCTTTAACAAATCTTCCAATAAATCTAATCTTAACATATTGGCACCATCTGACAAAGCGGTTTCCGGTGTAGGATGAGTTTCAATGAAAATTCCGTCTGCTCCTACAGCAATTCCTGCCTTTGCTACCGTTTCTATAAGATCCGGTCTTCCGCCTGTCACTCCTGAACTCTGGTTAGGCTGCTGTAATGAATGGGTAACATCCAGAATAACCGGCGCGTATTCCCTCATGGTAGGAATCCCTCTGTAATCCACAATCAGGTCCGTATAGCCGAAAGAGTTTCCTCTCTCAATAATAGCTACTTTCTGGTTATTGGAATCTGTAATCTTCTGAACAGCGAATTTCATAGATTCCGGAGAAAGGAACTGTCCTTTTTTCAGGGTTACGCATTTTCCTGTTTGTGCTGCGGCCACCAAAAGATCGGTCTGGCGTACTAAAAATGCAGGGATCTGAAGCACATCAACGTATTGTGCAGCCAGCGCGGCATGCTCATTTTCGTGGATGTCCGTTGTAGTAGGAATGTTAAAGGTCTCTCCCACTTTTTTAAGGATTTCAAGGGATTTTTCTTCGCCAATGGTTGTAAAAGAATCTACACGGCTTCTGTTTGCTTTTTTGAAGCTTCCTTTGAAGATATATGGAATATTATATTTGTCTGTTATGCTTATTACTTTTTCTGCAATTCTCAATGCCATATCTTCGCCTTCAATGATGCACGGACCGGCAATAAGAAAAAAGTTTTTTGAATCTTTGTGATGAATATTATCTAAATACTGGATCATTTTTATTTTAATTAAAAAGTTCAGTAAAAATACTTATAAAGTTTCAGAATCGAAAATTATTTGAAGGCTTTAACCATTCCAAATATAATGACGAAATTTTAATAATTCATCTGCTTATAATTACCCCTGTTGTGTATAATTACTATAACAATTAAATTTTTCAACCACATATTTCACTGATTTGCACAGATGATTGCGTGTAATTTTATGCAATTTCAATATAGTATAACATAAATACCTGTGCAAATCAGTAAAATCTGTGGTAAATAAAAAAACAGAAAATATTGAAATTTCGCATTCATATCATCAATTTCTACATCTGCAAAATGGATTAATGTAGAATAATATATAATAACCTTTATTATTTTATAACTTTATACTATGAAACCTAGAGAAACTTTGGATGAATTTTATGTTCTGCATGGAAAAGAACATGATCAGGAAGCTCATTGCAGTGTGCATCGCAGAGAAGATTTTGAATGCAGCAAAAGCTTAAAGCCTGTGTACCGCAGAGATTTTTATAAAATATCAATGATGTGTGAAGGAACGGGAATATTAAGTTATGCAGATAAATTCATAAAGATAGACAGACCTTCCATTGTATTTCTCAATCCTTTGATTCCCTATTCCTGGGAGCCTATTTCTTCTATACAGACCGGCTATTTCTGTCTTTTTACCGAAGATTTTGTAAGCTCTGAGCTTAAAAACGAAAGCCTTTCCCAGTCGGTTTTATTTAAAGCAGGAGGAAATCATGTATTTTTTCCTGATGAGTCCGGTATACATCTGCTGAAAAATGTGTATGAAAATATGCTGAATGAAGCTCAGTCGGATTATGATAATAAATACAGCCTTCTCAGAAATTATATCCAGATCATCATGCATGAAGCGATGAAGATGCAGCTGCCTCAAACATATGACCAGCATTCGAATGCTTCCGAACGCATCACTACATTATTTTCAGAGCTTCTGGAAAACCAGTTTCCGGTTAGTCCGGAAAATGTAATGCTGTTAAAAAATGCGAATGAATTTGCAACACAGCTTAATATACATACCAACCACCTTAATAAAGCCCTTAGAGAAACAACCGGCAAAACAACATCAGACTGGATTGCCTCACGAATCATCAGGGAAGCAAAATCCCTGCTCCAGTTCAGCAATTGGAGCATCAGCGAAATCGCTTACTGCCTGGGCTTTGAACATTCTTCCAATTTTATTATTTCATTCAAGAAAAAGACGGGAGACTCTCCTAACCAGTTCAGAAAGAAAATCCTCTCCAAATCATAACCTTTGATTTGTTCTGCATAATTATTTTATAGCAGCACAGCCGAACTTTGTGTCATATAAATATCAAATTATGACACATTCAAATTTTCAGGGAAAAACAGTACTCATTACCGGAGGTACAACAGGCATCGGGCTGGCTACTGCAAAACTGTTTTTAAAAAATGGTGCCCAGGTGGTTATTGCAGGCCGCAGGGATGAACAGGGAAATGCAGCTTTAGAAACACTTCGTTCAATAAATGATAAAGTACGTTTTGTTCAGACTGATGTCTCAAAAAGTGATCAGGTCCGGAATCTGATCAATGAAACTGTTAAACACTTCGGAAAGCTGGATATTGCATTCAACAATGCCGGAATCGAAGGAACGTTTTCAACAATTGACAATTCTTCTGAAGAGGAATTCGACAAAGTGATGAACATCAATACAAAAGGTGTATGGCTGGCCTGTAAATACGAAATTGAGCAATTTAAAAAGCAGGGAACCGGTGGAACAATCGTCAACACCTCTTCATGGCTGGCCAGAGGTGCAATATCCGGTTCTGCAATATATTCGGCAAGCAAAGCTGCAATAGACGGGCTAATGAGAGCACTGACTCTGGAAACAGCCTCAGAAGGGATACGTATCAATAATATTCAGCCCGGATATATCCACACTCCCATGTTTGACAGATTTTTCCCCGGAGAAAATGTTGAGGAGGCAATAGAATTATTCAGAAAACATGCTCCGATAGGACGTTTTGCCTCTCCTGAAGAAGTTGCAGAACTGGTTGTATGGCTCAGCAGCCCTGCAGCCTCTTTTATCATGGGCGAAAGTATTCTGGTAGATGGAGGTTTGGCTATTGGAGGACAACGATAGACAATGAAAAATATCTTTTACTTCATGTTATGGGCAGTAAGTAATCACTTCAATGCCCAGCAGACGGATAGCAGCAGTTATACACTCAAAAATAAAGGAACAGATCGTATAATGAAATCAGCAAAACACAATCATTTGTATCAGCATGGAATTGTAGATGCGTTTATAGGCGGACTTTACAAAGGAACACTTCCTCTAAAGGATTTAAAATCAAGAGGCGACTTTGGATTGGGGGCACCTGATATGCTGGACGGAGAGCTTACGGTACTTGACGGGCAGGTATATCAGACGAAGGCTACGGGCCAGACCGTTACACCCGGAGATCAGTTTAAAACATCTTTGGTTTTTGTTACATTTTTCAAACCGGATCATATTTTTACCATTGAAAATAAAATGGGCTACCATTCTGCCCTACAGGAAATAAGCAAAGTTCTGCCGGGGAAGAATTCAATGTATGCCATTAAAATAACAGGGAAATTCTCCCATATAAAGACCCGGGCTTTTCCTCCCGTGGAAAAAGAGCCTTTTCCAACTTTAAGTTCAATTTCCGACAGACAGAAATTCTTTGATTTTTCAGATACTGAAGGTACTTTAGTTGGTTTTTATCTTCCTGAATATGTAAACGGTATCAATATCAAAGGTTTCCATTTCCATTTCATTTCATCAGATGGAAAGCAAGGCGGGCATGTTCTGGATTTTGATGGTGAAAATTTAAAAGCGGCTGTGGCTGTTTTGAAAAGTTTCACTCTCGAGACACCTGAAAGTAAGGATTTTCAAAATTTCCGGTTTGAGCAAAAAAATAATGACGCTCTGGAACATTTGGAACAGGGTAAGTAGTCCGGATATATTTTAATAGTAAAAAAACAGGTTCCAAATTTAAAGCAATTTGGAACCTGTTTTTAATTCATTTTTTTCAGAATCTTTTCAAAAGTATTGATGTTCCGGCTGGTGAGCTGATCTTTAAGGCTTTTCTTTCCCAGAACCTTACCAAAAGAAGAATCCAGTGTATTTCCTTTGGGAACCTGCCAGTAAAATATTCCTCCGGTAATTTCAGCTTTTTCATCTTCAGTTTTGGAAGCTGCCTCGAATTCTGCCATCAGGATATTTTCCACTCCGGGATTTCCTACAAAGGCATAAATATGCATATCATCCTTTTTTTCAAAAGGAATGCTGCTCCAGAAAATTCCTGTTTCTTCATGGGATTTTATAAACAGAAAGGCTTCGTAGGAAAAATGATCAGACATTGCTTTTTCTAAAATCTTCTTTAGTTCTTCCGCTTTTTTATCGGAAGAGAACACTATATTTCCGGATGCCAGTACCGAACTTACATCCTGCATTCCGGCTTCTTTAAAAACCTGGCATACATCGGCCATTTTCATATTGGTTCCTTTTACGTTGACGCCGCGGAGAAAAGCACAGTATTTCATTTTTTGAGGGATTAGGAGTTAGAGATCAGGTTGTAGGGAAACGATTTGATTTGTAAATTACAAATATAATTCTAAAATTTTCAAATAAAAAAACGGAACCAAAGTCCCGTTTTTTTATTAGCATTTTTATTGTGTTACCTTAATTATTGCTGTTGTAATTTGTTCCTCTTTTTCTTTTGAGTAAGTAGAATCAAAAGGTTCCATCACATCAAACAGATACTGGTAGAAAGGTGAGATTTTCTGTATCTTTTCAGATTCTTTTCTTGCCTTTTCCTTGCCCATCTGCTGAAGATCTTTGATGAATGTATTAAACTTCTTATCAATCGGTTCTATGGATTTCACAAGGTAAGCATATGCTTTCTCATTCTGTCCCAGCTTTTTATACGCATCTGTAACAGCTGCTACTACAAGGGAATACTCCATTGGTTTTGATCTCATCTGTCTTCTTGCAAAATTCTGATCAGCCGGAGCAAGACTCAGGTAATAATCATACTCTTCAAAAATACCTTTTTTAAGGATTTCTGCCAACTGAAGCCCTTTCTTCTCCTGTCCTGCAATGATGTATCCTGTTACCATAGAACTTAGTGAACGTGGATCATTAAATTTCTCAGCAGGAATTTCTTTGGAAACAAGATCCAGCAATTCTACTGCTTTACCTTTCTGTCCGTTTAAAGCCAGTGCTGAAGCTGCTCTGCTCGCTGACATTCTGTAGCTCATGATGTTTGAGGTAGCTGTTTCATCAAAATGGCTATTTAAGTCTTTGAAATTACCCCATCTGAAGTTTTTCACAACATTGTACAGTGAATTAACATCTACTCTTCCCATATCTCCATCTGCATTTGGAACAGTGTGGATTGGAACCAATCTGTAGCTGAAGCCATCAAACTGAAGATACTCATCAAGATAGAAAATATTTTCACTGTCGTAAATTCCTCCTGATGAGAAGTTGACAGGACGTTTCCAGTCGAAATTGGCAAGCATATCCATCAGGATCAGGTTATTTTTATAAAGAGTGTTTCCTTTATAAGTAATCATGATCTGGTTAACTACATTCGGAAGATCTGCCTGCGTGATGATTCCAGCTTTTAAAGCATTTTCTTTGTTAACAGGAAGAATGAATTTATTTACCGGAAGAATATTGTATTTCTCATACTTTTCTTCTCCAAAGTACATTTTTAAAAGCTCATCTTTTTCAGGAGATTTGAATTTGATAAAATCAATAGCTTCTTTCAATGTTAATGAATCCTGTGTAAGATATTTTCTGAATGCCTGGAATTCCGTATCAGGGGCTCCCTGTTCTTTTAACATCGAGAAAACGCCTTCCCAGTCTTCTTTCTTCATCATGTAGATCTGGTCGTTTACACCATCTCTGTAATCCTCATGAGTCAGCTCACTTGGAATTCCTGCCGCATTGTATGTTTTTCTTTTCACCTGATCCAGATTCCATGGAGTTGAAGCAAGGGTAAAGTTAACTACCTTCACATCATCTCTGAATCTTTCTGTTTCCTGGATTGCCCAGACAGGATACGTATCATTATCTCCGTAAACAAATAAAATATCGTTCTTCGGAAGTGATTTTAATACTGAATAGGCATAATCATATGCTGTATACCTGTTGCTTCTGTCGTGTACATTATAGTTCTGGAAGCCCATCATAAAAGGAACTCCTAATAAAACTACTCCCAAAGCAATATTTGCCCCGTTGGATTTTACCTTGGACTGGATGAACCATAAAATAGCTGCTGCCCCAAGACCAATCCAGATAGCAAAGGCATAGAAGGAGCCTACCATCGCATAATCCCTTTCTCTTGGCTCAAAAGGCTTTACACCCGTATAGAAAACGATTCCGACACTGGTTAAAACAAATAACGAAAGCAGGGCATAAAATCTTCCAAAATCCCTGTTCAATTGGAAAAAGAAACCGATCAGTCCTAAAATCAAAGGTAAAAAGAAGAATTTTACGGTACTTTCATTCTTGAATTTGGCAGGCATTTTATCCTGGTTGCCAAGCAAAGCATTATCAATGAAAGGAATTCCGGAAATCCAGTTTCCTTTTGTGTTTTCCATATTCCCTTCAAGATCGTTCTGTCTTCCTACGAAGTTCCACATCAGGTATCTTACAAAGTAATATCCGTTCTGGAATGTAATGAAATAATCCATATTCTGGGCCAAAGATGGCTTCTGAACATTGATTAAATTGTAAGGCTTAACCTTCAGATAATCGGCTGCCGTAATAGATTTATCTTCGTACTTGGCTCTCAATTCATCAAAAATCTGCTTGGCCTGGGGGCTATCTGCTACATCTTCATTAGCATAATTGAAGGTAAAATCCGGAGCTCCGTACATTGAAATGTAGTTCGCCATTACGTCTTTATCTTCATTGAACATTCTCGGCATTAAACTTATCTGAGATTTGCTGAATGTATAATTGAACCTGTCACCGGTTTTTCTGTAAGTTCCGGTTTTTTCATCTTTTTCATAGATCTCACCGGTCTTCTTGGTCTTGAAGCTTCCGTCTTCGTTCTTCTCAATTCCGTTGGCATCAAGGAAAGCGGTGTAGTTTTGACCATAAATCGTTGGCCAGTCACCATACTGCTCTCTGTTATAGTAATCCAGCATACCAATAGCAGTATCCGGATCGTTAAGGTTCATCGGAGGATTGGCATTCGCTCTCACAGGAATTACCATCCAGCATGAAAAACCGATCATCATATATACAACGGATAATGCAGCCGTCTGAATTATGTTTCTTTTAGCTTTTCTTGCATATTTAATCATGAAATAGCAGGCCGCTACCATTAAAATAAATGCAGCAATGGTTCCTGAATGGAAAGGAAGTCCAAGCCCGTTCACGAAGAATATTTCCAATCTTCCGAACATCGTCATGATAAGCGGGAAGATAATTTTGAAAACAATAATCAAAATTCCCAGTGTGATGGCATTAGCCCAGATAAAATTCTTCCAGGTAAATTTGTAGTTTCTTGCATAATATACTAAACATACTGCCGGAACGGCAAGCATACACATCATGTGCACTCCCACAGAAAGTCCTAATACAAAGAAAATAAGGATGATCCATCTTTCGTTGTCTTTCGCAAGGTATTCGTTTTCCCATTTGGTAATCAGCCAGACAAGCAAAGCAATAAACATGGAAGCCATGGAATATACTTCTCCCTCTACCGCTGAAAACCAGAAAGTATCTGAAAAAGTAAAGCATAAAGCGCCTACAGCTCCAGCAAAAAGAATGGAAATTTCCTGGTGCTTTGTTACTTCATCAAAATCCTTGTTTAACAGCCGTCTTACAAAATGGGTAATCGTCCAGAATAAAAATAAAATCGTCAGCGCACTGAACAATGCAGACATTGCATTGATTACGATAGAATAATTCTCACCTTTTCCTAAAGCAAAAATGGCTGCCACAGCACCCACAATCTGGAATAAGGCAGCTCCGGGAGCATGCGTTACTTCAAGTTTTACAGCTGAGGAAATGTACTCACCGCAATCCCAGAAACTGAAATTAGGTTCTATGGTCGACAAGTACGTGAAAAATGCAATGACGAAAATCACCCATCCTAAAACGGTGTTCCATTGCCTAAAAGTCCAATTTTTCATAGTATTAAATCAATTACGCGAAAATAAGGCTTTTATACCATTCTATGGTGTTTTTAACAAAATTTAAAAATTTTGGCGTAGTATTTGCGATCGTACTTCCACTAAGATTGCAAATCAGAAAATAAATTTTACTGAATCGCTGGCTTGAAATCAAACAAAAGTTTAGTAATTATTTATTTTTTTGTATTTTTGCGGTCAGATTTTTATTGAAAATAACAAATAATGAGTAATGTTTACGATAATATTCTTGGCCTAATAGGAAATACTCCTATGGTGAAGCTTAATACTGTTACAAAAGATATTCCTGCAACCGTTTATGCCAAGTTAGAATCATATAATCCTGGACATTCCACAAAAGATAGAATAGCACTTCACATTATAGAAAACGCTGAGAAGAAAGGTTTATTAAAAGAAGATTCTGTAGTTGTAGAAACTACTTCCGGAAACACCGGGTTTTCTATTGCGATGGTCTGTATTATTAAAGGATATAAATGTATTCTGGCGGTAAGCGACAAAACCAAGCCTGAGAAAATTGCTTATTTAAAAGCATTAGGGGCTACGGTATACATTTGCCCTGCCAATGTTGCTGCAGACGATCCCAGATCTTATTATGAAGTAGCTAAAAGAATAGCTTCAGAAACACCAAATTCAGTTTACATCAATCAGTATTTTAACGAATTGAATATTGATGCACACTACCAGACAACCGGTCCGGAAATTTGGGAACAGACAGAAGGTAAGATTACACACCTTTTTGCCTGCACTGGAACAGGTGGAACATTGTCCGGCTCAGGTAAATTTTTGAAAGAAAAAAATCCTGATATCAAGATTATCGGAGTGGATGCTGACGGTTCTATTCTGAAAAGCTACCACGAAACAGGAGAAATCCATAAAGAAGATGTACATCCTTACCAGATTGAAGGAATGGGAAAAAACCTGATCCCTTCTGCCCTTCTTTTTGATAAGGTAGATGAGTTTGTAAGAGTAAATGATGAAATGTCTGCATACAGAACCCGTGAAATTGCCCTTAAAGAAGCAATTATGGGAGGATATACTACAGGAGCAGTTACACAGGCCCTGATCCAGTATGCACAGTCTCACGAGCTGACCAAAGATGATATTATTGTACTGATCTATCCTGATCACGGATCAAGGTATATTACCAAGGTATACAGTGACAAATGGATGGCTGAACAAGGTTTTGTAAATAACTGCGTACACAATTACGATGAAGTTTTCAAAACAGAATTCATTAAATAGATTTAAATAAACCACGATACAAATCAGGCCTTTTGTGTTTTACAGGAAAGGCTTTTTTACTTAAAAATTACGATACAAAATGTTGGATATTTTTGAAAGAATAAAAGAAAATCCAGGACCTCTTGGACAGTTTGCAGATTACGGAGAAGGTTATTTTATTTTCCCGAGACTGGAAGGCCCCATCGGCCCAAGAATGCAGTTCCAGGGAAGAGAAGTTATTTTCTGGAGTGCCAATGACTATTTAGGATTATGCAACCACCCTGAAGTGATAGAAGCTGATGCCAAAGCTGCTGCGGAATATGGAATGTTCTATCCTATGGGAGCCAGAGCGATGTCAGGTGAAACAGACCAGCATCTCCAGCTGGAAAGAGAACTGGCAGATTTTGTACAAAAAGAATCAGCCTATTTATTGAATTTCGGGTACCAAGGAATGGTTTCTGCCATTGATGCTCTGGTAAACAGAAATGATGTCATTGTATATGATATGGACTCTCATGCGTGTATCGTAGACGGTGTAAGACTTCACTCCGGAAAAAGATTTACCTACAGACACAATGATATTGCCAGCCTTGAAAAAAATCTTCAGAGAGCCACTAAAGTAGCGGAAGAAACCGGAGGCGGTATTCTTGTGATTACGGAAGGGGTTTTCGGGATGAGAGGTCAGCAGGGAAAATTGAAAGAGATCTGTGATCTTAAATCTAAATACAGCTTCAGACTATTGGTAGATGATGCTCACGGATTCGGTACTCTTGGAAAAACAGGAGCCGGAGCTGGTGAAGAACAGGGATGCCAGGACCAGATTGATGTTTACTTCTCTACTTTTGCCAAATCTATGGCAGGTTTCGGAGCTTTCTTAGCCGGAGATAAAGAAATTATAAGATATTTAAAATTCAACTTAAGATCTCAGATTTTTGCCAAATCTCTTACAATGCCAATGGTAATCGGAGGATTAAAAAGACTTGAGCTTTTAAGAACAAGACCTGAAATTAAAGCCAAGCTTTGGGAAAATACTTATAAACTTCAAAACGGTCTTAAAGAAAGAGGATTCAATATTGGAGATACCAACACATGCGTAACTCCGGTAATGATGCAGGGAACGCCGGTAGAAGCTACACTTCTTGTAAAAGATTTAAGAGAGAACTACAGAATTTTTACCTCTGTAGTGGTTTATCCGGTTATTCCGAAGGGAATGATCCTATTAAGGTTAATTCCTACCGCTTCCCATACGGATGCAGAAATTAATGAAACATTAGCTGCGTTTGAAGCTATTCATGATAAATTAGTAAGTGGTTACTATAAAGAGCAGGAACAGAAACTTCTGCAGGAGCAGGGTTTAAGTTTCAAGCCGATCTAATGAAAAAAGATAAAAACCACTGAAATTTTCAGTGGTTTTTTATTACATATTCATCCTCTCAAATTGATACGTAAAATGAAGTTCAAGGGCTATTTGTTAGGCATATTGTCATCCGTTTCATTCGGGTTGATTCCTATTTTTATCCTGCCGTTAAAGCAGGCTCAGTTTTCTCTAGACATTACTCTGTTTTATAGGTTTTTGTTTTCAGCCTTAATGGTGAGTGGATATTTGCTGTACTCCGGAGAAAGCTTCAGGATCAATAAAAAAGAAGCTTTGATTCTTGCTGTTCTGGGAGTATGCTATGCCCTTTCTTCAGAATTCTTATTTATCGGCTATGATTTTCTCACGCCGGGAATTGCTTCTACCGTTCTGTTTATTTACCCGGTTATTGTAGCTCTGCTCATGTTCTTTTTTTATAAGGAAAAACTTACAAAACTATCCGTAATGTCTCTGTTACTGGCATTTGCGGGTGTTATTGTTCTATGTTTAAAAGGAAACAGCCTGGAGATCAATTTTGCAGGACTTGGCATTGTGATGCTGAGTTCGTTATTTTATGCCCTCTACATGGTTATTGTGAATAAATCACATCTTAAAGTATCAGGATTCAAGCTTTCTTTCTATTCAATGCTTTTCACTTCTGCATTTTTTATGATAAAAGCTTTTACGGAAGGTGAATCTTTCGCCATTCCTTCTGTATCTGTATTTTTGAATTTTATTGTTTTCGCTTTTCTCACCACAGTAATTTCCAGCCTATGTTTAGTTTATGCCATAAAATATATCGGCTCTACCCCAACCGCTATTTTAGGTGCGTTGGAACCGGTAGTTGCAGTAATGGTAAGTGTTCTGATGTTCCATGAAAGATTTACGCTTAATCTTCTCATCGGTATTACACTGATTCTTTTAGGTGTTATCCTGAATGTTATTGCAGACAGCAGAAGATCAAAACGCAGTAAAAAAAGAACCTTAAAAAATACCTGACAAACCGTCAGGCATTTTTTATTTCATTTTATTAAACATATATCTGGCTATTTTCCATTTCCCGCTTTCTTTTTGCATGACAAACAATTCCCGGTTTTCTTCCGGTGTGGTTTTTTGTTCTGCATGAATTATTTGTGTTCCCTGAGAAACAGTACGTGCAATAGCATAACTTTCATTAATTAATGTAATTTCGTCTATTCTAAACTTCACATTGAGCTGCAGGGTCTTAAAAACAAAATCATAAGCTCCTTTTAACTGTTCCTGTCCTTCAGCAGAGGGTCCTCCCTGGGGCATAAATATTCCGTTGTGTGTGTATAAAGGTAATACCTGTTCTGTAGATGAAGAATTAAGAGCCTTCTCATAGGCAAAAAGTGTTTCTTCTATATCTTTTTTTGCTGTAATTTCCATTGTTGTATTATTTTGTACTGTTACAGTTGAATTATTATTTTTTATATTCTGCTGTTTTTCGGTGCAGGCTGTCAATACAGCTAAAGCCTGCATCATGATCAATATTTTAGCCATCTGTTATTCTAAAATTTAGATTTCGCTTCAGCCAAAGTAACTGTTTTTCCAAGTGCACCAAATTCATGAAGATCTCCAAAAACCTCAATACGGATCGACTGATCTATACCTCCTATTCTTAAAGGCTCAAAACCTGCATTTCTGATTACATTTTCAATATCTTCATTCACTTCCGTATCATCAGATGCATAAAACAATACTGCTTTTTCCGGTTCTTGGTTCGAAGATGATGCCAGCGTTCCTGCTCCAAGTGTGCCAAATGCTTTTACCAGCTTTGCTCCTTTTGGAAGGATTGCTTTATTCAGCTCTCCAGCTGATTCGTTTTCTCCAATGATCTTTTTAAATCCTCCGTTTCCGTCAGGAGCAATAGGATTAGAAACATCAACAATTGTTTTTCCCTGTAAAAGATCTCTATTGTCATTAAAGAAATCTTTAAAAGATCCAAACCATATTGCAGGAATAATAATATCTGCAGTATTAATTGCATCTTCAATACTGGCATTTTGGGCAAATCCACCAGATTGTACAGCAAAATTGGCTGCCTCCTCCGCATTTCTTGCTGCTACAATTACCTGATGCTTATTGTTTACTAAATTATTGGCAACTGCTTTGCCTATATTTCCTAATCCAATTACCGCTATTTTTTTCTGTGTTTCCATTTTATGTAATTTAAATGTTTTTATTTGACACAAAATTACAATGGATAGTAATAAGAAAACGACAAACAAGTTTAAGAAAACGCCTTAACATTTGATAAGATACTTCCTTAATACAGTTTAGTAAACGGCTTTATTTTTTCACTCTTTTTCCGCGGATTTTACTGAGAAACTGAGGTGTAATCCCCAGATAAGAAGCAATTTGTACATTAGAAATACGGTTAGCAAGCTGAGGGTACTGTGCAAGGAAGAACTCATATTTTTCTTCTCCTGTAGCACTGATATTTTGGAGCATCCGGTTCTGAAGCTCAATAAATTTTTGTTCCATGATAACCCTGAAATTCCGGTTAAATTTCGGAAAATAGACATAAAGATACCAGAGATCACTTCTTTCAATCTGAAATACAACCGAGTTTTCCAGCGCTGCAATATATAATTTGCTGGGCTTTTTATTATGAAAACTGTCAATATCTACAATCCAGTCGTTTTCTGAAGCAAATTGCAGATTATGCTCTACGCCGTCCTTATCTATACCATACATTTTAAAACATCCTGAAACTACAAATGTATAGTACTGGCACACATCATTTTCCTGCATTATAAATTGTTTCCGCTTTATTTTTCTTTCAGTTATCCGCTCTTTGAGTGCTTCCGTCTCCTCTTTTGAAAGGGGAACATAACTTTTAAAATAACTGATAAGTAAATCTATTTCTTTTAACATCTATACCAGATTTTTTATAAAACTACTTTCCACAATATATCAAAAAAATACAGCTTTTTAAATAAATTTTCATTTCACCGCTTAAAATAAATTTCTATTTATCAGATAAAGCCTAAACTTTCCTGCCCAGTCTTTCATTTTTAAATGAATTTAAAATAACTTTGCAAAAATTTCCTGTTGAAAGACCTGCTTCTCATTACCCCGCCTTTTACCCAGCTCAATACCCCATATCCGGCTACAGCTTATATTAAAGGCTTTTTGAATACTAAAAATATTTCCAGCTATCAGATTGACCTGGGGCTTGATGTTATTTTAGAACTATTTTCAAGACGTGGAATTGAGAAAATTTTCAGCAGAAATATCAATGTACAGGAAATATCTGAAAACTCGCAGAGGATTTATGCACTGCGGGAAGAATATTTAAAAACCATAGATCAGGTTATTCCCTTTCTTCAGGGGAAAAATCCTACGTTGGCAAGACAGATCTGCAGCATGAATTTCCTTCCCGAAGCTTCCCGTTTCAACCAACTGGATGATATGGATTTTGCTTTTGGAAACATGGGACTTCAGGACAAGGCAAAACATCTTGCCACCTTATATTTGGAGGATATCTCCGATTATATTATCGAAAATATTGATCCTGATTTTGGCTTCAGCAGATACGCGGAACGTTTGGGGAAAAGTGCCAATTCTTTTGATGAACTTTATTCAAAATTATCTGAAAATCAAACATTTACTGATAGTTTTACATTGAAAATTCTTCAGGAAAAGTTAGAAGAGGTCCAGCCAAAATTAGTCTGTTTTTCCATTCCTTTTCCCGGAAATTTATATGCCGGCTTCAAATGTGCCCAGTTTATCAAAAAAAATTATCCCCATATTAAAACTGCAATGGGTGGTGGTTTTCCCAACACCGAATTAAGGGAAGTAAAAGATAAGAGAGTTTTTGAATTTTTTGACTTTATCACTCTTGATGACGGTGAACTTCCTCTTGAATTACTTTACGAAAGTTTAAGTACTTCCGAAGAAAACACT
Source organism: Chryseobacterium shigense (assembly GCF_014207845.1). Lineage (NCBI taxonomy): Bacteria > Pseudomonadati > Bacteroidota > Flavobacteriia > Flavobacteriales > Weeksellaceae > Chryseobacterium > Chryseobacterium shigense. The sequence continues at coordinate 1,297,420 of NZ_JACHLC010000001.1, forward strand.
GAATATAAAAGAACATTTTTAGTTGATAATCAAAAAGTTATCTATAAAAATAATTCCAAAAGACACGATTATAAACAGGCAGATATCGGAACACCGGATTATACTGATTTACCATTAGATAAGTACATTTCCGTTATTGAAATTGCCAATCCGATGCACAGCTTATGGAGTGACGGAAGATGGAATAAACTGACGATGGCTCACGGCTGCTACTGGGGAAAATGTACTTTTTGTGATATTTCCTTAGATTACATTAAAATTTATGAACCCATTTCTGCAAAGATTTTAGTCGACAGAATGGAAGAGCTCATCAAAACAACCGGCGAAACGGGATTCCATTTTGTAGATGAAGCCGCACCACCTGCATTGATGCGGGAAGTTGCCCTGGAAATTCTTCGTAGAAATCTGGTTGTTACCTGGTGGACCAATATCCGTTTTGAAAAAAGTTTCACCCGGGATTTATGCTACCTGCTGAAACTTTCAGGTTGCGTGGCGGTTTCCGGTGGACTTGAAGTTGCCAGTGACCGCTTGCTGAAGCTTATAGATAAAGGTGTTTCTGTAGAACAGGTTGCACAGGTGACCAGAAATTTTACAGAAGCAGGTATTATGGTTCATGCTTATCTGATGTATGGCTATCCTACCCAAACTATTCAGGAAACTGTAGACTCTTTGGAAATGGTAAGGCAGATGTTTGAGATGGGAGTTCTTCAGAGTGGATTCTGGCATCAGTTTGCTATGACGGCCCATTCGCCTGTCGGGATAAATCCTGAAGAATTCGGAGTAATTCCTGTGAAAGAAGAAATTCTGTTTGCCAACAATGATATCGATTTTAAAGACAAAACCGGAATCGATCACAATAAATTCAGTTTTGGATTAAAAAAATCCCTTTTCAATTATATGCACGGAATCAATTTTGAAATCCCGCTTCAGGAATGGTTTGATTTTAAAATTCCGAGAACAACAGTTCACCCGGATTATATTCATGACTGTCTTCTGGAAGATGCACCATTCGGTTTTAAAGGCAATTCAAAAGTTGTTTTTTTAGCTAAAAACGTAATCGCTGAGAATCGTGTAAAAAATAAAAAGAAATATTCTGGTACGTATACGCTTCTTACATTCCATTTAAAAACGAACATTATTAAGGTAGACCTGGAACAGGATAAAGCAGAGTGGCTCATGAATATTCTGGAAGAAAATTCTATAGAAAATCCGAAAAAAGTTACAGTACAGCAACTTAAGAATCAGTTTGAAGAAAATTTTGAAGATTTTGAATTATTCTGGTTTTCAAAACCTATTCAACAGCTTAAAGAAAATGGCGTGATTCTGAGTTTGTAATTAATTGGGATTTTCTTTTGAAACCGGGCCTACCGTCACTTTATCCTGTATTTTTATAAAGTTCGGGTCCATAATTGCAAGTCTTTCAGCAATAGCTTTATAGGTAGGAAATTTCAAAAGAGAAGCCCTGCCTGACATTTCTCTGTAAATGGTAAAAGTCTTTCCGCCAGCGGTTTTCAGCTGTTTTGTTGTGGTAATATATCTTCCTATGTACTTACTTTTGGCATCATAGATCTCAATATCTACAAAACTTTTGTCTTCAATGGTATCTTCGGAACCGAAACTTACGGGAAGGTTGGTGAAGTATCCTACTGGAACCCCATTACTGATAATCTCTCCCACTTTATTGACTTCGATATTCATTTTATCAATTTTACTTCTGGTGGTATAGGCATCTTTAGTTTTGGCATCCAGTTTTCTTTTCGGGATATTTTGGAAGATTTCGTCCAGGCTTTTAATATTGATCCCTTTGTTATCAATAATTTTCAAACCTTTTATAGAAGTGTATACCGCTGATTTTTCTTCTCCTGAAAATGCAGATGGAGAAATATAATCCAGCTCTATCGTTTTTTCCCGGTTGTAAACCCTGTTCAGCTTTATATAACTATCCCGTACAGAGTCTACTATGCTTTTATCTATAAATTCTATGGTATAGATCGGGGTATCATTCAGATCCATAAATGTATAGGTACTGGATTTGCTGGAAATCTTGGCAACATGGACGTCATCAAGACTTATGATACCTCTTTTGGTTTTGAAATTCTGAGCATTACAAAGAATTCCCAGAACGGTAAAGAATATGATGATGCTTTTCTTCATACAATCAGACTTTTACACAACATAAAAAAAAGTGTAACCAAAGTTACACTTTCTTGAAAATATATTTAGCTTTTCATTTAATTATTCACAAAGGATAATTCCTTTATCATGATTAAATTCTACAACACCGCTTTTGATAGGATAAGAAAAAACAGAGTCTTTCTCATTTTCTTTGGTAAAGTTCTTAGCATAAGCTTCCTCTACAGAAGAAGTAAAAAGCTTTACCTTACCTCCGATCAAAGAAGAAACAATTGCTGCGTGGCTTTTCATGATGTGAAATTCACCATTTTTTCCAGGCAATAATACAGAATCTACTTCTCCTTCAAAAACTACGTATTCTGGTGTTAAAATTTTTATATTCATTTTTTATGAATTATAGATTATAGATTTTAAATTTTAAATGATTTTTTCAATCTAAAATCTAAAATTTAACATTTAAAATTTTATTAAGCGTTTTCAGCTAACATTTTTTGTCCGGCTTCGATAGCTTCCTCGATAGTTCCTTTCAGGTTGAAAGCAGCTTCCGGCAAGTGGTCTAATTCACCATCCATAATCATGTTAAATCCTTTGATCGTATCTTTGATATCTACCAATGATCCAGGAATACCTGTAAACTGTTCAGCTACGTGGAAAGGCTGAGATAAGAATCTCTGAACTTTTCTTGCACGGTAAACTACAGATTTATCTTCTTCAGAAAGTTCTTCCATACCAAGGATTGCGATGATATCCTGAAGTGCTTTATATCTCTGAAGAATTTCTTTTACTCTCTGAGCACAGTCATAATGTTCAGCACCGATAATTTCCGGAGCAAGGATTCTTGATGTAGAAGCCAATGGATCTACTGCTGGATAAATACCCAATGAAGCGATCTTTCTGTCTAGTACCGTAGTTGCATCCAAGTGAGCAAATGTAGTTGCAGGAGCCGGGTCAGTTAAGTCATCCGCAGGTACGTAAACCGCCTGTACTGATGTAATTGAACCGTTTTTAGTTGAAGTAATTCTTTCCTGCATCGCACCCATCTCAGAAGCAAGGGTTGGTTGGTAACCTACCGCTGACGGCATACGACCAAGAAGTGCAGATACCTCAGAACCAGCCTGTGTAAAACGGAAGATGTTGTCTACGAAGAAAAGTACGTCTCTTCCCTGTCCGCTTTCACCACCGTCTCTATAGTACTCAGCCAATGTAAGACCTGAAAGTGCTACTCTCGCTCTTGCACCTGGCGGCTCGTTCATCTGTCCGAAAACGAATGCAGCTTTGGAATCTTTCATAGCTTCCAAATCTACTTTGGAAAGATCCCAACCTCCGTTTTCCATAGAGTGCATGAAATCATCACCATACTTGATAATTCCTGATTCAAGCATCTCTCTCAAAAGGTCATTTCCTTCTCTCGTTCTTTCACCTACTCCGGCGAAAACTGAAAGACCTCCGTGTCCTTTTGCAATATTGTTAATCAACTCCTGGATCAATACTGTTTTACCTACACCGGCACCACCGAACAATCCGATCTTACCTCCTTTTGCGTAAGGCTCGATAAGGTCGATTACTTTAATACCTGTAAATAAAACTTCTGCAGAAGTTGAAAGTTGATCAAATTTTGGAGCTGGTCTGTGAATTGGCAGACCACCTTCTTTAGAAATATTTTGAAGTCCGTCGATAGCATCCCCAACAACGTTGAATAGTCTTCCGTTTACAGCTTCACCGATTGGCATTGTAATAGGATTTCCGTATCCAATTACTTCCTGACCTCTTTGAAGACCGTCTGTAGCATCCATTGCGATACATCTTACTGTATCTTCACCAATATGCTGCTCTACTTCCAAGACTACTTTTTCACCGTTTCCTTTTGTAATTTCTAACGCGTCATAAATACTTGGAACTGCTTCCACATCTGTGAAGACAACGTCGATTACCGGACCAATAATTTGAGAAATTTTACCTTTAATTTGGTTTGCCATTGCTAAATTTTTTCTTGGTGCAAATATAATGATTCTTCATAAACCCACAATTGCTAAAAAAAAGATTTTTATCATACTTTTTGTTAATGTACCAAAGTATCAGTTTAGCAATATAACAATGCTATTGACCATAAATATTTGGTAAACCGTTAAATTGGTACATTGGTACATTATCTTTATATTTGCAGTCAAATTTTTTTCCGTTTTGAAAGTTTTCAAGAATTTTAAAGATTATTCCTCTCAAAAGCCTTTAGCATTATCTTTAGGAATGTTTGACGGAGTGCATCTGGGACACAAAAGTATTATCGATGAACTGATTAATGTAGGAACAGAGAATAATCTGGAAACAGCTATACTCACTTTCTGGCCTCATCCGCGTTTTGTTTTCAATCCGAATGAAGATCTTAAGCTTCTCAATACACTGGAAGAAAAAAAACAGCTGATCGAGAAATACGGCATCAATCATTTATTTCTGAAAGAGTTTGATGAAGAGTTCAGAAATCTTACGGGAGAAGAATTTGTACGCCAGATCCTGATTGATAAGCTGAATGTAAAATACCTTATTATAGGCTATGATCATTCTTTCGGAAAAAATAAGAGCGGAAATTTTGAACTTCTTCAGAAACTTTCCAAGGAACTGGGTTTTGTGGTTGAACAAATGGAGGCTATTAATATCCATGAAAACAATATCAGCTCTACTAAAGTACGTAATGCCCTTCTTGCAGGAAATATTAAAGAGGCCAATGAAATGCTTGGTTACTCCTACTCTGTTTCCGGAACTGTTGTTCATGGAAAAAAGATCGGAAGAACAATCGGTTATCCTACGGCCAATATTGATACTGAATCTATTAAACTTCTTCCTAAAAAAGGCGCTTATATTGTAGAAACCGAAGTAAAAGGACAACAGTATAAAGGAATGCTCAGCGTTGGTACCAATCCTACCGTGAACGGAGAAAAATTAACCGTTGAAGTTTATATCCTTGACTTTGAAGGTGATATTTACGACGAAAAAATCACGGTAAGGTTCAGGGATTTTCTTCATGACGAAATTAAATTCGAAGGTATTGAAAAGCTTATCGAAAGACTGGATGAAGATAAAAGGCTTACTCAAGAATTTCAATTTTAACTGTTTATAATTTCCTCTTTCGCTTTTTTCGTTAAAGAATTAAATACCAGTTCATAAGACTGATCTATTAATTTAAAGATCAAATCTCTTTTTAAACCGTCTACCATTACGGAATTCCAGTGGGTTTTATTCATATGGAATGCTCCTGTGATCTGTGGATGCTGTTCACGAAGTTCTGCACTCCATTCAGGATCTGTTTTCACATTTATATTTAACGGCTGCTTCTCCAAGGGCAGCAACAGGAACATTTTTGTCCCTACTTTCATAACAAGGGTTTCGTTATCAAAAGGAAAAGTTTCCGTAACTCCTTTTTTGGCAAGACAATAGTCTAGAATTTCGTTAGCATCCATAGGGCAATTTGAAAATTTGAAAATGAGATAATTTGAATAAAATCTTTTAATTATTCCTCCAAATTTAGTAAATTTAAGAAAGAAAATACGATCCACGCAAATTACAGTTATTATGAAAGCTTTGATTATCGGCGCTACAGGCGCTACAGGAAAAGATCTGGTAAAGCAGCTACTGAACGACAAAGAGTTTGAGGAAGTCGATATCTTTGTAAGAAAGCCTGTCGATATTCAGAATGATAAGCTGAAAGTTCATGTCGTTGATTTTGAAAAACCTGAAGAGTGGAAAGACAAAGTGAAGGGCGATATTGCTTTCTCCTGCTTAGGAACGACTCTGAAAGACGCCGGAAGCAAAGAAGCGCAGAGAAAAGTAGATTTTAATTATCAATATGAATTTGCCAAAGCCGCTAAAGAAAATGAAGTGGAAGATTATATTCTTGTTTCAGCTTACGGGGCCAATCCTAAATCTAAAATTTTTTATTCTAAAATGAAAGGTGAACTGGAAGAGGCTGTAAAGCAACTTCATTTCAATAAAATTACCATTTTTAAACCGGGAATGCTTGAAAGAAAAGATTCTGAAAGAACAGGAGAAGTGCTGGGAAGCAGGATTATTAAGTTTGCCAATAAACTGGGACTTCTGGAAAGTCAGAAACCCTTGCCTACAGATGTTTTAGCCAAAGCTATGATTAATTCTTCCAAAATAAAGAGTAATGGTTATTCCAGTATTAAGCTGGGAAATATTTTTTGTTTTGCGGAGAAAAGCAATGAGTCAAAGTAATAGACTATAAAACTTTGACCCTGCTCTTATGTATGTAAATCTGTTATGTTATAAAATCATACCTGAATGGGCATTATCTTATAATTTTAAAATTTCCGGATAATAATAACTTTATTGTTTTATAAGTTTTTTAACTACAACTTTTCCGTTTTGTAATTCTGTTTTTGCAATGTATATTCCTTTTGGAAGATCAGAAACATTGGTATCATTTTCTTTTATTGTTCTCAAATGTTTACCATCTGCAGAATAAATTTCAATTTTATTTATTTTCTCATTAGCCTGAAAAATAACATTTGATTTTACCGGATTTTCAAAAAAGACTGAATTTGAAAGATGAGCTTCGGTTGTTGATAAAGTTGGCAGCAGATTAAATTTTGCAGCATAAATATTATTATTGGTACCATTATTTATTTCTCCTGCAACAAAAAAAGTTGTTGGAGAAATTACATTAAAACTTTCCGCCCATTCCTGGTAAGCATTGGTGTTGCCAACAAAAATACCATTGTTATTAAAGGAATTGTCAGGAGTTCCATTCGGGTTCAGCCTTGCTACCATTATATTTATGCTTCCATCTATACTTGCTCCACTCAGATAAATTTGGTTTGAAAAAGTTTTTAAACCGGATATGATTGTGTTTGCAAGCTGATAAGTCCCATTATTCGCAAAAGTAGTCATTACACTACCTGCAGGGGTATACTTTTTAACAGAAGTGGTAAAGGAATTTTCATTGGATATACCATGAATTATATTGCCTGCATCATCTAAGGTTACATAATCGTAAGAATTTTCGTAATCAGCTAATGAAGAAAAAGAAGCTGTGTTAATTGTTCCATTGGTTCCAAATGTTGAATCAATAGTTCCATCAGTATTAAGAAGTGTAAGATATGTAGTATATGTCTGATTGTTGATTGATTTCACTAATAATTTACCTCCGGGACCATTATAGACCCCATATATATTGCTAATTCCTGGAATATTTGCTGTTGAAACAATATTGCCTGCCGTCACGTCAATTTTCTGTAAAACACCTTGTGAGTTTTCAGTTTTGCCAATATATAAATAGTTTGAAAGTAGTACGCTTCCATTGCTGTAATTTGTACCTGATGCTATTGTAAAAACTCCATTTACACCAAAGGAACTATCCAAAGTTCCGTCAGGATTCAGTTTGATCAGGGTATTTTGGGCAGGATAAAAAATTAAAATTTTATTACCCATCAAATAAAGATTGGCCACATAAGCATCTGGATACTGAAAAGATGTAAAATATCCATTATTGGCAAATGTTGTATCAGTTGTACCATCAGCATTTAACCTTGAAATAAAAACTTCATGACTATTAGCCCCATTAATTCTCTGCCCCGAAATAATTACTTTACCATCCGGCTGAACAACGGAACTTATTACAGAGTCTCCATCTGTCTGATTACTTAAAACTGAAAAACCATTAGAACCAAAAGAACTGTCAGCAGTAACTGTCTGTGCATTAAGATAAAAAGCAGTAATTAAAGTAAAAGAAATAAAAAATTTTTTCATGATATGTGTTTAAATATTTTTCTGAATTTCCGAAAAGAATATCAACATTATTTTTAAAAAAATATGATATACTTCGGTTTTATATATTCCTCAAAAGTATTCAATTTAACCTCAAATAAATACTAAAATTCAATATTTATTATCAATTACACAAAAAAACATCTTCTTACTATTAAAATAATAAATTTATCAACCAAAAATTTAAAAATTTATTGAAATTTTCAATTTAAACGCACATATTAGATTAATAACAATTTTAGATCATTTTAAAACTGCTTTTGATCCTTCTAATTTTTAGGATATTTGCATAAAAAAGTGGAAAAAATCCACTTTATATAAATCATTTTTAAGTTTTTATTTCAGATACTTTGTAATAGCTTCATCCGTAGGCTTTGTAGTACTTACGAAGGTATCTATTAATTTACCGTTTTCATCAAGCAGGAATTTTGTGAAATTCCACAGGATTGTAGTGTTCTTTACTCCGTTCAGGTCTTTTTCTGTCAAATATTTAAAGATTGGTGCTGTATCATCTCCTTTCACAGAAACTTTAGCAGCCAAAGGAAAAGTTACTCCATAATTTTTCTGGCAAAAAGCTCCGATCTCGGTATTGGTTCCGGGCTCCTGGCCTCCGAAGTTGTTGGCAGGAAAACCTATAATCACAAGTTTGTCTTTATATTCTTCGTACACTTTTTCCAGATCTGCATACTGCGGTGTAAATCCACATTCTGATGCTGTATTGACAATAAGGATTTTTTTTCCTTTAAAATCTGCAAAATTGATTTCTTTGCCATCAAGGCTTTCCACTTTGAAATCATATATTGTTTTTCCCATAAGTTCTTTGGTTTTAGCTTGAGAAATTTCACTTTTCTGGTTGGTACAACTCTGTAAAAATGCTACAAAAGAAAGCAGCAATAAGAAAACCTTTTTCATTCCTATAAATTTTATTTGGCAGTTTGCCGTTAAAAAATGTAATTAAAATTTAAATGTATTGGCAGGAAAAACCTTATTAACATCTATTCTGTTCAGGATCATAACGAAGTCTCCATCTTTTTTAGTACTTGAAGATTCAATTCTGAAGGGCATTGAAAGATTTCCAACTTTTTTATAATCAGCGTATGTCAACGTTTCATCTTTTTTAACTTCTCTTAAAAGCATATACGTTTTCACATCAAAATAATAAATATTCTTATTTACATTTTTGGTAAGTTCCACCTTGTGGCAGTAGATTTCGCCCACTTTTTCTTTTCCCAGATATTTGGCATCAAAGCCTTTGCTTTCCCAGTCGATAAAATCGTTGTCAAAACTTTCCGGTACATAATCAGCATAAACCTGAATTTTATTGGCTGCATAGTTCATTGCATAGCCTTTAGTACCGTCATAACCTTCTATTGCTGTTTCTTTTCCGTTAATAGTAATTACTGTTTTAGTAAGATTGGGACGCTGCTGGTAGATTTTTATAGGATATTCATCTTTAATCCCTAAAATTACTTTTCCCTGCAGCAATACTGAATTTAAGAGCTTCCAATTCGTTAATCCTCCTGATAGCTCTATATTTTTTTCTATAATTTCTTTTGCGGTCTGTGCAAAGGACAACTGCGAAAGTATCAGTACGAATACTAAAAGTATTTTCTTCATTAATCTTATTTATATTTCAAATATAAGGGGAATTGGGCTAAAAAGCAAAGAAAGTACAAGGTGAACTGACTTATTTGTTACCGATTATACTTCAGATTAATTTTCTGGCTTTTTCAAGATCTTCCGGGGTGTCAATCCCTACTCCGATAAAGTTTGTTTCTATTAACTTAATCTTCATTCCGTACTCCAGGTAACGGATACATTCTATTTTCTCCGATATTTCAAGAGGTTTCATTTCCAGTTTGGAGAACTGAAGCAGTGCATGTTTTCTGAATGCATATACTCCGATGTGCTTGAAATAGTTTACATCATAAGAAATTTCCCTGTGGAAAGGAATTACAGAACGGCTGAAGTAAAGGGCAAAACCATTGTTGTCCGTAATTACTTTTACATTATTCGGATTTTCAATTTCTTCTTTTTCTGTCAGTTTTATTTTTAATGAGGCCAGTGAAATTTCCTGATTATCGTCTTCTTGGAAAACTTCGATCAGTTGTTGTAAAGGTTCTAATTTAAGGAAAGGCTCATCTCCCTGTACATTGATTACAATATCACAGTCGATATTCTGCACGGCCTCAGCAATACGGTCACTGCCGGTTTCATGCTGCCCGGTCATTACTGCTTTTCCTCCGTTGTTTACAATTTCATCAAAAATAATTTCTGAATCCGTTGCAACAAATACTTCATCGAACAGCCCTGTTTCCACAACATTCTGATAGGTTGTAGTAATGACTGTTTTTTCACCTAATATCTGCATAAGTTTTGCAGGAAAACGGCTTGCTTCGTAACGGGCAGGAATGACGGCTATGATTTTCATTTATAATTAAGATATAAGTTATGAATTATGAGTTTAGATAATTCGTTAAAAAGATAATTCCATAGATCCAAGAGACATACAGAAATGAATAAAAAAGTCCAAAAGATAAACTTTTTAGCAGATTTCCTTTACAATGTCTCGAATTTTTAAATACCAGACGTAAAGCTCGGAAAAAAATCCAATATAACATCGCCGTAAAAAATAAAATGGCTGCCCAAAACAAAAATCCTAAAAAGTATAAAAGAAATACAAAAACAATCGTAAACACAAACCATAAAACAACAGATAATATGGCAGCTGCTATGCTATCACCAATAACGGGAGGATCAAAATCGAAACTACCAACTGTGGGAGCATTATCAGAATAGCTTTTTAATTTTTGTTTATTTAATACACTTCCGACATTTTCTTTTAATTTCAGACCATAATACAATCCCAAGCTTATAAAAAGGAAAAAAGTGACTGCTAAAATCGAAGTTGATACTATAGAGTTTTGGAATAAAGACCGGTGAGAATTTGTTCCTGAAAGCCAGACACTCAGAATAACCAAAATGAAAATTCCTAAGGTTGAATAACTTAGTAATTTGGTTTCCATAAAAGGCTTTCCGGGAAGATTCACTTTGTTTATATCCTTTTAAAAACGCTTCGACTCCGCTCAGCGTGACACTGCTAATACTAAGTGTTTGTGAAAACGTGTCATGCTGAATGAAGCCGAAGCATATGTTTTCCAATATAACAGTAACCATTTTTGTATGTAAACATTGGTAAACTGTTAGATTGATACATTGTTAGATTGAAAAAACTATTTAAGATTATTCAAAGCATTTTCCAATTTTGGAAGCATTACTTTGATCTCATCAACAGCCAAACCGCCTACAGAGGCACGGAACCAAGGCTCAGATTTTGCTTCCCCGAAGGCTGAGAAAGGAACTAAGGCTACTCCGGCATCATTAATTAAATAGAAAACCAAATCAGAAGAATTCTCAATAACAGAGCCATCCGGTTTTGTTTTCCCGATATAGTCTAATTTAATGGTAAGGTACAAAGCCCCCATTGGCTCAATACTTTCTACTGCCAATCCTTTTTGTTTTAAATCCTGGATTCCACCGTGAAGAACTTTTAAGCTTTCTTCTAATTTTCCTTTGAAATCTTCTACGAAAACATTTACATTGTCGGGGTTTTCAAAGAATTTTGCAGTAGCTTCCTGCTCAGGTTTCGGTGCCCAGGCTCCAACGTGAGTCAGTAAAGCTTTCATTTTATCAAGAATATGAGCAGGCCCGAATCCCCACCCTACACGTACTCCGGTTGCAGCAAGGCATTTGGAGATACCGTCGATATAAATAGTGTATTCTTTCAGTTCAGGGAAAAGGGAAACCGGATCTACGTGCTGTGCACCGAAAGTAAGATTGGAATAGATCTGATCGTACATCAGGTACAATGGCTTTTCGTTTTCACCTCTCTTTTTATTTTCTTCCAAAACCAGTTCGCAGATCGATGAAAGCTGCTCTTTTGTGAACATGGTTCCTGTAGGATTCAGCGGTGAACACAGTGCCAAAAGAACTGCACCTCCTAAATGAGGTCTCAGATCGTCTGCTGTAGGAAGGAAATTGTTTTCTTCTGTTGTTTTTACTTCTACTGCTTCTGCAGAAGTAAGATAAGCATAATGGTTGTTGTTCCATGATGGTGTAGGATATACTACTTTATCACCTTCGTCTACAATTGTTTTATAAACTGCATAAATCAATGGTCTTGATCCGGCAGTAATTAAAATATCGTTGGGTGAATAATCCAGGTTCCATCTGTTTTTTAAGTCTTTGGAAACTTCCTGTCTTAAAGATAAAAGTCCGTTGGCTGGCGGATAATTCGTAAGATTATTCTGATATGCTTTCTGAATCTCTTCTTTCAGCAGTGCCGGAATGGGATAGAGATTAGAATTCAGGTCACCAATAGTAAGATTGGCTATTTCCGCTCCTTTTGCCTTTAAATCATTTACTTCATTACCAATTTTTACAATTTCGGAACCAATCAGGTTCGCCGCTAATTTTGAAACTTTCACTTTATTTCTTATTTAAATTTATTTAATATTCTCTTTCAATATGTATTCTCTTATGAATTTCTTCTTCAGGAACTTTAGCATCAAAAAGGCTCATTAATTCTTTTGATTTTTTAGCAACATCTGAATTCGGATATTTCCTGATAATCCTGTTGAATTCTTCCCTGTTTTCATCATATATCGTTCCGTCGGAATGCTCATGAGTGGGAGTATTATCCATCCCGAAAAGATAATCGTACAGATAATTACCGTACATTTCTTTCACCCTGGAAATTAAAGGGCTTTCAGGATATTTTTTTATGAAATTTTCCCAAAATACTGTTCTTTCTCCCAACTCTTTCCAGGAAATTACCAATCCTGCATCCGCTGAATAAAGACCTTTACTTTCTTTTGAAAGCTGCCCAATATAACTATTATAATCCGGAGTTACTTTATCCTTAAAAAGAGAAAAGTAATGCTCCGGGAAAGACCAGATCTCGGTATAACCTTCTCCTACTTCTGTAAATTCAAGGCCTCCTTTTTTAAGCTGGGTACTGAGTTCCTTTATATTTTCAGGAAATTTGTAACGGTTACTTTCAGAGTCATAATAATTAACATATTCATCCAGAACTTTACTCAGATTTTCACTTAAACAGGCTGTATATTTCTCACGAATTTTAATATAATCTTCGTATAATTTATCATTCTGTCCGGGCGAATTCCGCGCAATTTCTTTTTCCGCTTTTTGCTGGTACCACTGAAGTGCCGCGATATAATCTTCTGTTTTATTTTTAGAAGAACACACAGTATCAACAGGTTTGAACAGGTCTTCCTTTGTTTCTGTTTTTGAAACCGTATCTTTTTGAATCTTTCCTTCAGAAGTTTTTGACGTTTCTTTTTTACAGGAAAAAATACAAACCAACAGAATAAAAGCTGATAAACTCTTTTTTACCATTTTCTAAAGTAAGATTAGTCTAACTTCAGATCTCTTCTTACGTCTTCTATTTTAGCTTCCAATGATTTCAATTTATCTTTAAAATCTGTTTCAGAAGCAACACTGTCTTTTACAGAGATGTAGAACTTAATTTTTGGCTCTGTTCCGGAAGGTCTTACGCAGACTTTTGTTCCGTCCTGAGTATAATAAATCAGTACATTCGATTTTGGAATGTCGTTCATTACCTGCTTTTCTCCTTTTGAAACAATAAAATTAGTCTGTTCTTTGAAATCCTTCACTTCTTCAACTAATGAACCAGCCAGTTCTTTTGGAGGGTTTTCACGGAAATTCTTCATCATATTCTGAATTTCTTCTGCTCCGTCTCTGCCTTTTCTCACCAGATTTACCAAACCTTCATAGTACATTCCCAATTCCTGATAAATCTCGATCATATATTGATACATCGTTCTGCCGTTAGCTTTGCACCACGCTGCAATTTCGCAGGCCAGAATGATGCTTCCGCATGAGTCTTTATCACGGACGAAATCTCCGGTCATAAAACCGAAACTTTCCTCACCTCCGCAAATGAATTTTTCCTTTCCTTCAAAATCACGGATCATTTTTCCGATCCACTTGAATCCTGTAAGTCCCACTTTACAGTCAACACCGAATTTCTGTGCAATATCAAAGAAAATATCAGAAGTTACGATGGTAGATCCTATGAATTCTTTTCCTGTGATTCTTCCCTGCTTTCTCCATTCATTTAGGATGTAATAAGTAAGGATTGTATTGGTTTGGTTACCATTCAGAAGCTGCATTTCACCATCCAGGTTTCTTACGGCAATTCCCAGTCTGTCACCATCCGGATCTGTCCCGATAACGATGTCTGCATTGGTAATTCTTGCCAGATCCATAGCCATTTCCAGTGCTGCCGGTTCTTCGGGGTTTGGAGATTCTACCGTGGTGAAATTACCACTTGGAATCATTTGCTCTTTTACAAGATCTACCTTTTTGAATCCTGCTTTTTCCAGAGCTTTTGGAATTGTAGTATATGTAGTTCCGTGGATGGAAGTGAAAACAATATTTAAATTTTCTTTTCCAACATTCTGGTAGGTCGAGTTTTCTATGCAGGTATCGATATATACATCATCCTGTTCTTCCCCGATCCATTCAATCAGGTCATCATTTCCGTTGAATTTAATTTCGTCAAATTTCACGGAATATACTTCTTTGATGATGGCTTCATCATGTGGCGGAACGATCTGTGCCCCGTCATTCCAGTATACTTTGTATCCGTTATATTCAGGCGGATTGTGGGATGCCGTCAGCACAATTCCTCCGTTACATTTTTTGTCTCTTACGGTAAAAGATAGTTCCGGGGTTGGCCTGTGATCTTTGAAAAGAAGCACCTTAATTCCGTTTGCCGTTAAAACATCAGCAACCAGTTTTCCGAATTCTTTTGAGTTATGGCGAACATCGTAAGCGATAGCTACTTTGATTTCTTCTCCTTTAAACTGCTGGAGCATATAATTGGCCAATCCCTGTGTAGCCTGTCCCAATGTATATTTATTCAAGCGGTTGGTTCCTACTCCCATCACACCTCTCATTCCTCCTGTACCGAATTCCAGCTCTCTGTAAAAAGAATCTTCAAGGTCCGGAGAATTACTGTTAATCAGTGCCTGTACAGCATCCTGTGTTTCTTTATCGAATGTATCACTTAACCAAAGTTGCGCTTTTTCTAATGTTGTCATATTTGTATTTAAGTTTGGAAGTGGGAAGCTTGAGGCTGGAGGTAATTTTACGTTCCAAATTCAAACTTCCTGCTTTTGTTTCACTATTTTATTATTTATATTTAATTAAAAATATTTTAATCTTTTAACTGATTTCTAAAAGCTATAATCTGATTCATCAAATTATAACTTTCATTATATATTGTTTTAAAATTTTCTTCCGAAATATATTCTCTGTTTTTTGCTTTATACAAGCATGTTACCGTTTCAGCTAAAGATCGAACTGAATATCCTAAAAACTTTTTAAATTCTGCTTTGGACTGTAATATACTTCCTTCTGAAATATTTAATCCTACAGAATCTGATGCTCTTCTTATCTGAGATGTTAAGTTGAAAGCTTCATCTTTTGGAAAATTTTGAGACAGCTTAAAAATTGCTTCTCCAAAATCCATAGATTTCTACCATATAATCAATTTCTCAAATTTAAAACTCATCTATCAATTATGTTATTCTTTGCCTTCCATCATCCGGCTTCCATCTTCCTTCTTATCAGTTGTTCAATTTTTTATTTTCAACACGGGTTGCTTTATCAATTTTAAAAGCCCGGATCGGGTTGTTATAATAAATGAATTTTGCTGTATTCTGAATATTTCCTTTTAAGGAATCTTTTACGTTCACTTCTGCATAATTCCCGTTTTTAGAGTCAATATTCAGGTTTTCTATTTTCCAGTAAGGCGCTATCAGACTTGCTGTATCTGAGATCTTTATCACTGCATTTTTAGTAAATCCTAAAAAATTGGCCCGGCTTCTGTTCTGCATTTCTACTTCTGCTCTTCTTGTGTTGACTGAACCCATAAAAGTAGAATAATTTTTTAAATTAAGCCTAAAATTATCGGTCTTTATTTCACTTGAAATATTCATTTCTGCGGAATCGGAGATGCTTATTTTTTCAGGATTATATTTTGAGTAAATGGTGATATTGTAAAAATCCACTCCTTTCGTCTCTCTTGATTCGGTAATGAATAATCCATCGTCTTTTACATCAATATCCAGGTTATCAAACACATTCGGGTAAGTTTCCACATCCACCATATTTTTTTCTCCTCTCGCATAAAAAACCCTGAATTTTCCTTTGAGAAAAATACTTTTAAAGTTCTCAACAGGAACTTCTTTATTTTCAATATTCCCTTTTGGAGAAACTTTTCCGCAGGAAACCGCTGCCATCAGCAGGGATGCGTACCATATTTTTTTCATGTTCAATTTTAAAATACTATCATATAAAATCATCATTGAAAATCTCTGCAGTAAGTTACTACAAGCCCAATTATCCATTATATGATTTAACAAAAATAAGATTAAAATTCCAAAAAGACTTATTCTTCCGGTACAAAATGCCTGTACTTTTGTAATAAAAAATATCCCAAAAAGTGAAAGCTCTTTGGGATATTGTTATTTAACTGATTTTGAATTTAAATCTTAAATCACTTCATCAATATTATAATTCTTATGCTCCCTGTTGGTTCTGATAATCATTTCGCCTAAGAATCCGGCTATGAAAAGCAATGTTCCCATAATCATCATCGTAAGTGCAATATAAAACCACGGATTGTTTGTTATTAAATGTCCGTAAATTCCTCTCGCAACGTCAATCAGTTTTGAAATTCCCAGCCAAAGTGCAGAAAGAAATCCTACAATGAACATCACCGTTCCTACTGCGCCAAAGAAATGCATGGGTCTTCCTCCAAAACGACTTACAAACCAAAGGGTTACAAGATCAAGAAAACCTCTGATAAATCTTTCGGTTCCGAATTTTGAAGTTCCATAAGGCCTTGCCTGATGCTGTACTTCTTTTTCGGTAATTCTTCTGAATCCGGCATTAGCCGCGAGAACAGGAATATAACGGTGCATATCGCCATATACATCGATTGATTTTACCACCTGCTTTTTATAGGCTTTAAGTCCGCAGTTGAAATCGTGAAGATAGACTCCCGAAACTTTTCTAGCAGCTGCATTGAATAGTTTGGACGGAACATTTTTTGTCATTACATTATCAAAACGTTTCTTTTTCCATCCTGAAACGATATCATAATTATCTTCAATCACCATTTTGTAAAGCTCAGGGATTTCTTCCGGAAAATCCTGTAAATCAGCATCCATGGTAATGACTACGTCTCCGTTGGTTCTTTCAAAAGCGGCATGAAGAGCCTGTGATTTCCCATAATTCCTGGAAAATTTTATTGCATGGATCTGTGGATGCTGAATCCTCATATTTTCGATGATGCTCCACGACAGATCTGTACTTCCGTCATCAACAAACCATATTTCATAGGACAAACTGTTGGTATTACAAACATTGTCGATCCTTGAAAAAAGTTCTTCCAAAGAGGCTTCTTCGTTTAATAACGGAATAACTATAGATAAATTCATTTAATTTCAGTAAAAATTATTCTTGATTTTCTGTTTCCTGATACACAGTTCTTGTTCTGAAAAATGCGCCAAAAAACACTGACAAAACTACGTAAAATATAAGAATTGCCGCAAAATATCCTGAAAAATGACTTGCTGTGAGCATATCTTTCCCTTTAATGGCTTCAGGAGAAAAACTAGGCAGCCTTTCTTTATATTTTTTGTCTAATTCATCAATATCTTTCTGATGTTTTAAAATCTTTCTTGCAGACTGGTATTCAGTATCCAGTTCCGTTTTCTGTCTTTGTACGTATTGGTAATTCAGTAGTTTTTTAGCATCTGTATCTACAAAATTCAGGAAAGCGTAAATACTGAAAATAGATAAAATTCCCCCAATAAACATCGGAACGAACGCTCTTGAAAATGCATCTTTAAAAGTTACTACCCTGTTTTTGTTCCAGAAAGATTTCACGGACCAGAAGGCTGCTCCTGCATACAGAATCGGAAGAACAAATGCATTGATTTTCAAAGAGATATCAAAGTAATTAATTCCTGAAAAAAAGTAATAGGCTACAAAAAAGATGATCATTGTAGCGATAAAAAGTAAAATTCCTAATGTTGATGGACTTTTCGTCATGTTTGATTTTTTAGAAAAAATTGAAAAATTATTACACTAAATTCCAGCCGTTTAGCTTTGTTACTGTATTTTTTCGACTAATTTTCTGTAATTATATTTTGAAGTTTATAAATTATTCCTACCTTTGCAACGGCAAGTCCTAAACAACCAGCTCCTGAGAACCCTCCAGGGTGGGAACACAGCAAAGGTAATTGGTCGTAGCGGTGTGATTTAGGTAGCTTGCCATTTTTTTTGGTTTAAACTGAAGCAAGGTAATTGGAAAATTATCTTTTTTTGTTTCTATACTTTTCAGCATTTTCATTCCAATTTTCAAATTACCTTTCATTTTTTTATTTTAAAATTCAAACTCTTCTCCTAATTTCGGAAGAACAAGTTCTATATTTTTGTCTGCAAAATGCTTTAATGCACTTTCATGGTTGATTTCAATTGCAGGGAATGTATCAAAGTGGCACCCTATTACTTTCGGGGTTTTCAATAATTCTGCTGCTGCAAAAGATGCTTTTCTGGGGCACATTGTGTAATGGCTTCCGATAGGAAGGATGGACAGATCTATATTCCCGAAAAGTCTTGGGAAAAGTTCCATATCAGCCATTACTCCGGTATCTCCAGCCAAATACATATTCTTTCCTTCAGGTAATCTGAAAATATACCCTACAGGAACACCTCCATAGCTTCCGTCAGGGAATGAACTTGTATGATGAGCAGGAACCATGGAAATTTTAAGATCATCGATTTTTGCTGATCCTCCCAGGTTTACATCGTCTTTGTTTTTTGCCGTTTTGAAGTAGGCACAGATTTCAGGAACCGCAATAACTGTTGCATCCGGGTGAAACTGTAATACTTCTTCCACATCGGCAATATGATCGCCGTGAGCGTGGGTCAATAAAATATAATCTATCTTCTGTGCCAATATGTCAAAGCCGGATTCCGCTTTTTTGTAATTGTAAAAAGGATCGCTTAAAATGGTTTTGTCTTTGTAAGTAAACAAAAAACAGTTTTGTCCTAAAAATTGTATTTTCATTTTTAAATTTATTTTTTAATTAAGTACATGAAACCGTTGAGTTGAAAAGAATCTGATACAACAATAAGCTTGTTGGTATAATGATAAAAATCTGAAGGATTAAAAATTCTCTCTGTGGTTTTTTCTTTCCGATTAATAAGAGCAAAGCCAAAACAGCATTTACAATAACAACGATTAAAATTAAAAGCGGTAAAAAACTAATATCTGAAAGAGACATATTACCCTTCATTTCATCAATTACAGTATAAACAAGAAATAAAGCCAAAATAATTGATAAACACGAAGTTATTTTTAACGCTACATTCATTTTTATTATTATTTCTGTGGAAACTTATCTTCAATCAGTCTTAAATTGATTCCATGTTCGAGGTAAGCTTTGCAACCGTCCAAAACTGTTGTAAAACCGCCTGTATTATCATTAATTACTTTTAAAAGATCTTTACCTGTCTGGCTGAAGCCATAGCTTTTAATCACAACAAGAGTTCCTTTCTCCATTACTCTGAATTCATAATCAACGTGTACCGCAGGATCACCCCACTCTGTTTTTATCAGCTGGTTAGGGATAATTTCATGTACCTGAACATCAGATTTTACGTTGTACATTTCCCATTCCCAGGTAATGGTTTTACCCACTTCCAGCTTTCCGGTAGATTTGGTAAACCAGAAATTGGTAGTTACTTCAGGATTGATGAATGCCTCAAAGACATCCTCAACCGGTTTTCTGATAAGCATCTGAGCTTCAACGTAGTTATTTGAACTCATAGTAATGGTAATTTATTATTTAAAAAAATTAAGTCCTATTGCTGTAAGAACTGCCATTGTAAAAGTAAGGATACCGACTTGTTTTAAAAACGGATCCAATTCTTTAGGCTCTTTTACAGACATAATCTTCCTTCTGAGCTTGGCAAGAGGAATCAGCAAAATCATTACGATAAATACATAATAATTTTGAGACTGTATGAAACCATTTATTCCCAGGAATATAAGAATCAGGATTAAAGGAAGCTGCAACAGGATCATTTCATAAATCATTGCATTTCTGAAACCAATCCTTAGTGCAAAACTGTTTTTTCCTGATAATCTGTCGCTTTCTATATCTCTCATATTGTTCAGGTTAAGAACAGCCATACTCATCATCCCTACTGCTGTTCCAGGCAATAGCATATCCCAGCTGAATGTTTTGGTAAACAGGAAATAACTTCCGCAAACCGAAACCAAACCAAAAAAGATAAATACGAAAAGATCTCCCAATCCCATATATCCGTAAGGTTTTTTTCCAACGGTATAACCAATTGCCGCCAAAATACAGGCTACTCCCAATCCAATGAAAATATAGAATTCATTCATATAATCCGGAATGAAAGCAATGTATAATAAAGCAATGGTAGCAACAAAGGATAATACAGAGAAAAGGATCACGGCATTTTTCATCTGACCGGCTGTAATTTTTCCTGAAGCCACGGCTCTGGATTCCGCTTCGTTGATTCTTTTGGCATCAGTTCCTTTTACTCCGTCTCCATAATCATTGGCATAGTTTGATAAGATCTGGTATAAAAGTGTTACCAAAAGTGCCAGTGCAAAAATTTTCCAGTCCCATGTTCCTCCTTCACCGTAAAGTCTCCATTTTGCAATGAAAGCTCCCATAATGATTCCGCTTAAGGAAAGCGGTAAAGTTCTTAGCCTTGCGGCTTTTATCCAATCAACCATTTTATTTAGATGTTAGATATTAGAAGTTAGAAATTAGATTTTAAACTGTTTAGTCTAACATCTAATTTCTAGCCTCTAACTTCTTTATTTTTAAGATATCCACTGATTTTCCCCGAAATCCGGTTTTCTTTTTTCAAGGAACGCATTTCTTCCTTCCTGAGCTTCTTCCGTCATATAAGCCAAACGGGTTGCTTCTCCTGCAAATACCTGCTGCCCAACCATTCCGTCGTCTGTAAGGTTCATTGCGAATTTCAGCATTCTGATTGAGGTTGGAGATTTTGCCAATATTTCCTGAGCCCATTCGTAGGCTGTATCTTCTAATTCTGCATGTGGAATTACAGCATTCACCATTCCCATATCCAAGGCTTCCTGAGCGGAATAATTTCTTCCTAAAAAGAATATTTCACGGGCTTTTTTCTGGCCTACCATTTTGGCAAGGTAAGCAGAGCCGTAACCCCCGTCAAAACTGGTTACATCAGCATCAGTCTGCTTGAATACAGCATGTTCTTTACTAGCTAAAGTAAGGTCGCACACCACATGAAGTGAATGTCCTCCACCTACAGCCCATCCGGGAACCACCGCGATAACAACTTTCGGCATGAAACGGATCAAACGCTGAACTTCAAGAATATTCAAACGATGTCTTCCATCTTCGCCTACATATCCCTGATGACCTCTTGCTTTCTGGTCGCCTCCACTACAGAAAGCCCATCCTCCGTCTTTGGCGCTTGGACCTTCTCCTGAAAGCAGAACAACACCTATTGAAGAGTCTTCATAAGCGTCATAAAAAGCGTCATACAGTTCTGAAGTTGTTTTGGGTCTGAAGGCATTTCTCACTTCCGGTCTGTTGAAAGCAATTCTTGCGACCCCGTTACATTTTTTATAGGTAATATCTTCGTATTCTTTGGCGGTTTTCCACTCAATCATTTTGTAAAAATTTTTCTCAAAGATACGGAATTACAAAGAATTTTTAGAGTGAAATTTAATGATAATAAGGGTAAAAATGAGAGATTAATTTCTGATCTTAAAAGCAAAGAAACCGGAACATTACTGCTCCGGTTTCATTTATTATTCAGCTAAGAATTATTATTTTGCTTTTGCTTTAAGCTCTGCTTCTTTAGCTTTCAGTTCTTTAAGTTTATCCATGTTTTTTGTAACAACATAGATTTCTTTCAATGCAGTAAGGGCATCAAGGTTTTCCGGTGCTGCTTTGTACCATCCTTCTGCATATGGAAGTGCTTTCGCAAATCTTTCTCTTCTGGCATCGATCAGCTTAGTAGCTTCATCCGGTTTATCTTTTCTAGAGGCATTGATCTGGTCTACAATTTTAGAATCGTCACCAATTACCGTATAAACAAGATTCTGGTATGCATTGTCAAAATCAGGCTTAACCTCGATTGCTTTTTTGAATGAAGCAACGGCATCTTCTACTGTAGCCGGGTTTTTAGACTGCATTACCCCTAAATTATACCAATTGGTGGCATCACCAGGGTTTTTAGCAAGCTGCTCTTTAAGAGCTCCGATGAATTTCTCAGTGTTTCCTGATTCGTAATATGCAGTTCCCTGAGCATCTTTAAGTTTAGCATTGTTTGGATATTTTGCCAATCCTTTTTCAATGATCACTAATGCATCGTTAGGTTTTTTTGCGTTGAGAAGCAAAGTTGTTAACGTTTCATATAGTTCAGGCTCAACACTTGGCGTCTGCTCAGTTTTAAAATCTGAATAATCAGGATTCTTTTTCATAAGCTCCCAGGTTGCTTTATCCAAAGGTACTACCTGACCGGTTTTTTTCTCTTTAGCAGTATAATTGGTCTGAACACCAGTAAATCCTGAATTAACAAGATCTGTATATATTTTGATGGATTCATCTGTATTATTTGCCAAAGCATAGCTTAACCCTGCATAATACATATATATCTTATCGTCCTGGCCGTTTGTTTTTAATAAGTTATAAACTTCTACAAACTTAGGTGCAGCGGCAGTGTAATTTTTTGCATTATATGCATCCATTGCAGCTTTGTTCGCTTCCTGTAGCTTGGCATTCACATCGTTACCCTTCTGACCGAAAACGAAAGCAGAAGCCACGATTGCTATACCTAAAATGAGTTTCTTCATATTAACTATATTATATTAATTGTATATTTTATTCTTCAGAATCAGAATTCTCATTTTCCTCAGCCGGATTTTCAATTTCAGCCTGAGGTGTTGTACTGTTTTCCTGATTATCAGCTACAATTCCTGTTCCTTCTTCATTTTCTTCAGAATCATCTTCTACATCTTTATCCATTTCTACTTTTGCAATGGCTGCAATTTCGTCATTTTTCTTAAGATTGATCATTCTTACTCCCTGGGTATTTCTTCCCATTACTCTCATTTCATCCATATTCATTCTGATGGCAACACCGGACTTATTGATAATCATCAATCCGTCATCGTCTGTTACATTCTGAATAGCAATCAGATTTCCTGTTTTTTCGGTAATGTTCAGGGTAATTACTCCTTTTCCTCCCCTGTTGGTGATTCTGTAGTCTTCTACAGCGGTTCTCTTACCATATCCTTTTTCGGAAACTACAAGAACTGTTTCTTTTTCTACATCATTCACAACAATCATACCAATTGCCTCGTCATTATCATCCATGGTAATACCGCGTACTCCGATAGAACCTCTACCTACTTCTCTTACTTTTTCTTCAGGGAAACGGATACATTTACCGTTTTTGGTAGCAATCATGATCTGGGAAGTACCGTTGGTAAGGTATGCACCCAATAACTGGTCATTATCCCTGATCTCGATAGCATTAACCCCATTAACTCTAGGTCTTGAGTAAGCTTCAAGAGATGTTTTCTTGATAGTACCGTTCTTGGTAACCATCACCACACTCATTTGGTTTACATATTCAGCATCTTTCAGGTTGTTGGTTCTGATATATGCCTTAATCTTATCATCCTGTTCAATATTGATAAGGTTTTGTACCGCTCTTCCCTTGGATGTTTTTGATCCTTCAGGGATTTCGAATACTCTTAACCAGTAACATCTTCCTTTTTCTGTAAAGAATAGCATGTACTGGTGATTGGTTGCAGAAACGATATATTCAAGGAAATCTTCATCCCTTGTTGTTGCCGCTCTGTTACCTACACCTCCTCTGCTCTGGATTTTGTATTCGGAAAGTGAAGTTCTCTTCACATAACCTGCATGTGAAATAGTAAGAACTACGGCTTCGTTCGGGATGATGTCCTCAATAGACATTTCTCCTCCTGAATAGTCAATTGCAGTTCTTCTTTCGTCACCGTATTTTTCTTTGATTTCAAGCAATTCTTCTTTGATGATCTCAAATCTTCTTGGCTCATTGGCCAAAATATCTTCCAAGTTCATGATCTCTTTCATGATCGCGTCATATTCATCGCGGATCTTGTCGAGCTCCATTCCTGTAAGACGAGCCAATCTCAGATCAAGAATAGCCTGGGCCTGAATTTCAGAAAGCTCAAACGCTTCGATCAAACCTTCTTTTGCGGCCTGTGGATTGGCACTGTGACGGATAATAGAGATTGCCCTGTCTAAGGCATCCTGAGTTCCGATCACTTTCATGAAACCTTCAAGAATATGAGCCCTTTCTTTGGCTTTCTTAAGCTCGTACTGAGTCCTTCTTACAATCACTTCGTGTCTGTGCTCTACGAAATGATGGATGATATCCTTTAAGTTCAATTGCTCAGGTCTTCCTTTAACCAATGCAATATTGTTTACACTGAAAGAAGTCTGAAGTGCTGTATATTTATATAACAGGTTTAAGACAACATTAGGAATGGCGTCATTTTTAAGTTCGTAAACGACACGCAGACCATTTCTGTCCGATTCGTCTCTGATCTCATGAATCCCTGCAATTTTATCATCTTTTATCAATTCAGCTGTTCTGGCAATCATATCTGCCTTATTCACCTGGTAAGGAACTTCTGTAACAATGATCGCATTTCTGTTTCCGATTTCTTCGAAATTCACTTTTGCTCTCAGCACTACTCTTCCTCTTCCTGTATGGAAAGCGTCTCTTACACCGTCGTATCCATAAATGATCCCTCCTGTAGGGAAATCCGGTGCTGTGATGTGGTGCATCAGCTCATCAATAGTGATTTCTCTGTTATCGATATAAGCGCAGATTGCATCAATAGATTCGGAAAGGTTGTGTGGCGCCATATTGGTTGCCATACCTACTGCGATCCCTGAAGTACCGTTTACCAGAAGGTTGGGAACTTTTGTAGGAAGCACGGTAGGTTCCTGTAAACTGTCGTCGAAGTTATTCTGAAAATCAACGGTTTCTTTATCCAGATCTGAAAGAATCTCATCAGAGATCTTTTTCAGTCTTGCTTCGGTGTAACGCATTGCTGCAGGCGGGTCACCATCCATTGAACCGAAGTTACCCTGCCCGTCTACCTGGGGATACCGTAAGCTCCATTCCTGAGCCATTCTCACCATTGCATCATATACTGAGGAGTCTCCGTGCGGGTGGTATTTACCCAAAACATCTCCAACAATTCTTGCAGATTTCAGATATTTTCTGTTAGAAAAAACTCCTAATCCATACATACCATAAAGTACTCTTCTATGAACGGGTTTCAGGCCGTCTCTTACGTCCGGCAGCGCTCTTGAAACGATAACCGACATCGAATAATCGATATAAGACGATTTCATTTCATCAACAATGTTGATAGGAATCAGTCTTTCTCCTTCTTTTTGCATAAACAAATTTTATTATAATGACAGTCAGACCTTTAGCTGTGCGTCTGAAAATTATTTATTTCCAATTTTTATTAACGGGCTAATTTACGAAATTTTTACCGATTTTTGTGCTAGAATTTATCCACAAAATCTTAAAAATTCATAAAATATGAGCTTATTGAGTATAACTTTCCATTGTACTAAAAACAATATTGAAGAATGGGAAAATTATATTGACGAAACACTGGTTCTGATGGCGGAAAACCTTATGGATGTCAATAAATATATTCTGTCTGAGGTAGAAAGCGATTATATAGATGAAGGTAAAAATTACAATCTTCTTCTGATTTTTGATAATGATGACCTCAGGGAAGATTTCATCAAAAGTGAAATGCTGAACATTGCTGAAAGGGTAGAGAAAAAATTCGGAACGGAGGTAATGATTTTCAACACTTTTTTAAATCCTAAAAAATCCAGATTTTAAATACGAATCAAAAGCCCTGAAATTTCAGGGCTTCTTTATTTTTCTCAATCTCTGTGATGTTTGTGTTTTTTGTTCTTATGATGATGACCTCTGTCGTCATAATCATAATAGTACACTCTTTTTTTCACCTGTCCCGGTGCATAGTACCTTGCACTTCCTCCGTACACTTTTTTAGCCTGTCCCGGCGGAAGTCTCCTTACCTGATGATCATGCACTACACATGATGTCATCATCAGCATAACGGTCATTACCCCTGCTATTTTAATTAAACTTTTCATATTTCCTACTTTTCAAATTTCAGGAGGGAAATAACAAGGTTAGTGCCAAAGTAGGTTTATGGGTTGGGAAGTTGGAGGATATATGGATGGTTGCTGATTTAAAGATTTAAGAATTTAAAGATTAAAAAATAGTCATCTGCTTATTTTATCAGATAATCTCGCTTCTCTTTTCCATTAAAATCACATCTTTCCATTGCCCGTTGAGTTTTCCTATTTTTTTCCTGACTCCCACAGTCCTGAATCCGTTTTTCTGGTGAAATTTTACCGAAGCCTCATTCTCAGGAAAAATACTGGCCTGCAGAGTCCAGAAACCATGGTTTTCGCTGTCAAGAATCAGCTTTTTCAGGAGAACTGAGCCTAAACCTTTTCCCTGATAACTATTTTCAAAATAAATGCTTACTTCTGCAACTCCTTTATAACATTCTCTTTTACTTACCGGTTTCAGAGCGCACCATCCTACAATTTCATTGCTTTCATTTTCCAGCACCCAGCGGCAGTCGTTGAAATATTCCATATTCCATGCTTCAACAGTAGGAACTTCTGTTTCAAAAGTGGATATACCTCCTTCCAATCCCTGTCTATAAATTTCCAGCACTCTTTTTTCGTCACCGGGAAGCATTTCTCTTAATTCGTAATTCATACTATTAATGGTATTTTCTTTTATTTTTTCTTTTGATTCTTGAATAATGGGTCTGCTTTTCTTTCTCGTCTTCTGAAATAACGCTTATATTTCCATCCACTTCAAGTATAGAAAGCTTCACGTCTTTTATTTTTTCCACACCATGTTCTCTTATGGCTTCTTCCAGTTCATCCCGGGTTATTTTCACCCTGTTCAGGGCAGGCTGGTCTATTACTCCGTCTCTGATAAGAATAACGGGATCTTCTTCCATAAATGTTTCGAATTTCCGGTTAGAAAACATAAGCCTTTTCAGGATAAAGTTGGCCGCAAACAGAACAAGCGCCGCAATAAGGCCGCCCTGCAGAGAGGTATCCTGACCTACCATTGCATTCTGAACAGCGTTGGAAATAAGGAGAAGCAGCACTATATCCCCTGCATTAAGCTGGGAAAGCTGGTTTTTACCAAAAAGACGGATAGCAATTACCATGAAAAGATAAACGCATAAGGAACGTACTACAACATCAAGAATGGGGTTCACAGATTGTATTTTATAATCAAATGTATAAAATTTTATGATTGGCTGTTCAATTTATTTTTAAACTTAAAAAAACAAAGAATATCTGAAAATATGGCATATGATTTGAGCCTTCAGTAGAAAACAATAAAACAATATCTTCTCATGAAACCCATCTTTTTATATCTAAGTATTTTTTTCTTTTTTACAGCCTGTAAAAAGAATGAACCTCATCCGCAATTATCTTCAGAAGCAGCAATAAGTAAAAAGATAGATAAGCTTTACAGCACCTATGGTAACTCCAATGATGCTCTTTATAACAAGCCGTTTTCCGACAGTCTTTTTTCCCCTGAATTAAAGGCTACACTGGAAGATGCGGTGAATGCATCCAAAGCTGATATTGAAAAGGTAAAGCAAAGTGATCATCCGGATGAGAAGCCTTTACTGTTTGAAGGCGCTGTTTTTTCAAGTTTGTATGAAGGGTATAACAGTTATAAGATAAAGTCTGTCGTTATAGACCCTTCCGGCACTTCGGCAGATGCATCCGTTGCTTTTGAATACAGAATGTCTCCTCCCAAGGTTTCATGGACCGATAAAGTGCATTTGATAAAATCCGGACAGGAATGGAAGGTAGATAATATTGTTTTCGACAGTATAGGAAATTCGAAGGACCTGAAAGCAAGTCTGAAGGATTTCGTTCAAAGTACAAAACAATAATTACATTTCATCATTAAAAAAGCTGCTTTTAAAGCAGCTTTAATTTTTTAAGGACATTGAGAAATCTGCGCTTCGCTGCAAACCACTTTATTGATTCTTTCGCAGTATACACAGTATTGTTTAGGCTGACCTCCGTACACTGATTTTAAATCTGTTTTTGTAAGTTTTTTAAAATTTTTCATATTGTTTTAATTTATGTCTGATAAAATTATAACGAATTCAATTATTCTTTATTATAGTTTCATATTCAAACATTTCATTATTTACAGTTAATTTGTTGTTAAAAACATTACAGACAGGGCAATCCGAGAAGATCCATTTCTGAGCTCCACAACAGTTTTACTTTTCCTTTGGAATCCGTTTCAAAAACGGCTCTTTCCGGAAACTGAACTTCAGAGTCAGAACCTTTCCTGTACCATTTAAAATTATCATAATAGGTAAAATATAAGTTCTTATAGCCTGCAAATACTATCGGGTTATATTTTCCGTGTCCATAATTGTTCTCTGTACTTTCTTTGGAAGCTGATTTTTTTATGGAAAGACTTTCCGCTGAATAGTTTTTACCATACTGTAAAGGAATCTCTTTTTCTGAAGCGATGAGCGGGTTTCCGATCAGGTTTTTATCTGCGTTCAGGATATAGGCTATGTAATCGTTTCCGCATTCATCGGATTTAAAAACGATTCTTTTTACCATACATGATTGCGAGCTTTTTGTTCCGTAAACAAAATACGTGTCTTTCATTTCCTTTTTAAAAGTATCTTCAAACCTTTTGTTATAGATTAATCTGTCCACGGATAATGTATCGTAATATTTATAGTCTTTCATATCTCTGTTATAGATCCAGGGAACAGAATCTTTAACCAGGAAATCTTCATACTTTTCAGATAAAGGAAGATCCTGATTGCCAAACTGAACCGGAATACAGATGGCAATATCTTTATCCGTTAGCTGATATACTCCAAAAACAGAGTTTTTATCTAACTGATATTCTATTTCCCGGGTAATGGTGTCAGTTTTCTGAACAGGTTTTTCAGAAGGTACAACCTTTTCATCTTTTTTACAGGATAAAAGAAATGGCAATAATGCAGGAACTATATATTTTTTCATAATTAATGTTTGGTTATAGGCTGGTTAAAAATAAAAAAAGAATCTGCTTTTGCAAATTCTTTTGAATGTTTAAATTGATTTTCCTTATTCCAGTTCTCTTTTCAAAAACTTTCCGGTAAGGCTTTTCTTGGATTTTACAATTTCTTCAGGAGTTCCCTGGGCAACTATTTGTCCGCCATGTTTTCCGCCTTCCGGGCCTACGTCTATAATATAGTCTGCCATCTTAATTACATCCATATTATGTTCGATGATGATGAATGAATTTCCCAACTCTACCAACTGATTGATAGCATCCATCAGGATTTTCACATCTTCAAAGTGAAGTCCTGTCGTAGGTTCATCTAAAATATAAAGTGTATTTCCGGTCTGTCTTTTTGAAAGTTCCGTAGCCAGTTTGATGCGTTGTGCCTCACCTCCCGAAAGCGTGGTAGACTGCTGTCCAAGCGTAATATATCCTAATCCTACATCCTGTAAAGTTTTCACTTTGACAAAAATCTTAGGAATGGGCTGGAAAAATTCTACGGCCTCGTCAATTGTCATAT
Source organism: Chryseobacterium shigense (assembly GCF_014207845.1). Classification (NCBI taxonomy): domain Bacteria; kingdom Pseudomonadati; phylum Bacteroidota; class Flavobacteriia; order Flavobacteriales; family Weeksellaceae; genus Chryseobacterium; species Chryseobacterium shigense. The sequence goes on from NZ_JACHLC010000001.1 coordinate 1,327,199, forward strand.
CCAATACGTCGGAAATAGATTTTCCTTTGTAACGTACTTCCAGTGTTTCCCTGTTGAAACGTTTTCCGTTGCAGGTTTCACAGTGAACGTATACATCGGGCAGGAAGTTCATTTCAATTACCTTTAATCCTCCACCCTGACAGGTTTCACATCTTCCACCTTTTACGTTAAAAGAAAATCTTCCCGGCTTATAACCACGGATCTTACTTTCCGGCAATTCTGCAAACAGATTTCTGATGTCTGTAAACATTCCCGTATAGGTTGCAGGGTTTGAACGTGGTGTTCTTCCGATTGGGGTCTGGTCTACATCAACAATTTTATCAATATTCTCAAGACCTTCAATCTTTTTGTACGGAAGAGGTTCCTGAACTGCTCTGTAAAAATGTTTATTAAGAATCGGGTACAATGTTCCGTTAATCAGGGAAGATTTGCCACTTCCTGAAATTCCGGTTACCACAACCAGCTTTCCTAATGGAATATCAAGGGTAACATTTTTAAGATTGTTGCCCGTAGCGCCTTTCAGAATGATATTTTTGCCGCTTCCTGCTCTTCTTTCCGCAGGAACTTCGATCTTTCTTTTTCCGTTGATATACTGTGCGGTGATGGTATCGGCTTTCAACAGATCTTTCGGTTTTCCCTGCCAAAGTATTTCGCCTCCGAATTTTCCGGCTCTAGGGCCAATATCCAGTACCTCATCGGCCTCTAGGATCATATCTTTATCATGCTCTACGACAAGAACAGAGTTTCCGATATCTCTGAGGTTTTTCAGTGAACTGATAAGTCTTTCATTATCTCTCTGGTGAAGTCCGATACTTGGTTCATCCAGAATATATAATACATTCACAAGCTGTGAACCAATTTGTGTTGCAAGACGTATCCTCTGGGATTCCCCACCGGAAAGTGTTTTTGAACTTCTGCTTAAGCTCAGATAATCCAAACCAACATCCAGAAGGAACTGAAGTCTTGTTTCAATCTCTTTTAAGATCTCGTGGGCAATGATTTTATGTTTTTCTGAAAATTTATCTTTAACATCTGATAACCATTCCTTCAAATCAGACAGGCTTAATGCATTGACCTCAGCAATATTCTTCCCGTCTATTTTGAAGCTTAAACTTGCAGGCTGGAGACGTGTTCCGCCGCATTCCGGACAGGTTTCTTCGGTAGTGAAGTGTCTTTCCAGCAATACGGCTTCATAAGATTCCCTTTCATCAATAATCTCTTCCATAAAGGAGATAAGACCATCGAAGCTTATTTTTATCTTTTTGGTAATCCCTGCATATTTCAGGTCCTTATTAAATTCTTTGTGGCAACCGTTATAAATATAGTCCAGCGCTTCTTCCGGAATATCCTGCATAGGTGTGCCCATTCCCAATCCAAAGATTTCAAGAATATTTTTGATCTGAGAAAGTATCCATTTATTGGATTTAATATCTTCCAACGGTAACAGCCCGCCCTGGTTGATGGACAGTTTAGGATTATCTATAAAATAATCTGTATTGATCTTTTTGATGGTTCCCAGACCTTTACATTCCGGGCAGCTTCCTTTCGGAGAGTTGAAAGAAAAAGTGTTGGGTTCAGGCAGTGCAAGTGAATGGCCGGTTTCAGCATCCATCAGGTTTTTTGAGAAATATTCAATATCCGTGCTTCCCAGTTTCTGTATCCCTATGATCCCCTCGCCCATTTCCATTGCGGTACGCAGGGATTTTTCCATTCTGGACTCGGAGGCGTTTTCACCAATGATCCATCTGTCGATTACAATATCGATATCATGGGTTTTATAACGGTCAAGCTTCAGGTCATACTCTATATCCTGCAGCTCGCCATCAATCCTTGCCTGGCCGTAGCCTTTTTTTGCCATCTGTACAAAAAGCTCATGATAATGTCCTTTTCTGGAACGTACAACGGGAGCAAGCAGCATTATTTTTTCACCTTTATAATTTTCCTTGATGGTTTCCAGGATCTGTTCTTCCGTATAACTTACCAATCTTTTTCCTGTAGAAAGAGAATAGGCATCGGAAACCCTTGCAAACAGGAGACGCAGGAAATCATACAGTTCAGTAACGGTTCCTACGGTAGATCTCGGGTTTTTATTGGTGGTTTTCTGTTCTATGGCAATTACGGGTGAAAGTCCCTCTATCTTGTCTACATCGGGACGTTCCAAACCTCCCAGAAACTGACGGGCATATGCTGAAAATGTTTCAATATATCTACGCTGTCCCTCTGCAAAGATGGTATCAAAAGCCAGAGATGATTTTCCGCTTCCGGAAAGGCCGGTAATTACTACCAGTTCGTTACGCGGGATCTTGACATTAATATTTTTAAGGTTGTGTTCACGGGCGCCGTAAACTTCTATATAGTCTGTTGATTTACTCATAATTTGGTGTGATTCTACATGAAAATCACGATGTGCAAAATTACGGAATTTTATGGAATTGTGTTACCCGGAAAATTTTTATTGAAGTTTAATTTTAGTTAAATTTTTAAAGGGATACAATTGAAATTCACATAGATGTTTTTTAATCCTTCGACTTCACTCAGGATAACATTGCTAATACTGGCTTTCTTTAAAATTATTATAAATAAAAAAGACCGGCACCTTGTACCAGTCTTCTATGAATTTTATATTTATTATTATTTTACAAATGAGTTGTAAGAATTCAGTACAGACTCATAAGAGGAATCAATCTGCTGAATATCACTGTCGGAAATTGTACCGGTTCCCTTGGAATCACGGATTACTTTCCTGTAAGTATCCAAAAAGCCGGATGCATTTTTGTTGAAGCTTTCAAACAATGTTTTTTTGTAAGAATACTGCGGATCTTTCACCGTGAACTCCAGTTTTGAATTGGCTTCTACTGCTTTGGCAAGTTCATCATACTTTTTCTGAGCTTCCGCTTCATTGAACTTTCCTGAATACTGCTTATCCAGTACATCAATATTAGCATCCAGAGCATTCATCACATTTTTAGAAGAGATGATATACTCTTTCATAGGATGATCTTTCAGAATTACTTCTTCAGCAGCATCTGTGGCCGGCTTGATCTTAGCTACTATATTTTCACCTGAAGTAAATAAAGCCTGGGCCTCAGTCTCAATATCCTTTGTTATGGCATCTGCTTTTGCTCCTTTATCATCTTTATAGTCTTCAGAGTTCATATAGGATTTAAGCTCTTCAAACTTTTTCTCTATGCTTTCCCTTTTAGCTTTATAGGTATTGAAATCCGCTTCTATTGCTGATTTGTCTTTTCCGAAACCTGATGGTATTTCCTTGATCTTTCCAAATGAAAAATCCATAGCGCCAATAACAACAGGCATGATCATTACATCACCTCCTTTTGCTTTCACTGAGGCTTCATCTGCATATTTAAGGATGTTTTCTATGTGTTTAGATGTACTTTTATAAGAGTCTAAAAAGTTATTGTTGAAATCAATAATAGCATTAGCTTCGTTTGCACTGCCAAGGTTCAAAACAGATTTACCCAGTTTACTGACGTCTTTTTTACAGCTTATGACACTGACTGATGTAAAGGTCAGGGCCATTGCGAGTACAATAATTTTTCTCATATTTTATAGTTTGTGGGTTGGTTTAGTTATATTTCGTCAAGATCGATATCTTCATTGCTTATTTTCACTACATATTCAATTCCGTCAATAGCTTTTGAAATGATCTGGTTTCTGAGTATATTGGCCATATTTTCCCAATAGGCTCTTCCATAGAAGGAATAATTCTGTGGAATGATCTCTATTTCTACAGTTCTTACAAAGCCTTCTTTCGGGCGGTTGCTGATCATGGTTCCTCTTCTTACCCTTACTTCTTTTACCTCATCTTTCAGAACCATTCTGCAATAATTTTTAACGTCTTCCAGGGAAATGATCTTGTCTCTTGTTGTTAATGCATATCGGTAAGCCTGTATACTGTCTGTGCCTTTCTGCTCCTCGGAACCGCCTATTGTTTCTGTGAGAAGTACAACGGTTTGTGATTTTAACTGGTTAGAAAGCTCTGTTCCCGGGCGCATATGATTAGCAAGCGTACAGTGTGTGATCCAGAAAGAAGCGTAAGTATGGTCTGTTTTTTCCACAGGCTCCATAATGACATAATTCAGTTCCTGCCTGATATTTCTTTTGGCATTGTTCACTTTCTGTACCATGGTCTTCATTTTATCGGACATTTCACTGAGCACTCCTTTAACATTATCCCTGTTCAGAAGTGAAAATGCTGCAATCTCGTCTCTTGTAAGCTCCAGGACATTGGCGATCATGTCAACGGCATTTCTATTGGTGAAACGCTCCATTCCACCTTTTCTTACCGTGTACAGCCCTTTTTTAAGATCATCTGCCGGAGTAAACGGAATTTCCGTATACTTTCTTCCGTCTCCATCCTGAACTTCATCTACATACAGAAAATGTTCTCCTTCATCCGTAACAAGCGGAATATTATTCCCCATGATGTCCAGGCTATACTCAGTCTTTTTCCATCCTCTGTTATAGATAGGAAAAGCATTCATCACAAATGAGAAGTTATCTAAGATCTCAGCAGAAAACTGCGGCGGGAACTCAAAAGTAAGCCACAGATAACGCTTATCTCCTATCTGTTTTCTGATCTCTTCTTTTTCGTTAAGAAAATCCAGATTTTGCGGCAATGCTCCCGGCTCTGAAAACAGGCTTCCAGAAAGTCCTGTGATTTCAATGAATTTATGACGGTAAACGCTTTTTATATCTTCAATGGTTTTATTCCGGATAGACTGCTCCTTAAACATCTGCTCGTATCCGTCCTGCTGATTGTTGGAGAGATAACTCAGTCCTTCTCTTACAAATAAAGGATTCCCATTACTGGTAACGGTGATATAAGGAAGAAGCTTGTATACAAAGTCTATATGCTCAAATGCAGGGTTTGAACAGAATATGCTGATATATTTAGGAACGTTTTCACTCACGTATCTGCTCACATCTATTCCAATGGTTATTTTCCTGTAATCTTCCGGCCTTCCCTGAAAACGTGCTACAGGTATCTTATTAAGCCTGTCGTCCACACTGTAACAGGTGTTTCCTACGAACATTACCGCAGTCTGTATTTTATTGAGTCTTACATTTCCTACCGGTGTAAAAGGAATATTAAGCTGTTTATCAGACTCTGATTTCACAGTAGATGTCATCTGCTTACGGAAAAAGAATTCAGTATGTTCCAGCAGAATTTCAGAAGATTCATAAGGTTGTGTGAAAGCAACTGAATGAGCCGGAATCGGGTGGGTATAAATGGAAGGTGTCAGGAGTTTTGCTAGTTTCTCAAGGATTCTTGCGTTAACGGTCTGAATTTCGTTATTGGCTTTAAAAACCTCTGTACTGAATGCATCTATCAGTAATTTTACAAATGGATCCAGAGACTGAGGGCTTTTCAGTCCCCATACTTTGGTGGCATTCTGGAGCATTCTTGCTTTTACAGATTCTTTGGAATATATATTTTGATCTAAGTTCATAAATTTTTGTGTAGGTGGTTATTAGAAAAGTGTTTAGTCTATTGACATCGGACTTAAAAATAGTTCTGTAGAAAAGCTGAAACGCTCTCCTGTTGCCTCCATTTTTGCATTGATGGCAATTCTTACTTTCTTTTTGATCTCTGTATGCTCTTTGGTATCGTAGCTGTGCTCTACAAATTGAATATGGGCTTCCACCTGGGGCTGTACAATGCGGGGTTCATATTCATGGATCTGTCTTCTGAGGCTTTTAATGAAAACGTTTTCCCAAACAGCGCTGGTAACTCCATTGTCGAATTCCAGATTCCAGACATCGTTTCCATAATTGTCATCATACCTGTTTTCGCCTTTTTTGGTAGTGATCAGAAGCATGATGTTGTGAGCAATGCTTTCGCCCATATCGCAAATATCAATACTTCCTCCTTCGGTCATTAATGCTGAAGGTACAAAAGGCATTCTGTAATTTGGTGTGTCCATAGTCAACTTCTTATTTCATAATCTAATTCTCTATGAAAAGAAATACCAAAATACACATTTTCATGAAATAAATGGGAAAAAGATGTCAAAAATATCATTGGAAAAGGGCTTCCGAATGAATCCGGAAGCCCTTATATTATTAATGCGGTCAAATGTATTCTATTGTTCCGTCTGTTTGTTCCTGTTAATAAAATAATACACAGGAAGTCCTAAAAGCACCATTAAAAATCCCGGCCAGGTATATTGCTGCTTATAAATAAGAAGAAGTACGCAAAATCCGGTTCCTATTACAAGGTAAATTATTGGAGTTACAGGATAAAGCCATGTTTTATAAGGTCTTTCGAGTTCAGGCTTTTTAAATCTTAAATAAATAACTCCAAAAACAGTAATCATGTAGAATAAAACAATTACAAACGAAATCATATCCAGAAGATTGCCATACTGACCGCTCAGGCATAACACCGAAGCCCAGATTCCCTGCATCCACAAAGCATTTTCCGGAACTTCATTTTTATTGTTTTTTTCGGCAGATTTAAAGAACATTCCGTCTTTTGCCATAGTCTGAAACACTCTTGCTCCCGCGAGGATCAAGCCATTGTCGCAACCGAATGTAGAAACCATTACTAGAACAGCTATAATAATTGTCCCGGCACTTCCGAAAATATTCTGTGATGCAGAAACCGCAACCCTGTCATTGGCTGCAAAAGCAATACTGTCTCTGTCTAGAGCGTTCAGGTATACATAATTAACTGCAAGATAAAGAATCATCACCGCAGAAGTACCGTAGATCATTGCTTTAACGATGTTCTTCTTAGGATTCTCTACTTCACCGGAAACGAAAGTTACACTCTCCCATGCTACAGAGCTGAAAACAGAGCCTACCATAGCCGCTGCAATACCTCCGAATAGAGTCATTCCGCTGATTGGCTCCCAGCCTTCTTTAAGGAAATTACCGCTGATATCTTTTTTAAGATTGTTAAACGAATCTAAGCCGAAACTGAAATTTTCAGCCAGATGTGAAAAATCAACCAGTATAAATCCTGCTGCAATCAAGCCTACCAGGGCTATAATTTTTGATCCGGTAAATATATTCTGGAGCATCTTACCGCTCTCTACTCCTCTTGTATTGATATAAGTAAGTAAAAGAATAACGGCTATTGCCAGGATCTGTATCCATGTAATCTTGAATTCTCCACTCTGAAAAAGTGGCGCTGCGTCATTAAGTGAAGGAACAAGATAAGCTGTAAACTTGCCGAAAGCCATTGCCACCGCAGCAATAGTTCCTGTCTGTATTACTGTAAACAATCCCCATCCATAAAGAAATCCCATCTTTTTCCCGAAAATTTCCTTGAGATAAGTATATTGTCCGCCTGCTTTCGGGAACAATGCTGAAAGCTCTCCATAGCTGATTGCGGCTGCCACTGTCATCACTCCGGTAATAATCCAGACTATAATCAGCCAGAAACCGGATCCCAGGTTCCGCATCATATCTGCACTTACAATAAAAATTCCGCTTCCAATCATAGACCCCATTACCAGCATAACGGCATCCCAAAGTTTCAGTTTTTTCTGCATATTCAAGTATAGACGTCAAATATAAACAAATCTGACATTGATTTTGAAATTTGTTTAATATTTACTGCACCATCTGTTTTTTATCAAGTTTTTATCGAATTATTATTCAATTTTAATTAGTACTTTTGGAAAAAATATTAAAAATGAAATTCAAGGCTATATTATTTGCAGCAGCGGTGAGTGTTTCCACTTTAGCTTTTGCACAGGAGACATCACAGAAAAAATTCGGACCGCCTGCAGGAAATGCCATTGTGGGTGATACTTACGGAGCGGCAGTAGCTTCAGAATCTAAAGCCATCACGGTAGATAAATTGAGCAAAAAGCTTAAGAAAGACAACAAAAAAGTTGAAGGTGTTGCAGTTAAAGGAAAAGTAACTGATGTATGTGAGAAAAAAGGATGCTGGCTTACGATCCAGACTGAAGATAATTCTCAGTTTTTCGTAAAAATGAAAGATTATGCATTCTTTGTTCCAACAGCTTTAAAAGGTAAAAATGTAGTGCTGGAAGGTACTGCGGAAAGAAAAGTAACTTCAATAGACGAGCAGAAACATTATGCTGAAGATGCTAAGAAGCCTCAGGCTGAAATTGATGCTATTACAACTCCTAAAGAGGAGATCAGGTTTGTAGCCAATGGAATTAAAGTGGTAAACTAATCCTTTATAAAAATAATAATGTCCTCAAAGAGTAATACTTTTTGAGGACATTTTGTTTTATGTGTAATCTTAATTTGTAGAAAATCTCACTCGAAGTTTATCCCTATAAAATGGAGATTTGCCTTTAATCTTCTATTGTAAATTCTACAGGAGCATCCAGTTTGGGGTATTTTGAAGCGGCTACGAATTTCTTTCCTGTACAGTCTATTTCCAGCCAGCCTTTTCTTTTTTTCACATCTCCCACTTCCATTACAAATGGTACAAAAGATATTTCATCTTTGCCTTCCTCTATTACTTCACGGTACTGAACTGCCACATCAAGGATACATTCATGATCTGTATTCAGTTTTACATTTCTGTAAATAATATCATAATGGGTCTCCTGGTTTTCAGGAATTTCAAGATATTTTTCCCAGCCATCAATACTGGCATTCAGCTCACTGATTGCTTTCAGCGCATAATATAAAGCGATTGTATAATATTTTCTTGTACCCTTTCTTGTATAATCATCTGCGAAATGCCCGCCTTCAAACAAAATCGTTGGCATGCCTGATTTAATAAAATTATCACCTGTGGAAGTTGGATAAAATTCATCCGTATATCTGCCGATCTGATTAGGTATTAGTTCTTTTAAACGATCATAAACACTGCCAATTACAGCCATACATTTTTTCCTGTTATCAGTTACGGTACGCTCTATATTTTCGGAGGGAGCCAAAAAGGAAAGCGTTGCCGGATGTATCCCGTCTGTAGTAAAAATTGTTCTCTGCTCATGAAGATTGAGTGCATAATCATATTTACCTGAAGCTACAGCATTTTTAAGAAATTTAATCTCTGTGCTGGATTCGTTATGAAAATCCCGGTTCAGATCAATATCTGCGGCATTCAGTCTTGTCCATCTCTCTGATCCGTCAGGATTAAGCATAAAAATAAAATCCAGCTTTATCTTACTGAAAAGATCTTCTTTCATTTCAGGAGTTTTATTCAAAGTTTCCAGAAGATCAAGCATAGCGTGAGTGGCATTGGACTCATTTCCGTGCATCTGGGACCAGGCAAGAACATTAATAGTTCCGGTTCCTATGCTTAACTTATAAATAGGTTTATCTAAATATGATCTTCCGATCTCCTGAATATAATCGCTGAGATTGGTCTGTAGGTAAGAAAATAATTTTTCAGGAGAAATATAGCGATTTGGGAAATTAGGATTTGGAGAATAGATCTGGTCAAAATTCATTATAAATAATTTACAAGAGTCAAATTTAATGAATTTTGAGCTAAAAAAAATGATTAACATTTGTAATCTTCTTAAACATAGTCAGCTGCCATTTTGTCTGTGGATAAAATTGTTAATTGAATATAATTTAAACTTAAATTAATAACCAAATAAAAATCAATCACTTATAAATTTTATATCAATGATATTTATAAGTATACTTTAAGTGAATAAAACCTATGCTATTTATAAATAGGCATAATAAATCTAAACATTACAATTGTGGAAAACTTCAATGGAAACAGTTGTATACATATGTAAATAGACGTTTTTGAAGAGAAAATTCAAAATTATGCCCAAATTCGAAACTTAGCACGACCCATTTTTGAATTTAATGATTTATATCTGAAATCAGGAATATAATCTTGAATTTTAGTTGGCAAATATTTGAAATACTGTTGTTTATACTATTATTTACATTTGTACATTGAAGTTATTACCCTTATTAATTATAATAATCTCTTATTGGAAGCAGAAAAATTTGTTTTTATTTATCTGTATATCATATAATTACAATTTAAACATATATTCAGTAAATATGCTTAATAATACAAGATTATCAGTATAATCAAATAAAAATATATTAAGCAAAACTGCATTTACATTGTTCAACTATAAATAAATTAAAATAATTACGACTATAAAAGACTGATATATAGATAATTAATTTTAAATTTACATTTGTATCTTTATAGAAATAACTATTTATTACATTTGTAATTTGACTATGTAAATTTAATTATTTACATTTGTAACATAATTAATAACTTATTATATGAGTTTAAATGAGAGAATTTCCAAAGTTATAGAGTACTCCAATCTCAGTTCTTCAGAGTTTGCAGATGAAATCGATGTACAGCGTTCTTCCATTTCGCATATCACTTCCGGAAGGAATAAACCGTCTCTGGAATTCATTATAAAAATAAAATCCCGTTTCCCGGAAATTCTCTGGGACTGGCTGGTTACCGGTGAAGGTGAGATGCTGAAATCAGAATTACCGGAAGAGGAAACAGCTTCCGAAGTAAAGACTGAAAACGAAAAGGTAAAACCTACTCCGCTACCCGACCTGTTTACCATGATGAAAGATGATGAAGATTTTGGAACTGAAGAAGAAACTGAGCTTGTACATGAAAGCCCGCGAGAATCGTTTATACCGCCCCCATATAAGAGAAAGGAAAATTTATCCGATTCTCAGCGATTAGACCATTCTGATGAAAAATTATTAAATCAAATTGTTGATAATCAATCTAATAAGATAAAAAGGATTGTTTTATTCTACGAAAACGGAAAATTTGAAAGTTTTGAGCCTTAAACATGATTAAATTACTCAAAGGTAAATTTTTTAAATAATAAAAAAGACATTCAGTTTTTGAATGTCTTTACTGTATATTTTAATGCATACTATTTCTTTCTTCTTTCCAGTTCTTTTTTGATAAGCCCTAATTCTCTTCCGGTCTGGCCGGCTACAGAGGTGTTTTCACGGGCTCTTCTCGTAAGATATGGCACAACATCCTTTACTGGTCCATACGGGAGATATTTAGCCACATTATAGGCTTTATTTGAAAGATAGAAGGTGATATTGTCACTCATTCCGTAAAGCTGTCCAAAATACACATGCGGATTTCCGTTTTCAAGAGATTTGGATTTCATTTTATCCATCACCAACTCAGACGAAACCTCATTATGAGTCCCGAAGAATGCAGAAACTTTATCCAAATGATTCATCACGAAATCAATTCCCGCATTATAATTCTTATCTGAAGCTTCTTTATTCGGCTGAATAGGATCATCATATCCTTTTTCTTCTGCTCTCGCCCGCTCTTTTTCCATGTAGGCTCCACGAACAATTTTATATCCTATAAAATAATTCTTTTCCCTGGCTCTCTGAAGATGGGCTTCCATATATTCCAGTCTTCCGGTTCTGTACATCTGGATGGTATTCCAGACAATCGGTTTTTCCTGGTTGTATTTCTCCATCATTTCTTCACAAAGCTGGTCTGCGGAGTCCTGCATCCAAGTTTCTTCAGCATCTACCATTACTTTTTTGTCATTTTCATGGCAAAGCTTACAGACTTCATCAAATCTTCTTACCACTCTTTCCCATTCTTCTTTCTGGCTTGTAGTAAGTTCATTTCCTTTTCCTACCGCTTCATACAGATCAATTCTGCCAAAAGCAGTTGGTTTAAATACAATAAAAGGAATTGCCGGATTTCCTACAGAGAATCTGATGATATCCTTAATCTCTTTACATACAGCATCAAAGGTTTCCTCATCTTCTTTGCCTTCAATAGAATAATCGAAAATGCTTCCCACTCCTCTTTTGAAAAGCTGTTTTACCGCCTTCATACTTTCTTCACGGGTCTCACCTCCGCAGAACTGTTCAAATAAAGTACTTTTTACAATTCCGGTCACGAAAGGAAAGTTATTGTGTACCGTAAAATTAAGAATAGAAGTTCCAAGGCTGGTAAGAGCCGGCTGTTCAATCATTTTAAACATCCAGTACGCCTTTCTCAGTTGTGCATCAGACTTGTCTGCAAATGCAACTTTAGTATCGTTAAAAATGGGCATTCCTTTTTATTAAATTTAGTTTTGCAAAGGTAATAATAACCTCAGTTTATTTAAAGAAAATTTTCTAGAATTTGCTCTCAATTCCATTCAGAAGCATGGCAATAATTCCTACAAAAACCCAAAATCTTAATATATTGAGCGTGAAGAATTTACTTCTCCTGGTAGAATTAATCAATAGGTAAATGCAAAGAATCAGTACAAATAATCCTCCTGTAAAATAATAAGACATAAACCCCGATATACCTGTTTTAGTAATCAGTTTCATGGAAACACCTATGGTAATTATCAGCAGGGAAATAATGATGATCTGAGTGTTTTTATTTTTAAAATAATTAGGAATTGTTGTATATCCGAATGCTTTATCCACACTTTTTGTAAGCATATCTTTCACAATATCAATACATAAAAGAATCAGGAAAAGAAAAACAGCCATCAGCAGCACTTTCCTGGAAAAGGTTTCATAATATACCATCATTCCAAAAAAAGGATACAGCGTAAGGCTTACAAAAGTAAGGTTATTGATAATCAGCAACCGGCTCAGTTTATGGCTGTAAAACCACATAAAGAACTGATATACAATAAAAAACAGAAAAACCTTATGAGAGATCATCCATGCAACTCCGAGAGAAATTACAGTCAGGGCAAGATAAGCATATAGGAAATACTTCTGCTTGATAAAACTTTGGATCCTGGTGCGGAACGGCTTTACCACATGGTCTTTTTCCAGATCGTAAAACTGGTTGATAATTCCGCCGGCCAGAATGGTTATAACGGTGCAGAAAATGATGCCGTGTACTTTAAAGTCAAAAACAAATTTTCTGAAGGTTTCATCCTGGTTGAACAGAAAAAATGTAGAAACATATAAGGCAAATGTGAGCAGCACAGCTACAAAAAAACGGGCACCGATAAGAAAACCTACGAATTGTGAGAATCTGTAAAATATAGATTTAGAGATATAGTTTTTAGATTGGAAAGTTTCTTTTTCAGAATTCATTCCAATCTGTTTAAAATCTGTAAATCACTTCTTTTTGGAAGCCTTCAAGCATTTTTTCTGCTTTCGCATAATCTTTGGTGAAGCCCAGAATATATCCGCCGCCACCGCTTCCGCAGAGCTTCAGATAGTAAGCATTGGAATCCAACCCTTTTTTCCAGATGTTGAAAATACTTTCAGGAATCATCGGACGGAAATGTTCATACGCCCAGTGGGAAAGCTTTTTCAGATTTCTGAAGAAAGGATTCATATCTTTTTTAAGGAAAGATTCAATACATGCGTTGTTATAACGGATAAACTCTTCTTTTAACGTTTTTCTGAAACCTTCCGTTTTCATTTTTTCGAAGAAAATCTGGATCATAGGTCCGGTTTCTCCGGTTATACCGCTATCGATAAGGAAAATAGCTCCTTTTCCTTCTTCTCCTTCAGGAATAGAAACCCTGTCCAGGTTTTCTTTATTTTCGATAAGGATTGGCAGGTTCATATAGCAGATAAGAGGATCCATTCCGGAGCTTTTGCCATGGAAATAACTTTCCATTTCACCGAAAACAGCTTTCAATTTTTTAAGATTGTCTTTTGAAATTTGCTCAGGATCAAGCTTTCTTATTGCATATCTTTCAAAGATAGCCGCAACTAATGCCCCGGAACTGCCTACTCCATATCCCTGGGGAATATTGGAATCAAAGAAAAGTCCGGATGCAATATCACTTTTAAAGCTTTCAATATCCAGCTTAAAATCATCAGAAAGATCAAGCGCTGCAAGGAAATCAGAGTATTTCTGCAGATGTCTGTTTGATTTAAGTTCGAATTCAGAACTCAGATCTGAGAATTTCATGGTTCCTTTATAAAAACTATAAGGTACCACAAGCCCCTGGGAGTCTTCAATCATCCCATATTCTCCAAACAGAATTATTTTTGCATAAAATAGAGGGTTCGTCATTTTGACAATAAATCTTTTTGCAAAGTTAAAATTATTCTGCTGAATATAAGCAAAACCCGCGCCGAATTACAATGTATTTGGGTATAAAAACGGCTCTTTCTGTCTTCAGGCGTTCTCTAAATACAGAAAAAAGCCTGAAATAATCAGGCTTTTATTATTAATTCTGTAAAAAACTATTAATGTTTAATTAATTTTTTATTGATCGTTTGTTTCTCTGTTTCTATCGTTACAATATAATTTCCGGCCAAAACAGATGAGATATTAACTTCATGCTTGTTTCCTTTTAATGAAGATGCAGACATTACCAGCCTTCCTGCTTCATCATAAATTTTATAAGATTTTAAACCATCTTTAGATGAAATAATGATCATGTTTTTGGCAGGATTAGGATAGATGCTTACAATATTTTCATTTTTACCAACCTCATCAACTCCTAAAACATTACAGGAAAAAGTGGCTTTCCAGCCGTTGTCCGTAACCCCTGGATCAGATACAAACCTTACTGTAATAGCTCCGGAAGAATGGGTAGAGGTAAAAGGTCCCGGTATGGTGCTTCCTGTAAGGTTATTTCCATTTGCAAATAAAGGAGATGCCGTAGAAGGACCATTATAAACATACATAAAATCGTAATCCTGTTCCAAAGCAAATTCTGTAAAGGTCATAGTAAGTGCCCCTGAAGACGGATAGAAAGTTTTAACAATTGTTTCATCGTTTCTGTACCCTGCCGTCTGACCTCCCGTATCGGTAAACAAAGCGCCATCACACCAGGAAGCATCTGTAAGGAATACCTGAGTTCTTTGGAATGCATTGGATGCGGAACACGTAGTACCTACGGATAATTTATAATAAGTTGCAGGCTGAAGACTGTTGAAGTTAAGTGTCTGAGAACTTGTATTTCCAGATTCAACAGGAGTCTCATCCATTTTGGTAAGCTTATACTTCCATGTTGTTGAAACAGCATCTGTAAAATTTGCATTAGCTGAAACCTGTGTAATATTGGAAACATTCATCTGGGTAATGGTAGATGTACAGGCGGTGATACAGTTGGTTCCCAGACATGGCTTTGAATCAACTGTATTTCTGATCAAAGCTGCAGGCTGCGGACCAAAACCATTATTGAAACTGATTCCCACCCCTGAAACAAGGTGGCAATAGCTCATAATTGATCCTTTAACTGTTGTTGAAGGGATCGGGCCTGTACATCCTTCACTGTAGCCTGCCTGAGCTCCACAACCGTCAATTGCCGTATTATTTCCGTTCCAGGCACAGGCATGGGTATGAGGAGATCCTAAACTGTGCCCCATTTCATGCGTCATTGCCTGAATAGTCCAAGAATATACAGGAACATTTGAATAAGTCTGTGAAATACCGGAATAGGCATGTTTATAAGTTCCACATAAAGAATTCAGATAGGCAACGCTTGTAGTGGCCGGTGCATTGATAAGATGTGCCAGATCACCGTTGAATGTCTGCCTGTTAGTTCTAAAGCTGGCCAGATTAGCATTTGGAGTTCCTGAATAAGGATCCTGCGTGGTCCAGATGTAAATTTCATTCAATGCCACTTTAATATTGTCATTGCTGTAAAGAGTAGCAATATTATTGTGGATAGCTGTAAGCCAGTTGGTTGTAGTTGTTGTATTTGAATTATTATTCTGGTAAGGTTTAAAAGCAACTTCATAGTAAATTCTTACACAGTTCTCAGTCATACCTTTCTTGTTGACAGACGGATCAAATGATATATTTTTTGTCTGATTTTCCTTCATCTCATCTACTCCGCACACAAAAGGGTTTGCCCCAGTGAGTTTTGATTCCGAATAACTCACAAAATCATCAGCATTTTTTGCTTTTCCAAGCACTACATTGCCAAGTTCGGAGGTAGAAGCTACTCCCACAATATCATTATCGAAGAAACTGAAAGCTGCAACGGAGTTATCGTCACCTTTCACAATTCCCATATAATAAACTCCTGGAGTATAATTTACAATTTCCACTTTATTGGTAACCACTTTGAAATCGTTTGTAAAAATCTGATTTTTATAAAGCTCAACCGTAATCTGTCTGTCGCCATCGAAAGGAAAACTTATTTCAAGATACTCTGGTTTTTCCTGAACCAGCTTTTTCAGTTCGGCAGATTTTAAGTTCATTACTGTGATATCAGTCGCTGCTCTTTTATATTCCAAAAGCTTTTTAGAAGTCTTGTCAACTTGAAACAGATCGTACTTTTGAAAATCATTCTTCCGGATATGGGCTTCGGAAATCTTCTGTGCAACAGGTCTCAGTTTCTGGGAAAAACCAAATACAAAACATTGCAGCAGGCATAGTAGTAGAAGTTTTTTAATCATTTTCACTTAATTTGATCTGCAAATAAACAAAAAAAATCAATATTTAGTGAATAATAATTATCATTTTCTTATACTTTTTTAACAATTTATAACAAATCCTCACCAAATTCTAAATATCTTAATTTGAGACAATAAAATTATTTCTTATACTAAACAAAAAAAGCTGAATAGATCAATTCAGCTCTTCAACTATTTTTATAATATGTAATTCTTTTACTTTTTCTTCACACTATTCCCCACTCCTGTCATGGAAACATTAGGCTTACCCGCTTTAGTAGGTGACGTTTTATAAAACACCTTATTATTTCCTCCTTCCACGATAACACGCGTTACTTTATCTATGTAAACTGTGTTGTCAGTGCCGGATACCTCAAGTTTATCTACATAACCGTTAATTGTAATTACATTACTGCCACCAGAAATTTCTGCGTTTCCTCCATTTAAAGTATAGGAATTATTGTGTCCTATACCATCAATTTCAAGATGTTTATCTTTCTGAGTACTTGTTCCATACTGAGAATTAACTTTTGTAGTTTTTTGCGCATACGCTAAATTTATTCCTGCAAAAAGAATAGATAAGATCAGTGTTTTTTTCATAATAATTCATATTAATTTGATTTAAAGTTGCTGCAATTAAAATGCCAATCACCAGATTAACAAATTAGCATCTGTTAATTTTTCGAAATATGAGATTATGAAAAATGAAAGACCTATTACATAAAAAAGATGACTTAAAACTAAGCCATCTTTTATTATTCTGTTAAAAGTTTATTAGAGAGTATCCTTGTTTTTCAGCATATTCGCTTTTAAAAAGCGGATCAGAACAAGCCCTGCAGCAAAGAATACAGTCATGGAAAGTGCCGCGATACGCATGTTATTAAAATGCTCAATCAATGTAGCAAAGATAAACGTCCCGATAATGATCGCAATTTTTTCCAGTACATCATAGAAGCTGAAATAAGTAGTGTTCTCCATAGAATCTTCCGGCAGAAGCTTTGAATAGGTAGATCTGGACATAGCCTGAAGCCCTCCCATTACCAGCCCTACCACTGCAGCCACACCATAAAATTGATATTCTACCGTAGGATTTTCTTTATTCAGGAAGTATGCCCAAAGACATGCAACAATCCATAGTACAATAGCAATTGATATTACATTTTTATTTCCTATCTTCTTAGATAACCTGGAGAAAATTACCGCTCCGATAATTGCTTCGATCTGAATGACCAAAAGAGTTCCTATAAGCTTATCCTGGGCAAGGTTAATTTCACTTTTCCCAAATAAGGTGGCCATTAAGAAAATGGTCTGCATTCCCACACTGTAAAAAAAGAAGCTGGAAAGGAAAAATTTCAGATTTTTATCTTTAAATAATACGTTTCCTACTTTAAACAGTTCATGGAAGCTCTCTCTGGCAATGTCTTTATAAAAACTCAGATTATCTTTAAGAACTTCAAAGAAACCACCCTGCTCTTCATGCCTCTGGAAAATATTTTTATAATTTAAAAGTACAAGATCTTTAGGCAGTTTTTCTTTAACATCCCCGAATTGCGGCAAATGCTTAAATGTATACTGCGAGAATCCGAACCACCATGCACCGGTTAACAGAAAGCTTATTCTTGTAAATAAAAGCTGCTGTGCCGCTCCTTTGGCAAAAACCTGGATCAGTACAAGGCAGATCACTACCAGAACTACAGACCCAATGTATCCGTAAACATATCCTTTTGCAGACAGTGCATCCTGTTTATCACGCGTCGCAATATCCGGAAGAAAAGAGTTATAGAACACCAGACTTCCCCAGAACCCGACACTAGCCGTAATACTGAAAAGAAGGCCTAAGAATACGTTATGCATTCCCGTAAACATGGCAAGCCCCATACATGAAGTAGCTCCCAGATAGCAGAAAAACTGCAGAAACGACTTTTTATTCCCAATGGTATCAGCTAACGAAGACAGGAACGGAGAAAGCAGCACTACAATAAAAAACGATATGGTAAGCGAGTATCCGTATACCGCATCCGGCTGGTATTCTTTTCCGAAGATCTTTATCATATGTCTTACCGGCACATCAATCCATGATTTTGTCTCCTCCACATACTCCTTTTTTTCATAAGCAGTAGTAAGAATGGAATAATAAATGGGAAAAATGGTAGAGGTAATCACCAATGAATACACAGAATTCGCCCAGTCGTATACAGCCCAGGCTTTCATAATCCTTGGATTATTCTTTATGTTTTGAGGCTGTTGATTCTCAATTTCAGACATTTCAAATAAATATTAGTACACAAAAATAGAAAAACCATTAAGAAATTGATAAGATTTTAGAAAAATTATCGATTCCTTAATGGTAAAATATTCTTCGGGAGAATTTTACATATTTTCAATCACGATAGCAGAAGCTCCGCCACCACCGTTACAGATAGCTGCAGCACCGTATTTTGCATTATTCTGCTTCAATACGTTGATCAGCGTAACGATAATTCTGGACCCTGAACTTCCCAGTGGGTGTCCGATAGCTACTGCTCCACCGTTTACGTTTACTTTAGATGCATCCAATCCCAAGATTTTATTATTGGCTAGACCTACTACTGAGAAAGCTTCATTGAATTCAAAGAAATCAATATCTGAAAGCTCCAAACCTGCTTTTTTAAGAGCAATCGGAAGCGCTTTTGCAGGGGCAGTTGTAAAGTTTTCAGGCTCCTGGGCTGCATCCGCATAAGAAACGATTTTTGCTAAAGGTTTTAAACCTAATTCTTCCATTTTTTCTTTCGAAACAAGGATCAAAGCAGAAGCACCGTCATTTAATGTAGATGCATTGGCAGCAGTTACTGTTCCTTCTTCTTTTTTGAATACGGTAGGAAGTGTTGCGATTCTGTCAAAATTCACTGCTTTATATTCTTCATCTTCAGCGAAAATTACAGGATCTCCTTTTCTCTGAGGAATTTCCACAGGAACTACTTCTTCCGAGAATTTACCTTCGCTCCATGCTTTTGCAGATCTCTTATAAGACTCTACAGCAAAATTATCCTGATCTTCTCTTGAAATACTATAGTCTACAGCACATTTCTCTGCACATACTCCCATATGTACTTTGTTGTACACATCTGTAAGACCGTCCAACACCATTCCGTCCTGCATTTTGATATCCCCTAATTTGGTAGCAACTCTTGCATTGTAATAATGTGGAACAAGAGACATATTTTCCATACCTCCGGCAACAATTACGTCAGCATCACCTGCCTTGATAGCCTGTGCTGCCATAGTTACCGCTTTCATTCCTGAAGCACATACCTTATTTACAGTAGTAGAGGGTGTCTCAATAGACAGACCTGCACCCAGAGCCACCTGACGGGCCGGCGCCTGGCCTTCTCCTGCCTGTAAAACATTTCCCATATAAATCTCCTGAACATTTTTAGGATCAAGACCGATTTTATTTAATGCTCCCTTTACAGCAGCAGATCCCAGCTTGGTAGCAGGAACCGTTGAAAGGCTTCCCATAAAACTCCCTATAGGCGTTCTTACTGCGGAAACGATGAATACTTCTTTCATGTGTATTATTATATTTTATTTTTTAATGAAATGATGCTGTAAGGCAGCATTTATACTATTCTATTTTTTTGCTTTTATATAGATAATTTCAAACTGGTCGTTTCCAACTTTAGTTTGCATTTTCAGCAAATTATTTTGAGTTTCTACAATTTTATTATTAAAAACAGTCCCTATCTGAATAGGATCATTTTTGTCAGATTTTTCCAGAACAATCACTTTATAATTACAGTCATCCACAAAAACAAGAGTGGATTTTACATAATCTTTACCATTATTGAAATATTCGGTCTGAACATTTTCTTTAATGGTCATATACCATATTCCTTCAGGATAGTTGGCTCTGAGAAATTTTCCTTCTCTTATATTCTTACATTTCGCAGGCTGATCGGGTTTATCAAATAATATACTTTGAGATTTAGCCTGTGAAAATAACAGCATAAACAATGCTGCTGATATAATTTTTAAATGTTTCATATCTGTGTTCTTTTATTTACTTTTTTACTGCCTGAAGCAAAAATCATAAGGAAAGCTCCCAGAAATTCTACAATCCAGCCCCATTTTAGCTTTACAACTCCTGCAAAAGCTTCTCTCCAGGATTTAAATGGCAGAAAGCTGAAATAGTCCAGAGACTGCATTTTTACCGCTACAAGCGTGAATACAAATAACAGAATTAAAAGTACCCCGAAAAACCTTACTACTTTTCCATTGCCATTAACAATACCGAAAACCGCACATGCAGCTAAAATCCAGCATACAATAGCAAGATAGTGGTCCAGCTTCCAGTAGTTCCAGTTTCCTATAACAGGAACATGGACAAGAGGCAGAAAACTACCTATCACCACCAATATTAATCCTAATAACTGAATATTTTTCATATTTACTAAAGTGCCAAAATACAAAAAAAAACACACTTTTAAACAGTGTGTTTTAAAAACGGCATATCTTCATCCGGACTCTAATTAGGCTTAAAAAAAAGCTGTAAAATTTATATTTAATTCAAGAAAAATAAAAATTTATTATCAAATTAAAAATCAAGATTAGCGATTTCAATACCAATCTGAAGACCATATTTTTTCTTCAGCAAGGCACTGTTATTAAATGCGGGAGTAAAATCTTTCTGAACAAACAGATTAAGTCCCCCATAACTGATCCCGAATTTACCTCCGAAGATAAAATCGTTCACCCCATGCATAATTCTTTCTCTTTCCACAATTCTTTTGCTGTTCACATTTGAGTATTTTATATAATTCACACTTCCTAAATTCAGTCCGCCATATACTCCCATGATCAGGCTCAGCTGTTTTTTCCTGTTATCCAGGTATTTTACACCTTCATATTCTGAATATTTGGGATTTAAGACAATCCTGAAATCCAAAGGCACATAGAGATATGTAATGTTCAGTTTTGTCTTTCTTAAACTTCCCCGGTCAAAATCATCTACAAAGATGCTGTTATTTTCCTGTTTGAAAACCTTATCATATTTGGGAACGTATCTATCTGATCTCAGTCCTAAACCAATGCGGTAAAAAACTGGACTTCTGAAACCTCCCATCTGATTTTCATAACGAAGTGCAAACTGAGAGGAAGTAATGATTGTATTTCTGGTATCTGAATCACTGTTATAAAAATTGAAAGGTTCATCTTTCGAAGTAAGCCCACTTCCCATTAAGCTTACTGAAAAATCAATCGTTTTCAGGAAGAACTTTGGATCTTTTCTCTCTTTCTGCTGCCCCAGCTTTATATTTACACCTCCATGCCCGATGCTCAGTTCATTTTTAGACCGGGTGGAATCACGGTCCATAAAAACGGAATTTTTAACAATTTCTCTTGTTGCCTCTTCAAGCTCCTGCTGCTGAGTATCTACTTTTTCGTTGATTATCTGCTGATATTTCCGGGCCGTTTCTTCACGCTGTTTCTGTTTCTCCTCAATTGTGAGCTTTTTTTCATTGAAATCTTTATCTATGGCATCCAGCTCAATATTCATTTTTGATTTTTCTGATACCACGATGCTGTCGATCTTTTTTGAATACAGTTCTATTTTCTGGTTCATTTCCGGTTTTTTCTGTGCAAAACTGCAGGTAAAAGCCAATATGGCGGTCATTAAAGCGAACTTCGTTTTCATATTTTTCATTAATTTTTAGACAATATTTTTGCTCTGACCTTACTTAAGGACAGTATTTTTTATTTTTATAAGCTTTCAGATTTATTTGGAATCCAGATAAACTGTTACTCCCAAAACCGTTACATTACCTACACTCGGAGTTACTCTGTCAAAATGTATCACTCCGAATTTTCGGTTGTCTTTTTCAGATTTTATACGGGCTTTTTCAAACTCTCTTCCCGAAAGAAGCTCATCCGCATTGATATAACTTGATTTTGATCTTTGAGTTTCCGCAAGCACAGGAAGCTCGTGTTTATTAACAACTTCTGTCTTTGCCTGATGGATGGTATTATTTTCAGGCTGATTGACTACAACCTGCTGTTCCTTTTGCCCGGCAATCTCTTGTTTCTTTTCTTTTTTAGGAATAAAAGATGCATCGGGTTTTATTTTTTCATGATTTTCATTTACAATTTTCACTTTCTCATTCTGAATCTGAACAGGTTCTTCATTAGAAATAACAGACTGGTTACCAAGATCAGATTTGACAGGATTCACTGTTTTTTTCAGAACCTGATTAACCATATAATCTGTTTTTTTATAATCGAATTTACTTTTATAGCTAATATAGTAAATGAGGGTACCTACAGAAATGAATACCAATACAGCAGCAGCATATTTCCACCACTGAAAAGACGGTTTTAAGACAGAATCAGGCATCTTCTCCGATTTCTGGTCTATCCTGTCCCAAAGATCTGCCGAAGGCTTTATTTCAAGCTTTTCGTAATCAGATTTTAATTGTTTCAGTATTTCTTTTTTCATTTTCTTTTGCTTTTAAAAATTCTGCAAGCCATTTTTTTGCTTTGCTCAGCTGGCTTTTGCTTGTACCTTCTGAAATATTCAGAATTTCTGCAATTTCCTGATGCTTTTTTTCTTCAAAGACATATAAGTTGAAAATCAACCTGTATCCTGCCGGCATCTGTGAAAATATTTCCTCGATATTAAGCTGTTCCAGTCCTTCATCCAGATCTTCATCAGAATAGTCGTCTGCAATTTCTATATCTGCATAAAGAATGTTCCTGTTCTTTCTGACAAAGCTGATAGAATCATTCACAACAATTTTTCTCAGCCAGAACGGAAAGCTTTTCCAGTCTCTGCACTCATCCAGTTTAGTGAAACATTTCATAAATGCACTGATGAGGATATCTTCGGCATCATGAAGGTTATTCGTATAAGAATTTGATATGGCAAGCATTTTAGCTGAAAACATCTCATAAAGAGCTTTCTGGGCCATCCGGTCCTGCTTTTTAGCCAGTAAAAAATTCTTTTCGAGATTCTCCATGTATCAGTTTCTATCTATAAGACGGAATTTGTTGCAAAAGGTTGCCTGAAAATAAAAAAAATTGCACTTTTTTTCAAAAGTGCAATTTAATATTTTAATAATCAGTGGAATAAATTAATGCTTTACTGAAGAAACTTCTTCCGGGTTATGTTTATGTCTGAATAAAACCGCAAAGAAAATGGCAAGAATCAATGCATAAATAGCAAATGAAAGCCATATGTTCTGCCAGTCTTTCACCATTACCACAGATGAAAGCGTTCCATCGGCATTCACAGCCGAATTGAAACTGTTTTTAAGGATCTCCAGGAAAGTAGGGTTATCAGCTGTTGTATCCAGATAAGCAGACAGGTCTGAAGCATTAGTAAATTTGTGTGTGAAAAACTTATCAATAGCCCAGCCGGCAATATAACTTCCGAAAAGAGCCCCAAAGCCGTTGGTCATCATCATAAATAATCCCTGAGCAGATGATCTTATCTTTTTATCGGTAGTAGTTTCTACGAAAAGTGAACCTGAAATATTGAAGAAATCAAATGCCATTCCGTATACGATACATGAAAAAACAATCAATGAAAGTCCGAATCCGTCAGGAACTCCATAAGCAAAGAATCCGAACCTGAGTACCCAGGCCAGCATGGACATCAGCATTACTTTTTTAATTCCGAATTTTTTCAGGAAAAAAGGGATTGCCAAAATAAATAGGGTTTCTGAAACCTGTGAAATCGACATAATAATTGTAGATCTCTGGACTACAAAAGAATCAGCGTATTTAGGAAAATGTGAAAATTCACTTAAAAATACATCTCCATAGGCATTCGTCAATTGAAGTGCTGCTCCCAATAACATTGAGAACAAAAAGAATAATGCCATTTTATAGCTTCCGAAAAGCTTAAATGCATTCAGACCTAGCTGTTCAGATAACGGAGCATTTTTATCAATCAGCCTCTGCGGCGGACATTTTGGTAATGTCAACGCATAGATTCCCAAAAATACAGCAATAGCCCCACCAATATAAAACTGTCCTTCCGTTGCTTTATTTCCTGTAAGATTGGTTATCCACATAGCTACAATAAATCCTATAGTTCCCCATACACGGATCGGAGGAAAATCTTTTACTACATCCAGATTACTATTTTTGAGTATCGTGTAGGAAATAGAATTTGCAAGGGCAATGGTCGGCATATAAAAGCACATAGCCAGAAGCATCAGCCAGAAGAAAGAGTCAGGATCTGCAGAATGAGGCAGAACAAAAAGTATAGCCCCATAAAGGACATGCAGTACAGCGTAGATACGTTCAGCATTGATCCAGCGGTCGGCAATGATCCCGGTAATGGTCGGCATAAAAATGGAAGCTATTCCCATCGTTCCGAAAACGGCTCCGAACTGGGTTCCATCCCAGTGTTTTGTCCCGAACCAAAAATTAGCCATCGTAATCAGCCAGGCTCCCCAGACAAAAAACTGAAGAAAGCTGAGAATGGTAAGTCGTAATTTTAAATTCATAGTTTAGTATAAAGTGTCTTTTTAATCAATTGTTCTTTTCCTCCTTTTAATTTCTTCCTGAATTTCCAGAGCGGTATCAAAATCTTCTTCTTTTACAGCTTCATCAAGTAATTTCTGAAGCTCTTCCATAGATACTGCCTTTAGGTTATCTTCAGACTGTACGGTTTCGGAGAACGGCTGTTCTTCCTTTGAAACATCTTCCAGTTCAAGAAGAATTCCGGCTTCATTAAGAACCTGCTGTGTAGTGAAAATAGGAGCATCAAATCTTACTGCCATTGCTACTGCATCAGAAGTTCTTGCATCAAGGATAAGTTCTTCGTTGTTAGCTTTATTTTTGAAATTGATATTAGAGAAAAATACACCGTCTACAATCTGGTAAATAATTACTGAAACCAATTCGTAATGGGCAGAAACTATAAATTTTGTGAATAAATCATGAGTAAGCGGACGGGGTGGATGGATGTCTTTTTCAAGTCCCAGCGAAATAGACTGAGCCTCGAAATTTCCTATAACAACAGGTAATTTTATATGTGTTTCTTCATGTTCCAATAACAAAGCGTAAGCTCCCGATTGGGTCTGGCTGTACGATATTCCGCGAATAATTAGCTGCTTATAATCCATAGCTACAAATATAGATTAATTTTTTATTGTGATTTTAGTTTTTACGCAAAAATAAAAGCCCGGAAAGGCCCGAACTTTTATTTTATAAGTGAATTTAAATCGTGAATTACTTCCTGTCAATTTTAAAATCTCTACTGACCGGCGAAGCAAAATCCACTATTGACTTTTTATCCTTTTATTGCTTTTATTTTCTCAGTTAATGCAGGAATAATCTGGAATGCATCTCCCACTACCCCGTAATCCGCAGACTTGAAGAATGGTGCTTCAGCATCATTATTGATTACCACAATCGTTTTAGAAGAGTTTACTCCAGCCAAATGCTGAATAGCTCCGGAAATACCCACTGCAATATAAAGGTTAGGTGAAATAGCCTTCCCTGTTTGTCCTACGTGCTCTGTGTGAGGTCTCCATCCTATATCAGAAACCGGCTTGGAACATGCTGTAGCAGCACCAAGAACATTAGCCAGTTCTTCAATCATTCCCCAGTTTTCAGGACCTTTCATTCCTCTTCCTGCAGACACAACAACTTCAGCTTCTTTAAGATCCAGTTTTCCTGAACTCTGCTCGTGAGAAATTACTTTCGTATCTTCATTAGCTACTGATAGGTTTTTAACTTCTTCTGAACCTGATACCACACTTTCTTTTACTCCGAAAGCATTTTGAGAAACAGTAACAATTACACCGTTTCCTTCTGCTTTTGCATGCATGAACCCTTTTCCTGAGAATGCTTTTCTTTTCACCTGGAACGGAGAAAGACTTTCAGGAGCTTCCAGAACATTGGTAATTAAAGAATAGTTCTTCATTACGGCAAGCATTGGAGCAACGGAAGAAGCGTCTGTTGTGTGAGGGAATACAATAATATTTCCGTTTACCACTTCATTCACAGCCTGAGCAAATGCTTTTGCCGAGAAGTTCTTAAGACCTTCATCTTTGATATTAATAACATTTGATGCTCCATATTTGTATAATAAATCTGAAGAATCTGTAGGGTTTACGGAGATTGCCGTAACGGTATCTCCCGCCTGGTCTGCCACTGCCTTAGCATAAGAAACTGCTTCCAAAGCTGCTTTTTTGTAAACTCCGTTTATATTTTCTGCGTATACGAATACTGCCATTTTTTTAAATTTAAAAATTAAAAGATTGAAAAATTAAAAGATTAAGATTAAGGACTCAGACCGGCTTTTTCAACTTCCGGCTTCTGGTTTCCTTCTTTCCTCTTTTTAGATTACTTTAGCTTCTTCGTGAAGTAATCTTACCAATTCATCCAAATTATCAGGAGAAACCATTTTCACAGCGGCTCTTGGCGGTACACTGTCATAAGTTACTCCCTGAACTTTCACTTCAGAAGAAGCCGGCTCTACAACCTGTAAAGGCTTCGTTCTTGCAGACATAATTCCTCTCATATTCGGGATGATAAGTTCTTTTTCATCTACCAACCCTTTTTGTCCTGCAATTATGGCAGGTAATTTTACTGATATAGTTTCTTTTCCGCCTTCAATTTCTCTTACGGCAGTAGCTTCGCTTCCATTCACCTCTAAACCTACAGATGCATTCACAAAGGGCTGATTCAATAATTGAGCAACCATTCCTGGTACAGAACCTCCGTTGTAATCGATGGACTCTTTTCCGCAAAGGATAAGATCATATCCTCCGTTTTGAGCTACAGCAGCAATTTCTTTTGCTGTAGAATAGCTGTCTTTAGGATCAAGGTTTACTCTCACAGCGTCATTAGCCCCAATAGCTAATGCTTTTCTTACTACCGGTTCTGTAGCAGCATCTCCTACATTGATTACTGTTACAGTTGCACCCTGAGTTTCCTGAAGTTTAACCGCTTTTGTCAACGCAAATTCATCTAAAGGATTAATGACCCACTGAATTCCATTTTTGTCGAAAGCAGATTTATCTGCCGTAAAGTTAATTTTGGAAGTAGTATCCGGAACACTACTGATACAAACTAATATTTTCATGTGTACTATTTTATTTTTTCCCTTTTGCGCATAAAAACCTTAGTGTTTTATGCTGAGATTTTGTTATATTTTACTGTTGCTAATATAATTAAAAAATATATTATGCATGCATAATACTTATTTTTTTACTATTCAATACATTAAATGCATTAATCAGGCAGGTTTTGTTGCCCTGAACTCTATCTTGCTTGGCAAAACACGGGGATTCATCTTTAAAATATCAAGCACCAGATTCCCCATATCTTCAGGCTGAATCTTCCAGCTGTCTTTTTCAGAAGGAATATTTCCGTTAAAATTTGTAGCTACTGAACCAGGCATAATGACGGTAGATTTGATGTTATACTTTCTGAGATCAATCATTGCTGCCTGGGTGAATCCCACTACTCCGAATTTGGAGGCATTGTAACCTGTTCCGTTTTCAAAGAAATTGGCACCTGCTAAGCTTGAAACCGTAATATAGTAACCTTCTGTTTTCTTTAATTCTTCTATTGAAGCTTTTAATGTATGAAAAACGCCTGTGAGGTTGGTTTCTATCATATCATTCCATTCCTGGGCTGTGAGTTCATCAACAGGTTTGAATATTCCCAGCCCTGCATTGGCAATTACAAAATCCAGTCTTCCGAACTTTCCAATGGTATATTTTACAGCTTCTTCTTCACTTTGCAGGTTTCTCACATCAGAAACAATCCCAAGAACGTTTTCCGAATATTGCCTGAGATCTTCTTCCGCTTTCTCTACGTCATCTCTTTTACGCCCCGAAAATGCTACTGAAATACCATTTTCCAATAATATTCTGGCTATTCCAAAACCTATTCCTTTGGTTCCTCCTGTTATATAAGCTACTTTATTTTCTGGCATACTGTTTAATTTTAATTCCCTAAAATAACAAAAACGCTCCAATTGGAGCGTTTTATATGTACTAAGATTTATCAGTTATCTTTTGACAATTCTTTCCGTTATTTTTCCGTTAGGTGTTTCAATATTCAGAATATATACTCCGGCTGGTAATTTTCTTAAATCAACTTTATTATCTGCAACAGGTGCATCCAGTTTTTTACCGCCAAAATCATAGACTGCTATTGAGCTTATTTTATCTTTTGATTCTACCACAACAAAATCGGAAGTTGGGTTAGGATACATTTTGTAATCTATCTTCTTTGTAACTTCAGATGTACCCAATACACCACTTACAACCTGAATTCCATCAAAGTAAGCTGAGCTGTTGTAGTTATCATTGGTAATCGCAATATTTCCTACCATAGTGCCTCCTGCAACTACACCGGTATAAATTAACGTTCCGTTTTGATAATACTTCGCCTCATTATTTGTAAAATCCAATTGTATCTTATAGGTATTCCATACATTTCTGGTAAAATTTGTGCCCGTATCAATGTAAGCAAGCTGAAGGGTCAACGGATCCATATCAATCACTTGAATGTTATTCTCAAAATCGAACCTCATTCTTGCATTAATTGTACTTTGGGCAGGTGATTGCGGGGAAAAAAAGAAATCACATTCATCTCCTACCGGAGTCGATGGCGTAAAATAGGCATTGAAATAAACAGTTACAATGGGTCCATTTACCGTTACAGTAGGGCTGATAGCACCCGCAGAGGCATGGTTGGTACCATTATTACCTGTAATTTTCAAAGATTGTGTCCCTGGCTTCGCCTGTTCAGCAGAAACCACTGCACTATGTGCAGCAGCTGTACCTCCCCAGCCTCCTTGTCCAGCAACATTACCGGCATTAAATCCCTGAGATGTTTCAAAGCTGTAATTCATTTGGGCATTACCCAGAAAAAAACTAAATAATGCAGCAGATAGTAAAATTCTCTTCATGATATTATTTTTCATTTTGATTAGTCTAGTAAATATAGAACTTTTATTCTAATCCAAAAACACATTTATAAAAAATAACAGAATAAATAAAAATATTATTATAAATAATTAAAATACACTATTCATATCGTTTTTTTTTAAAGAAAATGAAATACAAATCATTTCTCTAAATAAAGGATTTTTGGAAAATATTTTAACTAAAAAACATGCAAAAAACAAAAATATCCACTAATTTATCGAAAATTATAAATATTTGAAAAACAGATATTTAAGAACACCTATCCTATAATTTAATAAACTGTTCAGAAAAACTACAGGCCGGATTATAGTATTACATTATTTTACAGGCAAAAATAAAGCGCTCCGGTATAGGAACGCTTTATAAAATATCTTTACAGAGTATTATTTTTTTGAATAATTCCCGAAGAAAAGTGGGATACTCTCAATTCCTTTATAGAAATTAAACAGACCGTAATGCTCATTTGGTGAGTGAATTGCATCAGAATCCAATCCAAAGCCCATTAACACAGACTTGGCTCCCAATACTTTTTCAAACATAGCTGTAATCGGAATACTTCCGCCACTTCTGTAAGGAAGCACTTCTTTACCAAATGCCGTTTCCATAGCCTGTTTGGCAGCCAGGAACTCCTTGGTATCGCTTGGTAAAACATATGGCATTCCTCCGTGGTGAGGGGTTACTTTTACTTTAACGTTCTCAGGAGCAATCTTTTCAAAATATTTTGTGAATTTTTCTGTGATTTCTTCAGGAGTCTGATAAGGAACCAGACGCATTGAGATTTTAGCAGAAGCTTTGGAAGGAATCACTGTTTTAGCACCTTCTCCCGTATAACCTCCCCAAATACCATTACAGTCTAAAGTAGGGCGTATAGAGGTTCTTTCAAGCGTTGTATAGCTCTTTTCACCTTCCACTCCATTGAGGCCGATAGATTTTTTAAATTCTTCCGGGTTATCCTTCAATTTGTTCATATCGGCTCTTTCAGCATCTGATACCGTTTCTACATTATCGTAGAATCCATCGATAGTAATGTGCCCGTCTTCATCAATCAGTTTGGCAATCATTCTGGAAAGTACATGAATCGGATTTGGGACTGCTCCTCCGTAAAGCCCTGAATGCAGGTCTCTGTTTGGCCCTTCCACTTCAACTTCTACATAGCTCAACCCTCTTAAGCCTGTAGTTACAGTAGGCTGTTCATTGCTGTAGATATGGGTGTCAGAGATCAGGATGCAGTCACAAGACAGCTTTTCTTTATTTTCATTAACGAAATCGCCTAAACTTACAGATCCTACTTCTTCTTCACCTTCCAGGATAAATTTTACGTTGCAAGGAAGAGTATTAGTTTTCATCATCGCTTCAAAAGCTTTCACGTGCATGAAAAACTGTCCTTTATCATCCGCGGAACCTCTGGCAAAGATTGCTCCTTCCGGGTGAAGTTCTGTTTTTTCAATGTACGGTTCAAAAGGCGGCTTTCTCCACAATTCCAGGGGATCTGCAGGCTGTACGTCATAATGTCCGTATACAAGCACTGTAGGAAGGCTTTTATCTAATAGCTTTTCTCCAAAAACGATTGGGTAGCCGTTTGTTTTGCATACTTCAACATTGTCTGCTCCTGCATTTCTAAGATGTTCTGCACATACATCCGCACATTTCAATACGTCATTTTTATAAGCTGGATCTGCAGAAATAGAAGGGATTCTCAATAACTCAAATAATTCATCCACGAAACGCTGTTTGTTTTCGTTAATGTAATTTAATGTCTCTTGCATTGTAAAAATTTATTTTGCTAAAAATAAAAAAAATGCCCTGCTTGAGCAAGACATTCATATACTTTATTGTATTTAAATTATTTTGTAAATCTTACAGACATTTTTCTGTCAGATGCTCTTTCTGCATCAGATGCTTTTGCGTCTACTTTTGCAAACTGGCTTCCGTATCCTTCTGCTGAAACAATCTGTCCACCGGCACCTAAAGCGGTAAGCTGAGCTTTAATAAAGTTTGCTCTGTCCTGAGATAATTTTACATTCTTGGCTTCGTCTCCTGTTTTATCAGTATAACCACCGATTTTAATTTTTGCATCAGGGTAAGCTTTCAAAATTTTAGCCAGGTTATCCAACTGTCCCTGAGAACCGGCTTCCAATTGATTGGCAGAACCTATTTTGAAGTTTACATTATCAAAGTCATACCATACATTTTTCAATCCGTCTTCTGTTGCAGAAGCATACTGTCCGGACTTCAGGTATTTAATCATGCTATCTTCCATCCCGTTAGCAAAACCTTTTAAAGCAACTCCATTTAAATCAATAGAAACCTGAGATTTTTTCTCAGCATGTTCAGAACCATGTCCTGCAGCAGCTTCATGACCGTGTGCTTCGCCCCCAATCTGTGCATCGTCAGAGTATCTTTCTACTCCTTCTTCCAACTTCAGAGTATTCTTGTTTCCTCCTGCCTGGATCTTTTTACAGCTTACGGCTACTGTTGCAACAGCTAAACATATAATTAATTTTTTCATATGCAAAATTTATTTTTTTAATGTCATATGGAATCGCGTTATTTAGTCTGTTACAATTATTTTTACAGCAAGCGATTTCATGCTTAAATTTTTGATTGCCCAAAAGTAAGAAATCCTGCTTTTTTCGGCAACATTTTTATACTGATTTTAAAATAATTTTCCCTTTTTTGGATTGTGTAAAAATAAGATAGCTTTCTCCGCCATCTTTTATACCGTATTTCTTCTTGATTTCATCAGGCTTTAAGGGATAATTCTTTGAGATGATATTGAATTGTTCTTTCTTTTTAACCTGCTTGGATTCAATGGATTCCATTTCAAAAATTCTTCCCGGAAAATTGCTAACCTTCTGATCTGAAGTATAGATATGAGTATTGGGATGAAGTTTTTTAAGCCCGAATCTTTCTGAAAGCAAATTGAAAACTCCTGCTTTTAAAATACTGTTATTGGGAATATATATGAATTTTTCAGGTTCAGCATATACTGCCCCTGCATTTTCTTCATCACCAAACGTAAATGTAAAGACAGATTCTCCGCTCTCCAGGTTGGTACAATTCACCATAATGCCTTCCCTTTTCTCTTCAGACAGGAAAATAACCGCTTCCTTAACATCATTTTTTACCGCTATAATTTCTATCCTGAAAATACCCGGTAAAACTGATATGAGATATTTCAAATCTATTAAAGGTGAGAGCTTTACAACTACCTGATCTGCTGTACTGAGAAGTTTTTCCCTGATCTGAAGAATATCCGGAGAAAGATCTTCGAGCAGGAAAACTTTATTTTTGTTCTGGTCTCTTCTTGCAGGGTCCAAATAAATGGCATCAAAATATTCTTTGTTAGCACTTAAAAAGTCTTCCAGATTTTGATTAATAAATGATGCTTTCCGGTTTAAAATACCCCAATTATGTTCCACAATATTCAATAATTCGGGATTCTGCTCTACCAAAGTAACTTCATTAAAGTTTTGTGACAGATAATAGGCATCAATTCCAAAACCGCTTGTAAGGTCGATAAATTTATTTCCTTTAAGAATTTCTGATTTATAGTGGGCTGTGCTTTCTGAAGATGATTGTTCTAAGTTAAGCTGGGGCGGAAAAATAATTCCTTCTTTAAGCAAAAACGGAAATTTCTTCCGGGCAGTCTGTTTTCCTTTGATCTGCTGTACGATTTCCTGCATGGAAACATTTGGAAATGGGGATTTTTTTAATAATAGTGCATGTAAATCCGAATTTAGATTTGCATTGATGTAGTTTTGAATGTCTTGGTTTACTATTTTATTTTCCACAGATTTCTCAGACAACATTATCGTTTATAAAAAATATAATCGGTCAGTAATGGATCAATACCACTCTGTTTCAGAAGGGAATTGATCTGGCCCCGGTGATAAGTTGAATGGTTTACGGCATGAAAAAGCATTTCAAAAATACTGTTTTCAAATTTTGCTCCTCTTGAGTTCTGATATTCCACTCTTTGGTCCAGATCGGATCTTTGAATGATATCAATACTTTTCAGGAAGTTCTGCCGGTTGATTTCGTCAAGGGATTCAAAAGGATTGATTTGCCAGACTTCAAATGATTCCTCACCCAGGATCCGTGAATTCCAAATCTGCTGGGCATTCAATGTATGATTGATCAGGCTGATTGTTTTATCGTCAACTTTCAATCTGTTTTCTGAAATGTGTTTTATTATTTCTTTATTGAAATGATGGGTGTATTCAAAAAGGTCAATCAGTTTTTCTTTCATTACTACTCAAACATTTCAGCCCAGCGTACGGCTTTTATTTCCTTTTCACTGTATAAGTCGTCAATTGATCTTTTAACGTCTAATTTGGGGTATAAATTCACTCCTATCAGCTTTATTTTTCCTTCTTCCACCCATTCCTGCTCTTCAACAGCATGATCATAGATCTTTTTCTGAACAATTCCCTGCTTCAAAAGTTCAAGGTAACCTCCTGCCTCTTCTGTTTCAACAAACAGAGCCCAGGATTTTTCTGCAATCTGACGGGTAATATCTTCTACATAATAGCTTCCATTCGATGCATCCTCAAATACATTGATAATACTTTCATAAGCCAGCACTATTTGCTGCTTAAAAGAAATCTCTTCGGAATTGTCAGTACTTCGGTTCACAAGATAATTGTTACTGAAAACAGCATCTGCACCTGCAATCATGGCAGAAGCCAGTTCCAGTGTTGAGCGGATAAGGTTATTTTCATTATCTGCAACAGCTTTGTTTCTTAAGGATGTTTCTGCAAAAATATAGGGAGTTTCATTTAAACCATATTCTTTGGAAAGTTGGTTAAAAACTATTTTAAAAGCTCTCAGTTTGGCCATCTCAAAGAAATAATTTCCTCCTACGGCTATTCTGAAAATCAGTTTATTTAGAATTTCTGCACCATATGCTTCAGCAAGTTCTTTTGTTTTTGCCAATGCCATTCCCAACTGCTGGTAAATGGCAGCACCGGCATTCTGATGAAGGGAAATATCCACACAGATGTTTCTTCTGAAATCTTTTGACAAAAGTTCTTTAGCCAGCTGGTCATCAATAGTACCCTCATTTTCGTTGAAAACGTCGATCAGGGAAAAGTACTGATCTTCTTCTTTTGGACTGATATGTCCTGCAAGGTCTTTATTATTGACAAAAATTGTCTTCTGTTCAAGGTTTTCTACGTTATGATCCAGAATAAATGCAAAAACATCCTCTTCCAAACTTTCATGATATCTGGCTACGAGATGAGTGTTTTCTTCAACTTTCGGCAGGTTGGCCAATGGTTTCTGAACTTCACTGTAAAAAGGTTTCACATCAATTCCTTCAAGATTTTCTTTCTTTAAAATGGAATAAATGTCTTCTGTTTTAAGCTGTTTCTTTACTAAATTTTCCCAGTTTGGAAGTATATCTGCTGACATTGGCTGTTTATTATGGATCAATTGTGAATCACAGAATTGACAATTCACTATTACGTTTATTCTTCTTTGTATGAATGGCAAATTTTGCCTCAGTATCTAAAATTTCTTATTTTTCAGCAACATTTGCACTGTCTACCACCAGAATGAAGATTTCCTCATCCGGCTTTTTCATAAAATAATTTTCTCTGGCGTATTTTTCCTTTTCCGATTTATTGTTCATCAGCTTTTTATAAAAGGCATCGTTCTTTTCGTATTCTTTTTTATAATACTCCAGCTGGTCTTCATATCGGCTGATCTCGCCATTCAGTTCATTAATAACAAGGAAAGAGGTTTTATCAAAGAAAATCATCCATACGAGAAACATACAGATTGTAATGGTATACTTATTCAGAATGTATTTCTGGATAATTTTTAATGTTTCAGATTTCGGCTGAATGTCTTTAATAAGTTTGGAATCTTTCATTTTAGTGTTTTCTCAACGAATTTTTAATAACAGTAGTTAAAAAATCAATCGCTACGGAATTCTGTCTCATGTTCGGAATGATCAAATCGGCTTCATTCTTTGACGGTTCTATGAATTCCTGATGCATTGGCTTCAGTGTGGTCTGGTAACGGTGAAGAACCTCATTCAGGTCTCTTCCCCTTTCCTGGGTATCTCTCCTGATCCTTCTGATCAGTCTTTCGTCGGAATCTGCATGAACGAATACTTTTAAATCGAATTCTTTCAGCAATTCTTTATTTGTAAGTACCAGAATGCCTTCTACTACCAATACATTTTTAGGTTCTACAGTGACGTGGTCGCCGGTCCGGGAATGAGTGACAAAGCTGTAAATGGGCTGTTCTATAGACTCATTGTTTTTTAAAGCTTTCACATGTTTTATCATTAAATCGAAATCTATAGACTTTGGATGGTCGTAGTTGAGCGCTTCTCTCTCTGTCAGTGTAAGATTCGGATTGTCGTGATAATAGTTATCCTGGGAAAGGATATTCATTCCTTCAATATCAAGCTGTTGCATTATCTTATCAACAACTGTAGTTTTGCCGGATCCTGTTCCTCCGGCAATTCCTATTACAAGCATTCTTTTTTTGTTTCTTTATAGTTGGTACAAATATACTATTTTAGATGAATGCAAGTAAAACAATCCCTTCAGAATTTGGTTTTAACAAAAAATCCGATGCTAGGCACCGGATTTAAAGATATTATTAAGTCTTATTTTTTAATAAATTTGGTTGATAATTCTATTCCTTTTATGGTCAGAATATAATCTCCGGTCTGAAGCCTGGAGACATCAATTCTGCCGTTTCCGCTTCCTACTACTGTTTCCATTACTTTTCTGCCTTCCATGTTGTAGATTTCTGCTTTTTCTTCTTTATTTCCTTTTAATGAAACATTCAGGATATCAGAAACAGGGTTTGGATATACTGATACAATTTCTTTTTTAGAAGTATCATCTACACTTAGCAGGCAGTTATAAACCGGTAAAGTATATCCTGCAGCAGTAAATTCCTGTGTCATAACAGCTATATCCGAACAAACAAATCCGAACTGCCCAAGCATATCAATGGCAGCCTGTCTTACAGCGATTGCAGCACTCTGCTGATTTGTTGATGAATTGGTCATTGACAAACCTTCTAAAAATGCTCTGTCCGTTTTTGCTTTTCCGATCTTATCGTATATTCTCATTAAAGCGGAAGCCCAGATCTGCCCTCTTGTATGAATGGCTCCCGATCCCGGATACAGAACTGTATAATTGGTAATTCTTCCTGCCCAGTATTCGTTATGCCCATCCCAGCTGAACATCCAGTTGTACGCAGGTGCTGATGAAGGCCACTGGCTTAAACTTCTGCTGTACGATTGCGCCCAGTAATCGCCGCAACCTTCGCTTAATCCCTGAACCTGGGATAAACTTCCGTTGGTTAACCAATCATGAACACCATGCCCTAATTCATGCAAAACAACGTCTGCATCTTCAGCATCATCTACACCTCCTTCCCCGAAAACCAATCTTCCGTTGCTGTAATAAGAGTTATCATCTCCATCAAGGCCGTGCGGATCATACCATAATATACCGTCATTGGTTAAAGGTCTGCAGGCAATATTCAATGTTTCATTAATATAGCGTAAGCTGTTATCAACATGCCAGTAAGCATTTACAGCCTCAAATCCCTGATCATTTCTGTTAAACATGAATTGGTTGGTTGCCTGGGTAAATAAGCCTGTGGAAGGTGTTTCAAGATCTTTGATCTCTGCATAAGATCCTTTTAATTTATATACACCGCCTGTAAAATCCACTTCAGGAATGGTAACCAGGCTTCTGGCAGCATCTAAACTTGCATTAGTGGCATCGTTATTATCCACATAATTACCCGCGTAAGCTACCTGCATCCTGGAAAGAGGATCGGGATTGAAAATATATCCGTTCCCGGAAACGAAAACTTTCTTAGCGCTTACATCTTTTTTTGATTTTTTTTTAGCAGGCTTCGGACTATCATTTTCATCATGATGGTAATTGGCAATATCCTTAACGCTTATGATATTTCCGTTTTGTGCATCTACAATAGTTTCCCAGCTTCCCGGGTTGTCATGAGAGTTTGTAAGTACTCTGTAAGCAAGCTTTGTATCTCCTGATTCTGTAAGGTAAACAACCAGCTTGTTTTCTTCAAAAGTCACAGTTCCTTTGGTATTAGAAGCAATATGCGCTTTTTTAAGAGCTTCTGAAGCTGTAAAAGAAGGATCTGTAATAATATCCTTTATTTCTTTTTTAAAGCTCTCTGCTCCTGTATAGCTTATTCTGCCATCTTTATTGAAATGGATCACAATTTCAGACTGAAAAACAGGAACGTCTTTTATCATTTGTTGAAAACGTAATGTTTCACCTGTGTTTCCTTTTCGTACAGAGGTTAATTTCAATACACTGAAATCCTGAATCCCCAAATTTTTTGAGTTTTCCCTGATCCAGTTTTTAGCCGGCATTTCAAAAGATGATTCCTGGGCATTTACCACAGAAAAGCATAAAGTAGCGCAAAGAATAAGAGAAGTAATTTTTTGTTTCATTTATTTATATTTAAGTTATTAGGTGTAATCGCTAATATAAATAAATTTTATGAATTTCTTAACTAATAAGTGTGTATTTTGTAAAATAAATTACATATTTAATAAAAAACTCTGTCAATTGACAGAGTTTTATTATACTATTTCGCTTGTTAATTCCCTTGAAAGTAGTTTTTCGTGCATCGGTTTAAGGATATCCATTGAGCCTGTTTTTACCGTGCATTTGCCTTTGTAATGCACTAATATGGTACATTGTTCTGCCTGTTCCAAAGTATGTTTACAGATCTCGATCAGGCAGTCGATTACGTAATCAAATGTATGAATGTCATCATTATGGAGCACCAGTTTATACACTTCATCCGTATCATCCAGAACCAGCACTTCCTCTTCGTACTGGCGTTTCGGATCTTCGTAATCTTTTATGCTGTTATAAAAAATCATTTCTACTTTTTTAAACTTCTCCTATCTTATCGGCCAGATCATTCAGTACATTCGGGCCTTCGTATACTAATTCCACGAGTTCCACACTCTTATTATTCATTTTCAGAATTTTGAAATGATAGTTTTCTAAATCAAATTCATCATTTTCCTCAGGGATATCTTCCAATCCGTGCAAAATGAAACCTGCCAGCGTGTTATATTCGCTTTCTTCTGAAAGAGGCAGTTTTTTAGGCAGATATTCATTAATTTCATCCAATGGCTGTGTAGCCTGAACCCAATAAATATTGTCTCCTATTTTATCTACCAGTTTGTCTTCATCATCTTCTTCATCCTGTATTTCCCCTACAAGCTCTTCGAGAATGTCTTCCAGGGTAATAATACCTTCAGTTCCTCCAAATTCATCAATAACTATTGCAAGATGCTGTTTTTTCTGCTGGAAGATTTTAAGAAGATCTGAAATCTTTTTACTGCCCACTACGAAAAATGCATCACGCATAAGGTCTTTGAGATCTTCATGGTTAAGATCTCCCTTTCTCTTCACAAACTCCCGGATAATCTCCTTTGTATAGAAAACCCCAATGATATTATCAATAGAATCAAGATATACAGGAATACGGGAATAACCGCTATCCATAATCTTGTTGATAATTTCATTGATATCTTCCTCAAAGTCAATAGACGTAATATTCTGTCTTGGAACCATGATCTGCTTGGCGGAATGATCTGTAAAATCAAATGCATTTTTAATGATTTCATAGTTTTCCTCTTCAATTTCACCGCTGTCTGCACTTTGTTTTACCAAAAGCTGGAGTTCTTCGGTAGAATGGATTTCCTGCTCTGATGCCGGATGTATTTTTACCAATCTTAAGAAAGTATTCGACATCAGGTTCATCAACCAGATAAAAGGCTTGAAAACCGTATAAAAAACTCTTAAAGGAACAGCTGTAGCCATTGTAGTTGACTCAGATTTTCTGATGGCAATTGATTTCGGGATAAGCTCACCGAATACAATATGCATCACTGTAATCAATACAAAACTTGTTACCACTGATATTGTGGTAATTGTAGTTTGAGTAAGATCAACATTTAAAGAATGGAAAATGCTTTCTACTACGTGATGTAAAGCACTTTCCCCTACCCATCCCAACGCCAGGGAAGCTAAGGTAATACCAAGCTGTGTAGCGGACAGATATTCATCAAGATGCTTGATAATATGCTCTGCCTGTTTCGCCATAGAGTTACCTTCGGCTGCTTTTAACTGGATTTGTGAGTAACGAACTTTAACAATTGAAAATTCAGCGGCTACGAAAAAGCCATTTAATAAAACAAGAAATAAGGCTAGCAAAAGCCTGACTATGTCCGAGTCCATTTAGAAGTTGTATAATATTTTAGTTTACAAAGATAGATAAAATATAAATAACAAAAAAAGCATCGATAAGTATCGACGCTTTAATATTATGTTAAAATAATTCTTTACGAATTTTTCAAAGCTTCAGCTCCTGAAACGATCTCTAAGATTTCGTTTGTAATGGCAGCCTGTCTTGCTTTGTTATAGAAGATCACAAGATCATTCTTTAAAGCCTGGGCGTTGTCTGTAGCTTTATGCATAGCAGTCATTCTCGCTCCGTGCTCAGATGCTACAGAATCTAAAACCGCTTTGAAAACCTGAGTTTTAATTGCTTTAGGAATTAAATTATCAAGAATTTCATTTCTGTTCGGTTCAAAGATATAATCTGTTTCTACCTGAGTTTCTTCAGCTTTTTCAGCCATAGAAATCGGAAGAAGCTGTTCAGCCGTAACTTCCTGGGTAGCAGCATTAATAAATTTATTGTAGATTAAGTAAACTTCATCAAATTTACCTTCTTTAAAGCTGCTCATTACTCCTTCAGCAACATGGGCTACTGAATCAAAGTTCAAATTATCGTAAACAGCACTTTCATTGGAATATACTGTACGGGTTCTTCTTACCGCATCAAAAGCTTTTTTACCTACAGTAAGAACTTCAATTTCGTATTGAGATTTATCTCTGAACTGGTTGTTAAGTTCTTTTACGATAGATGAGTTAAAAGCTCCAGCAAGACCTCTGTTTGAAGTAACAGCGATGAAAAGAATTCTTTTCACTTCTCTTTTTTGAGCATAGACAGAAACCTGATCAGGATCAGAGCTAGAATTTACATTCTGGATGATTTCCTGAAGTTTTTCAGAATAAGGTCTTAACATTACGATTGCATCCTGTGCTTTTTTAAGTTTCGCTGCGGAAACCATTTTCATAGCACGCGTAATCTGCATCGTAGATGAAATGGATGCAATTCTACCTCGTATTTCTTTTAAGTTTGCCATTAATTTGGGTTCAAAGTTTATGGTCTAAAGTTTAAGGTTCAGAACGGGTTCCAAACCTTAAACCATGAAGATTTTAGTTATATTTAGAAGCTAAATCGTTAGCTGCCTGCTTAAGAACGTTTGTAATATCGTTATCGATTTTACCAGCTTTAATAGCTGCCATTGTATCAGGGTGCTTAGATCTTAAGAATTCGATGTATTCAATCTGGAATTCTTTTACTTTTCTGATAGGAACGTTTCTTAGAAGGTTCTCTGTTCCTGCATAGATCATAGCTACCTGGCTGTCTACAGGAAGTGGAGAATTTACCGGCTGCTTAAGGATCTCAACGTTTCTTTCTCCTTTAGAGATTACGGCTAAAGTAGAAGCATCAAGGTCAGAACCGAATTTAGCAAACGCTTCCAATTCTTTATATTGAGCCTGGTCCAGTTTAAGAGTACCGGATACTTTTTTCATTGATTTGATCTGAGCGTTACCTCCTACTCTGGATACAGAAATACCTACGTTGATCGCAGGACGAACCCCTGAGTTGAATAGATCAGACTCCAGGAAGATCTGTCCGTCAGTAATAGAGATTACGTTGGTTGGAATATATGCAGATACGTCACCAGCCTGAGTTTCGATAATTGGAAGGGCAGTTAAAGAACCTCCTCCTTTTACGATTGGTCTTAAAGACTCAGGTAAATCGTTCATCTGGCTTGCAATATTGTCATCAGCGATCACTTTTGCAGCTCTTTCCAATAGTCTTGAGTGAAGATAGAAAACGTCTCCAGGATAAGCTTCACGGCCCGGTGGTCTTCTCAATAGAAGGGAAAGCTCACGGTACGCTACCGCTTGTTTGGATAAATCATCATAAACGATTAGTGCCGGTCTACCAGTGTCTCTGAAGAACTCACCGATAGATGCTCCAGCCATTGCAGAATATACCTGCATCGGAACCGGATCTGATGCATTAGCTGCAACGATTACAGTATATGCTAAAGCTCCCTTATCAGAAAGGGTTTTAACGATTTGTGCTACAGTAGAAGCTTTCTGACCGATAGCAACATATATACAATATACAGGCTTACCTGCATCAAAGAATTCTTTTTGGTTGATGATGGTATCAATAGCAACAGTAGTTTTACCTGTCTGTCTATCACCAATGATAAGCTCTCTCTGTCCTCTTCCTACAGGAATCATAGAGTCAATTGCAACGATACCTGTCTGTAAAGGTTCTGTTACCGGCTGTCTGAAGATAACTCCAGGAGCTTTTCTTTCCAATGGCATTTCGTATAAATCCCCAGTAATAGGACCTTTACCATCGATAGGGTTACCAAGAGTATCTACTACTCTTCCTAACATTCCTTCTCCTACTTTGATAGAAGAGATTCTGTTTGTTCTTCTTACTGTGTCTCCTTCTTTTACTAATTTACTTTCCCCAAGTAGAGCAACACCTACGTTGTCTTCTTCAAGGTTAAGTACAATACCTTCTACATCACTAGAAAATTTCACCAACTCTCCGTATTGTACGTTTTCTAACCCGTATACACGAGCAATACCATCACCGATGGTTAAAACTGTACCTACTTCCTCAACGTTGGATTGAGTATCGAAGTTGGCCAATTGCTGTTTTAAGATCGCAGATACTTCTGCTGGATTTATTTCTGCCATTGTATGGTTGTTTTTTCTTTAATTTAACTGAAAATCTTTTTTAACTTGATTAAGTTTTGTCTTTACAGACGCATCTACCTGCTGATCACCTACTCTTAAAATGTAACCTCCCAGAATTTCCGGCTTTACATTTAAGTTCAGGTCAAAGTTTGAACCTGCTTTTACCAGATTGGTAGATCTCAGGATCTGATCAAGGTTTTCTTTAGAAAGCTGAGTTGCTGTTGTAAGCGTTATTCTCTGTACTCCGTTGATATCCTCTACTTTATTGATGAACTCCTGAGCTATATTTTTTAATTGGTTTTCACGTCCATGCTTGATCACTAACCTGATCAGGTTTTGTGAAGATGTTGAAAAACTTTTAAAAATTTCGTTTGCTGCCTCTATTTTCTTTTTGGAATCTATGTAAGGCGTAAGGAAAAATTTGTTCAAATCCTTAGATTCAGACATGATCTTCACTACATCTTTCATTTCAGAAAATACAGCAGCTGTCTGGCCTGATTCATTGGTGAAATCCAGCAGACCCTGTGCATATCTTTTAGCTACTTTAGATGTAAGCATTCTTAGTTAAGGTTTGATTTGTTTAGGTAATTTTGAACTAATTCGTTTTGAGCTTCGTTGTTATCCAGCTTTTGCTTAAGGATAGATTCGGCGATGTTTACGGATAAAGCACCGATTTGAGTTTTGATGTCTGCCATAGCAGCATTTTTCTCAGTCTGGATAGTTTGCTTAGCCGATTCAATCATTTTATCTCCTTCAGCTTTAGCAACATCTTTAGCCTCACCTACGATTCTATCTTTAATTTCTCTGGCTTCTTTAAGGATAGCATCTCTTTCGATTTTAGCTTCACGAATAATTCTTTCGTTATCCTCTTTTAAAGTCTCCATCTCTTTTCTAGCCAATTTAGCCTGATTAAGAGCATCAACAATGGAAGTTTCTCTGTCGTTGATTGATTTTAAAATAGGTTTCCAAGCAAATTTGCCTAACAAAAATAATAATGCTAGAAAAATAACAGACTGGATAATAAATAGTCCTGATGAAAACTGGTGAATTAATTCCATTTTATATAAATGTATAAATAATTATTACTTTTTTCTTTTTTAAATTAACATTGCTGCAGCCAACCGCTGCAACAATGTTTTTTTGTTTGGCTTATGATGCGAATAACGCAGCAAATGCAACACCTTCTACTAGTGCAGCTGCAATAAGCATAGCAGTTTGGATTTTTCCAGATTGCTCAGGCTGTCTAGCGATAGCTTCAAGAGCAGCAGCTCCGATTTTACCAAGACCGATACCTACACCAAGTACGATAAGACCGCCACCAATAATTCTAGGGATTTCCATAATAAATATAATTTAAAAAATTGTTTTTAATATTTTAAGCTTCAAACTTGTTCTAATTAATGAGCTGCGTGATGTTCGTGCTCATGTTCTTCCACAGCCATTCCGATAAATAACGCTGAAAGCATTGTAAAGATATAAGCCTGAAGGAATGCTACCAATACTTCAAGGATATAAATTACTAAAGTAAGGAATGGGAAAGCAACTCCGGCAATCCAGTTTTTGAAAATATAGATTGATCCGATAAGCGTCATTACAACAATGTGTCCTGCTGTCATGTTTGCAAAAAGACGGATCATCAATGCAAAAGGCTTGGTAAGAGTTCCTAATAGTTCAATCGGCAACATAATAAATTTCATTGGAACAGGTACACCCGGCATCCAGAAAATATGTTTCCAGTAATCTTTATTCGCAGAGAATGTTGTAATTAAATAAGTAAGGATAGCAAGGAAGAATGTCATGGTAATATTACCGGTAACATTAATTCCGAAAGGCATTAATCCTAATACGTTTAAAAGTAAGATAAAGAAGAAT
Source organism: Chryseobacterium shigense (assembly GCF_014207845.1). Taxonomy (NCBI): domain Bacteria; kingdom Pseudomonadati; phylum Bacteroidota; class Flavobacteriia; order Flavobacteriales; family Weeksellaceae; genus Chryseobacterium; species Chryseobacterium shigense. Next base: position 1,371,189 of record NZ_JACHLC010000001.1, read on the forward strand.
ACAGTTAATAAGTACCCCATAAATCTTTTATACTTGTGCCCGATGTTCGGAATAGCAATCTCATCTCTCACAAAAATGATCAAAGGCTCTAAAAATCTTGCTGTTCCTGTAGGAACAACAGATTTCTTATAAGATCTTGCCATTCCTGTAAATAATACAAACATTAAAAGCGCAACCAGGAAAATAATAAGTACACTTTTAGTGATTGAAAGATCTAAAGGTTTATCATTTGTAGGGTGACCGTCTTTATCTAAAGTTAAAGTTCCTGCAGCATCAGTCTTGTATATTTTTTCGTGATGCAGTTTGTAATAAGAACCATCTACTTCAGTTGTTTCTCCATGCATGAAACCTTCTTTGCTGCTCATAAAGCTATGAAACCCGTTATCATAGAAAATAACAGGAAGAGGAAATCCAATGTGGTGCCCCTCTTTATCTACCATCAATGTAAAGTCGTGAGCATCCAACAAGTGATGAGTGATGAACTCTTTGTTTTCTTTACCTGCTTTTTCTTTCTCTGAAAGCTCTTTAGCAGGAGCCTCACCAGCAGGAGCCTCGCCGTGCTGTGCAGACACTAAGTTTAATACAAAAATACTGTAGAATAAAACTGCGAATTTCTTAAACATTGATAGGTTTTTTTCGTTGTGCAAAAATATAATATTTTTTCTATTTTCAATAAATAATTTTACTGTTTTTTGTCATGATTAATCAGCTTGATCGCGTAGTACGTAAGCAGCGTAGTCAGGACGAAATATGGTAATATAAAATGAAATTTATAGCCTGGAATCACTTCAAAGTTCAATTTTTTACGAATTAAATACATTAAACCGAATTTTAATAAGATAAGACCAATGACGGACAATCCTAAAAATTGAGGCACAGTTCTGTTTATTAAGATCACAAGAGTAATCATCATCATAAACATAACACTTAAAAAAAGATAAAATTTCACAATAATAATCTCATCTAAGTGAAAAACAAATTTCCAAAGGGAAAAATGAATCAGGAATGTTAAAAAGAATAATACCGTAACCAGGATATTAGGGTTCAATTTCATTATAAGCTTATTTTCAACCTTTATAAATAACAAGGTTTATTTTATCTGATCGCAAAAATAGACTTTTTCTATCGAATTCTGATCAATTTGATTTTTATCATTTTTTCCAATATATATAATATTACGTGTCCGGACACTTTGGATATGCCAAAAATTCCTTATTTTTGCAAACCTATAATTTACAATAAATATGTTTAATAGTTTACAGGATAAATTAGATAAGGCATTACACAATATTTCCGGACGTGGAAAAATTACCGAAATCAATGTAGCGGAAACCGTAAAGGAGATCCGCAGAGCATTGGTAGATGCCGACGTTAACTATAAAGTTGCAAAAGATCTTACCAAAAGAGTTCAGGATAAAGCATTAGGAGAAAACGTTCTTACTTCCCTTACACCGGGACAGCTGATGACAAAAATTGTTCATGATGAACTGGTAGATCTTATGGGAGGTTCCCAGGAAGGAATCAATCTTTCAGGAAAGCCAACCGTGATCCTTATTGCGGGGCTTCAGGGTTCCGGTAAGACCACTTTCTCCGGAAAACTGGCCAATTATTTAAAAACCAAAAGAAGTAAAAAGCCGTTATTGGTTGCCTGTGACGTTTACCGTCCCGCAGCAATCGACCAGCTTAAAATATTGGGAGGTCAGATCGGAATTCCGGTATTTACAGAAGAAGGTTCCACCAATCCTTCTACCATTGCTGAAAATGCAATTAACTTTGCAAAAGCAAACGGTCATGATGTAGTGATCGTAGATACAGCCGGACGTCTTGCGATTGATGAGCAGATGATGAACGAGATCAAATCCGTACATTATTTCATCAAGCCTCAGGAAACCCTATTCGTAGTAGACTCCATGACAGGTCAGGATGCTGTGAATACTGCAAAAGCATTTAATGATGCACTGAACTTTGACGGTGTTGTTCTTACTAAATTAGACGGTGATACACGAGGTGGTGCGGCTTTAACAATCCGTTCCGTAGTTGAGAAACCAATCAAATTCATCTCCACAGGTGAGAAAATGGAAGCTTTGGACCTTTTCTATCCGGAAAGAATGGCAGACAGGATCTTAGGAATGGGAGACGTAGTTTCCTTAGTAGAAAGAGCTCAGGAACAATTTGATGAGGAAGAAGCTAAAAAACTTCATAAAAAGATCGCTAAAAACGAATTCGGTTTTGATGATTTCCTTAAACAGATCAACCAGATCAAGAAAATGGGTAATATGAAAGACCTTATGGGAATGATCCCGGGAGTCGGAAAAGCAATTAAGGATGTTGAGATCAGTGATGATGCGTTCAAACATATTGAGGCTATCATTTACTCTATGACGCCTGACGAAAGAAGAAGACCTTCAATCATCAATACCCAGAGAAAGCAGAGAATTGCAAAAGGTGCAGGAAGAAAGATCGAAGATGTGAATCAACTGATGAAACAGTTCGAGCAGATGGGTAAAATGATGAAAATGATGCAGGGACCTCAGGGAAAACAGATGATGCAGATGATGAGCAAAATGCCGAATATGCCGGGAATGGGCGGAATGCTTGGAAAATAATAAGCTTACAACAATAAGATATAAAAAAACTCTCAGGATTTCTGAGAGTTTTTTATTTTTTTATTTGAATTTGTAACCTATTCCGATCTGGAAGAAATTCATTTTCAATTTTTCATCGTTTACCGGATCTTTAATCATATTGGTCAATCCAAAACTGTAACGTGCATCTACAAATAATCCTTTGTATATGTTATAGTCAGCTCCTAAAAGCAAGCCGAATTCTGTAGATTTCAGATTATCATCAAAACTCTTTTCCAAAAACTTCTCACCTTCGCTTACAGCTGCCTGATCTGCCATTCCTCCTGATACATCAATATTTACTTTTGTACTTGTTCTAAAGCTTACGAAAGGACCTGCATATAACCCAAGTTCCGGAGTAGCATAATATCTGGCTGTTACAGGAACTACAATTCTGTTGAAATTGAATTTTTCTGTAACGGTAATTCCCATTGTTGAAACTTCAACTTTTCCGCCCAGATTTGCATACTGAACTTCACCCTGTACAGCAAATTTACTGTTGAATTTGTGCTCTACCAAAGCTCCAACATAGAAACCTGATTTGGATTTCAAGCCTCCACTTACCCCTTCAAATGCATCAAGATCGTCATTTGAGTTTAGTTTTGATAAAGCATATCCTGCTTTTACACCGAATTTTGTCTGTGCATTCATTCCTGCAAAAAAAGCAAGAGCTGATACCAATAAGATTTTTTTCATGGTTATTTTATTTAAAAAATTATTTTCCAAAGATAAAAAAGCCCTAAAATAAATCTTAGGGCTTTTATTTTTATTTAATGCTTTTTATTACTTAGCAAAAACATATTTAACACCGATTCCTACAGACGCTAAGTCAAGACCGAAGTTATAGTTATCTACGCTTTTAGCATCTTTGTACTTAAAGTTGCTATATCCGAAATCTCCGATTGTAGCTTCGATAGTCCAGTTTTTGTTTAAGAAATAATCTAAACCTGGTTTGATAGAAACACCAAATGAATTGAAGTCATACTTTGCTGTGTTCGTTACGTTTCCGATAGACTCTTCAAATTTACTGTTTCCGAACTGCATTGGTACAGAAAGCTGACCGAAGATATAAAGTTTTTCTCCTAAAGTCCAGTATTTTCTAACGAAAGGCTCAACAATAACACCTTGCATAGTAGATTTATCATAACCACTAGCCATTTCAGTTTTTTCAACGTGAGAAGCATATCCTACTCCAACCCCAACAGCAACATTAGTTCCAACGAAATATCCTACAGTAGGAACTAGCGTTAGATCATTTACTTTTGAATCGTCGTTGTTATCGTGAGTAGATGAAAAGTTTAAAGTTCCTGATAAATAAGTAGTACCTTTTGCGATCTGTGCATTAGATAAACCAAAAAGTGCAACAGCACCCGCTAATAATAATTTTTTCATTTTAAAAAATTTTAATACTTTCTGAGGGCAAATTTACAGTGGGTATGGCTAATATTAAAATTTGTTAACGTGATTAATATCATTGATCAATATTGGCTTTTTACAGGAATAAAGCTTAATAATATTAGTATTTTGATTTTTTCACAATATTATGAATAAAAAAACTACAATTTCTCAATTGGAGCTTAATATGGTTACCTTTTTAAATTTCATCAATTTTAAATAAACTGTTCAGATTTATGGCTTAATGCAATATAATGTTAATAGGCAAGCCATTACTTCTTAAAATAAAATAAAAAAACTCCAGCGTGGAAGCCGGAGTTATTATTTATATGTAAGATTTCTCTTATTTCAGGAAGAAATTGTATCCGATATTAACAGCACCTACATTCCAGTTTGCTGTATACCATCCGTAATCGCGTTTGTTACTGATCGTCTGATATCCTAAATAAAGCTCACCTTTAGACATTTGGTACCCGAACTTAGGCTGTGCGTAGAAACCACCGTCTACTCCATCTTTTACAGAAATTCCATATCCAAGATCCAATCCTACAAAGATAGGTGCTCCCGAAAATTTATATTTTCCGGAAACCGCCACCGGAATAAATCCGAAATCATCAAAATTATCTTTTCCGAAGAAATGGGAATATCCCGTTGTAACTCCCAGGTCAAGACCTTTTGTAATGTTCCACATATAGGCGGCATCTACTCCTAATGTAAATGATGATGCATCACTTGCATCCCCTACCGGTATACCGATATGACCACCTAATTTAAAACCTTCCTGCGCCTGTGCAGCACCGCCCAGCAGCGCAAAAGCACTTAGTAAAAATAATTTTTTCATTTTTTAATAGTTTGATTGATACCACAAAATTACTAATTATTTTCGTTATTAACATAAAATTAACAAATTGCACTCATTGGAGGCAGCAAAAAAGCGGGCCAAAAATTTGGCCCGCCCTATGTTTTAAATCAATTTTCAAAGAACTAGTTTCCTCCGAATTTGAAACCAACACCTACCTGAAGGAAGCTGTTAGTTAACTTTCCATCACCAGAGTCTTTAGCTAAGTTAGATACTCCCATGTTGTATCTTGCGTCGAAGAATAACCCGTTTTCCAATGCATATTCAGCACCAAGGAAAGGAGCTATATTCAAAGTATTCGTCTGATCTTTGATATCAACTTCGTCACCGATTGAAACATCAAGTCCTGGTAAACCAAGTCCTACATTAACATCATACTTTGTTTTTGCAGAAAGGATAAATCCGAAACTTGCCCCTGCAGAAACTGATAAACCTTCAGTAATGAAATATTTAGCAGAAATCGGAACCATTAATGTTCCAAAAGTAATCTTTGCTTTTGCTCCAACCATTGCTTCGTCAGTACCTTCTGCTGCATCCAGCTTACCTCCAAGCGGAGAATACAAAACTTCTCCCTGAAGCGCAAACTTATCGCTTAGTTTATGCTCTACCAAACCTCCTACATAGAAAGTATGTAAAGGATCAGAACCTTCAGATTCTCCCCCGTCTTTATATTTTAAAGTTGAAAGTGAGTAACCGGCTTTAGCCCCGAATCTTGTTTCTTGAGCGCTTAGATTAGCGCTAACTACAGCCGCTGCTGCAATAAGTAAAATTTTTTTCATGATTATTTTTTAGCATTCGGTCACAAAACTAAGTATTTTTTTTAAAACACCAAATAGTGGCTAAAAATATTATCACAAATAATTAATATTAACCTTATTACAACCAGTTAGGTATTCAAATTTAATCTTTCAGTCTTTTATCTTCTTCATTGTATGCTAAAATAATCTTTTTTACCACAGGATGTCTTACCACATCTTCTTCCGTAAGATGAACAAAGCCAATTTCCTTAACGTCTTTCAGGATTCTCATAGCTTCTTTAAGTCCTGACTGTTGTTTTGGTGGTAAATCTATCTGGCTCGGATCTCCTGTAATAATGAATTTGGCATTCATTCCCATTCTTGTAAGGAACATTTTCATCTGGGCATGCGTAGTGTTCTGGGCTTCATCCAGAATTACAAAGGCATCATCCAGCGTACGCCCTCTCATAAAAGCCAGCGGAGCCACTTCAATCACTTTTTTCTCCATAAAACCTTCCAGCTTTTCGTGAGGGATCATATCTCTCAGTGCATCATATAAAGGCTGTAAATACGGATCCAGTTTTTCTTTAAGATCTCCCGGTAAAAATCCAAGACTCTCTCCTGCTTCTACGGCAGGCCTGGTAAGAACAATTCTTTTTACTTCTTTATCTCTTAAAGCTCTTGCAGCCAATGCCACACTCGTATAAGTTTTTCCGGTTCCCGCCGGTCCGATGGCAAAAACCATATCTTTTTTCTCCGTTTCTTTGACCAGCTTTTTAAGATTGGTGGTTTTGGCCTTGATGATCTTACCGTTTACTCCTTTTACAATAATATCCTGATCGAAAACCAATTGCTTTTCGTTCTCATCTTTAATATTTAGGATATTTTCAACGTCTTTCAGGGCAATAGAATTATTTTTAGAGATAAAATTAACAATGTCGTCCAGTTTTTGTTTTAATATATCTAAAGCTTCCTGATTACCCATTGCGAAGATAAAATGGTCTCTTCCGGTGATCTTAATGGTAGGAAAGCTTGATTTTAATAAGTTGAAATATTGGTTATTAACGCCATAGAAAGTCTTTGCATCGATACCTTCCAAATCATATGTTAATTCAAACATGCAGTATTTTATTTTATTCGATTTTAAAATTAAAGCTTTTTTTCAAATTTATATCAATTCTTTTCCACAATCTTTTGGGGCTTTCTTTTTATTTTAAATAACTTTGCAGTAAACACTATTTATTCTACGAACGATCCATGTCAATTATTACCCTTACTTCGGATTTCGGAAATTTAGATTACAGAGTTGCTGCTGTGAAAGGCAAAATTCTGTCTCTTAATCCCAAGGTTAATATCGTTGATATAACCCACGATATCCAGGCTTTCAACCTTATACAGACATCGTATATCGTGCGGAATGCATATAAATATTTTCCTAAAGGCACTATCCATATCCTTTCTGTAGACAGCTTTTACAACAGATCAAGGAAAAATATACTCTATAAAGCGGACGGCTCTTATTTTTTAGCCGCAGACAACGGGCTTTTAAGCCTTATATTTTTTGATATTAAACCGGAAGCCATATATGAAATCACTTTAAACAACCGTTTTGATGATGTGGTAAACTTTACTTCCACTGATGTTTTTGTACCTGCGGCAGTACATTTGGCCAATGGCGGACTTCCGGAAGTGATCGGGCGGAAAATAGATACATCCAAGCAACTCCTGTTCCCGAAACCGGTTTTCAATGAGTCTGAAAAAATGATTATCGGTGAAGTAACCTATATTGATAATTTCGGAAATATAATATCAAATATCAGTAAAGACTTTTTCGAAAGCAGTGGAAAAGGAAACGAAGGTTTTACTATAAAATTCAGAAATTTAACACTTTCAAGGGTGTATTCCAGTCATACGGAAGTCGTTTCTGACTGGGAAAGGGAAACGGAATTCCACGGACAGTCGGCAGCTATCTTCAATGACAGTCAGCTTTTGGAGCTTACCATCTATAAAGGAAGCAAAAAAAACGGAGCCAAAAGCCTGTTTGGACTTAATGTAGGCGAGAATATCTATGTTGAATTTGTCTAAAATTATCTATTTCATAAAAAAACCGATTTTTTTTATATATTTGTCAAAATCTAAAAATTAAAAATGGCAGAATACAAATTATTGCTTCCTTCCATGGGAGAAGGTGTTATGGAAGCGACAATTATCACCTGGTTGTTCAATGAAGGTGATAATGTAAAAGAGGATGATTCCGTAGTTGAAATTGCAACAGATAAGGTAGATTCAGACGTTCCGACACCGGTTTCGGGGAAAATTGTAAAAATCCTGAAACAGAAGGACGAAGTTGCCCAAGTAGGTGAAGCCATTGCTATTTTAGAAATTGAAGGAGAAGGCGGAAATACAGCTTCGGAGGAGGTAAAAACAGAAACTCCTGCTGCTGCTCCTGATCAGGAAACTTTAAAGACCATTGAAGAGCCATTAAAAGTTGCTGCCAATGCAGAATTCTCAGGAGACATTTACCTGTCACCTCTTGTAAAATCAATTGCACAACAGGAAAACATCTCTGAATCTGAGCTGAAATCTATCAAAGGAAGCGGTTTAGAAGGAAGAATTACAAAAGAAGATATATTAGCCTACGTTTCCAACAGAGGAAACCAGCCTGTTCAGCAGGCAGCGCCGGTACAAACTCCGGCCCCAGCCCCATCAGCAGCTCCTGTAGCGACACCGGTTTCTACGGTTCAGACAGCAGCAGGCGATGAAATCATTCCAATGGACAGAATGAGAAAAATCATCGCTGAAAACATGGTGAAAGCCAAGCAAATTGCTCCGCACGTTACTTCTTTTATTGAAACAGACGTTACCAACGTTGTAAAATGGAGAAACAAGCATAAAGATATTTTCGAAAAACGTGAGGGTGAAAAACTGACGTTCATGCCGATTTTCGTGAAAGCTGTAGTAAAAGCTATCCAGGATTTCCCTATGATTAACGTTTCTATCAATGGTGAAAATATCATTAAAAAGAAAAATATCAACATTGGTATGGCTACTGCTTTACCGGACGGAAACCTTATCGTTCCTGTAATCAAAAATGCAGACCAGTTATCACTTTCAGGTCTCGCAAAAGCAATCAATGACCTGGCTTACAGAGCAAGAAATAAAAAATTAAGACCTGAAGATACCCAGGGAGCAACTTATACTATTTCTAACGTAGGAAGTTTCGGGAACCTTATGGGTACGCCTATTATTCCTCAGCCTCAGGTAGCTATTCTGGCTATTGGTGCAATCGTTAAAAAACCTGCCGTTCTTGAAACTAAAGACGGGGATGTAATTGCAATCCGTCAACTTATGTTCATGTCTCACTCTTACGACCACAGAGTAGTAGACGGTTCTTTAGGAGGAATGATGCTGAAGCATGTTCACGACTATCTTCAGAACTGGGATCTGAATACAGAAATATAAAAACTGTCAGTTCGGAGGCACTTTCCTCTTGTATTGGTCAGAAACAATATAAAAAAGCTTCCAACAAGGAAGCTTTTTTGTTTTTTCATCTTTATTTAAATAAGATTTTCTAAATTCCATCTAATTTTCATATTTTTCCGTTTGATAAAATGTTTTAGTTTACACAAATGCTGAAGATCCTATCCCTTATACGAAAAGGCCTTAAAAAATCTTTTGACAACATCCGAAACGAGCAGCTGAAAAACAATCTGCTACAGGCCATTCCTTTCTGGATAGGTTCTGTAATTACCGGATTTTTTGCGGTTATGTATGCCAAGGTATTTGCCTGGGGAGAACATCTTCTGAATTTCATTATAGACTGGCATTCATGGATGATTTTCATTATTGCGCCAATAGGTTTCGTACTTTCGTGGTGGCTGGTAAAAGAATTTGCCCCCAATGCCAAAGGAAGCGGTATTCCACAGGTGATGGCAGCCGTAGAACTTGCCAATCCAAAAGAGCATACCAAAATCAGAAGCCTTTTAAGCCTCAAAATCATTGTCTTTAAAATTATTTCATCTGTAGTTCTGGTGATCGGAGGCGGTGCTGTAGGACGTGAAGGGCCAACGATCCAGATTGCAGGTTCGGTGTTCAGGAAAGTAAATGAATATCTTCCGCACTGGTGGCCAAAAATTTCAAAGAAAAATATGATTATGACGGGGGCTGCAGCAGGGCTTGCGGCGGCATTTAACACCCCTTTGGGAGGAATTGTATTTGCCGTGGAAGAACTTTCAAAAACCCATATCAATTATTTTAAAACGGCTTTATTTACGGCAGTAATTATTGCTGGTTTAACCGCGCAGACCCTGGCAGGCTCCTATTTATATCTGGGCTATCCAAAAACGAATGATGTTTCCTTAATGGTTATGTTCCCGATTATCCTTGTAGCGGGAGTTGCAGGTATTCTTGCCAGCCAGTTGTCTGTAATGATGCTAAAAATGAGTGACTGGAAGAAAAGAAAACTTAAAACAGACAGAGCCAACATAGCTTTTCTTATACTTTGCGCCCTGTTTATTGCTTCCATCGCTTATTTTATTAACCGGGAAATCCTCGGCTCCGGAAAAGAAATTATGGAGCGTGTTCTTTTTACCAAAGATAAACATGAAGAATGGTACGTTCCGGTCTTAAGAATGCTTGGTCCTGCCCTGTCTTTTACATCAGGCGGTGCCGGAGGAATTTTTGCCCCCGCTCTTACTGCCGGAGCGAGTATAGGATCTGTAATTTCAGGCTTGATTCATTTGACCGCCAATGAGACCAATGTGGTTATTCTTGCAGGAATGGTCGCTTTTCTTACCGGAATTACCAGGGCACCGTTTACATCTGCCATTATTGTGCTTGAAATGACAGACAGGCATTCTCTCATCTTTCATCTGATGCTGGCCGGAATGGTTTCTTCCATCGCTTCAATTCTGGTGAGCAGGCATTCATTGTATGACATGATTAAAGTGAATTTTTTAACCGAAATCAGAGCGAAGGAATAATAGTTTCGGGATGCAGGGTTCGGATTTTAAATTTAAAGTTTCGGGGCTAAGTCTTTAGGCTAAAAGTATTTTACCAAAGTTTAAAAACCAACAACTGCTAACTGTCAGCTAAAACCCCGGAGCCTGCATCTCGAAACCCCAAACAATTTCACTCCCGGTATTGCATATTACAAATATATTCTCTAATTTTGCACCTCGAAATAATTAACAAATTCATTTAACATTATGAACAATTACGAAACTGTTTTCATTTTAACTCCCGTTCTATCTGACGCTCAGGTGGAGGAAGCAGTGAAAAAATTTGAAGATCTTATCAAAGAAAAGAACTGTGAAATCGTTGCTAAAGAAAACTGGGGATTAAAAAAACTGGCTTATCCGATCCAATTGAAAAAGAACGGATTCTACACTTTAATCGAGTTTAAAGGTGAAGGTACTGTAGTTGCTGATCTAGAATTAGCTTTCAAACGTGACGAAAGAGTAATTCGTTACCTGACTACAAAGCTTGACAAACATGCTGTTGAGTATGCTGTAACCAGAAGAACTAAATTAAAAGCGTCAAGAGCTTAATTATTAACCCTATTTTTAAAAAAGACAAGACATGGCAATAGATGAAATGGCTAAACAAGCCTCAGCTGGAGGAGAATCAGAAGTAAAATTCCTTACTCCGCTTGATATCAATACAAAATCTGAAAAGAAATATTGTAGATTCAAAAAATACGGAATTAAGCACGTTGATTACAAAGATGCTGATTTCTTATTACAGTTTGTAAACGAGCAAGGTAAAATCTTACCAAGAAGATATACAGGAACTTCTTTAAAATACCAAAGAAAAGTTTCTGCTGCTATCAAAAGAGCAAGACACCTTTCTTTACTACCTTACGTAGCTGACTTATTGAAATAAGACAAAAAATAAATAAAAGAAGAGGACAACCTCTTCTTTTGTTGCTGAATTAATTAATAAATTCTAACGAAGTGATGGGAAACCCGGAACATAAAACCTGGAACCCGGAACTCTAAAACGGACAACAACAATGGATATCATCCTAAAAAAAGACGTAGAAAACTTAGGACTTGAGTTTGATACAGTAAGCGTAAAGCCTGGTTATGCCAGAAACTTCTTAATCCCTCAGGGATTTGCACTTTTAGCTACTCCTAAAAACAAAGCAGCTTTAGAAGCTACTTTAGAAGCTAGAAAAGAAGAAGAAGCTAAATTAATCGCTACAGCTAACGGTGTAGTTGAGCAATTGAAGAAAACATCTGTTACTATTCCTGCAAAAGTAGGTACTGGTGACAAATTATTCGGATCTATCAACAATGCTGATCTTGCTGAAGCTTTAGGAAAAGCTGGTGTTTCTGTAGAGAAAAAATACATCAAAATTCCTGGTAACACCATTAAGAGAACTGGTAAATTCGCAGCTCTTATCAGACTTCACAGAAATGTTGAGTACAACTATGAATTTGACATCGTATCTGACGCTCCTGTAGTAGCTGCTCCAGCTGCTAAAAAAGAGGAAGTTAAATCTGAAGAAGAAGCTTAATTAAGCTGAGAGTTTTCTCAAAATATAAAACCACTTCGTTTGAAGTGGTTTTTTTGTGTATTTATATTTTCCATTTCCGGATGATCAATATCTTGCCAATGCAACAGCACAGGGAACAACAACACGTTTCCAGACCGCCGTAATAGGAATGCTTTAATGCATAATCTGATGCTTTTTTTAACCTTAAACATTCAGATACTTTAAGTTTTTCAGTCTGACAGATACCAATACTGTTTTTTACAGTCAGTGGAACCAGCTTTTCGGAGCTAATTTATCTAAACTTCCTGTCAATGAATCTTTATCCATTCCATAACTGCGGGAACATTTAAAGCAAAAAATAACAGCCCAATCCATCCTTCTTTCCGATATGGAAATTTTTACAGGATTATTCTGCCTGAATTTAATCATGGCCTTCGCTTTACTTCTATACCATTCCGTAAAAATTGTGGTGAGGAATATCATTTGATTTTAGGCCGAAAATTTGCTGTACATTCTGAAATTGGATTGTATGGAAATTCAGGAAATCATAAATCACCAGAAAGACTTTTTTAAAACACAGCAAACGAAGAATATTAAATTCAGGAAAATGTATCTTGAAAAGCTCCGGGAGCTTATTCTAAAGAATGAGGAACATCTATATCAAGCCATCTATAAAGATTTCGGCAAATCAAAATTTGATACTTTTACAACGGAAATTTCCTTTGTTCTGAATGATATTGATTATTATCTGAAGAATTTACATTCACTTTCAAAACCTAAAAAAGTCAGGACCAATCTGGTCAATCAGTTGGGAAAAAGCAAAATTCACCCGGAACCTTTGGGCTGTGTCCTGGTTATCGGTGCATGGAATTATCCTTATCAGTTGTCCCTCTCTCCTGTTATTGCAGCACTGGCAGCCGGAAACTGCTGTATTTTAAAGCCCAGTGAAATAGCAGAAAATACCATGAAGGCAATGGCAAGGCTCATCAATGATAATTTTCCGCCTGAATATCTGTATGTTTATGAAGGGGGTATTGATGAAACCACTGAGCTTTTGAAATTAAAATTCGATAAAATATTCTTTACAGGAAGCACCAGGGTTGGAAAGATTGTTTATCAGGCCGCTGCAGAAAATTTAACACCTGTGGTTCTTGAATTAGGCGGAAAATCTCCTGCTATTGTAACCAAAGACGCCAACCTTGAAACAGCCGCCAAAAGAATTGTATGGGGAAAATTTCTGAATGCCGGACAAACCTGCGTAGCTCCCGATTATCTTCTGGTTGAAGAATCCATCCATGAACAGTTTCTGGAAATGATGAGGAAATACATTACGGAATTTAAATACAAACCTGACTCTGAACAATATACAAGAATCATCAATCAAAAAAACTTTCAGCGGCTAATAAAGCTCATCACTAAAGAGAAAATTTATTTTGGCGGAAATTCTGACGAGGACAAACTTTTTATAGAGCCTACCCTCTTGACTCATGTTGATTGGGAAGATGATGTTATGCAGGAAGAAATTTTCGGGCCTATATTACCGGTTATTGGTTTTACCAACTTTAATATGATTCTCAATACCATTCTTGAACATGAAAAACCGCTTGCAGCCTATCTTTTTACCCGGAATTCTGAGGAAAAAGAAGCTTTTACCACGAAACTATCGTTTGGCGGCGGATGCATCAATGATGTAGTGATGCATTTAGGCAATGACCGTCTTCCTTTTGGGGGAGTCGGAAATTCAGGCATCGGGAATTATCATGGAATATATGGTTTTGAAGCTCTCTCCCATCAGAAATCTATTCTGGAAAAGGCAAACTGGGGTGAACCTGATATAAAATATCCTCCCTATTCGGAAAAAAAATTAAGCTGGATCAGAAAGCTGTTATAAATAAAAAACCGGGAAAATTTCCCGGTTATATTTTTAAGATTTTGGAGCCCATTGATTAAAGAACTCTTTTACTTTGTCTTTACTGTACCCTTTTCCTTCCTCAAGAACCGAACTGTCTTTCAGAACATGAACTATTTTGCCATTTTTATCTAAAACAATGAAAAATGGATATCCAAGCTTCTCATTAATGTCTACATATTTGGCAAAAACTTTTTCATTTTTATTATCCGGAGAATAATTCAGGTGATAATATAAATAGTTTTTATCTGCAGTTTCCTTTAGTTCAGGCGTGTTTTGTACAAAATTATTAAAACGGAGACACCAGATACACCAGTTTCCCCCGGCCTGGATCATGATATTCTTTCCTTCTTTTTTAGCCTGGGCAATCAGCTTGTTAATATCAGCTTCTGCATTGGCTTTTGGATCATAAGGCTTTGGAAGTTTTGCTTTTTCCTCTGCTGCTTTCTTTTTCGCATCCAGCTCTGCATGATCAGCTTTCACCAAAAGGGCGTTCTCTGGTTTTCTTCCTTCCGGTGTATTTTTGATTTCCTGGGAAAAAGCAAATATGCTGAGTCCAAGAAAGGATATGATCGACAATTTTTTCATAACATAAAAATAAAAAAAATAATACTTATTGCAAGCAAAAATAGAACCATAATTTTATTATCACTAGATTTGCATGTTTTATGGATTTCTTAATCAAAATATTATATTTCATTTCTAAGCTTCCGCTCAAAGTATTATATATTTTTTCGGACGTTATTTTTTTCCTAAACTATTACCTGGTAGGTTACAGGAAGAACGTAATTACACAAAACCTCAAAAACTCTTTTCCTGAAAAATCAGAAGAAGAGATCAGGGATATCAGAAAGAAATTTTACCTCAATTTTTCAGATTATCTTGTAGAAACCATTAAATCTTTCAGCATTTCTGAGACAGAATCGCGGGTAAGGATGCAGCACATCAACCAGGAATTATTTCATGAGGCAAAAGCAGAGGGTAAAAATGTTATTATGCTTGCCGGACATGTATTCAACTGGGAATGGATCAATGCGCTTGCAAGAATTATTCCGCAGAAACACTGCCATCCTGTATACAGAAAGGTAAACAGTGATTTCTGGGAAAACCAGATGAAGAAAGTAAGGAATAAATTCGGAAACGAAGCCCTGGAAGCCAATGAAGTAATTATGAATATCTTCAGGTCTAAAAATGACGGCGAATCGGCTTATATGTTTGTAGCAGACCAGACCCCACACGTTGCCCATGTGAACTACGGATTAGAATTCTTAAATCAGAAGACACCTGCTTTTATAGGATACGATAAACTGGCTACCAGAATGGACCTCGCTTTTATTTACTGCGAAATGAAGAGGGTAAAAAGAGGCTATTACCAGGTAAACTATCACAGGATTTATCCTGACGGTGAAAAGTTTACAGAACATGAAGTGGTAAGAAAATTCCATAAACTTCTGGAAAATACTCTGCACAAGCATCCGGATAATTATCTCTGGTCTCACAGAAAATGGAAATACCAGGATGCCATTAAAACTTTTGATGCTGAAAAAATATAATTCTCATGTCAAAAAATTTAGCAGTTGTTATTTTAAACTGGAATGGTAAAAACTGGCTTGAAAAGTTTCTTCCAGGTGTCGTAAATTCTTCTCAGGATACAGATATTTATGTAATAGATAATCTTTCTACCGATGATTCCATAGCGTTTGTAGAACACTATTTTCCTACGGTAAAAATTGTCAGAAACAGTAAAAATTATGGTTTTGCCGGAGGTTATAATGAAGGCTTAAAGAATATTAAGAATGAATATTACTGCCTCCTCAATTCAGATGTGGAGGTTACTGAAAACTGGATTAACCCGGTTTTGGATTTATTTGAAAAAAATCCGTCCATTGCAGCTGTACAACCCAAAATTCTGTCTTTCAACCATAAAAAACAGTTTGAATTTGCCGGAGCAGCCGGAGGTTTAATTGATAACCTGGGCTATCCTTATTGCCGTGGACGTATATTCGATGATGTTGAAGAAGATAACGGACAATACGATGATGAAACGGAAATCTTCTGGGCTTCAGGCTGCTGTTTTTTTGTCCGTTCAAAAGATTTCTGGGAACAAAACGGTTTTGATGAAAGATTTTTTGCCCATCAGGAAGAAATTGACCTTTGCTGGAGACTGATTAATTCCGGAAAGAAAATTTTTTATACGGGAAAATCAAAAGTATATCATGTAGGAGGCGGAACCTTGAATAAACAAAGCGCACAAAAAACTTATCTGAACATCAGAAACAATCTTTCAATGATGCTGAAAAATCTTCCGTTCCCCAAACTGGTAGCGTTGATTTTTTTCAGACTGTGTTTAGACGGAATTGCAGGAATTTATTTCGGGATTAAAAACGGATTTCCACACCTCTGGGCAGTTGTAAGGGCACATTTCGGATTTTACGGTCAGCTTCCGGGCACATGGAAATTACGTCAGAAGCATCAGAAGCATGAATTTTACCAATCGAAATGGCTTATATTCAGGCATTTTTTAGGTGGAGGACAGTAAGGATTAGGGAAATAAAGCTCAAATATCTTAAGTTAGTATCTAAAATCCAATCATATTTTACGAGAAAAACTCTTAGCTTACAAAGCTTTACACTTAAAATCTTGAACGTTTAATAAAATAAGCAACTTATAATTTAAAAAATGGATTTCTGCGCAATAGATTTCGAAACAGCAACACACGAGAAAAGTTCAGCGTGTGAAATGGGTATATGCGTTGTTCAGGATTCCAGGATCATAGAAACAAAGACCTGGCTGATAAAACCGCCCAGTTTTCCTTATTTCAGCAGGTTTAATATTGGTGTTCACGGGATAACTCCGGAAGATGTAAAAGATGCTCCTACTTTTGATGAAATCTGGCATGAAGCCCAGGATATGATATACGGAAGCCTTATGATTGCTCATAATGCAGGTTTTGATGCTTCGGTTTTAAGAGGATGTTTTGAATATTATGGAATGTTTACACCCCAATTAAATTATCTGTGCAGTATACAGCTTGCCAAAAAATCCTGGAATTATCTTCCAAAATACGGACTGAAATCTCTGGCTGAATATCACAGCATTAATTTTAATCACCACCGCGCCGGTGCAGATGCAGAAGTATGTGCCAAGATTTCTTTATTGGCATTTGAGAAACTCTTCCTCACCAGTAATGATGAAGTACATGAGTATATGAAAGCAAAAATCAAAAGACTTTAAAAGTACAGGCATGAACCCGGGTTCTTATTCTGTAACCTTTAATACTTTGTACTTTCTTTGTACAAAAAAATCGTTAATTGCTTAACACTTCGGACAACAGGTTGAATTTTGGGATTTCTATCTCGAAAGTTTCCTGGGTTTCCATGTTTTTAACAAGGTATTTCCCACTCATACTCCCTACTCCGGACCGGAGCATCACATTGGAGAAATAAGCAAAATTTTCGCCTACGGGAATCTCTGGTGTCAATCCTATTACACCATCTCCTATAATCTCAGTGTATCCAAAGCCTACATCGAAAATAAGCCATTTTCTTTTAAGTACTTTAACCGGAAAGCTGCCATCGTTTTCTATGGTAATATTATACTTGAAGACGTAGCGGTTTTCAGACGGATAACTGTTTTTACTATCATATTCAGGTATTACTGAAACTTTGATATTGGAAGTCATTTTTGAGAACATCATCTTAGTATTTTCTTAACAAATACAAAAATCTCGCCTTTTTGGGGCGAGATTGTAAGAATATGTTATAATTTTCTTAAAATTTATAATCCAAGGCCTTTTCTTTCGTCACCTCCCATTAGTATTTCAACAGGATTGTCGATACCTTCTTTTACCGCAACAAGGAATCCTACAGATTCTTTTCCGTCGATAATTCTGTGGTCATAAGACATTGCAACGTACATCATTGGTCTGATCACTACCTGTCCGTCAACCGCTACCGGTCTCTGGATAATGTTGTGCATTCCTAAGATTGCAGATTGTGGCGGGTTGATGATTGGTGTAGACATCATAGATCCGAAAGTACCACCGTTTGTAATGGTGAATGTACCGCCTGTCATTTCATCAACAGTAATTTTACCGTCTCTTACTTTGGTTGCAAGATCCTTAATATTAGCTTCAACTCCTGCGAAAGACATATTTTCAGCATTTCTCAATACCGGAACCATAAGACCTTTAGGCCCTGAAACGGCAATTGAAATATCACAGAAATCATAGTTTACTTTGAAGTCTCCGTCAATAGATGCATTTACATCCGGATACATCTGCAATGCTCTTGTAACCGCTTTTGTAAAGAAAGACATGAAACCAAGTCCAACTCCGTGTTTTTGAGCAAATTCTTCTTTATACTGCTTTCTTAATCTGAAGATCTCAGACATATCAACTTCGTTGAAAGTCGTTAGCATTGCTGTTTCGTTCTTCACAGAAACCAATCTTGAAGCAATTTTTCTTCTAAGAACTGAAAGCTTAGTCGTCGTAGTAGTACGTGCACCTGTTGCTGTAGAAGGACTTCCTCCTAAAGCAGGAACAGCAGCCAATTCTGCATCAGTTTTAGTGATTCTTCCATCTCTTCCACTTCCTGAAACCTGACCTGCCTCAATACCTTTTTCATCAAGGATCTTTTTAGCTGCAGGAGATGGTGCTCCTGTTGCATAAGTTTGTGGAGCAGCTACCGGAGCAGCTGGTTTTGGAGCTTCCTGTTTAGCCGGTTCAGCAGCTTTCGGAGCTTCTTCCTGTTTTGGAGCTTCAGCAGCCGGAGCAGATGCGCCTTCAGGTTTTGCAGCGTCCATATCAATTAAACAAACTACCTGGCCAACCTGTACCACATCACCCTCTTCTGCTTTTAACGTGATTACACCGCTTTGCTCTGCAGGCAATTCAAGAGTTGCTTTATCTGAGTCTACTTCTGCGATGGGCTGATCTTTTTCTACGTAATCACCATCTTTCACAAGCCAAGTTGCAATTTCAACTTCTGTAATGGATTCTCCCGGTGAAGGAACTTTCATTTCTAAAACTGACATATTGAGTATTTTTTATTTTTTAATTGGGTATTATTTTAAATTACGCTGTAACAGGTCTTTTTGCAGGAGCATCATCTCTGTCGAAAACTCTGTTGATCACTGCATTCTGGTTTTTCTCAAACATTTTGTGACTTCCCGGAGCCGGAGCACCGCTTGGTACCGGAGCTACTACCTGGATTCCCGTATCTCTGAAATTTCTCAGGATATAAGACCATGCTCCCATGTTTTCAGGTTCTTCCTGAGCCCATACAAGTTGTTTTCTGTTTTCATATTTGCTGAAGATTGCCTCAATAGCATCTGCCTGAAGCGGATACAGCTGTTCTAATCTTACCAATGCAATATTTTCACAGTTCAGTTCTTCTTTCTTCGCCAATAATTCGAAGTACAGTTTACCTGAGCAAAGAACTAATTTTTCTACTTTTCTCGGATCTGCAGCAGGATCATCCAATATCGGCTGGAATGAACCGTTTGCAAAATCTTCAAGCGGGGAAACTACTTTTGGATGTCTCAGCAGAGATTTAGGACTCATGACGATCAATGGTTTTCTGAACGCCCATTTCAACTGTCTTCTCAATAAGTGGAAGTAGTTGGCAGGTGAAGTAATGTTAGCTACTACCATGTTTTCGTTGGCACAAAGGGTAAGGAATCTCTCCAATCTTGCTGAAGAGTGTTCTGCTCCCTGGCCTTCTGAACCGTGAGGCAACAGCATCACCAATCCGTCCTGGATTTTCCATTTTTCTTCTGCAGCAGCCAGATACTGGTCAACGATGATCTGAGCACCGTTCACGAAATCTCCGAACTGGGCTTCCCAGATTGTCAATGTATTCGGAGATGCCATTGCATATCCATAATCGAAACCTAGAACACCATATTCTGAAAGGTGAGAGTTGAATACATCAAATCTGCTTTCTGATACGTGTCTTAGCGGGATATATTCTTCTTCTGTATCTTCTGTTTTTACTACAGCGTGTCTGTGAGAGAATGTACCTCTTTCTACATCTTCTCCTGAGATTCTTACATTGTGACCTTCCACAAGAAGTGTAGCATACGCCAACCACTCTCCTAACGCCCAGTCTAATGAATTTCCTTCAATAGCTTTGATACGGTTTTCGAATAGTCTTGTAATTTTATTGATAAACTTTTTATCAACAGGAAGGGTTGACATTTTAACAGCCAGCTCTTTCAGTTTCTCTAAGTTATATTTTGTATCAACCGGTAACTGAACAGCTCCTCTTTTTCCAATCGGATAGTTTATCCAATCTTCAGCCATAAAGAGATCCATTACGTTTTTCTCAATCTCTTTGGAAGCGTCAAAATCTTTATCTAAAAGAGCTTTGAATTCCGTTTCCATTTTAGCAATTACATCATTTGAAGTAACGCTGTCTTTAAGCAATTTATCTTTATAAATTTCTCTCGGATTCGGGTGCTTTGAAATTGTTTTATATAAGTTAGGCTGGGTGAATCTTGGCTCATCCCCTTCGTTGTGGCCATATTTTCTATATCCTAAAAGGTCAATATAAACGTCTTTCCCAAATTTAGCCCTGAAATCGGCGGCAAAGTGGATGGCATGAACAACAGCTTCTGCATCATCAGCATTTACGTGCATTACAGGAGATTCTGTAACTTTTGCAATGTCTGTACAGTAGGTTGAAGATCTTGCATCCATATAGTTTGTTGTAAATGAAACCTGGTTATTTACAACGATATGAACCGTACCTCCTGTTCTGTATCCTTCCAATGTCATCATCTGGGCAACTTCGTAAGCAATACCTTGTCCGGCAATAGCTCCATCACCGTGGATGATAATTGGCAATACTTTAGAGTAATCTTTGTATTTATCATCTACTTTTGCACGGCAGATACCTTCTACCAAAGCAGCGACCGTTTCAAGGTGAGACGGGTTCGGAGTCAGGTTAATACAAACTTCTTCTCCTGAAGCTGTTTTGATTTTTTTAGATGATCCTAAGTGATATTTAACGTCACCTGAGAATACATCTTCTTCGAATTCTTTTCCTTCAAATTCTGAGAAGATCTGCTTGTAAGATTTCCCGAAAATATTGGTCAGTACATTCAATCTTCCTCTGTGGGCCATTCCCAATACCACTTCATCCACTCCAAGCTGGGAAGATCTTGTGATTAACTGGTCTAAGGCAGGAATTAATGTTTCCCCTCCTTCCAGTGAGAATCTTTTCTGACCTACAAATTTTGTATGAAGGTAGTTTTCAAAAGCAACTGCCTGATTTAATTTTAATAAGATTTCTGTTTTTTCATTCGCAGAAAGGTTCGGATGGTTTTCGTTTACCTGAAGCCATCTTTTGATGAAATCTTTTTCTTCAACGTTGTTGATGTGCATGTATTCCACCCCGATAGAATCGCAGTAGATGTTTTCAAGGTGCTTGATTAAATCTGCCAGTGTAGCAGGTTCTTTCATACCTGTTTCAAGGGCACAGTTGAATTTTGTATTTAAATCTTCTTTAGAAAGTCCGAAATTCTCGATGTCTAAAGTAGGCGTATAGTGTCTTCTTTCTCTAACAGGGTTTGTTTTTGTGAACAGGTGTCCTCTTGTTCTGTAAGCCTCAATAAGGTTTACTACTTTGAATTCTTTTTTGATATGTTCCGGAACTTCTCCTCCGGCTACTGCCTGAGAGATCTGCTGTACCGGAGCAGCGGTGGCCGGAGCCTGGATGTATTGAATGTTATCGTCATCTCCATAGTTCTCCAAAGCAAAATCAAAGCCTTGAAAAAAGGCTTTCCATGATGGTTCTAAAGAATCCGGGAATTTTAAGTATTGTTGGTATAAATCCTCAATTAACTGAGAATGAGCTGCGTTTAGGAATGAAAATCTGTCCATTATTACAGTTTATCTATTATTAAAATTTATTTGTAGAATTAATCTTCAAATTTAATAAAAAAAACCGAGTTAAGACAGCCTGAAACCGTTAAAAAAAATTAAGAAAAAAATAATCGGATAAAAATTATTTAAACACTGATAATGAAATCTTTACGTTTACTTCCTGCCCTTCAACCGGACGTTCAATAAAGGTCTGGCGGATATCCCCGAAGCGCATCTCGTCTTTTTTCGCCTTCTGAATCAGCTGCTGAACTGCCCGTATTCTGCCTTCATAGTTTCCTTTGTAATACATGACGTAATTTTGGGAGGCATTTACCGTCCGGAAATTGAAGTTATTATCCGTAACCCCGAACTTTTTTGAAAGCGGAATTCCGAGGAAATAAGAAACCTCTTTGTCTTTATAATTATCAGCATCAGTGATCAGTACCGGAAACCCGAACTCGTCATCTCTTTTTCCAAGATCCATTGTTACGTAATTATAAATTTTGCTGTAATTCATAACGATGTTTTTGTAAAGTGCCTCTTTTTTGTTTGATGCACTTACATTAATCCCCAAAAGCAGCTGACTGTCATCATTTTCCACCATCAGGCTGTCGTATTTAATGGAAGCCATCTGATTGTCTTTTTCGACCTTGTTACCCAGAACGTTTTTAAGGTTCACCATACTTTTGTCAATATTTTCGGCAAAGCGGTCTTCTGTCCAGAAGTTTTCCACTCTTCTTAATACTGAAAGTTTTGGTGTATGCACATGCCAGGTGATTTTCGTTCTTTGTGCTGAAACGGGCTTGAACTGAACGTCAACAACGGTAGGATTTTCGTTTCTGTCTTCAAAAAGCTGGTACCGTAAACTTCTGGGAGCGTTTTCGTAACGGATGAACATTTCTCCGTTCGTGTCTTTTTTAGGGTCTACATAACTTATTGCGCTGCCCTGCCCTTCATAGGGAGTATAATAATCTATATCAATTGATTGCGAGCTTGTAAAAAAGTTATTCCATCGCGTAAAATGCTGCAGGTTATTAAACTGTGAAAAAACTTTATCCAGGGGATAATCAACTTCTTTTTCAATCTTAAAATCCTTGTTTTCATCAACAAAATAATACATGGAAGCAGCATAAGCTCCTACCAGCAGAACAAGAATTACGGCTATTATTTTAAAAAAACGCATTGCACAAAAGTAATACAAATAAAAAAAGTGACCAATATGCTGATCACTCTGATTTTTAATTTTAACTGAAACTTTTTACTGTCACAAAGTTTCAGCCAATAAAAAAGCCGGAAGTTTCCGGCTTTTTACTTCTTATCGGTGTTTGAATTATTTTAACCCGAAGTTTTTAGAAATACCTACTCCTACTTCTTTACCAAAAGAGAAGTTGAATTGATTATTTTTTACATCAGCACCGTCCTGTTTCAAATAACCATATCTGATTCCTCCAATATTAAAGTTCAGTCCGAAGCCATTCTTAAAGTTGATGAATAATGCCGGTGTAAAATTGGCATAAACTCCGTTAAGTTTAGTTTCACTGGAAGTAGAACCTAGAGTATAGGTGTTTTTCATGCTCTGATATCCTGCTCCCAAATCTCCATAAACAGCAAAAGTCTGGCTCAACGGAACTGCATAACGAACAAATGGTCCGATCGCAAAGCCATTTTCTTTTAGTGTTCCATAATCCATTGGTCTTTTTCCTGATGTAATGGTAGAATTAACTCCTGCTGTCCAGTGATCGCTAAACTGATATCCTACTGTAGGAGTAAAGCTAAAAGATTCTGTTTTACTTTTTTCCCCTGAAATACTAGTGTTATCACTGTTATACCCAATATTACCTCCCAATAACAAAGTATTTTTCTGAGCACTCACCATTCCGAATGCAGCTGCGGCTGCAATAACCAAGATTTTTTTCATAATTTCAAAATTTGTATTTTTTGGGAGTTATTAACAATTCGCGTGCCAAATCATAAAATTTGTTAAAAAAACATTTGAATCAATTGGAAAGACGTGCTGTTTATCATTCAAATATGAATGATAAAAAAACAAAAAAGTATCCCAAACGAGATACTTTTAATTTTTTAACTGAAAGAGGTTTTATCCTATATGTGTTCCAGAAGGCAATACTGCTCCTTTTTTTACTACAACAATTCCATCCTGTACGGAATAGGTTCCATAATCTCCATCGGGAATATGTTTTCCGCCGATGATTTTTACATTGTCACCAATGTAGCAGTTCTTGTCGAGAATAGCCTTTTCGATATAGCAGTATTTCCCAATTCCCATATTCGGGTGCCCGCTTCTGTCGTTGAGGACAATTTCTGTGGTATTCTGGTAAAAATCTGCACCCATTACATAAGAATTTACGATGGTACTTCCTTTGTCGATTCTTGTCCTGTTCCCAATTACGGAATTTTCAATCTTATCGGCCATGATGATGCATCCGTCCCCGAAAACGGCTTTGCTTACGTAAGAACCGTTGATCTTTGAAGGAGGAAGCATCCTTGCTCTCGTATAAATAGGCGAAGGAGAGAATAAATTAAACTGTGGAAAATCCTGACACAGATCCAGATTGGCTTCGTAGAAAGATTCTATGGTTCCGATATCTGTCCAGTACCCTTCATACTGATAGCTTAATGTTTTGTATTTCCCGATAGAGTTCGGAATAATATCTTTTCCAAAATCGTCCCCGGCTCCTTCATCAAACATTTTTTTAAGAATTGTTTTTGTAAAGATATAGATTCCCATAGAGGCAAGGTATTCTTTTCCTTTATACTTGTTTTCTTCTGAAACTTCAGATTTCAGACCGTCCAGAATTTCATAATCCGGCTTTTCATAGAAGGAGGTGATGTTCCCATCATCATCAGATTTTAAAATCCCGAATCCTGTAGCATCTTTGGCAACTACGGGAATGGTGGCAATTGTTACATCGCCTTCGTTTTCAATGTGAAAATCCAGCATCTCCCTGAAATCCATCTGGTAAAGCTGGTCACCGGAAAGGATAAGAATATAGTCATAATCATACTTTTCAAGGTGCTTCATAGACTGGCGGACCGCATCTGCCGTTCCCTGATACCAGCTTTCGTTTTCCACATTCTGTTCGGCAGCCAGGATATCCACGAAACCTTTGCTGAAAATATCAAAGTG
This sequence comes from Chryseobacterium shigense, assembly GCF_014207845.1. NCBI lineage: Bacteria > Pseudomonadati > Bacteroidota > Flavobacteriia > Flavobacteriales > Weeksellaceae > Chryseobacterium > Chryseobacterium shigense. The sequence continues at coordinate 1,396,227 of NZ_JACHLC010000001.1, forward strand.
ATAGGAATTCTTGATGTGTGAATTTAAAGAAGCTGAATTGAACTGTGTTAAAACAAGGATTTTGTTCAGCCCGGAATTCAGACAGTTGGAAATAGGAATATCTACCAGCCTGTATTTTCCTGCAATAGGAACTGCCGGTTTTGATCTCGAATACGTTAACGGGAATAATCTTGTTCCCCTGCCGCCTCCCAATACAATGGAGATTACATTTCGTTTCATATATATCGTGCGTTTTATTGAATTATGTTACTTTTTTTAACCTGTAAACCTGTTGAAACTTTACTTTTTGAAGCATTAAGATATCATAAGGTATTAAGAATTCTCCTTCAAAACCTTAAAAATCAAAATGACTGATCTCAACTGTATTTTATCGCTTAAATTCTTCTTAATGGTTTAATTTTTTAATAAACTCAAACAGCTTTCTATTGTAAATTTCAGTTATTATATAAAGCTATATATTTTTCGGCAGATTTCTCCCATGCAAAATCAAAATTCATGTTGGCATGAACAAGATCTTCCATCGCGCCTTTCTGATTATAAATTGCAAGTGCCCTGTTCATGGCATGAACGATGTCATCTACACCAGGATAGGTAAAATTCAGCCCGGCTCCTCCTGTTGAGATATCTTCCACTGTATCCCTGAGCCCTCCGGTATATCTTACCACAGGAACCGTTCCATATCTCATGGAATACATCTGATTCAGTCCGCAAGGTTCCACCCGTGACGGCATCAGCAGAAAATCTGCCGAAGCATAGATCTTATGGGAAAGGTATTCTTTATACCCGAGATCCAGAGCAAAATTAGTATAGGTATATGCGTATTCCTTAAGTTTATTTTCGATATAGGAGTTTCCTGACCCCAGGATCATAATATTCAGTGCTCCATAGCTCTGTTTAATACTTTTCCAGACTACATCGGGAAGGAAATCTGCACCTTTTTCGGTGGCAAATCTTCCTATAAAGGCAAAAAGAGGCAGTTCAGGCTTCAGGCCGTATTCTTTGCAAAGTTTTTCTTTATTTTTCTTTTTCTGTGCCAGGGCATTTTTTATATTAAAATTAAAATCCAGCATCGGGTCGGTTTCGGGATTCCATACTTCCGTATCAATTCCGTTGATAATTCCGTATGCTTTTCCGAATTCCTGACGTACCAGGCTTTCCAGACCGCGGAAGCTGATAAAAAGTTCTTCCAGATACCCTTCTGAAACGGTTGTAAAAGCATTGGAACATTTAATCATGCTTGCCAGAGGGTTGATATAGCCATTCCAGTCCATGAAGCCCCATTTATAGGAATCGAAAGACGGCATATAATTGGCCATATTCCAGCTCATCATTCCCTGGTATTCTCCGTTATGGATGGTTCCTATTGTTTTTACGCCTTTTAAAAATTCAAATTCAGGGCAATGTTCAATCATAAAAGGGACCAGCCCGGTATGATAGTCGTGACAGTGCAGTACATCGGGACGGATTTCCATTGCACTCAACCAGTGAAGCACTCCATGCTGAAATGCGAGAAACTGGAAACTTTCATCCTGATATCCATAGGGATTTTCCCTGTCTAAAAGCCCGGGAATTTTAACCATATAAAGCTCAAATCCCAAAACATCCGTTTTCTCCTTCAACACCTGAACCTGAAGCATATTTGGTCCCTGATGGATAAAGCCGTCAAAAACGATATCAAATTCATGGTCATGGACAAAAGGTTTATTGTACCACGGCATTACTACCTTGGCATCTATCCCTTTTATTTTATTCTGATATTTAGGCAGCGCTCCCACAACGTCTGCAAGACCTCCTACTTTTGCTACCGGATAACATTCTGTACTAAGGTGATAAATTGTCATTTTTATTATTAAAATTTAATTATTAAAAAAACTTCTCTTAAAGAGTTGTTTTTATATTGGATTGTAATTCAAACAGATACCGCATTTCATCTTCAAAAAAATAATTTTTGATCATGATAGTAAAATCTTCTGATTGAAAGGTTATTAATCCATATTTTTCAAGGTGATCAATATCAAAAGTAGATGATTCATCGAATGCAAAAGTTTCCACCTTCCATGATAAGAAACCTTCTTCTGAAGCATTTTCATTATCTACCCATTCTGTATTTTGCAATTGTTCATTTGGGTAAAATCTGAAACGAAAAGAATCCTGAATTATCAGTTTTTTAATAAGACTGCGTGTGTCATCTTCTCTTAACATGCAAATCATTTCACGCACCTTGTCATCTGAAAAAGCGAGTTTATGCTTTTCCACTTTATACTCATAAAAATACAAATCATCATTTAATTTTGCATCTGATAAAGGTGGATAAATTTCTGCCCTGGAAAAATCCCGCAATGTCTCTTCATCGAAATCGGTTCTTATAATATACTTCCTAAGATCTTTATACTCTTTTCCTAAAACATCTAAAACCTGAATCATTTTTTATGCTGTTTTATTCTCTGCAATTTATATTTTTTATCTTTTCTCTGTCTTAAAATAATTCCTGCCAACGGAGGAAGCTTGACAGTGATAGACTTTGGATACCTTCTCCATTCTTCGTGCTTTTCATTTAAAATATCAGCATCTGTACCACTTCCGCTATATTTCTGATCGTCTGAATTAAAAATAACCTCCCAATGGGTTCCTGTATTCACGCCAATAGTATATTCCAGAACCTGTGGAGTCAGATTGAGAACCACCATTAGAACATCATCTCTTCTTTTGCCTTTTCTAAGGTAAACGTATACGGAATTTTCCAAATCATCTGCTTCCACCCATTCAAATCCATTCTTATTAAACTGATTTTCATAAAAAGCAGGTTCGTTTCTATATAAATGGTTAAGATCTTTTACCAGTGTCTGCATTCCCTTGTGAACCGGGTACTGCAGCAGATGCCAGTCGAGACTGCGGGTAAAATTCCATTCACCGGTCTGTGCAAATTCATCACCCATAAAAAGAAGTTTGGCTCCCGGATGAGTATACATATAAACATATAATGCTCTTAGATTGGCAAACTTCTGCCATTCATCACCCGGCATTTTATAAATCAGGCTTGCTTTTCCGTGTACTACTTCATCATGTGACAGCGGCATCATATAATTTTCATTATACATATATACGGATGCGAAAGTAATTTTATGGTGGTGATATTTCCTGTTTATCGGATCTTCTTTAAAATAATCCAGCGTATCATGCATCCATCCCATCATCCATTTCATTCCAAAACCTACTCCCCCATCATGGACAGGTTTTGTAAGCATAGGGAAATCCGAGCTCTCCTCAGCTATCGTCATAATGCTGTCACCAAATTCTTTGTAAACCGCTGTATTGAACTCCTGCAGGAAAGCTTTGGCTTCAAGGTTTACATTTCCGCCTTCTATATTAGGTTCCCATTCGCCTTCATTCCTGGAATAGTCAAGATGCAGCATTGATGTAACCGCATCTACACGAAGCCCGTCTGCATGATAACGCTCCAGCCAGAACATGGCATTGGAAATCAGAAAAGACTTTACTTCATTTCTGCCATAATTGAAAATATAGGATTTCCAATCGGGATGAAAGCCTTTCCGCGGATCTTCGTGCTCATATAAATAAGAACCATCAAAACGGTGAAGCCCGTTGGCATCTCCCGGAAAATGGGATGGCACCCAATCCAGAATAACCCCGATATTGTGTTTATGCAGTTCATCAATCAGGAACATAAGATCCTGAGGTGACCCGAAACGTGACGTGGCCGCATAAAATCCTGTAATCTGGTACCCCCAGCTCGGATCGTACGGATATTCCATCACCGGCATAAATTCTACATGGGTAAAACCCATTTCCTTTACATAAGGAACCAGCTTCTCTGCAATATCACGGTAATTCAAGTATTTATCCGGAGCATTGCCTTCCCTTACCCAGGAACCTAAATGAAGTTCGTAAACGGATATCGGAGCATCCAGGGTATTTTTTTTCCAGCGGTTCTCCATCCATTCCTTATCGCTCCATTCGTACCAGGTAGTGGAAACCAATGAAGCGGCCTGCAGATTTTGTTCCCAGCTTAAGGCATAAGGATCACTTTTCTCCAGAATTTCTCCTCTGGCAGTTTCCACTGCATATTTATATAATGTACCCCAGGTAAGCCCGGTAATAAATCCTTCCCAGATACCGGAACCGTCCCATCTCGGAAACAGAATATGATCTTTATGATTCCAGTTGTTAAAATTTCCAATCACGGAAACTTTTTTTGCATTGGGAGCCCACACTGAAAAGTAGACACCTTTTACCCCATCTTTTTCAGCAGAATGTGCTCCAAATTTCCCATACAGCTTATAATGCCTGCCTTCTTTAAAAAGGTAAACATCATGATCATTAAACAGTGTATAGGTTTTAACAGAATTCATCAAGATATCGTTGTACTTTATTTTTTTTGAAACTACGAAAATTCTATGCAATAACCATTAATTATTATTCAAATAATTATTATGTTAATTACTTCCATTTTCCACACGTTTATCAAATATATTATTTTTTATATTCATTTTTTTATGATTTTAAAACAATCTTTTTTATAAATTTAGCTTCCAATTTATATTTAAATTATATTTAAACACACATGATGAGGTTTGAACTTTATACTGAAGAAAGCGACGACAGGACGGTGTACATCACCGGAAATTTTAACAACTGGAACCCAAAGGATTACAATTACCAGCTTAAACAGCTGAATCCGAACAATTATTTCATAGAGATTGATGACAAGATTCTTCCTGACATTGTGGAATACAAATTCACAAAAGGAGGCTGGGAAAATGTGGAGCTCGATAAGTACGGGAATATCACTCCGAACAGGAAAGCTGAAAAAGCTAAAGGAAAAACATCTGATAGCGTAGAGAAATGGAGGCTTAACTGGGGACCCTTTAAAAAGGAATTTTTTCCACTTGCAGAAGTGATTTCGGATGAATTCTATATTCCTCAGCTTGACCGCTACCGGAAAGTTTGGGCTGTGCTGCCCTATGATTATTATGTATCCGAGAAAAGCTATCCTGTGCTCTACCTGCAGGATGCCCAAAATCTTTTCAATGAAGGAAGCGGGTACGGAAACTGGGAAATTGATAAAAAACTGTCTATCCTTGCCGAATACGGCCGCGGTGATGTGATTATCATAGCTATAGAACACGGCAGTGAAGAACGTATCAAGGAATACATCTTTGATAATGATAATGTGGCGAACGGTTCGGAGGGAAAAAAATACATCCGCTTCATTACAGATACTTTGAAACCCTTTGTAGATGAGCATTACCGTACCAAAAAAGACCGTGACAATACAGGAATCGGCGGCAGCTCTCTGGGCGCACTGATTAGTATTTACAGCGGATTCCTTTATCCGGAGGTCTATTCCAAACTGCTGATTTTCTCCCCTTCACTTTGGGTGGAGCCTAACAATAACTTCCCGATGATGAACTTCAGGATTCCGTTTAAAACCAAAATATATCTGTACGGCGGTGGTCAGGAGGGTTCCAAAATGGTAAAAAGAATCCATGTTTTTGAAGAATATTTAAAACGCTGGGAAAAGAAGAATCTTTTTGACTTTGAATTCAGAACGAGCATTAACCCTGAAGGAACCCACAGTGAATTTTACTGGTCGCAGGAATTCCCAAGAGCTATTGAATGGCTGTTCTATAATAACACAGAAAACCCGGTAGAAGTAAAACCGCAACAACAAAGCGTTAAAAATTAAGTTTATGAAATTAATCAATAAAAAAAATAAAAAATATACCCAGATCTTTCAACTTTTCACTGAAGAAGAATGGACCAAATCCGGTAAAAATTACAATAAAAATGTTTCTTCTTTTTTCTCCGGAAAGAAATTTGAGGTTTTCATTCATACCGATGAAGAAAGTATCACTTACCTGATCGGTTTGGGAAAATCAACGCTGCAGAATTTCGAGGTTCAGCAGGTCGCCGTTAAATTTGCTCAGACCCAGAAAGAAAAAATTCAGGCCGCTCCCACTTTGCTTTTAGCAGATTTCCTGAAAGAAAAACAGTTTGAAGAATTTGTAAAAGGATTACTTTTGGGAACATACAGCTATCCTTTTGATAAGAAACATGCTTTCTGGAATCCTAAGTTCGAGATTCATTTTGAAAATTTAAGTCAGAAAAAACTGGATACAATCAGTTCTAAAGCCGAGGCGTTGGCTAACGGGCAAACAACCTGCCAGGAATGGCTGAATAAACCTGCCAATCTTAAAAAACCTGATACTTTAGGTCTGTTTCTGAAAAATCTGGCAAAAAAATACGAATTAAAATACACAGCATTCAACAGAAAAAAATGTGAAGAGCTTGGTTTGGGCGCTTATCTGTCGGTTAATCAGGGAAGTGCTTATGATGCTGCTTTTACCATTATAGAATATAAAACCACCGTTAAAAATGCCAAGACATTTGGCCTGGTAGGAAAATGTGTGCTCTTTGATACGGGAGGGATTTCACTGAAGAATCCGGACAATATGCATTATATGAAATCTGATATGGGCGGTGCCACAGCAGTTATCGGAGCTCTGATCTATGCTGCGGAAATGCAACTTCCAGTCAATATTATTGCTGTACTTCCTGTTACAGATAATGCAATTTCCGAAAAGGCTTTCCTTCCAAGTGATGTTATCACAGCCTACAACGGAAAAACAATTGAAGTCCTTAATACCGATGCTGAAGGCAGGATGATCCTTGCCGATGGACTTTCTTATCTGGCAAAAAATTACAAAACAGATTTCCTGATTGATCTTGCCACTCTTACCGGAAGTTCTGTAAGAATGTTTGGGGACACCTGTGGGGCCATGTTCTCCAATAATGATGAACTGAAAAATCTTCTGATAAAAACAGGAGATGTTACCAATCAGAGAGTTTGGAATCTTCCGTTATGGGATGTGTGGAAAGATGATATTCAATCTGATGTGGCGGATCTTAAAAATATCTCAATGAAACCTATCGGAGATTGTATTGTAGCCGCTAAATTTCTGGAACAGTTTATAGAAAACCATCCTAAATGGGCTCATCTTGATATTGCTGGTGTGGCATTTGGAAGTACAGGATATTCAAAAGAAAAGGCAGCAACCGGCTTCGGTGTACAATTATTGGCTGATTTAATTGAAAATTATCACTAAAAATTAGTTTTTTTCAAAATTTCTCTGTATACTTGATTATACATTTTCAAAAACGCAGTTTATTGAGGTTTTTAACGTTAATTAATCAATAAAAAATTGCTTTTATTTTTGATAATTTACTAAAAACTAAAAAACATTATATGGAGGAGAAAACTATAGTATGTATTTCGTGCTATTACAAAGGCTATGATTTCATGGATGAAATGAAGAAGCTTGGTAATAAAATCATCTTGGTAACATCAGAGAGCCTTAAAGAAAAAGACTGGCCATGGCATGCTATTGATGAGGTATTTTATATGGCTGAAGTAAAGCCGTCTGTCTGGAACCTGGAACATCTGATCCAGGGCTTTTCACACCTGATGAAAACCAGAAAAGTAGATGCCGTAGTGGCACTCGATGATTATGACGTAGAAAAAGCAGCGCTAATCAGGGAAACATTCCGTATTCCCGGGATGGGACAGACCACGCACCGTTATTTCAGAGACAAGCTGGCCATGCGCCAGAAAGCGAAAGATTCAGGAATCAGTGTTCCGGAATTCACCGCTGTTTTTAATAACGATGAGGTTAACAGCTTTGTAGAGGCAGTTCCGGCTCCCTGGGTATTAAAACCGCGTTCAGAAGCATCTGCATCAGGAATTAAAAAGTTTTCTTCAAAAGATGAACTTTGGAATGAACTGAACGCGCTTGGTGAAGAACGTCACCTCTTCCTGCTGGAAAGCTTTAAGCCGGGAGATGTATATCATGTGGACAGTCTGACGTTTAACAAAGAGATCGTATTTACATCTGCCTCTAAATATCTTGCTCCACCTATGCAGGTTTCTCATGAAGGCGGTGTATTCAGATCAAAAACTCTCGGAAGATATTCTGAAGAGTTCAAAGCCCTTGAAGAAGTAAATGCAAAAGTTCTTTCCAGTTTCGGATTGATAAACGGAGCTACCCATACTGAATTTATCCGTGGAAAAGCTGACGGAAAATGGTATTTCCTTGAAACATCTTCCAGAGTTGGCGGTGCGCATATTCCGGATCTTGTTGAAGCTTCCAGTAATATCAATATCTGGCGGGAATGGGCAAAAATTGAAGATGCCCTTCTTCGTGGAAAAGATTATCAGGCTTCCAAACCTACAGGCTATTATTCAGGGCTGATTGTTGCTTTAATCAAAGATAAAGATCCCGATTACAGTGTCTTTAACAGTGAAGAAGTCGTAAAATTTCTTCCTATTGATCACCATGTAGGAATTGTTTACAAATCCAGCGATCCGGAAACTATACAGCAAAGGTTAGACAGCGCCGCGGAAAAGATTCAGGCGGAAATGCTGAATATCCTGCCTCCCAAAAGCAAACTGACAAGTTAAAACGCAAAATATAACAAAAGAAATTTATCAATGCCGCATATTGAACACACAGATTATTATTCAAACATATTAGGAACAAGTCTTAAAGTAGAAGTTACCGGACATTACGGATACCCCATCATTATGTTTCCAACTTCACAGGGACAATACACTCAAAATCATGATTTCCATCTTAACGGAAGCATCAACTGGTTTATTGAGCAGGGAAAAGTAAAGCTTTATAATATCCAGACCATTGACGGCTGGAGCTTTTATGATGAAAAGATTTCTCCGCAACAAAGAATAAAAAATTATGAAATGTATGTACAATTTCTGATCCAGGAATTTGTCCCGTACATTCAGAAGATTCATAAAACGCACCGTGTAGCAGTTGCCGGGGCAAGCTTCGGAGGTTATCATGCCGCTAATTTTGCCTTCCGGTTTCCGGATGTAGTTTCACATCTGTTCTGTCTTTCAGGGGCATTCAGCATCAGAAACTTTATGGACGGATATTCGGATGAGCTTGTTTATTTTAACTGTCCCAGGGAATTTGTAAAAAATGATGAAGCCTGGAAATACAAGCACATGCATATTGTACTGAGTACTTCCGATCAGGACATCTGTAAAGATAAAAACCTGGAAATGGCAGAAATATTAAGTTCAAAAGGTATAGACTTCTGGTATGATGAAAGAAAATGGATCAATCACGACTGGCCTTTATGGAGAATGGTATTTCCAACATTTATAGGAGCATTTTTTTCCTGAAAAAACAATACATTTAAGAAAATAAAATAATAACACACCAATTTAAAAACAGAAATTATGGCAAAAAAAGTGGGAATTCTATTCGGTATGGAAGATACATTTCCTTGGGCGTTTATCGATAAAGTGAATGAACTGGGAGGCGGAGAGATCGTTGCTGAAGCAGTTAATATCGACAAACTGGAACAGGGAGCAGATTACGGCTATGCAGTAATTATCGACAGAATTTCGCAGGATGTTCCTTTCTACAGAGCGTATTTAAAAAATGCAGCACTTAACGGAACTTATGTAATCAATAACCCATTCTGGTGGAGTGCTGATGAAAAATTCTTTAACAATGCACTGATGACAAAACTGGGAATTCCACTTCCTAAAACAGTGCTTCTTCCTTCGCACGAAAGACCTACAGATACAACGGAAACATCATTCAGAAACCTGAAATTCCCTCACGACTGGGAGTATATTTTCAATTATGTAGGATTTCCTGCTTATATGAAACCTCATGACGGAGGCGGATGGAAAAGTGTGTACAGAGTGGAGAGCCCGGAAGATCTATGGGATAAACTAAGCGAAACAGAACAGCTTGTAATGATGGTACAGGAAGAAATTGTATTTGATGACTATTACAGAGTTTATTGCCTGGGTAAGAAATATGTTCATATTATGCCTTACGAACCCCGTAATCCACATCACCTGAGATATGCTACCACGCACCAGACTCAGGGTGAAGATCTTGAAAAATTATTAAAAACAATCCACGACTATACCATTAAAATGAATGAAGCTCTCGGCTATGATTTCAACACTGTTGAATTTGCCATCAGAGACGGAATTCCATATGCTATAGATTTCTGTAACCCGGCTCCGGATGCTGACAGAAATTCCGTAGGCGAAGAAAACTTTGCATGGATTGTAGAGCACGCAGCCAAACTTGCCATTGAAAAGGCAAAAGAATATGTTCCCGGAAAACCTAATATCTCCTGGGGTACTTTTGTAAAAGACTCTGTAAAATAATCATTAAAAAATAAAAAAACACGAAAAGAAAATGCATCAGTTTACTATAGGAATCGAGGAAGAATATCAGATCATTGATGTTGAGAGCAGAGACTTAATATCTCATGTTTCCAAAATAATTGAAGGCGGAAAAGCAGTTTTAAGTGAAAATTTAAAACACGAAATGCACGAATCCATGATTGAAATGGAAACCGGCATCTGCCAGAATATCAAGGAGGCCAGAACAGAACTGACCAACCTGAGAAGACATCTGATCAACACAGCACATGAGCAGGGGCTTAGAGTTTCCGGAGGCGGAACCCACCCTTTTTCAAACTGGGAACATAACACCATTACCAACGGTGAACGGTACAACAAAATTGTAGATGATATGGGAGATGTTGCCCGTGGAAATTTAATTTTCGGGCTCCATGTTCATATCGGAATTCCAAACCGTGAAGAAGGCGTAAGAATCCAGAATGTGATGCGTTATTTCCTTCCACACGTCTATGCACTTTCTACAAACTCTCCTTTCTGGATAGGAAGAAGTACAGGCTTTAAATCTTACAGACAGGAAATTTTTGTAAAGTTCCCAAGAACAGGGATTCCAAGCTATTTTAATTCTCTTGCTGAATTCGACAGCTATGTGGATCTTCTTGTAAAAACAGGGACTATCGACAATGCCAAGAAAATCTGGTGGGACTTAAGAGTACATCCATTCTACCCTACCATTGAATTCCGAATTTGCGACATGCCATTGAGAATAGAAGAAACCGTCTGTCTGGCAGCCATTATGCAAAGTCTGGTAGCAAAAATCTATAAACTTCATCAGCAAAACTTAAGTTTCAGAAGCTACAGAAGATTATTGCTCAACGAAAACAAATGGAGAGCATCCAAAAGTGGTATTGACGCTCACCTGATTGATTTTGGAAAAGAAGAATCCGTTCCTTATCCTCATCTTTTGAAAGAGCTTCTGGAATTCATTGATGATGTGGTAGATGAACTGGACTGCAGAAAAGAAGTTGAGTATGCCTGGACCATTCTGGAAAACGGAACAGGAGCCGACAGACAGCTTAAAGTGTTCAATGAGACCGGCGATCTTACCAAAGTGGTAGATTATATGATCTCTGAAACAGAGTTTGGCATAACACATGGCGAAACCGCTTCATAATATTTTTGGTAACTTTGCAAAAAATATGAAGTAGTATGAGAGATATTCGGATGGCATTGATAGACATGAACAATAATCATGTGAATCAAGGCTTTAGAAATATTAAAGAGATTTCAGAAGCATTCCAGCAGAATTCTGAAGAAAACGTGACCATCGAAACATTTGATGTAAGGTTTAAAAATGAAATGCCGGACATTAATGATTTTGACATCTTTATTTCTTCAGGAGGGCCGGGAAATCCACACAGAGAAGGCCTGGAATGGGAAGATAAGTATGCAAGCTTTTTGGATGCTGTTTTAGAGCATAATAAATATAGTGAAGATAAAAAATACCTCTTCCTGATCTGCCATTCATTTCAACTGGCAAGCATTCACTGGAAACTGGGTAATATCTGCAAAAGAAAATCCTATTCTTTTGGGGTAATGCCTGTTCACAAAACAGAGGAAGGCAAACAGGAATTTTTGTTCAAAAATCTTCAGGACCCTTTCTATGCTGTAGACTCCAGAGCTTATCAGTTCATTGAACCGGATATGGACCGCTTTGATGAATTGGGTATGAAAATCATGGCTATTGAGAAATTCAGGCCACATATTAATCTGGAAAGAGCCGTCATGGCTGTACGTTTCTCAGATGAAATATTCGGGACACAGTTCCATCCGGAAGCTGATCCTAAAGGCATGATTGAAAATCTGAAAGACGAAAAAAACAAAGCAGCAATGATCGAGAATTTCGGAATGGAAAAATATCTTGAAACAATGGACAGAATAGATGATGAAGACAAGATTATCCTTACCAGAAACCAGATCCTGCCAAGATTCCTTCAGTCTGCAAAAAAAAACATTTTGAAGGAAAGTGAAGTTTTAGCTTAAACTTTTTATAAGATGAAATAATATGCTTCGACTCCGCTCAGCATGACATTTCTAATAGGAATTGTCTTTTTAGCGTTGTCATGCTGAGCGGAGTCGAAGCATTATTAATAAATAAGACATTCTTTTAATCTTAAAGAAACTAAATCGGGCATAACAGCTCGATTTTTTAAAATCAAAACCACAGACAAAAAATATGATCCCAAAATACAGAAAACAATTCAACCAGGAGTTTTCACAGGAAAAATACGAACAGTTTAAAGAAATTCTTACCCAAAAAGGAGGTATTGCACCTGCATTCAGAATTTCAGAAAGCCCTCTTTTTCTCACTAATGAATTCAAAGACAAGCTTCTTGATGCCAGTGAAAGCATTATCGACCAGATTAAAGGACTTCCTGCTGAAGTACTTGATAAAGCCGTTCCGGACAACTGCAGGGTTCCCAATGATACACTTCAGCCTCACTTTTTTACCATTGATTTCGGGATCTGCCGAAGCGAAAACGGGCAAATTGAGCCACAACTGATAGAGCTGCAGGCTTTTCCTTCATTATATGCCTTTCAAAAGGTGTTTGAGGATACATTTTGTGAAGTTTACCCTTTCCTCTCTGAGATTAAAAATAAAATGCCTCATTCGGAATTCGAAAATCATTTAAAGAAACTGATCATTGGCGATGAAAATCCCGAAAATGTTATCCTGCTTGAAATTTTTCCTGAAAAACAGAAAACAGCAATTGATTTTGCATTAACTGAGCAATTACTAGGAATAAAAACAGTCTGCCTGACGAAAGTAAAAAAAGAAGGCAAAAAACTGTTCTACGAGAATGACGGAAAACCGGTGGAAATTAAAAGGATCTACAACCGTGTTATTTTTGATGAGTTGGACAGAATCCCTGATTTAAAAGCCGGATTTGATTTCCGTGAAGATATTGATGTAAAATGGATCACCCATCCTAACTGGTTCTTTAAAATATCAAAATTTCTTCTTCCGATCCTGAAACATCAGTTTGTTCCGAAAAGTTATTTCCTGCACGAGTTTCCCGAACATGAGCAGCTTGAAAATTTTGTATTGAAACCTCTGTTTTCTTTCGCTGGAAGCGGAGTGAACTTAAATCCTACAAAAGAAATCACAGAAGCCATCGAGGATAAAGAAAACTATATTTTACAGAGAAAAGTAACGTATGAGCCTGTTTTTGAAGATATCAACGGTGAATTTTCAAAAGCAGAAATCCGGTTGCTGTATGTTTGGCATGAAAATGACGAACGCCCTATTCTCCTGGAAAATCTGGGAAGAATGACAAAAGCCGCAATGGTAAATGTGGATTTCAACAAGAAAGACGCAATCTGGATTGGGAGTTCTAATGCTTTTTTCGGAGAAGAATAATTTAATTTAAAAACTATAATGGAAGAAAGTTCAGCTTTGAAGCAAATGGTAACTTACGAAGAAGAAGTTTATTACCCGCATGGATGAAAATATTATATTTCTATCTTTTGAAAATGCAGCAGATTAAAAAGAACTGGGAAAATATGTAATAGTAAAATCTCAGAAAAATCTGAGATTCTTATTTTAGAAATTAAAGTTTCGGCGGCATCTTCGATGCCGCCGAAACTTTGAATATTAAATTATTTAATTATTTTTTATCATCTTCGAGTAATTCTCTTGCCTGATATTCCTGTACAAGATCAATTGCATTGGAAATAACATCACTTAAAGCTGTAATGAAAGTACCTTCTTCAGCCATTCCCATCGCGTGCTTTAAAGCTTCAATTTCTTTCGGGATAATCTCATAGCTCACATCTCTTCCTGAAGACTGCATCCCTTCAATGATTAATCCGTTGATCTCTTCTTCTGTTCTTCCGCGGAGATGTTTTTCATTTCTGATGATGATATGATCAAACATTCTTCCTGCGATCTTTCCGCATTCCTTAATATCACTGTCACGTCTGTCGCCTACTCCTGAAATAATACCTATTTTCTTAGTAGATTCTACATTTTTAAGATAATCTTCGATTGCTTCATAGCCGGAAGGATTATGTGCAAAATCAATCAATACCTTAAAATTCTTGAATTTAAAAATATTCAGTCTTCCCGGTGTAAGCTGTGCACTTGGAATAAAGGTTCTTAAAGAATTGGAAATATCTTCAATCCCGAAGCCATAAAGATAACTTGCCAAACTCGCTGCCAGAACGTTTTCAATCATGAATCTGGCTTTCCCTTCCATTGTAATAGGGAAATCTTTGGCCTTTCCGATTCTGATCTTCCAGTCGCCTTTTTTAATGGTTACAAAACCTTCTTCGTAAATACAGGTAATTCTTCCTTCTTTGGCAAATTTTACAATATGCGGATTATTTTCATCCATACTGAAAATAGCGACTTTGCTGTCAAGATCATTAATGATCTTCATGGAATATTCGTTATCGGCATTCAGGACGCTCCAGCCATTTTTCTTTACACTGTCCAGAACAACTCTTTTTACTTTCGTAAGGTCTTTTAAATTGTGGATATCATTCAATCCCAAATGATCTTCCTCAATATTAGTCAGAACACCAATGTCGCATTGGGAATATCCTAAACCTGAACGCAGGATTCCACCTCTGGCTGTTTCCAGAACGGCAAATTCTACCGTAGGGTCTTTCAGGACGAATTCAGCAGAAAGAGGTCCCGTGGTATCTCCTTTTGAAAGCATTGTATTTTGGATATAAATACCGTCAGAAGTAGTAAATCCTACCCTGTAACCGTTACTTTTTACAATATGGGAGATCAGTCTCGTTGTGGTTGTTTTTCCATTGGTTCCCGTTACTGCAATAATTGGAATTGTAAACGGTTTTCCCGGAGGATAGAGCATATCTACTACCGGAGCTGCAACGTTTCTCGGAAGCCCTTCACTTGGGGCCAAATGCATTCTGAACCCGGGTGCAGCGTTTACTTCTATAATGGCAGCACCGCTTTCTTTAAGAGGCTGTGTTAAGTTTTCTGCCATGATATCAATTCCGCAGACATCCAGTCCTATAATTTTGGAAACTCTTTCCGCCATAGTGATATTTTCAGGATGTACCATATCGGTAACATCTATAGAGGTACCTCCTGTAGAAAGATTGGCGGTAGACTTCAAATAAACGACCTCCCCTTTTTGCGGAACGGTTTCAAGGGTATACTGAAGTTTTTCGAGGAGTTCCATAGTATCTTTATCCACTTCTATTTCAGTAAGGACATTTTCATGGCCATATCCTCTTCTCGGATCTTTATTTTCTTTATCTATCAGTTCCTGGATATTCAGCTCACCGTCCCCAACAACATGTGCAGGGACTCTTCTTGCAGCAGCGACCATCTTATTATCAATCACCAAAACCCTGAAATCATATCCTGTAATGTACTTTTCTACAATTACTTTTCTTGAATATTTCTGAGCATGTTCCAGGCCTATTTTTGCAGCTTCCCAATCGTTTACATTGATCGATGAGCCTTTTCCGTGATTTCCGTCCAGTGGTTTTAAAACAATTGGATACCCTATTTTTCTTATAACACTGTTCAAATCTTCTTCATCCACCACCAGATCTCCAACAGGAACCGGAATAGCGGCATCATGAAGCATTTTTTTAGTCAGTTCTTTATTACATGCAATATCTACTGCAATAGAGCTTGTTTTTCCGGTGATGGTAGCCTGAAAACGCTGTTGGTTAACTCCATAACCAAGCTGTACCAAAGAGTTTGTTCCTAATCTGATCCACGGAATTCTTCTGGAAACAGCTTCTTCCACAATACTTCCCGTAGAAGGGCCCAGACGAACACGCTCTCTAATTTCCTTTAATTTATGTATGCAGGCATTAATATCATATTCTTTATTGTCGATTAAAGCCTGGGCTATATTTACTGCCTGTTCAGCTGCATAAATCCCTGCGTTTTCTTCAATATAATTAAATACCACATTATATACTCCCGGTGATCTTGTTTCGCGGGTTCTTCCGAAGCCTACATCCATACCCGCCAACGTCTGTATTTCCAGTGCAATATGTTCAATAACGTGCCCCATCCACGTCCCGGTCTCTATTCTGTGGAAAAAACCTCCTTCTTCTCCTTCTGAACATCTGTGAGTGTACAGAGATGGGATCAGCTTTTCAATTCTTTCCCTGAAACCGTCAATTTTGTTTGTAGGATAATTTTCCATTTCTTCAAGGTCCAATCTCATCTGTATCAGCTTCTTTCTCCTAATACTCCAGATATTTGGGCCGCGTAACGCCTGTATCTTCTCAATTTTCATAGTCTGTTTGCATTTTTATCAGTTAACAATAACTCCTTTAAAAATCAAAGATAATGTAAAACCCTAAACCAAACTATACCACGTTTAAAGATTTCTCAAAAAAAAATTCAAATAAATCAACAATCCTAAAACATTAAAAATCATTAAAATGTGGCATGAATTTCGCCAAATGTTAATTATTTTTTAAATTTGCACACTATGATGAAACCTATTGGAAAATTAATTATTATCGGAGGAGCTGTAAACAAAGGAAGCTTTGCAGAAACCGATTTCGACCAGAATATTGAAAAAAACCTTAACTTTTTTGAAAGAGGAATCCTGAGAAAGATCATTAATGAATCAAAACTTAAGGAAAATTCGGTCATCGAAATTATAACTACAGCCTCTCAGATCCCACAAATTGTAGGCACAGAATACAAAAAAGCTTTTGAATTTCTTGGTGCTAAAAATGTAAATATCCTTGATATCCATAACCGTGAAGAAGCTAATTCGGATGCTATTGTTGCGAGAGCCAGTGCTGCAGATGTCGTGATGTTCACAGGTGGAGATCAGCTTAGGCTTACTTCTATTCTTGGAGGAACAAGATTTCATGATACCATTTTATTGAAGTATCAGGAACAGGATTTCATTTATTCAGGAACTTCCGCAGGTGCAGCCGCAGCTTCTGAGAATATGATCTACCAGGGAAGCAGCTCTGAATCTCTTTTAAAAGGTGAAATTAAAACAACACAAGGACTGGGGTTGATAGATAATGTGATTATTGATACGCATTTCGTACAGCGTGGCAGAATCGGACGTCTTTTCCAGGCTGTAGTCAATAATCCGAGAACACTGGGAATAGGTCTGGGTGAAGACACAGGTCTTTTTATCCATAATGATACCATGACGGCTGTAGGTTCCGGCCTTGTAATCCTGGTAGACGGAAGATTTATTAAAGATACCAACCTTACGAACATCAACTTAGGGGAACCTATTTCAATTGATAATCTTACGGTACACGTAATGTCTATGAATGATCATTACGATCTTGCCACAAAGAAGCTTACAATAGAGAATTCTCAGTTTAATCCGATACCGCAGGATAAATAGAAGTAAATAGTGAATGATGAATTTCACCAGCTATAATTTTATCCCTATCTTTAAAATTGACAATTGATTTTTCACAATTGCCCCATACAACCTTATGAAAATAATAATCCACGGTGGTTTTTTCTCTGAAAGC
Source organism: Chryseobacterium shigense (assembly GCF_014207845.1). Taxonomy (NCBI): domain Bacteria; kingdom Pseudomonadati; phylum Bacteroidota; class Flavobacteriia; order Flavobacteriales; family Weeksellaceae; genus Chryseobacterium; species Chryseobacterium shigense. The sequence continues at coordinate 1,413,955 of NZ_JACHLC010000001.1, forward strand.
GATCAAAGCCACGAAGTGAAGACAGCGAAACAAAATTCTTTAAAACATATAGTACAAAAGGCTTTTGAATACCTTCAAACCCATTCAGCTTTTGATACGGCAGCTTATGCTGTTTCTCTTTTGGAAGATGATCCATTGTACAATGCAGGTATCGGTTCCCAAATACAAAGTGACGGTGTGATCCGCATGAGTGCAGCTATTATGGACGGAGAAACACAGAAATTAAGCGGTGTTATCAATCTGCAGGACGTAAAGAACCCGATTTTTGTGGCAAAAGAGCTTATAAAAGAGGATGACAGAGTTCTTGGCGGAAAAGGTGCCAAAACGTATGCATCCGAACACGGTTTCGAGAATTTTTCCACTGAAATTCCTCAGAGAAGAAGTGAATATGAAGCAAAACTTCATAACGGAGGTAAAGGAACTGTAGGCTGTGTAGCTCTTGATAAAGATGGAAAACTGGCCGTAGCTACATCTACTGGCGGAAAAGGCTTTGAAATCCCCGGAAGAATTTCAGATTCGGCAACAGTGGCAGGAAATTATGCCAATTCAGTTTGTGCCGTGAGCTGTACAGGCGTAGGAGAAGATATTGTAAGCAATGCCACAGCTGCAAAAATTGTAACGAGAACTACCGACGGAATGAGTCTTGAGCAGGCATTCAACAAGACATTTGAAGAGCTCAAGACCATAGATGGTTTTGCTGGAGCTATTGCCATTGACAGGGAAGGGAACGTTTATCATCAGGATTCTTATCCTACAATGGTCTTCGCCAGTTTTGATGGGAAAAATTTTCAGGTGTTTCAATAATTTTAACATTTTTTTATTATTTCATTTAATTTTTTGGCACGTATTTTACATATTTACCAGTAACAAGTTTTAATATAAAAATCATTAAAAAATAAAAATCATGGGAAATAAGACAAAAGGGCTATTAGCCTTACTAGGTATCGGTGCTTTGGCATTTTGGAAATATAAAAATTCTACTCCTGAAGAGCAACAGGCTGTAAAGGATAAAATTAATAATGCTAAGGACAATCTGAACAAATGGGGAAATGATCTTAAGAGCAAAGCTAATGATGTAGCATCTCAGGTTCAGAACAAAGTAGATGAGGCTAAAACAAAAGCTGAAGATTCTTTAAGCTAATAACAAATTAGTTTTTTTAACATTCATATATAGAAAGTCATCATAATCTCAGGGTTATGATGACTTTTTTATGTTATACTTTGGCTGAAATCTACTCTACTTTTTCTGCCCTTTCAAGGCATATACCAAAGGTAATTTATTTCCGAATTTTGAAATTCTCCATTTGCCTTTTTCAAATTCTTCTACATGGTTGAAGCATGGATATGGTGACCAGTCAAACTCCTGGAAGATCTCCAGTTCTATATCATGCTTTATCAGGTTTTGCAGAACTTCGGCCAAGGAATGGTTCCACATCACATATTCCTGAACGATATCTGCCGATTTATCAGCATAAGTCCCTTCATAAGTTTCTACAATTGGCTTTTCGTTAAAATAATTATAGGCTACTTTTGTAAAATCATCATCAAACATCCAGACTGCGGGATGGAATTCTGCCATTACCAGCTGCCCGCCCGGTTTCAGAAAATTATTGATTAATCCAGCCCATTTATCAAGATCAGGAAGCCAGCCTATAACGCCATAACTGGTATAAACAATGTCGAATTTTTGATCGAGAATATCCGGAAGACTATATACATCCGTACATATGAATTTTGTGTCTGTCCCACATTTTTGCGCAAGATCTTTTCCGGCTTCAATAGCTTTATCAGAGAGATCTACACCAGTAACCTGAGCTCCCATCCTTGACAGGGAAATAGAATCCTGTCCAAAATGACATTGCAGATGCAGGATGTTTTTACCTTTTATATCTCCCAGAAGCTCCAGCTCTATTGAATTGAGCGAACTTCTTCCTTTTAAGAATTCATCCACAAAATAGAAATCCGAATTAAGATGCGGGTCTACTTTAGCATTCCAGGAGTTTTTATTGATTGTTAAGTAATTTTCCATGGTATTTTTGTTTCCGGCAAAATTAATGAATGTTTTTAAATCCTGCTCCGGGGAGGTATAAAGATTAAGTATTTAATCCCTATTTCTTCAGAATTAACTTAGTTAGCAGGAATAACAATAGATATATACGGGCTGTAAAGCTTCCATCCGAGAGATTCATAAAGCATTTTTCCGTCTTCTGTTGCCACTAAAAAATTATTGCAAATATCATTTGACAAGGCAATTTTCTCAAGTTCCAGCATCAAAAAAACAGCAAGGCCTTTTCTCCGGTGTTTTTCTTCTGTGATTATCCTGTCATAAACAGCCAGATCATCTACCATAACAATACGGCCAGTAGAAGCCAATTCTCCATTTTCAGCAATAATTTTAACTACTGTGGTTGAATTATATTTTTCATATTCTAAATGATAATCTTCACACAAAGCCTGACCGCGGTTTTTCATTGGACCCAAACAATACATCATATAACCAGGCGGTTGTATTTCCCATCTTTCAGGCACTGAATTTTTTACCTCATCAGGGGAGGCACATACCTTAAGATAGATCCAGGGCTCATTGATGAGTTTTGAGAGATCAAGAAAATCATTATTCAACTCAGGAAAAACATACCTTACCTTCTGATTTTCTTCTCCTACTTCTACTCTAAAGCCGGATTTATATTGTGCAGGAAGAGGAAGCTTCCTTGACAGAGACCATGCTTTTAGCCATTTTTCTACAATACTATGAGATATTTTGCTTTCCATGGTTCTCTATTTATATTTATGAAGGCTCATCCAGCAATCTCCTTTTCTGTTCTGTAAATTCTTCTTCGGATAGAATTCCACTTTCTTTTAATCTTCCCAATTGTTCTAACTTATCTAAAACAGTAGGCTCTGATTTGATCTGAAAATTCTCTTTGGGCTGAGCCATAAAATCTCTTACTTTTTCACAGAATAATTCTGCATAATATTTTCCAACATTGTCGATCTCGAGAATATTATCTGAAATATGAATATCTATTGAAGCCAGCATCAGAGACTTTTCATATTGTATGGAACTTACTTTATCGTAAGAAAAATCTTCTACTTTTAATCCATACATGAATTCTTTGTCCACAAAAATCAATCTTCTTTCGGTGGCTACCAAAATGATATGATGATTGGTAAGTTTATTTCGTCCTTCAACCAGGTATACAATTCTTTCATTTTCAGAAAGCACTTCCGGTAATGCCCGGATTTCTTTTCTTGCAAAAATGGTAGGATTGATATCTAATGCTTCCAGTTCGTCTTTTATTTCGTCAAGTCTTGATTTTTCGCTCATTATTCGTTTTTATAAATGGTAGGTGTTACAAATTTAATTTTTTTCCAAAATACAAAAAGCATTACCTCACAGATAATGCTTTTTACTTTATATTTTTTTAGTTGTTATCCTAAAAATTCTTCCAAAGAAACTGTTTTCTGCTCTCCGGCTTCAAGATCTTTAAAAGTAACCGTTCCATTTTTAATTTCTTCTTCGCCTAAGAAAACAAGGTTTTTAATACCTTTCTTTTCAGCGTATGTAAACTGTTTGTTCAGTTTTGCATTTTCCGGATACAGTTCTGCAGAAATTCCTTTTTCTCTTAACTGCATGATCAATCTTAAAGCTTCTACAGTTTCTTCGCCTCCGAAATTAGCAAACAGGTATTCTACTTTTGTTGATGCTTCTTCAGGGAAAAGATCAAGTTCTTCCATCACCAGGTAAACCCTGTCCAAACCAAATGAAATCCCGATTCCCGGAATATTCTTAACTCCGAAGACTTCTGTCAGGTTATCATACCTTCCACCACCACCGATGGAGCCCATTGCCACTTCATCCGCTTTTACTTCAAAAATAGCTCCTGTATAATAATCCAAACCTCTGGCCAATGTAATATTGAATACAAGATTCTGCATATCCACTCCCAGGTTCAGGGATTGTGTGAGGACAAATTCTAATTCCTCCACTCCTTTAAGGCCAATTTCACTGTCTGCAAATTTTTCTTTCAGCTGAAGAAGATTTTCCAGTGCATCGTCCGACTGATTAAACAAGAACTCTAATTTATCTATAGACTCCTGAGAGATTTCTCTCTCCAGTAATTCTTTAACAACTCCTTCTTTTCCAATTTTGTCAAGTTTATCAAGAGCTACGGTAAATTCTATCAGTTTATCCGTAATCCCGGCATATTCTGCTAAACCGGAAAGAATCTTTCTGTTATTCATGTGAATAGTAACAGGGATTCTCAGATCGGAGAATGATTTAAGGTATAGCTGCACTAAATCTACTTCCTGAAGCAAACTCTCGCTTCCTACTACATCTGCATCGCACTGATAAAATTCTCTGAATCTCCCTTTTTGCGGACGGTCAGCTCTCCATACCGGCTGGATCTGATAACGTTTGTAAGGAAATGTCAGTTTACCATGATTCATTGCTACAAATCTTGCAAAAGGTACGGTAAGATCGTAACGGAGTGCTTTATCTGAAATCTGAGGGATAAGCTTCTGATGATTTTTATGATCCCAATCTTCCTGATTTACTTTTGAAGCGTACTCACCTGAATTTAAAATTTTAAAGATCAGCCGGTCACCTTCCTCTCCATATTTTCCCGTTAATGTAGACAGATTTTCAAAACTCGGTGTTTCCAATGGCTGAAAACCAAATAATTCAAAATTTTTCTGTAAAATATTGATAATATATTTCCTCCTTGAAACTTCCTGTGCTGTAAAATCTCTTGTTCCTTTTGCTAAACTTGGCTTCATTTGCTGTATATCATTTTGATGACTGCAAAAATAAGGAATTGAAAGGACTTTTCCGAACGATAAAACTGAGGAAGAAATCTTCCCCAGTTCTTTTGATGCATTATCATTACTGAATCCGAAAAAATCAGACGCTTTCAAGAATTTCTAAGATCTCTTCACCATAGTTTTCAATCTTATGTTTTCCGAAACCTTTGATATCAAGCAGTTCTTCTTTTTTAGCAGGTTTATACTTGGCTACAGACATCAGTTCTTTATTGCTCGCGATAAAATAAGTGGGGAGATTCTGTTCCTTAGCCTTCTCAGACCTCC